>NZ_LVVY01000151.1 GCF_001650025.1 Devosia elaeis | reverse complement strand
TGGAGCTTGACCTCAATGCCCGATTAAAGAAGCAGACATAGGATTTTATCAGGCGGGCTTAAGTCTAAAGTCCCGTGACGCGCATCAGGAGATCGCGGCACAAGATGCCTATGCTGTAACTTTTGAAGCAGGATCTATGTGGCCTACGTGCTCCAAGCCATGTGCAACGGCATTGGGAGCAACGGCGTTTGAGCCCGGTGCGTATCGCGCCTGATGGAAACACTCGACTGGCCCCAAAGGCGAACGGCCAATAGGGCAGCCGTCCCCCTCTGCTCATTAAGCAGTTGGCAAAGCAGGGTCGCTTCTAGTCTTCGGCATGAGGGCCGCGATCCAGCCTCTACGTTTGCATTGGCGAGTCGGGTTGGCGGGCGAAACGCTTGTCCGTGCTATTCTGCATTGCGTTCCGATAGAGTCGAAGATCATCACCAAGAACACGCAGCCGGGATGCGTCGAGGAGCGTGTATACCCTGTAATGATAACTCGTCGCGGCCGCAAATTCCTCCAGATGATCGGCAAAACGCCATAGCTCGTCGTCCATTTCCGCCATCATCTGTTCGGTGCGAACGTAGAAAGCGGAACCAGCATCCTTCGACTCCACTGTCAGATACTTGGAGAGGATGATGTTGTAGGTGACGATGCGGAACGCTTCGACGTACTTTTCGAACACAAGAAACCAGTCCTGCAACATCGATACGGTTTCGCCGGACAGCCCGGCGTGACCCTTTTCGATTTCGGCGCGCAGGGACCGCACCAGACGAAGCGCTTCGTCTTTTTCGTCCATCAGCAGCTGGACATTGGCCTGGCTTGTGCCCAGGGGGTCGACCTTGCTCGCGTCCCAGTCCTCCAGGCTGAACGTTTCCTCAGCCAGCCAATGGGCTATTTCCATGCTGAGCGGCCAGTGGCTGGAGTCGGAAAATACAAAATCGTTGATATAGGC
Organism: Devosia elaeis; assembly: GCF_001650025.1. Taxonomy (GTDB): domain Bacteria; phylum Pseudomonadota; class Alphaproteobacteria; order Rhizobiales; family Devosiaceae; genus Devosia; species Devosia elaeis. Next base: position 29,141 of record NZ_LVVY01000151.1, on the reverse strand, counting down.
GGTGCGCTTCACGACGCTCCAGGTTTCGTCGAGAATGTCTCCCACCCAGCGAGTCGCATCCTCCCGCAGACCGGCTTCGGCGGCAGGGGCAAAATGGTGCTCGGCTTCGAGCCAGCGGCGGTAAATGTCGGCCGCCGGAGTGCTCATGTCCTTCGAGAGCGCCGCGGCCGCGTAGATATTGACGATATTGAGCGTGTCGAAGGCGCTATGACCGTCCAGATGTTCCCAATCGATGCGGAACATGGCGCCGGTCGCGCCTCGTTCACGGGCATAGGCAAGGCGATGCTTGAGATCGTCGATAAGGATTGCCGGACTGATGCCCCAGCCGGTGAACTGGCCCCATACGTCGAATTCGATCCATTGCTCGCGGTTGCCGACCTTGCCGATACGGGCATTGTCGGGAAAGGTGGGGAAATAATCGTGCGGAGTGTTCTTGAGCGCCGCGCCGACATCATCGGGCAACTGCTCCACAGCGCTCGAGATTTCGTGGTGCCGTTTGGAGTCGAAGACGAAATCGCGGATGATCAGCTTCTTGCCGGCGGCGGCGATGGGCGCGTGAATGGCCTTCAACAGGTCGCCGTACCAGACTTCGGGAACGGTCTGCTTGCAGCGCTCGCATGTGCACCTGGTGTAGGAGATCGTCGCCCGGCTCTCCCCGCTGGCGGGGGAAGTGATGATGCCCGCAACACCGGGAAAGTCATCAAAGAACTCGGTATACTTGGTCTGTACAAATTCCAGCCAGAACGGATCGCTAGGACAGGTCTTGCCGTCCTTGACCAACTGCGGAAAAAACTCGAGCAGGATATCAGGGAAATAGAGCTCCTTGTTCTCGATAAAGACCTCGATGCCGGCGCGCCGCGCTTCCTCCAGCAGCCGCGTGAAGTAGGAGCGCTTCTGCAATGGAGCGTTCTTGCGCGTGGGCGTGAATTTCTTGAGCGCCCGATATATATCCTGGTACTTTTCAAAGAAGTGGCCGTAGGGCTCGCGCGTACCGCCGAAATACTTGGCAGGAAAGGTTACGAGTTCGAGAAAGTCGTTCTTGTGAAGAATCAGCGTGTTGAGGTCGTTCGCCTTCATGAAATCCAGTGTCTTCTTGGTGTGGGCAAAGTCCCACGCATAGGCACTATGGATTTCGATTGCCCGAACAGCGAAGTCGGTCATTTGCAAATTTCCTTGTCTGTCTGGAATTTGGCCGTTCAGAGCCGATGGAAGGAGCGCCCCGGCGGGGCGCTCCGCAGGGTCAGCGCTTCTGTTCCTGGATGGACTGCAGAATGCCGGTCTGTTCGAGAGTGACCTGGAGCGCAGCCTGTTCGTCGATCCAGAACTGGGCGAATTCTTCGCCGCCCATGTAGTGAGGTTCAAAGCCCATCTGTTCGATCACGGCGACGGTGGCAGGATCGTTGGCGATCTTTTCAAAGCCATCGCGCAGCGTCTGCAGCACATCTTCGGGGATGCCCTTGGGTGCCGCATAACCCTGCCAAACGAGCGAAACCAGATCGTATCCCGCCTCGGTGAAGGTAGGGACGCCTCCGTAAAGCGGGTCCGAAACCGGTGCTTCGCTGGCCGTGGCCAACACACGGATGGTGCCGGCGCGGACATGCTCCTGGATATCGAGGGGGTTGGTCATGATGGCACCGATATGCTGACCCAGAAGGGCCACGATCATCGGGGCGCCACCATCGAACGGCACCGCCTGGATGTCGATGGCGGCTATGCTGGCCAACTGCTCGGTGGCAATGTGCGCGCCGGTGCCTACGCCGGTATGACCATACTTAATGGCGCCCGGATTGGCAGTCGCATGATCGACAAAATCGGCCAGGGTCGACCATTCGGCGTCGTTGTGAACGGCCAGGACATAGGGCGAGCTGCCCACCAGCGCGATGGCCTCAAGGTCGGTCGCATAATTGTACTTGGTTTCGCCCAGCAGCGGCGCCAGCGTCAGGCTGTTGCTTGCGGCCCCCACGGTATAGCCATCCTTGGGCGCATCGGCCGTTTCGTTGAAGGCAAGGTTCCCCGACGCGCCCGGCCGGTTCACAACGACGATGCTGGTGCCCATGTGCGGCTCGCCGCCCTGCGCCATGGCGCGTGCCAGCAGATCGGTACTGCCGCCCGGCGACTTGCCGACGATAATGGTGATGGGCTTGCTCGGATACTCTTGGGCGGACACCGGCATCGCCAATACCCCCGCCGTCAAGGTGGCCATCAGGCCGGCTTTCAAAAGGTTACTGAATTTCACTTGGTTCTCTCCTCCTGTGTTGAACTGTGCTGTCAGACGTCTTCGGCCACGGGCTGCGAAGAGCTGCGTCTGAGAAGTTGTCGAATGAAGCGGAAGATCATCCAGCCGATCATGGCGACGCCCAGCCACAATGCCGTGCCGGCCAGCGGGCGGGTCATCAGCGTCCAGATATTGCCGTCGGTCAGCACCATGGTCTGGATCAGGCCCTGCTCCAGCTGCGGCCCGAGAAAAGCACCCAGCGCGAGTGGCGCCAGCGAGTAGCCGGACATCTGCAGGAAGAACCCCAGGAAGCCGAAGAAGGTGAGCACGCCGAGATCGAACAGGCTGTAATTAAGCACATAGGCGCCGGTGAAGGTCACAAGGGCGACCACTGGCATCAGGTAGCGCATGGGAGCCCGAAGCACCGAGGCAAACAGTCCGACCAGGGGCAGGTTCAGGATGAGGCAGATCAGGTTGCCGATATACATGCTGGCAATCAGCCCCCAGAACAGCACCGGCTCTGTCGAGACCAGCATCGGACCTGGCTGGATGCCATGGATCATGAAGCCGCTAAGCAGCAGGGCCGCGGAAGCCGAGAACGGCAGACCCAGCGACAGAAGCGGGATCATCGTAAAGGAGCTGGCGGCATTATTGGCCGCTTCGGGACCCGCAACGCCCTCGATCGCGCCCTTGCCCCATTCTTCCCTTCGCGTGGAGAGCTTCTTTTCCAGCGCATAAGAGGCAAAGGTGGAAATCGTGCCGGACGGTCCGGGAATGAGCCCCATGATTGCGCCGATCAGACCGCCGCGGAAAATGGGCAGGATGGAGCGGCGGGTCTCTTCCCTGTTGGGATAAAGGTCCTTGAACTTGATCTTCGTGACGCGGACGTCGTTCTGACGTTCGCAAATGCGGGCCAGCACCTCGCCCAGGCCGAATACGCCCATGACGATGACAATGAAGTCGAGGCCGTCGCCCAGACCGTCCACGCCGAAGCCGAACCGGACGAGCCCGGTCATATAATCCATGCCGACAGTGCCCAGCATCAGGCCGATCAGCATCATCAGCACGGCACGCAGGGCCGAGCCGCCCGAAAGATTGGTGAGCACCAGCAGGCCCAGTGCGGCAATGGCAAAATATTCAGGCGGTCCAAAGGCTATGGCGACCTGCGCGAGCGGCGGCGCGATGAACGTGATGCCCACCACGCCCAGCGTGCCGGCGACAAAGGAGCCGATGGCCGCGATGGCCAGGGCAGCGCCGGCGCGACCGCGCCGCGCCATCTGGTAACCCTCGATCATGGTGACGACGGATGCGCCTTCTCCGGGCACATTGACGAGAATCGAGGTGATCGACCCGCCATACATGGCCCCGTAATAGATGCCGGAGAACATGATAAGCGCCGTCAGCGGCTCCATGCCGAAGCTAATCGGCAGCAACAGGGCGATAGTGCCCGAAATGCCGATGCCGGGCAGCACGCCCGCCAGCGTGCCGAGGGTCACGCCAGCCAATGCTGCCAGGATATTGTGCAGAGCGAGGCTCGCCTGGAATCCCTGCATCAGGAGGGCGAAGTTTTCCATTTCTAGGCTCCCGGGATCATGGCAGGGTCACGCCGAGCAGCATGACGAAGCAGAAGTAGAAAAAGCCGGTCGCCCCGATCGAGACGGCCATGGGCACGAGCCATCCCGGGCTACGGGTGAGCTTGGTGAGGAAAAGCAGATAAAGGGCGCTGGCAACGACATAGCCGGCGAGATCGAGCAGCACGAGGAAAGCGATGGTTCCGGCCAGTGCCATCAGCAAGTTGAGGGCCGTGTAGCGGTCGAGGGCGACCTCATCGGCTTCCGCCATTCGGTGCTTTCGCAGTGTGAGCACGAGGTTGACGGCTGCAAGCACCGTCGCGGAGACCCCGATCACGCTGGGCATGAAGCCGGAGCGGGGGTTGGAAAGCGAACCGAAATTGAGACCCAGCGCATGAAAGCAGTAGAAGGCGCAGGCCACCAGGATCAGGCCGGCAACCGCCTTTTCGATCCCCGACCGATGTGCGACGATTTCGGTGCCGCCGGCCATCACCACTCCCCTTCCCGGCTGAAGGTCGCCTGACTGCGGCGCCGAAACTCCTTCGCCGCCGCCGCCGCATCCGCCACGATCTGCCCAGGCGCAATGCCGGGGCGGTTCCAGGCGGCCGCGATCACCGTCTCGAATTCGCTGCGGTCCATGAATTGCGCAGCTTCGAGCAAGCGCTCCTCGTCCTCCGCAGGCACGGCCAGAAAGCCGTGCTTGTCTGCATGCACCAACTGGCCGGGCCGGATTGTGGTGCCGAACACCTCGACATCGCAGTTCCAGCGCACTGGATGGACATGCGCATTGCCGACGCAGAGGCGTCGCGAAACCGCCTTGAAACCGGCGCGCCCCATCTCATCGATATCGCGCACGGCGCCATCGACGATCGTGCCAACGCAGCCGATGGCCCTGTGCAGCGTGGCGTTCACCTCGCCCCACATCGAGCCCACGGTTTTCTCGCCGTCGAGATCCTGCACGACGACGATTTTAGGGCCCGGGAAACTCGCCACGTAGTCGCGATAGGCCCGCAGAGCGTCGGGATTATCGCTCCTGTGCCGCGCGTTGCTGGGCTCGATGACGACCGTCACCGCATAGCCCACCATCGGACCGAGCTGTGGGGTCCAATCCTGTGTCGGTTCACGGTTGAAGCCTTCACGAGCAATGTCGGCTCGGGTGATCTGCGACCAGCCGTTATAGACGGTCGGCGTCGTCATCTGAGCCAGCCTGAGAAGGTCCGATATCGGCAGCTGTTTCATGGCAAGGTCCTGGCGTTGACCGGCCACGTGTCCTGTGGCCGGCCCTGAAGAGGCCCGTAGATGGGAGCGGTTGCTTAGTTGGAGGCCTGTTCCGCGGCTTCCAGCAGTTCAAGGGTTTCGAGGAAGCGCGCTTCCTGCGCCATCCACTTCTGTGCAAATTCGTCGCCGCCGAGGAACTCGGCGCGCAGCCCCAGTTCCGAGATTTTCTGCTGTGTTTCCGGATCGTTGACGATCTGCTCGAGCGCGCCTTCGAGGCGCGACACGACGTCCGGCGGCAGGCCCGCCGGGGCGGCAAGGCCCGTCCAGAGCTGGTCGATCACCTCATAGCCGAGTTCATTGAAGGTGGGCACATCGGCATAAAGACCTTCCATCCGGCTTTCTCCGGCCACTGCGAGCGGCCGGATGGAACCGGCTTCGACATTGGCGCGGAAATCGGAAGGCGCCTGCCAGGAAGCCTGCACGTGTCCGCCCAGCATCGCCGCCATGGCCCGAGCGCCGCCGTCGAAATGCACCGGATCGATCAGGATATCGTTCTCAACGCCAAACCGGGCAAAGCTCGAATAGGTCGCCGATACGGCGCCGGCCGTTCCATATTTCAGCGCATGCGGATTATCCCGCGCAAAGGCCACCATCTCATCGAGGGTGTTGAATGGCGTATTGGCATCGACCGCCAGCACATAGGGCACATTCGAGATCTGCCCCACGGCCGTCAATTCCTGGACGTAATTGTAGCTGCTTGCACCGGTGGCAAACTGTTGCGTCATCGCCGGGCTCACCGTGCCCAACGTGTAGCCGTCGGGATCGGCCTCCACGAGTTCGGACAGCCCCACATTGGTGGACCCGCCGGGACGATTGACCACCACCATGCTCTGGCCGAGATATTGCTCGGCCTTCTCGGCGACCGCCCGTGCGATCAGATCCGAGCTGCCGCCGGCCGCGAAAGGCACGATCAGCGTGATGGTGCGCGAAGGATAGTCCTGCGCCACCGCCGAAGCCGTCATCAGTGCCGCCATGGCCGTGAAGGTCATCAGATGTTTCATGTCACTCTCTCCCTCATATTCCTGGTTTTTCGTTTGTCCGCCAACGGCGTGCGGCAAGTCCCAGTGCGATGACCAGAAGGCCGATCGCCACCAGGAGAATGGTCCCGCTGATGGGGCGGGTAAAAAAGATGGCAAAGCTGCCATTGCTCATTGAAAGGGCCTGCGTCAGGCTGGACTCGATCATCGGTCCGAGGAAGGCTCCGAGGACAAGCGCGGTAAGGTCGAGCCCGGCCTGCCGGAAAAAGAAGCCCACGATCCCGAAGACGAGCAGGACGGCCAGATCGAAGAGGCTGTTGTTGATCGAATAGGCGCCGGCAAACATGACAATGGTCACGAGAGGCAGCAGGATCGAAAACCGCACCCGCAGGACCGAAGCAAACACTCCCACCAGCGGCAGGTTTATGATCAGCAGCATGACATTGCCGATGTAGAGGCTGGCGATCAGGCCCCAGAAGATGTCGGGGTTGGTAACCATCAGCAGCGGCCCAGGCGTCAGCCCGTGGATCACGAAACCGCTCAACAGCAGCGCCATCGATGCCGAAAACGGAATGCCGAGCGAAATAAGCGGCACCATCTGCGCATACATGGCGCTGTTGTTTGCCGACTCCGGCCCCGCCACGCCGGCGAGCGCACCCTTGCCGAATTCGTCAGGGGTGCGACTGACCCGTTTCTCCACCGCATAGGAAGCGAAAGTCGCGATAATGGCGGAAGGTCCCGGGATCAGCCCCATCAGGAACCCGATGACCCCACCGCGCACGATCGGTCCGGCGGACTGAGCCAGTTCCTTTCGATTGGGATAAAGGTCGCGAAAGGCAAAGCTGCTGCTCTCGCGCCTTTCATTTGCGCGACCGATCTCGGCGAAGATTTCGGCCAAGCCGAACACGCCCATCAGCATCACGACAAAGTCGATGCCCTTGTCCAGCACGCGGAATTCCATGGTGAACCGGCTGGCGCCGAGCACGGGATCGAGCCCGATCGTGCCGATCATCATGCCCACGATGATCATCAGCAGAGACCGCATCGGCGATTTCGAGAAGGTGCTGGCGAGGATGACGAGACCCAGGACGGCCACCGCGAAGTATTCCGGCGGACCGAAGGCCAAAGCGGCCCGGGCGATGGTCGGCGCAGAAAAACTCAGCGCCACGATGCCCATGGTGCCAGCCACGAAGGAGCCGATGGCGGCTATTCCCAGCGCCTTGCCGGCCTTGCCCTTCTGGGCCATCGCATGTCCGTCGATCGCCGTGACGACCGATGTCGCCTCGCCCGGAATATTGACCAGAATGGACGTGGTCGAGCCGCCATACTGGGAGCCGAAAAATACCCCCGAAATCAGGATCAGCGCAGTCAGCGGATCGAGGCTGTAGGTCAGTGGCAGCAGTACGGCCACCGTTCCGGCGATGCCCAGGCCAGGCAAAACGCCGGCGAGCGTGCCCAACAACACTCCCGCCCCGGCGGCCATAAGGTTTGTCAGCGAAAAGGCTGTCGCAAATCCCCCGATCAGCGGTTCAAACATGGCGCGCGTACCTCATGGCAGAGGCACGCCGAGCAGCGTGGCGAACACGAATTGCAGGACGACAGAGAAACCGATGGCAAGGCCGCCGACGGCAAGCGGATTGCGCAACCCAGCGGTCAGCAACAATCCGGTCAGCACGGCCATGCTCGAAAACATGAAACCCACCAGCGACATGGCCGGCACATAGAGCGCCAGCAAGGTCAGGTAGACCAGCGGCGGCGCTACGGCATGCCAGCCGGAAAAATGCGTCCCCTCGGGTGCTTCCAGCATGGAATTACCAAGCGACCAGCCAGCCAGCACCACTCCACCAACGCCAAGCAGGATCGGCATGAAGCCGATGCCGGGCCGCGCCGGCGTGCCCATTGGGAGCGCTAAGGCAAGCATCAGATAAAGCGTGCAGAACAGGAGGATCACGAGGTTGACGGCGCGCTTCATCCCGGGCTCGCTTCCGTCAACGGGGTCGCCGGTACGGCGGTCGCCAGGGCTCCGGCGAGGTTTTTCCTCAGCAGCTCGACCCGTTCGGCGCTGAGCAGGATGTAATTGGGGTGCGGCCTGTCCGTGGTCGCCGCCAATTCGCGATACTCGAGGGCCAATCGGTCCAACTCGCGCAAGGCTTCGGCCAAAAGTGCGTCCACTTCCCGGCTGAACGCATCGCTCCTGGCTCGATGGTCAACGACATACTGGGCCAATATGCAGGCGCGCCCGATCCAGCGAAAGCCTTCGATATAGCGATAGGCCAGGTCCAGCCTTATGCCCAAGTCGGCATGGGCTTCCGCGGTCAGTGCCTTTGGCCGCTCCTGGCCGAATGCCTCCAGCATGCCTTCCACGACGCGAAGCGCTGCGTCCTTCTCCCTTATTATCGCCCGGACATTGTCCTCATTGGTCCTGAGCGCATCCGCCTTGTCGGGTCGCCAATCCTTGAGACTGTTCTTTTCCTCCCCGAGCCACCAGGCATGGCCCAGGCTGACGGGAAACGAACTTGAATCGCTAAAGACGCAGTCATTGGTAAAGAGCGCGCCTCGGACCGCCCCCCATGAAGGAGACAGCACCTTCATCGCCCAACGGGCCGCCTCGACCCTTTCCGCCTCCCCGGCCGACGGCTCCAGCATGTTCTGCTCTTCGAGCCAGGTTTGGTAAATGCCGATCGCGTCCGCATCCAGATCCTCTCCCAGGCGCGCGCCGGCATAGAGATTGATGAGGTTGGGCGTGTGAAAGGCCGAATGGCTGTTGAGGCTCTCCCAGTCGGTACGCAGCATGATGCCACTGACGCCCTTGTCGCGGGCTCGCTGCAATCGAGTGCGCATGTCCTCTATCATGATGGCGGGCGCAATGCCCCATCCGAAATACTGGCCCATGCAATCGAACTCGATCCACTGCTCGCGGCTGCCTACCGTACCGATGCGCGGATTGTCGGGGAAAGTCGGATAATAGTCATGGGGCGTGTTCTTGAATGAGATGGCGACATCCGCCGGCATGCCCGCAACGGTACGCGCCAGTTCGTCATGCGCCCGCTTGTCGAACACGAAATCGCGGATCACCAGCCGCTTGCCCGCCAGCGACAGCGGCTCGTACATGGCACTGAGCAATTCGCCGTACCAGTGTGCAGCCGTCATCTCGGCGCAGGCTTCGCATGGGCAGCGATGCGATGTGATGGACAGGTGACTTTCGCGCGTGCCGGGCGAAACGATAACCCCGGCGAGGTCGGGAAGGTCCTCGAGCAGTTCACGGTACTTACTGGTCGTCAGATCCCACCAGAACGGCTCGCTCGGGCAGAGGGCGCCCCGCTTGAACACCTGAGGATTGAGCTCGGCAGCCACGGCCGGGAAGCACAATTCCTTGTTCTCAAAATAGACAGCGATCCCTGCCCGACCGGCAACATCGATCACCCGCTTGATATAGTCGCGGTGCTGGTAAACCTCGCTGCGCCGCAGCGGCGTATAAGTATAAAGGCTGCGATGAATTTCCGCGTAGCGCTCGAAGACATTGCCGGCGGCGCGACTGGCTCCAAACAAGGCACCAGGATAGACCACACGGTCCACGATGTCGTTCTGATGCAGCACCAATGCATTGAGGCCGTGTCGCTGCGCGAGGTCCAGTGCCCGGCGAACCCAGCTGAAGTCCCAGATATAGGCGCTGTGGATTTCGAGCGCGCGCAGGGCGAATTGGTGCGAACCAGCCAACGTCTATACCTCCCCTCGGGCGTCTTCCGCCTCTTGATGGTAAAATCGTAGCGCCTTCACACATATACCGTCTAATATTAACTTTTGCCCGTTCAATAGCCCTGGGCTATAAGGCAGGCATGAACCTTCGTCAGTTGCGCCTGATCCAATCCCTGATGCAGGGCCACTCGCTGAACGTCACCGCCCGCAATATTGGTATTTCCCAACCGGCGGCGACCAACCTTTTGCGCCAGGTCGAGCACGAGTTTTCGCTCCAGCTCTTCGTGCGCGAAAAAGGCCGGCTGGTGCCCACCGATGAGGCGGTCCGCCTGGTGCCCGAGATCAGCCGAGTACTGGAAGGGGTGAGCCTCATCCAGGAAACCGTGCGTGAACTTCGCGACGCCTCCGAAGGCAGCATCACGCTGGCGGCGACGCCAACGGTTTCGGAAGCCCTTCTTCCCCAGAGCCTCAGCGCCTTTGCGGCGCGCTATCCGCGCACGCCCATCTGGGTGCAGGTCATGGCGAAAAGGCAAGTGCTTACTGCCGTGGAGTCGGGGAGGGTTGACCTGGCACTGGTCAATGCGCCTTTTGAACTGCCCTGGCTGACCGCGACCAAGCTCGTCGATGCGCGCGTCGCCTGCTACCTGCCCGAGGGCCATCCACTAGCCGAGAAGCAAGAGGTGCGCGTTGAGGACGTTCTACGCTACCCCATCATCTCGCACCTGCATTCGTCCATCATGAACGAGTTCTTTGCCGGCATCGAGGAAATGGACATGATCGAGCGCGCCATAACCATTTCAATCAACCATACCGCGACAGCCCTCAAGCTGGTGCAGGAAGGCGCCGGCATTGCGCTCACCGATCCGCTGGGCCGGTGCCCCCTGGGGGTCGTTCGTCGTCGAGTGGTCCCGGAAATCGAGATAAGCCCACACCTTGTGATGCGAAAGCAGATTACCCTTACGCCGCAACTGCGGACGTTGAGCGGCCTGCTGACCGAGGTTGCCGCCGCTATCGATATCGGTTCCTAACCACCGGCGGGCAGCGCGATGATGGCGTCGAATTCAACCAGGAGGCCGGCGAGAAGACGGGTCTCGATGACTTTCCTGGCAGGCGGCTCGGAACGGAAAACGCGGGCGTAGATTGCGTTGAGGGCCGGATAGTCTTCCATGCGCGCAAGATAGACCGTGACCTTGAGCGCCATGTCGAGACTGGTTCCGGCAGCACGGGCGACGGCGTCGAGATTCTGCAGGGCCTGCCGCGCCTGGCTTTCGAAATCCTCGGCAACCGGCTTGCAGGTGGTGGGGTCGAGCCCCGCCTGTCCTCCCGTATAAAGAACGCCATTATGCACCACGCCCTGCGAAATGGGTGCGGAGACGACCGGTGCGTCATGCGTGAGGACGATGTGACGGGCCGGGAAGAGCCCGCTCATTGGATTGCCAAGAGGCGGATGGGACAGGAATCGAGGCCCACGATCTTGATCGGCGTAGCGATGGCCGTGAAGCGAGAGCCGGACAGGGCCTCGAGATTGGTGATATATTCGATCAGCAACACGTCCTTGGAAAAGAGCGCGTCGTGGTTGGGGAAGTCGCCATCCTTGCCATAGCGCACCAGATCTTCCATCTCGGCGCAGACGCCCATGATGTTCATGCCCTGATCGACCAGCCAGCGCACCGCTTCTGGTTCGAAGAACGGAGCGCGCTTTTCCTGGTCGGCAAGATCGACCGTATGGCAGAAGACCATTTCGCCGCGCCGGATGCCGCCCACCTTCTCTGCCGCGCGCTTGACGTCGTCGATCCCGATGTCGCGCTCGGGGGGAACGGAGCGAAGATCGATGACCACTGCATCGCCCACCAGCCTGGCTGCATCGATGCCGGCGCAGTCCCTGCCCCGCCTGTTCCAGTGATAAGGCGTTTCGAGATGGGTGCCGATGTGGCTGGCGAATTCCACCACGTGCATGGGGTAGATCTTGTCGGCCTCGGTCACCACATAGCCCGGAAAGGTCTCGGGATATTGTTCGAGCGGCACATATTCGACATGCACGTGCCGCTTCTCCACTCTGGGGTCCAGCGTGTGGGAAAGGTCGATGATTTTGCGTCCGGTCAGGTCGAGCATCAATTGGTCCTCCGCTTGGGGCGCCGGTGCAGTTGCGCATTCTGACGCCGAAAAAGGCCAGGCGAAGGGGTCTCCCCTCCGCCCGTATTTCATTCAGTCGAAATAGGCGACGCAGCGGCATGTCGCGCCGCGCATGCCCTGCAGTTTCAGCGGCAGGATGGACAGCTTGCTGCGATTGCTGGAAATGCTGCCAAGATTGCACATGGCGCCGATATACATGACATCGGCGGTGTTCATGATGTTGGGCGAGCCGAAATCGGCATAGGCCTTTTCCTTGGTGTACTGTGCCAGGTAGCGCTTGGCCTGCAACGAGGGGAAAGGCTGGCGTTCCCAGGACGGCTTGGAGCCCCATTCGGGCAGCTGATGCTTGCGACCACCACCCCAATAGGGGAAATCGGCGCCGACCAGATCGGACTTCTTGGCCTTCATCAATTCGACAAGGCGGATCGCGCCTTCATTCGACATATAGGGGCCGGTGCGGGCGTAATCGTCGCCGAGCTTGACCCAGTTCTCGTCGTCGCCCCAGCCGGTGCGGATCAGGATGGCATCGCCCTCCCGGAAATCGGCCTTTTCAGCAGCACGGTTCACGTCCTCGGCGGTTATCACGTAATCCTTGCCGCAGGGGATTTCGAAAATGACCGTATCGCGCATCATCAGCGTTTCGAGCGGCAATTCGTCGACGCGCGGCGCGGTCGGGTCCTGCATGGCGCGGATCATCAGCCGGGTTCCCGTTTCCGAGAACATGGTGATCATCGTCAGCTCATAGCCCTGCACGTCGTCGCGCGTGATCGGCTCGCTCTGGAATGGGACGTCCCAGGCCCAGACATTGCCCACCGGCATGTGATCGTAAAGCGGCAGTGTCAGATCCACCCATTTACCCAAGGTTCTCTCTCCTTCTTCGATGTTGACGGCAGGCGCCGTTTCAGTTGACGACGTTGGGGCTTCCGGCCCCGGTCAGGATGTCCCGAATGGATCGCGCGGCCTGCTCTTCGAGGCTGGCGAGCGACTCTTCGGAATAAAAGGCCATGTGTGGTGTCAGCAGCACGCGCTGATCGTGCCGCAGCGGCGAATCCGCCGTCCATGGCTCGGAAGCGAAGACGTCGAGTGCCGCACCGGCTATCGTGCCAGCATCGAGCGCCCGCACCAGAGCCCCCTCCTCGACCAGTTCACCGCGCGCGGCATTGATCAGCAGCGCGCTCGGCTTCATGCGGGCAAGGGCTGCATCGTTGATCATGCCACGCGTCGCGTCGGTCAGCGGGGCGTGGAGAGAAAGGATGTCGGCCTCGCCCAGCACCCTTTCGAACGACATGAGTTCGGCGATGCCGGCCTCATCGCGCCCGAGCATGGGATCATGGGCGATTACCCGCATGCCGAGGGCCCGCGCCTTGCGTGCCACGGCGCGGGCCAGCTTGCCATAGCCGACAAGGCCCATGACCTGCGTGCTGACGCGGCGTATCGGGCGGTAATCGGTCTGCCGCCAGCGCTTGTCCGCCATGTCCTTGGCGGCCTGCGGAATATGGCGCATCCAGCTCAGCATCAGCGCCAGCACATGGTCCGACACTTCCTCGCTGCAATAGTCCGGCACATTGGTGACGGCGATGCCACGCCGGCGGGCCGCTGCGACATCGACGCTGTCGACGCCGGTACCCAACCGGGCGATGACAGCACAGCGGGCCAGACTACCGAGTTCGGCTGCCCCGACGGGCACGAGATTGACGATGAGCCCGTCGGCGTCGCGGGCTTCTTCCACCCAGCTCTCGCCCTTGGCGACAACCAGTTCGTAATCTAGGCCCTCAAGCCCTTGCCGAACCGCGTCCAGGCGGTCCGAAAATGGGTCCGGCATCACGATCCGGTAGCGGCGCTGCGCTTGATTGGCTTGTTCGGACATTTTCAGGCCACGAGGTCGCCGACGACCCGCCGGATATTGTCGCCGAGCACGGCGCGGCGGGCTTCACCGGAATGGTGGCGCAGCAGCGCTTCATACATGGCTAGGCGCGCATGCATGAGGAAGAACGGCATGTCTGAGCCGAAGCAGACCCGATCATGGCCGAGAACCTCGATGGCCTTGAGGATTGCACGCTCATGGATGGCGCTGCCGATAACGCTGATATTGTCGTGCTGAGACGCGATTTCGATCGCAGAGCGATCGAGTGCCGGAAAAGCGGCGCCGCCGATATGGATCATGAGGAACTTGATCTCGGGGAAACGCGCCGCAATATTGCCGAGCCGGAACGGATGGGTCTGCTCGAAAAAGTCTGCGCCGATGTGAAAGGCGATTGGTTTGCCATAGCGGGCTGCATGCTCAATAACCGGCATGGAGAGTTCGGCGTCATCAATGACATAGTCATCCTGCGCGCCGTTGAACTTGATGCCAAGAAGTCCGTATTCCTCGTAGCATCGCGTCACCGTGTCCTTGGCGTGCTGCACGCCCAGATGCGGATTGGTCCAGCCGAAGCCCAGGAAACGGTCGGGGAAGCGCTTCACCGCATCGTGGATCGCCTTGTTCTCGGGCGCGATATCCTTGGTATAGGGCGGCTTGAGCCAGATCAGGGACTTGTCGACGCCGGCACGATCCATTTTTTCGATGAGATCCTCGGCGACCATCGCCAGCGAGTCGAAGCGCGACGAAGAAATGTGGCAGTCGGCATCGACGATAAGCGATGCGGTATCCGGGCTGGTCATGAATGTCTCCTGGCCTTTGATTGGGGGACGCCGGTCAGAGCCGGCCGAAAAGTTCGAGCCGCTCGCCGTCAGGCCCACGGAAGAACACGCAGCCCTTCCCCTCCCAGAGCGGCATGGCTTCAGTGAAAGTGATTGCCGGGTCGATGTGGCGAATGGCTTCCATCGCTTCGGGGAGTGACTCCACGGCAAAGGCAATGTGATTGACCTGAGCGTCGCCGCTCACCTCTGCCGGTGCACCGGCGACCAGTTCGAGTTCGGCGCCGTCCAGGCCGAGAAAGGCTAGTTCCACCACATCGCCAAGCCTGCGCCGGTCGCGCAGTTTGAGGCCCAGGACCTCCGTATAGAAGGCAATGGAGCGGTCCATATCCGTCACCATGACGCCGATATGTTCGAGCTTTTGCAGCATGTTCCGTTTCCTAGCGGGCACTGTTGGCGGGCAGCAGCCCGCGATTGGCGAGATTGCGCATCAGCGCCCGGACACCGAAGCTCCAGTGCGGCGCCTCATGGGCGAGCGTCACTTCATTGCGGAGCGCACCGAGCAGCGGGGTTTCGATTTCGACCACATCGCCCGGCTGGTGCGTAAAGCCGCTGCCAGGTTCTGCACGGTCCTGCGTGGGCGCGAACATCGTGCCCAGAAACAGCATCATACCGTCGGGATATTGGTGGTGCTCGGACATGGCCTGCGCCACGAGATCGGCAGGCGAGCGGCTGATCTCGCTCATGTTGGAACGGCCGGTCATTTCGAAGCCGCCGCCGCGCACGCTCATGGTCAGGGTTGCCGCCTCGACATCCTCGATGGTGAAATCGTCATCGAACAGGCGGATGAACGGCCCGATGGCGCAGGACGCATTATTATCCTTGGCCTTGCCCAGGAGCAGGGCCGAACGTCCCTCGATGTCGCGCAGGTTGACATCGTTGCCCAGCGTAGCGCCGACAATGCGGGCGGAGCTGTTTACCGCCAGCACGATCTCGGGCTCCGGATTGTTCCACTTGGAGGATTTGTGGACGCCGACCTGTGCACCATAGCCCACAGCCGACATTGGCTGGGATTTGGTGAAGACCTCCGCGTCCGGGCCGATGCCGACTTCGAGATACTGCGACCAGAGCCCCTCCCCGATCAGCGCCGCTTTGACCTCGGCAGCATGCGCCGATCCGGCCTTGATATTGGAGAGGCTGTCACCGATGAGCTCGCCGATCCGCGTGCGGATGGCAGTCGCCATCTCCGGCTTGCCGGCGGTTCGCTCATCGATCACCCGCTCAACCATGGAGCGGGCGAAGGTCACGCCGCACGCCTTGATCGCCTGCAGGTCGCAAGGCGCGAGCAGGCAGGACCGCTCGGCCCCCGGGCGCATATTCCCGGGATCATGCAGGAAGTCGGCGAGAGACCCCAGAGCCTCCCCGCCATGCGTGTCCCAGCCGGATACGAAATCTGCATCGAGCAGGTCGGACATGGTCGGGTAGTCAGCCGTCACGTCGTACAGGACGTTGTCGCGTAGATAGACAACCGATGGGCCACCCCGATCCGCCCGCCACACCCGGCCGACCTGCTTTGCCGGGCCAGGATCTTGCGGCAGCAGGGCTGAGAGATCGCGGCCATCTTTGGAGTGCGGGGCGCTCATTTGACCGCTCCATGGGTGATCCCCGAGATGAAGTGCTTGGAGAAGAATGAGAAGACGAGAATGGTGGGAAGCGAACCGATCAGCGTTGCCGACATGAGCGAGCCCCAGAAGAACACGTCGCCGCGCACCAGTTCCGTGGTCGCCGCCACCGGCAGCGTCTTGCTCGACGGGGTGGAGATCAGCGTCACCGCATAGAGATATTCCTGCCAGGTCATGACGAAGGCATAGAGGAAGACGGTAAGGATGCCCGGCATGGCCAGCGGGACGATCACCCGCCGCAGGATCTGGATGGTATCGGCACCATCCATGCGGGCGGCTTCATCCAGCTGCCGCGGAATGGAGCGGAAATAGCCCATCATAAACCAGGTGCAGAACGGTACGGTCAGCGTGGGATAGATGAGGATCAGCGCCAGCAGAGAATCCTGCAGGTGCAGTGCGGTCATCACGCGGGCCAGCGGGATGAAGATCAGCGCCTGGGGCACCAGGTAGCTGATGAACATGCCGATGCCCATGGCATTGCTGAGCGGGAAATTGTAGCGCGAGAGGCTGTATCCCCCCAGCGTCGAGAGCACCACGGTGATGCAGGCGACGATGATCCCGACCATCAGGCTATTGCCGAACCACCTAAGGAACTGCGTCTCGAACAGCAGGTAGGTGACGTTCTTGAGCGTCGGCGCCATCTGGAACATGAATGGCACGCCCTCGAAATTATAGAGGTCGGCATCCTGCTTGATGGCCGTCTGCAGCATCCACACGAAGGGAATGAGCACAAAGAGGGCCAGCGGGAACAGGATCAGGAAACGGCCGCGGGCATTCATAGTTCGCGCTCCTTCCAAGAGAGCTTCAGCATGAGCAGGGAGAGCACGGCGAAGACGGGCAGGAAGTAGAGCGTGATGGCCGAGGCCTCGCCCAGATTGCCCGACAGGATGCCGCGCTGGAACGCCAGGGTCGCAAAGACCTGCGTGGAGTTTTCGGGGCCGCCACGGGTCAGGATCTGGACCACGGCGAACTCGTTGAAGGTGAAGATGGTAGCGTAGAGCACCAGCACTGCCAGCGTTACCCGCAGCATCGGCAGGGTGATGAGCCGGAATTTCTGCCAGCCACTGGCACCGTCGAGATTGGCGGCCTCATACAGGGAGCGCGGCACGCTGATAAGGCCGGCGAGCAGCATCAGGCCGAAGAAGGGAAATCCGCGCCAGACGTTGACGATGGCAATGGAAATCATGGCCAGCACGGGCTCGCCCAGCCAGGACAGGCCGAAGTCCATGATGCCGGTGGCCCGCAGCACCCAATTGAAGGGGCTATAAAGGGAATCGAGCAGCCACAGCCAGGTCAGCAGGGACAACGCGATCGGCGCCACCCAGGAAAACAGCAGCAGGGCCGTTATGGTGCGACGCCCAGCGAAATTGTCGTAGAGCGCCAATGCCATGAGGAGGCCGAGCCCGATCTTGAACACCACCGCGATCAACGTGAAGACGAAGCTGTTGATCACCGCCTGCCGGAACAGGCTGTCGCCGAGCAGGCGAATGAAATTGTCGAGGCCGACGAATTGCGGGGTCAGCAGGGTGCTGATTTCCGCATTGGTCATCGAGAGAAAGATGCTCATCGCGAAGGGATAGGCGATGAGCGCGGCGATCAGCAGGAAGCCTGGCAGGATAAGCAGCAGCCCGGTCAAGGCGCGTTTGCGGCGCCTGCTGCGAATAGCCGGCGATGGGATAGGGATGGCGTTGGGTGCAACGCTTTCAACGGTCATTGAATTGATCCTCGCATCAGGCGGCGATCGCGAGCCGGGGTACGCCGAGGCGCAGGCCAGCAGCGTCGGCGGCGAAAAGGTGCATGCGGCTCATATCCACGTGCAGGTCGAGCGTGGCGCCCACCTGCGGCATATGCTGCGCGGCGACCACGGCGATGAATTCGGCTCCGCCGGCGCGGCAATAGAGGTGGGTTTCCTGGCCCAGCGGCTCGACCACTTCGACCTCTGCGCGCAGCACGTTTCCGCCGGTATCCTGCGCACGGTCGCCGATATCGCTTGGACGGATGCCGAAGCGCACATTGGTGCCTTCAGTGTCGGCATAGGCCTTTTCCAGCGCCGCCGGGATGCGGAGGCTGAAAGTGCCGGTTTCGACCCAGAGCCCGCCGTCGCGCGAGACGACGCGCGCATCGAACATGTTCATCTTGGGGCTGCCAATGAAGCTGGCGACAAAAGCATTGGCGGGGGAATTGTAGATATCGAGCGGACGGCCCACCTGCTGGATGACGCCGTCCTTGAGCACCACGATCTTGCTGCCCATGGTCATGGCTTCCACCTGATCATGGGTGACGAAGACGCTGGTGGCATTGAGGCGGTGATGCAGCTTGGAAAGCTCGGCTCGCATGCCGCCGCGCAATGCCGCGTCGAGATTGGAGAGCGGCTCGTCGAAAAGGAACAGGCTGGGCTTGCGCACCATGGCACGCCCCAGCGCTACACGCTGGCGTTGTCCGCCCGACAATGCGCCGGGACGGCGATCCAGCAGCTTGGAAAGCCCCAGAATATCGGCGGCCTCGCCGACGCGGCGCTCCATTTCAGCGCGCGGCAGCTTCTGGATGATCATTGAAAAAGCCATGTTGTCGAAGACCGACAGGTGCGGATAGAGCGCGTAGTCCTGGAACACCATGGCCACGTCGCGCTCCTTGGGCGGACTGGCGGTGATGTCCCGGCCGTCGAGGTGGATTTCGCCGCTGCTGGGGTCTTCCAGCCCGGCGATCATTCGGAGGATCGTGGATTTGCCGCAGCCAGAGGGTCCCACGAGAATGGCGAATTCGCCGTCCTCGATGACGAGATTGGTGGGCCGCACGGCTTCTACCGTGCCATAGAATTTGCGCACTTGGTCAAGGACAAGCTGAGGCATGTTTGAACTCTGATGGTGGCCCCGCCGCCTGGGCGGGGCGCTAAGTTGAAGGTGACGTCAGGCGCCCTGGCGGGCCTGGATCTCGCGGATCTGGCCTTCGGCCCAGGCCATGGCTTCGTCGGCATCGCCGCTGCGCACCGAGCGCAGGAACATGTCGGGCAGCACATAGGTGGCCGCCACTTCGGCAGCGGTCTTGGAGATCGGGCCAGGATAGCCGTTGGGCTGGGAGATTTCGGGGATGCCCACGAGATCGGCGATATGCGGGTCTTCGGCTAGTACGGGACCGATCTGGGCCGCATGGTCGCGCAGGCCGGGATAGTTGTAGCCCACCACGGCCGGGTAGGAGCTCATCCAGTTGTCGACCAGATAGGTCAGCCAGCGCTTGGAGGCTTCGATATTCGGCGAGAATTCCCAGATGCCATAGCCATAGACCATGGAGTAGTTGACCCGGGTCCCGTTCGGTCCGGCGGGCGGCAGCGTGTGGAAGATGTGCTGGCCGATATCGGGAGCCTGCGCCATCGCCGTCTTGTAGACGCTGGGGGCGTTGAGGGTCCACGATCCACGGCCCGAGATCATGAAGCGATTGTTACCCGAGTCGTCCCATGACAGCACTTCAGGCGTCATGGCGCGCTCGTAGAGCTCCTTGGTAAATTCCAGCGCCGCCTTGGTTTCAGGCGAGACGATGGTGATGTCGGCGCCATCCGGCGAGATCCAGGCCGCGTCGAAGGCCCAGAGCAGGCAGTTAAAGTTCGCGGTGGAGTCGGCGCCGCGGGCAAAGGACATGCCGACGGGATGGCCGATTTCCTTGAGCTTGACGCCCGCTTCCAGCACCTCCTGCCAGGTCTGGGGCACTTCGGCGCCGATGCGCTCGAAGAGGTCCCTGCGGTAGCAGGCGGAGTGGTCGATGTAGTAATTGAGCACGCCTTTCCAGGTGTCGCCGACCTTGGTGTAATTCTCCGCCACCGGAAGCCAGCCGCCATTGCGGGCGCCCAGGTCCTCGGCGATGTCGCTGACATCGGCCAATTGGTCCGCATAGACCGGCAGCAGGGTGAACGGGTCGATCAGCTCGACGATGTCGTGCCCCTGCTGGGACGAAACTTCGGACACATAGCGCACTGCCAACTCGGCTTGGGCGATATGGTCGGAGATCACCTGGATCCCGGTTTCCGCCTCGAATTTGGCGGCCAGTTCCTTGAGCCAGGTTTCGTATTCCGGCACGAAATGCGAGCGCGACAGCATGCGCACGGTCTGGCCCTGCTGCGCCGCTGCCCTACCGATCAGCGCCGGCGCTGCGAGCGCTGCACCTGCACCGATCAGTACGTGCCTGCGATTGAATTTCATCACGTTATCCTCCCCTTCCATGGCCGGCTGACTGCCGGTCCGTTGCGTCTTCGGCCTGACGCTCTCCTCACCTTGTTCGCCGATATTTCTAGTAAAACTACATTTTGGATGGAGGGTGTCAATGGCTGATTTCGCATCTGGGAGCAGATCGGCAGCGTGAGAGACACCGGTGCAGCGACCTGAAACGATTGCAGATGTTAATCAGGCATTTACTTATTCGAAGCCGACAGACTTGCGGTGGAAAGAGCAAGAAACGTCATAAATTGTTGTTTTGAGAGGTTTTATCTCACATTGAGAGAAAGCGTCTCCATAGAAAACGACCGTCGTAACGTTTGGAGGAATCGCCGACCCGGCACGGTCATCAAAAAAATTCTGGACCAAGTTTTACACCCAACATCGCCGCCGATCGCCACTTCCTCGCTTGCCAAAATGTAGTTTTACTATAATCTGGCGCTCGATTGCAGAACGGTGCCTGACATCAGCAGGGAGAATTCGATGACTATGGGCGTGTCGGGAGAGGTGCTGATCGGGGGCAAATGGGTGGCTGGCAACGGTTCACCAGTTGCTGTCGAAAATCCTGCCACCGGCGAAATCGTGGCCGAGCTCAACGCGGTGTCGAAGGAACAGCTCGAAGTCGCCGTGACGGCCGCCCGCGCCGCCTTTCCTGCATGGGCTGCTCTGCCCCCGGTCGCCCGAGCGGCCCTCCTGCGGCGCACCGGTGACCTCGTGATGGAACGCGCCGCCGATATGGCGCGCACCATGACCATCGAGCAGGGAAAGCCGTTGAACGAGGCGCATGGCGAGATCGAAAAGCTGGCGCAGACCTTCTGGTTCTATGCCGAGGAAGCGGTGCGTGTGCACGGGGAAATCATTCCCAATGACAGCATTGAATTCCAAAGCCTGGTGGTGCGCGAGCCGATCGGGGTCGTGGCAGCCATTTCGCCGTGGAACTATCCGGCCGAACTGATTGGCTGGAAACTTGCCGCGGGGCTTGCCGCCGGTTGCACGCTCGTTATCAAGCCGCCTGAACTGACCCCCTTTACGGGGCTGGCAATCGGCCGGTGCCTGACCGATGCCGGCCTGCCTGACGGCGTGGTCAACATTCTCGCCGGCAAGGGCCGCGATATCGGACAGGCGCTGATCGAACATCCACAGATCGACAAGATTGCCTTCACCGGTTCCAACGCCGTGGGCATCAAGATTCAGCAGTCGCTGAGTTCGATCAAGCGGCTCTCCCTCGAACTTGGCGGGAACTGCCCGCTCGTGGTCACGAGCTCCGCCGATCTCGATGCGGCGGTCAAGGGGGCGGCGCGCCGCTCCTTCCGCAATATGGGCCAGATCTGCATCGCCATAAACCGCATCTATGTGGCCCGTGATCTTTACGAGCCGTTCCTCGAACGCCTTGCGGCGGCGGCGGACAAGCTGGTTATCGCCAATGGGCTGGACAATCCGGCTGCCGACCTTGGCGCCATGGCCTCAGCCGATCCCCTCACAAAGACGAAGGACCATCTCGCCGACGGGCTGGCCCGCGGTGCGCGGCTGATCGCCGGTGGCGCGGCCCCCGAAGGCGACGCCTTTACCCGCGGCCATTTCTTCCGCCCCACCGTGCTTGCCGATTGCACGCCCGACATGAAGGTGATGAGCGAGGAAACCTTCGGTCCGCTCGTGGGCGTTGCGCCTTTCGACGATCTGGCCGAGGCGGTGGAACTGGCCAATGCCTCGCTCCACGGACTTGCCGCCTATGTCTATGCCAAGCACATGGACGAGATGCGCTACCTTACGGCGCGGCTCGATTTCGGCAGCGTGGCAGTGAACAATGTCGATGCTGGCATCATCAATGCGCCCTATGGCGGCCGCAAGCAGAGCGGCGTCGGCTATGAGCATGGCCGAGAGGGCCTGCTGGAATACTTCAACCTCAAGCATGTTCGCATCCGCTACGACCATCCGGAAGGTATCGCCTGATGCGGTTCGAAGCGCTCCTAGGCATTGATGTCGGCACGTCCAGTTGCAAGGCGCTGCTGCTCGACCCTTCCAGCCAGGTTCTGGCGACACACAGCGCCGACTATCCAGTGCTCAATCCGCATCCCGGGTGGTCCGAACAGGACCCCGAATGCTGGATTGCCGGCGCCCAGGCCGCCGTGCGCGGAGCATTGTCTAAGTGCCCGGGCGTCAAGATCATCGCCATTGGCCTTTCCGGGCAGATGCATGGCCTGACCCCGCTCGACAAAGACCATACGGTGCTGCGGCCCGCCATTCTCTGGAACGACCAGCGCAATGCGGATGAGGTCGCGGCGATCACCGAAGCGGCGGGCGGGCTTGAGAGTCTCCTTGCGCAAACCAACAACCCGATGCTAACCGGATACACCGGCGGCAAGATTGCGTGGATGCGACGGCACGAGCCGGAACTCTATCCGCGCATGCGGCATGCGCTCAATCCCAAGGACTATCTGCGGCTGCGCCTTACCGGCGAGGTCGCGACGGAAGTGTCCGACGCGTCCGGCACCGGCCTGTTCGATGTGCGCAACCGCCAATGGGCTCGCCCGCTTATCGAGCGGTTGGGCATCGATCCCGAGATCCTGCCGCCATCCCACGAATCGGATGTGATTACGGGGAGGGTTTCGGTTGAAGCCGCTGAGGCGTTTGGCTTGGAACCGGGCATTCCCGTTGTCGGCGGAGGCGGTGATGCCGTGATCCAGACGCTGGGTTCCGGGGTCATCGATCCCGGCGACCTGCAGACGACGCTCGGTACGGCGGGTATTCTCGCGGCGGCGCTCGACACGCCGGCTGTCAACCCGAAGGGCCGCGTCCAGGTTTTCTGCAACATCGCTCCCGACCGCTGGCACGCCATGGGCGTATCACTCGATGGCGCGGGTCTGCTCACCTGGTTTCAAGCCATTGCCGGTGAGCTCGCCGATGGCGCTGGCAACGTCACTATCGAAAAATTAGTGGAGCGGGCAAGCAAGAGCCCTCCGGGCGCACGGGGCCTCGTCTTCCTGCCCTATCTCAGCGGCGGCCGTTGCCCGCATCCCGATCCGCATGCGCGGGGAGCCTTTGTCGGCCTGACGCGCCGACACGGCGATGCCGATATGGTTCGCAGCCTGCTTGAGGGCGCGGTCTATGGTCTGCGTGACATGTATGACGCCATGGCGTCGCTGGGCCTGGGCCGCCATCGAATCGTTACCTCGGGGGGCGGCACCCGCTCCACGCTCTGGCGGCAAATGCAGGCCGATATTTTTGGCTGCGACGTGGTCACCACCGATGGCGCGGAGGCCGGGGGCGCCATGGGCGCTGCCATGGTGGCCGGCATCGGTGTCGGCATCTGGGCGGACGCGTCGACCGCCGCCCGGCTGCGGCGCACCGAAACGCGCTGCTCCTTCAATCCCGAACTCCAAGAAACCTATACCCGCATGTTCACTATCTATCAGAGCCTCTACCCCCTGCTGCGCGACAGCTTCACACAGCTCGGCCACCCCGGCTTCGACGCTGGCGTTGCGGGGGCGTGACGACTTATCCATGACGAGCAAGGCTATTATTTTCGACCTCGACGGGACACTGATCGACAGCGCCCCCGATATCGCCGCGGCGGTCAATCGCTATCTCGAGCCCCGCGGACGCGGACCGTTATCGGCCGAGCGTGTCGCCCGCTTCATCGGCAATGGACCCCGTAAGCTGATGGCCGATATCCTGGCCGACCAGAAGCTGCCCGTCGATGAAGCGACTTTGGCTGAGGCCCACGCGACCTATCTCGAAAATTACAACCGGCACCCGGCGGCGCTGACGGAGTTCTATGCCAATGTCCGCGAGGACCTTGCGCTTCTGGCCGAACGAGGTTTTCGGCTGGGCATCTGCACGAACAAGCCACATGCGCTGACCCAGAAGATCCTCTCCCTATTGCAGATCGATCACATGTTCGAGGCCGCCATCGGGGCCGATGCCGTCAAGGATTGCAAACCGCATCCCGACCATCTCGCAGCGGTCTGGCAAGCCATGGGCATATCGCCACGGCAGGTCATCTATGTCGGCGACAGCGATGTGGACCGGATGACCGCGCAACGCGCCGGCGTGCCCTTCTTTGCCGTAAACTGGGGCACCGGTGCCGATGTGGCGGTGGAGCCCGCCTTTCGTCTCCACCGCTTGGCAGATATCGTGGCGCATACCGAGGCGACACATGATGGTTGATATGGGCTCGAGCCTGCTGCAGCGTATTCTGAGAGAAACACCCAATCTGGGCAGAGCCGAGCGACTGGTCGCCGAAATCGTCCATGCTCACCCAGATCAGGTCATTCATATGAGCATGGCAACCCTCGCCGAAAAAAGCGGCGTGAGCGATCCGACCATCATCCGGTTCTGCCGCCGCTTCGGGTTCGAGGGCTATCAGGATTTCAAGGTGCAGCTGGCACAAAGTCTGGTGCCGACTGCTCCCTTTCAGTATGAGCAGATCACGCGCATCGACACGGCCGAGAGCATTGTCCGCAAGACCTGTCGCAACGCATTGAACTCGGTTCAGCGGGCGCTGGACGAGGTGGACTCGGCGCAAATCGAAACTGCCGCCAGGCTCATCATGGCGTCGCAATGGACCGGCATCTATGCATCGGGCATTTCGGAAATCACGGCGCTCGACGCCGAGCACAAGCTGCAGCGTCTGGGCCTGCGATGTGCGGTCATCGCCAGCCGCGGACAGCAACGCCTTCAGGCCGAATTTGGCCGGCTGGGTGAACTGGCTATCTTCTTTTCCGAGTCCGGGGCCACCCGGCACCTCGTGGAATTGGCACGAGGCATAAAGGCGGGGGGCACCAAGGTGCTTTCGATCACCGCTGACGACAGTCCCCTGGCGGAAACCAGCGACCATGTGGTGGCGGTCTCCGCCTATAACCAGACCGAATTGATGACGCCGCTCGGCTCGCGCCTCAATCACTATCTCACCGTCAATATGATCGTGGCCACCATTGCCGCCCTCAATGGCAGCAACGCGCCCGATCAATTGCCCGCACTCGATTCCTGGCACACCGAAAAGTTGTAGCCCGGCGCTACACGAGAAAAGACAGCTATGATCACTCAAGACGATGCAAAGAAACTTGCCGGCCAACTTGTAATCGAGCGCTTTGTTCGCCCTGGCATGAAGCTGGGCCTGGGCTCCGGCACCACCTCGCACTTCTTTGTGCGGGAGTTGGCCAAATATGTGGCCGATGGTCTCGAACTCACCTGCACCACTACCTCGAGCCATACGACCAGGCTCGCCGAAGAGGTAGGCATTCAGATCACCCCCATCAATGACATCGGGGTAATCGACCTCACCATCGACGGCCCCGACGAGATCGACAACCAGTTCCGCATGATCAAGGGCGGTGGAGCCTGCCTGCTTTGGGAAAAGATCGTGGCCCATGCCTCGGTGCAGATGATCACCATCTGCGACGAGACCAAGATCGTTCCGCAGCTGGGTGCCTTTCCCCTCCCCGTCGAAGTGGTGAAGTTCGGCTGGGTGCAGACGGCGCGCCTTGTGGCGCAAACTCTTCAGGATCACGGCGTCTCTGGCGCCGATATCGTCCGCCGAGAGCGCGACGGCGATGTCGTCTCGACTGACAGCGGCAACATCATTCTTGACTGTCATTGCGGCCGAATCGATCAACCCGAGGCGCTGGAGCTTGCCCTTAATGCAATTCCAGGCGTCGTCGAGAACGGTCTGTTCACCGGCGAATCCGCTGGAATGGTAGTCGGACGTCTCGACGGCACCGCGACAGTAACTATGCGGCGGTCCTGACCTGCGCAATTGACCACTCGACGGATCAGTTCATCGCCCCGGTTCGAAGCACCATAGACGCTGCACTACCAGAAATACGGAAAAGTCGGCGATGCTTAGGCAGTCCAAAGTGCGGAAGTGCCAGGAGCGGAACGGTGGGTTCGGCATCGCCTGTGTTCTTGCATCCCATGGCAATTCAGCCTCAAGCACCAGGCCGGCGGCGGGTCGGTCGACGATGCCGCGGCTGCTTTTGATGATGCCGTCGCTAGAAGCTGCCGGTCCGCTACGGCCCCAACTGAGCTGTTGGAGCGCGCGGCCGGAATGGCTGCTTTCCGTCATGCGGTCACCGAGAGCGGACAGGCTGCTCACGTTGAGAGTTTCGGCTGCCGGTAGGCGCCCGAAAATCCCCGAAGAACGAACCCGCGAGCCACGGGGTTGGTGCTATGGGTTTTTCTGGATCTGGCCGGCCTGGGGGCCGCCCGGAGAGGGTGATTGGGCTGCAGCGCTCAGGGCGAGCGGTTCAATGTCACGGCCGTTGAGATGGAATCTGCGGCGGCAGTTGTGACCGAGCGAGCGGGTGATGACCATCCAGGGATGGGCGGGCGCGAGGTCTCTGGCAGGCTGCGATGGTGTTATCGCGGTCTGAGCACGCAATCGGTCATGCCGGGTCATGGACGGTCTCCCGGGTTGGTGGTCTCGTGGTTGGCGGCGCCCGGGGCTGGCACCACGCCGCGAAGGTCTCGATGATCACCATGGTGCCGCCGCAGCAGGGACAGGGCGGGAGCGGATCTGAGGTCTCGGCGGTCGGCGGGTCGTCCGTCGTCGGCGCCACCCCCAGCATGTCGCGGGCCTGGGCGAGGCAGTCCTTGCGGGCGGAGCTGGCGAGCAGGCCGTAGTGCCGGATGCGGTGGAACCCTCGGGGCAGAGTGTGCAGCAGGAAGCGGCGGATGAACTCGTCGGCGGTCAGGGTCATGACCTGCTGTCGGTTGGCGCCGCTGCGGCGATAATCCTTGTAGCGGAAGGTGATCTCGCTCCCATCGAATCGGAGCAGGCGGCTGTTGGAGATCGCCACGCGGTGGGTGTAGCGCGAGAGATAGGCGAGCACTGCCTCAGGCCCGGCAAAGGGCGCCTTGGCATAGACCACCCAGCGTTTTCTGCGAGCCGGCGCAAGGTGACGCTGGAAGGCTCGGCGATCGTTGAGCCCTGCAAGCTTGCCGAAGAAGGCGAGTTTTCCGGCACCATGGAGGTCGAGCAGCCGGGTGATGAACAATCGCCGGAACAGCGCGCCCAGCACCCGCACCGGCAGTAGGAAGGCCGGCCGCGACGAGATCCACCGACCATCCGGTGTGATGCCGCCACCGGGCACGATCATGTGGATATGGGGATGGTGGGTCATGGCCGAACCCCAGCTATGGAGCACCGCGGTAATGCCGATGCGGGCGCCCAAATGCTTTGGGTCGGCCGCGATGGTCAGCATGGTCTCGGACGCCGCCTTGAAGAGCAGGTCATAGATCCGCGCCTTGTTCTGGAACGCAATGTCAGCGATCTCGGCCGGCAGCGTGAACACGACGTGGAAGTACCCGACCGGCAGGAGATTGGCCTCCTGGGCCTCCAACCATGTGCGTGCCGCCGCGCCCTGGCACCGCGGACAGTGCCGGTTGCGGCAGGAGTTGTAGGCAATCCGCTGATGCCCGCAGTCGGAACAGGCTTCGACGTGACCGCCCAGAGCTGCGGTGCGACAGGTCTCGATCGCAGACATGACCTTGAGTTGGCCCAGGCTCAGATGCCCGGCATGGGCCGCGCGATAAGCTGGGCCGGCAGAACGGAAGATATCGGCGACCTCGATGGTGGCACGCACCGCTCAGGGGTCGGGCGGTTCCTCGGTCGGAACGAAGATACCCAACTTGTCGAGCGGACTGGTGACGGCCCGCACCGTGCGCGTTGCCACCTTGGTGTAGAGGGCGGTGTTCTCCAGCTTGGCGTGACCGAGCAGCGCCTGGATAATGCGGATATCGACGCCGTCCTCCAGCAGATGGGTGGCGAAGCTGTGCCGCATTGTGTGTGGGCCGACGCGCCTGGTAATCTCGGCCGCATGCGCCGCCTCGACCACGACGCGATAGAGTTGTCTGGTGCTGATCGGCTTGAGCGCGTGTTGGCCAGGAAACAGCCAGCCGTCGCGGTGCAGCACGCCTTGGCGATGGCCGACCTGCCACCATTGACGCAACAGGGTGAGCAGGTCGGGCGAGAGCATGGCGTTGCGATATTGCCCGCCTTTACCGCGCTCGACCCGGATCAGCATGCGTTCGCTGTCGATATCGCGCACCTTGAGCATGGCCACTTCGCCAACGCGCAGTCCGGCGCCATAGGCAACCGACAGCGCCGCCTGGTGCTTGAGGCTGGTGGTGGCGTTGAGCAGGCGCGCCACCTCGTCGCGGCTCAGCACCACTGGCAAATTGCGGGGACGGCTCACGCGCACCAGCTTGCGCGCCAGATCGGGCCGATCGAGGGTATTGGTGAAGAAGAACCGCAGCGCCGAGACCACGCTGTTCATGGTGGGCACCGGAACGCCGGCTTCACTCTGGGCCAGCTGAAACTGGCGAACATCCTCGGTGGTCGCGGTATCCGGCGGCCGCCGCAGGAAGCTGGCGAAGCGCCCCACATCACGGATGTAGTTGCGCTGGGTCGCCACCGAGAAGTGGCGCATGTTCATATCGTCGATCAGCTTCTGGCGCAGCGGGCTGACGGGGGTGTTGAGGAGAGGCGTGGTCATCGTTCGGCTCCTGGGTTGAAGGAGCCAAAAGGGAACGCCTGAACCAGGCGATCCTCAATCAAGCCGTGACGGCCGATGCCTTACCGGTATCTCACCGCGCGCACCCTCCCGCGCAGCGGCTTAGTTCACCGGCCCCGCTTTGCCATGGATGGGCAGCCGAATGAACGGCAGGTTTCAGGCAGCGACCTGACCAGCCTGAACGACGACAATGGGGTCGAGGCTGTGTGAGAACTCACCCAAGCGGAGCGGTCAGGA
>NZ_LVVY01000150.1 GCF_001650025.1 Devosia elaeis | reverse complement strand
GATCATACCATAATCAGACGTTTTCACACAGCCTCGGGTGGAAAGCGGACAGTCAGCTTTGCGCTGAGACGACCGACGAAGCAGACGCTATTGCAATTCGCAGTCAACCGTCCTACTTGGGCCACGTTCGGCTCATTGGCCGGGCAGACGTTCTCAGGGCGGGGTGCAATTCCCCACCGGCGGTGTTTGCATCCCACAGATGCATCAGCCCGCGAGCGCCCTCCCCAAAAGGGAGGGGTCAGCAGACTCGGTTCAACTCCGAGGCCGACGGTATAGTCCGGATGGAAGAGAACACATGATGGATAAGCACGCGACCATTCCGCCTAGGAATGGGCGCTACTCGTCGTCATGCGCCCTGAGTCTCGTCTTTTTGCAAAGGACGAAGCATGGGCATCGCGCCACAGACATCGCCAGACCCCGACGCCATCGCTTCCGGCTTCCGCCTTGCGCTGGAGGCAGCACGTGCGTTTGAGGGCGCAACGGCGCCAAATCCTCCGGTCGGCTGCGCTATCCTGAACGCCATCGGCGATGTGCTGGCCGTCGCCGCACATGAAAAGGCCGGACAGGGTCACGCCGAGGCCCGGGCCATCGCGCAATGCCGGGAACGCGGTGTCATCGAGGCCATCCATACCCTGATCGTCACCCTCGAGCCCTGCAATCACTTCGGGCGCACGCCGCCCTGTTCGCAGGCCATTATGGAAACGCCCGCTCAGCACGTTTGGATCGGCGCCGAAGACCCCAACGACACTGTAAAGGGCGGGGGCCGCCAGGCGCTCGTCGAGGCGGGCATAATCGTTCGATCCATTGCCAAGCTCGATCATGCCGAGGCTGCCGCCCTGGCCGGTTGTGCCAATCGTCTGATCGGGCCCTTTGCCAAGCGTCTGCGCACCGGCCTGCCCTGGATCACCATCAAGCAGGCGCTCGATGCTACGGGCAGCATGATCCCGCCAGCAGGCGCGAAAACCTTCACATCGACCACTTCCCTCGCGCTGGCCCATCGGCTGCGACGCCGATCCGACGCCATCCTCACCGGCTCCGGCACAATATTGGCTGATGCGCCCCTCTTCACAGTCCGCCATGTGCCGGACTTTGCCGCCAAGGCGCGTCACCTCGTTATCCTTGATCGGCGGCGACGCATTAGCGCCGACTATCTCGCCGCCAGCCGACAGCGCGGCTTCCTGCCCGTGATCGCGGCCGACCTGCACACAACGCTGCGCCATCTGGGCGATATCGGCGCCCTCGAAGTGCTCGTCGAGGCCGGGCCTCAAGTAACGGCCAGCGTGCGCGAAAGCGGTCTTTGGGACGAGCATATCCGCATCACCTCAATCCCCGGCGCCGAGGATGGCGTCGAGGTCATTCCCAACCCTTCCCATACTGAAAGGACCTAGATGTTTTCCGGTATTATTGAATGCCTCGCCAGGGTGCATGGCGCTGACCCGATGGGTGGCAGTCTGAAAGTCACGATCGAAACCGGCTGTGCCGATCTCGAACTGGGCGAGAGCATCGCCGTAAACGGCGTCTGCCTCACAGTCGCAGCACATGACCAGAGCGGCGTGGCAGAATTCTTCCTCAGCCCGGAAACGCTCGACCGAACCGCCCTAGGCGCCCTGGAAATTGGCGATCGAGTCAATCTTGAACGGTCAGTTCGTCTCGAGACGCGCCTCTCCGGCCACATGGTACAGGGCCACGTGGATGGCCTGGCCAGACTCATCAGCTTTAAGGAAGAGGCCGGTGCTTATCGGCTCGACTTCGATGTGCCCGCAGATCTAGCCCGCTATTGCGTGGCTAAAGGATCCATCGCCCTCAACGGCATCAGCCTGACCATCAATTCCATCGACGCCGCAGACCAGAACTTCCGCGTGGGGGTGATGATCATCCCGCATACATGGGAACACACCAATCTGCACGCGCTGGCCGAAGGCGACACTGTCAATGTCGAAGTCGACGTCATCGCTAAATATGTGGAGCGCCT
This sequence comes from Devosia elaeis, assembly GCF_001650025.1. GTDB lineage: Bacteria > Pseudomonadota > Alphaproteobacteria > Rhizobiales > Devosiaceae > Devosia > Devosia elaeis. Next base: position 1,798 of record NZ_LVVY01000150.1, on the reverse strand, counting down.
ATGCACGCCCTATCTCAAGCACTGAGCGCCCTTCAGGCCGGTCGCATGATCGTGCTCGTCGACGATGAGGACCGTGAAAACGAAGGCGACCTCATCCTTCCAGCACAATTCGCCACGCCGGAAGCTGTCAACTTTATGGCGATGCATGGCCGTGGCCTGATTTGCCTTGCCCTTGAAGGCGCACAGGTGGACCACCTTGGGCTGGACCCCATGGTTCGCAACAACCGCACGCGGCGCTCGACGGCTTTCACCGTCTCCATCGAAGCCCGCGAGGGTATCACGACCGGCATTTCCGCTGCTGATCGCGCCCATACGATGAAACTGGCCGCATCCACCACGGTTCAGCCCGATGACATCGTCTCACCCGGCCATGTCTTTCCGCTTCGGGCAGTCGAGGGTGGCGTACTGGCCCGCAACGGCCATACGGAAGGCGCTGTCGACCTCGTTCGTCTCGCCGGTCTCCAACCCGGATCCGTGATCTGCGAAATCATGCGCGACGATGGACAGATGGCGCGACGCGACGATCTCATCGCCTTCGCCAAGCGGCACGATCTGGTCCTGCTGACGGTCCGAGATATCGTCGAGCATCGTATCAGGACAGAACAGCTGGTGGAGGAAATCGCCAGCGCCGACCTGCCGTCGGCCTTCGCCAGCAGCATGCTGCGCCTCCATGCCTTCCGAAATTCGATCGACGGGATCGAACATATCGCCGCCGTCAAATCAGGCGATGCGCTTGTCCCCCTCGTTCGCCTTCACTCTGAATGCCTTACGGGCGATGCTCTCGGCTCGCTCCGCTGCGACTGCGGCCCGCAATTGCAAAAGGCCATGCAGGAGATTTCCGACAGCGATGGCGGTGCGCTGATCTACCTACGCGGCCATGAGGGTCGCGGCATCGGTCTTGGCAACAAGATCCGGGCCTATGATCTGCAGGATCGGGGCCATGACACGATCGTGGCCAACCAGATGCTCGGCCATCCCGTCGATGCGCGTGAATATTGGGTCGGAGCACAAATGCTGAAGGCCCTGGGCTTTTCGCGCATCCGCCTGCTGACCAATAATCCGGATAAGGCCGAAGCCCTCGAACGCTATGGCATCGTCGTCGAGCAATGCCTTCCCCTCGTTATTCCGGCCAATCCCTTCAACCAGAACTACATGACCACCAAGCGCGACCGCCTTGGCCATACACTCGCAACACTATGAGATCCCTATGCAGAGCACTTCATCTCCCCGCTTCGCCATCGTCGTCAGCCGCTTCAATCAGGAGGTCACCTCCGGTCTCCTCAAGGGCGCCTTGGCCTATCTGGCCGAAAATTCCATCACCGTGCCCGATGAGCACATCGTCGCCGCTCCGGGCGCATTCGAGATTCCGCTCATCGCGCAGACCCTGGCCAGGACGCAAAAGTTCGACGGCGTGATCTGCCTTGGCTGCGTTATCAAGGGGGACACCGCCCATTTCGAATATATCAGCGAGGCGGCCAGCAGCGGGCTGATGACTGCATCCCTTGCAACCGGAATTCCACTCACCTTCGGTATCCTGACCACCTATACGGACGAACAGGCGATCGTTCGCAGCCGCGACGATGAGCATAACAAGGGCCGGGAAGCGGCAGCAGCCTGTTACGAGGCGCATCAGGCTTTAGCCGGCATTAACTAAGGCAAAGCCCTCACGCCTTAGTAAGGCGTGAGGGCATCTAGCCTACCGGGGCAGCCATACCAGACTATGATAGTCGCACTTCTCAAAACCGAAGATGGTGGCAACGTCTGCTTCTTTAATCGGGCATTGAGGTCAAGCTCCAAT
>NZ_LVVY01000149.1 GCF_001650025.1 Devosia elaeis | reverse complement strand
GGCTATGCCGGCTGTCCGGTCAAAATGGGGTGCGCTCCAATATCCCGACGGTCCAAGTCGCTTAGCTCGCTCTTGCATGCCCACAAGATGCGGTCGGAAATACCGTGGTCGCTCGGTATTTTTGCAGCGACACGGTAAGCTTCGTCATACTGGCCAGCGCGGTAGAGCACCGTCCCATAGACTGCAAGAGCATTAGCAGTTGGGTGAACACTTGAGACGCTCTCATGGAGAGTATCCATTTCGAGCCCAGTCAGTTCTTTCTTCTTAGTCAGCAGAAAGAGCTCATCCTCGGCCATATTTGCAGCGGTGGATTTTTCCGCATGGGCGCTGGGCGAAGTCCGAGACGCGGAAAGACTGAATAGCCGAAGAGCCCTTGCGGCGGTCTTCGCCCCCGGAATGCGCTTCACTGCCTCACGAATATGGTTTGTCATCAATCGAGCCGCTAAATCCTAAAGAATGCCCGATCCCCTATATCCGCAGGTGGGTCAAGTAAATTTACCAAACGCATAAGGCGGTCCCTCTGGGCCGCCTCTTTCTTTTCCAACATTACAGGAAGCCGACATGGCTTATGAGTTCGGATTTTCGACCGGTTCGTCAGCCGTTTCCGAGTTGTGATCAGAAATCGTTGTAGCGATAGCTCCAGCGGCGCCGGCCACTCCTAAAAGAGCAAAACCAGCCATCATAATAAGGGACAGCATAAGGCCTCTCCGGTTTGGTATCTCCAAACCGAAGGCCCAAGCGCTGAAAGCGTTCCCTAATGCCTGCGGCAAATGCCGCTTGTGACTTTCTCAACACAGGAGGGCCGATATGGCCGACACCAACGCGGCCCGCTGGGCGCGCGCCAAATTCACGCGCTCTACGCTGATCAATGCGCAGGCCGCTAAAATCGCCGCGAACCGGCAGCGCTACGCCGTGGTGGAAAAGGCAACCGGTGTTCCGTGGGATGTGATCGGCGTCATTCACTACCGGGAGAGCTCGCTGAACTTCGCCGGCGTGCTGCACAACGGCCAGAAGATCATCGGGACCGGAAAGAAGACAACCTTGGTCCCGAAGGGCAGGGGGCCATTCTCGACATGGGAGGCGGCGGCGATTGATGCGCTGATGAACTGCCATCCGCACCTCGGCAAGAACAAGGACTGGTCGCTGGCCAACACACTTGAGCTGCTCGAGCGGTACAACGGCCTTGGCTATCGCAACCGAGGCTTGCCATCGCCTTATCTGTGGGCCGGCACGGACCAGTACCAGAAGGGCAAGTACGTCGCGGACGGCAAGTTCGACCCGAACCACGTCGATCAGCAGCTTGGTGTTGCTGCCCTGCTTATTAAGCTGCGGGAACCGGCCCAGACAGGCGGCCAGCCGGTGCCAGCGGCCAAGCCCGCATCTCCCGTTGCTCTTTTCGTTCTGCTTGCCGGCGCCATCGCTGCTGGCGCTGCGTGGCTGTGGCGGCGCGTTTTCAAGAAATAGGAGGCGCCCATGTGGGAGCGCATCAAAACCTTCTTCGCGGACAGCGAAGTCATTTTCTGGGCTCGATTACAGCTCGTGCTGGGCGGCCTGGCTGCGGCGATCACGTACTTTGACCCCGGCCTGCTGGCGCCGATCCTGCCCGTTGAGTGGCTGCCGTGGGTGGTGTTTGCGAATGGTATCGCCACCGAATATCTGCGGCGCCGGCGAGCGACGGATCTGGGCTGATGCTTCGCGCCATTCTTGATTGGCTCGGTGGTGGCGTCTTGCGCCAATTCACCGGGCCGCTGCTGGACGCCTATAAGGCGCGGCTCGCCGCCGACAATGACGCCGACAAGCTAGCGGCCGAGCAGGCCGCAACGCGCATCGAGGCCGCTCGCGACATCGCGCTGGCAGAGCAGGGCAGGGCGTGGAGTGCCACCAGCGTTGGCCGTTGGCTAATCGTGGTGCCGTTCGGACTATGGTGGGCCGCGATCTACCTGGTACAGATCATCAATCCTTGGTTCGGGCTGTCGCTGGTCGTCATCGACGTTCCCGCCAAAATTCACGACATGGCTCTGGTGCTCGTGCCAGCCATTGTAATTGCCGACGCCGGCACGTTCGCCATTCGGAGGCTGCGCGCATGACCCTAACCTGGGAAATCGTTGCTGCGTTTCTGGTGGCCGGCGGCGCTGTGGCGGGCGGCTTTTGGCGCATCTACGCGCTGATCGAGACCGCTAAGAAGGACGCGGTAACGCGCGCCGAAGCAGCCATTGCCCTTGTGGGCGTGACCCGCGACGAGCTCGCCGCCCATAAGCTGCACGTGGCCGAAACCTATACGACCAAAGCTGGTTTGGCCGAGCAGACCGCCCAGATTATGAAGGCGATCGATGGAGTGTCCGGCAAGATCGACCACCTCAATGGGCGCATTGACGGCTTGATGAAACCGACGGCGAGCAGGGCGAGAAGCCAATAAATATCGACTTCGATTTGCTCTACGCGCGCCAGAACCATAAATTACAGCCGGGTGCCCATGTGGGTGCCCGGCTTTTTTGTTTGTGCGGTCACCAGCCGCGCGACGCACCACATGAGGAGAGATGCTGATGTTCACGCTTGGAGTCGTTGGAGCATACTTAGCCACGTCGGTCGGCGCGTTCTTTTTGTTAATAGACGCTTGGCGGCGCGACTTTGATCTAACGCGCTCGGACGCCTTCTTCCTGGCCTTCTTGTCACTGCTCGGGCCGATCAGTTTCGTTGCAGCAACCGTTGTCTGGTGCATCTCGAAACTCGGCGGCAAAGAGTCCCCAGTTGTTTGGAAGCGTAAATGACCCTGCGCACAAAAGCATGGACCGCGTTCGTCACTGCGTTCTGGGCGGTCTTCTGGCTGCTCATTCTGGCCGCGCTATGGGTCTGGCTCATCGTGCTGCCGAGCGTTGCAATCGCATGCCTGTCTGGGATGGCATGCTGATGGCCCGGCCAGACGATATTCCGCAGGACGTATTGGATAGGGCATACGGCACAGTCGAAGAGCGAACATTCGAAATGTTCCCAGACGACCGTCTGGAGATGGTCGAACATGTGGCCCGCGCCATTCTTGCCGAGCGCGAGCGGTGCGTGAAGGTGGCGGAGGCCCTGAACGGCTGGGGCGCAGATTGCGGGCGCGGTGGACATGCCGAACACATTGCCAAAGCTATTCGAGGTGAAGCATGACCAATCCATCCCTTTCCGACGACCTCGCGTTAGAGGCCGCGCTGACCTATCGCGCCTGCAACGATAACCAGTCCGAAGCCGCGCGCACTCTCGGCCTGCCCAGAAAGACCTTTGCCAATCGCCTCCGGCGCGCGGCCGAGCGCGGACTATTGGGTCCGCAGGAGACGCTGCCGGGGTACGCCATTCGGCAGATCACCGACACGCCGCAAGGGCAGTATATCCAGCAGCGCAAAGAGCACGGCGAGGAGTGGAAGCCGACCGACGGTCTGGTGATCAAGGGCAAGACCACGCTTGTGGACGCCGAAGGCCGGATCATCACGCAGCACGTGATGGAGCGGGCAGGGGCGGAAACGCAGAAGGTCGCACTTGAAGCTGCTGTGGAGGCTTTGAAAGAAGAGCTGCCACGCCTGCCACCAATTCCCCTGCACCAAGGCGCGACGATCTGGAAGGACGACCTGCTCAACCAGTTCACGGTGACCGACAACCATTTTGGGATGCTATCCCACGCCGAGGAGACCGGCGCGGATTACGACCTGCGCATCGCCGAGAGACTTCTGCTCGACTGGTTCGCTGCTGCCGTGAATTGCGCGCCAGCCGCGCACACCGCCGTGCTGGCACAGTTAGGCGACCTGCTGCACCACGACAGCTTGGAAAGCGTCACGCCAGCCCACCGGCACGTGCTTGATGCGGACTCGCGCCTGCACAAGGTCATTCGCGTGGTCGTGCGGACCTTCCGCCGCATCATCGACATGCTTCTGCAAAGGCACCAGCACGTCCACGTCGTCATGGCGTCAGGCAACCACGATCCTGCATCATCGGTGTGGGTGCGCGAGCTGCTGGCCACGCTCTACGAGAACGAGCCGCGCATAACCGTAGATCGCAGCCCGGCGCTCTACTACGCCTATGAGTGGGGCAAGACCGGGCTCTACTATCACCACATGCACAAGCGCGGCGTGAAGGATCTGGACCGCGTGTTCGCCGGCATGTTCCGGGAGATGTTCGGGCGCTGCGAGTACAATTATGGCCACGGTGGCCATCTTCATTCGGACGCCGTGGTGTCTACCCAGCTAATGCACATTGAGCGCCATGAGACGCTTGCCGCGCCCGACGCCTATGCGGCCGGAGGAGGATGGCTGTCGGGCCGATCCGCAAAGGTGATCACCTATTCGAAGGATTGGGGCGAGGTCGGACGGCAGACCTTGCGGCCTGCCATGGTGGCTGGAGCAAGCGCGGTGGGTGTCGCCGCGAATGACAACGAGCCTGGGAGGGCGGTGGCGTGAGGCCGGCAAAACGAATGGAGCGCGATCTCATAAGCAAAGGCCGAAAGGCCGCCGCCGCCCGACAGGCCGGCTGCTGCAAATACTGTTTTGTGCCGTTTTCCGTGTCGCCGGCCACGGCGGAGCATCGGGTTCCGCGGTCCAAGGGCGGCTCGAACCTGGGGCACAACATCGATGCGGCGTGTGAGCGCTGCAACAAGCTCAAGGCGACCATGGGCGCGAAGCGGTTTGTCGGGGTGATTAAAGGCACACCGCAGATTGGTGCGCCGCTGGAGCTGACGCTGGCGTGGAGCCGCCGCCGCATCTGGCTCAAGACGCATAGGGTGTGCCGGGACATTGGGCGAATTGTCGGCATGGCCGACACTGGCCCGCTTGGTGTTGGGAGGGCCGCAGCATGATCGAAGCCGCCATTTTCCTGACCGGCCTCACCGTATGGGGCATTGCCATCGGCGGCATTGCTCTTCTGCTGGGTTGGCTTGTGTTCCTCGCCGTCATCTCGGCTTGGCATGTCGTGCGGGTCTATCGTCATGGGTGGGTGCTCAACCCGGAAATGTCGTTTGCTCGGTCCATGACATACCCATTCCGCATGTGGGCGTATTTCTGGCTGCAAGGCCCGCCACACGTCACACGCATGGATGGCAAGGGCGGGCGCATAGCTCGCCCACTGTTCAAGCTCCCGCCTGAGAGGATTCCGGGATGATGAAACAAATCGGCGCTTGGCTTGCATTCATCCTTATGGCCGCAGCGCTTGGTCTGCCCTTCGGCATCTTAATGACGTTGATGCCGGACGGCCTTCCTGTCCTCGTTGTTTCTAGGGGCGCTCAATGATCACCCTCTACACCAAACCCAACTGCGTCCAATGCGATGCCACCAAGCGGGCGCTCGACAGGGCCGGCGTGGTCTATGATACCGTCGACCTGACTCAAGACCCGACCGCGCTCGAGCAGGTCCAGCAATGGGGCTACTGCTCCGCGCCGGTTGTTGTGGCTGGCGATGACCACTGGTCGGGCTTCCGGCCGGATAAGATCAGCGAGATACGCCGAAGCGCATAAAGGCGCGATATGCGCCGCACCGTATAGGCAGGCCACCAACCTGCCTTTCACCACACCACTGAGGAGACTTGCATGGGACAACTAGATGTGCGCGAGAGGCGAAACCTAGACAGGTTTGTCGCCGCACCACAAGACACCGCCGCCCGCGCCGCCGTTGAGGGCGACACCGAACGGGATCATTTCGGTGCCAGCAATGACAATTCGTCAGACATGGTCCCGCTCGGGATCAGGCTCCGCGAAGGACTGCGCGATGCGATAGCGTGGAAGGGCGGCGACGAAAGCGCTGGCACAGTCGTCGAGTACCCAACCGGCGGCTGGATGCAGACCTTCACCGGCCGCGCCGTCTATCCGCTGGACCTGCGGCCCGAGGACATCGACATTCGCGACATCGCTCATGCCTTGTCGCTGCAATGCCGATACGCTGGCCACGTGCGACAGTTTTACAGCGTGGCCGAGCACTCGGTGCACGTGGCTCGCCACTGCCGCCAGTACGGCCCGGAGGCCGGGCTGGAGGGGCTATTGCACGACGCGACCGAGGCTTACCTGGTCGATGTGCCCAGGCCCATTAAGCCGTTCCTCAAGAGCTACAAATTGATCGAGCAGCGCGCTTGGCGCGCCATCGCGGGGCGGTTTGATTTGGCGCCGGACTTTTATTGCGAGGCCGTCCACGAAGCCGACAACCGCATTCTGCATGACGAGCGGGCTGCGCTCATGTCGCCTTGCGAGCGCGAGTGGTCGCTGACCGGCGATCCGCTTGGGGTGACGATTGAATGCTGGAGCCCGGAGCGAGCGGAACGCGAGTTCCTGGCTCTGTTCGAAGAGCTTTATGGGGAGGACTGATATGCGCGCGACTGACCAAATTGCAATCGGCACTCCCTACACCGAGGCCGAAGCTGCCGGCGACAACACCTTCGCTCGCCAGGCAACCCCCACCGAATCCCCCGCCTGGCGCCAGTGGCACCGGCCGCCGCTCACCGCGGCGAACGACAACAACCCTGTGCGTGTCATCGGCCTGATGGGCTATGGCGGGGCCGGGAAGTCCGAGGTGGCCCGCATTCTGGTGGGCCACGGCTTTGTCCGCACCCACATCAAGGCCCCGCTGCGCGCCATGGCAGCCACGCTATTGACCGAGGCAGGCTACATGCCGCACGAGGTTGACGACTATCTGGACGGCGAGCGCAAGCGCGACATGATCCCTACTTTGGGGCGATCCGGCACCGAAGTTCAGCAGTTCCTCGGCACCGAGTTCGGCCGCGACTTCTGCTATGCCGACCTGTGGCTTGACCTGTGGCGCAAGCGCGCCAAGTCGATCCTGGCGGATGGCGGCAAGGTGGTGCAGGAATCGGTGCGGTTTCCCAACGAGGCCGAGGCCATCCGCGAGCTTGGCGGGCTGGTTATCAGGGTGGAGCGGCCCGGTGTGGGCCCGCTGTCTGACCATGTGTCGGAGCGCCCGCCGGCCGAACCTGACTTGATGATCCACAATAATGGCACGCTAACGGACCTGGCATTGCAGGTCGCGACGGCGCTGCGTAGGGTGGCCTAACAAGCCCCGCCCCGCCAATCATTCCATCTCCGGCACTTCGCCCCAGCGGTATATCTCCACCGGCTCGCCAAACTCGCCGTTTATCAGGTCCGCCTCGCGCCACCAGGATAGCACCCCGGCATAGGCACCGCCGCTCGCCATCAGCATTGCTCGGTGCTTGGCCTGGATTTCGCTCTGGCACTCTTGGGGCTCGAAAGCCGGGCGAAGCTCACCTTCCTCATCGCGGACAAAGGCCGCCAGGACGATCAATTTGGTGGGTGTTTGTGGCGCGGATGTTGACATGGCAACCCTTCGTGTTCCTATTTTGTTCTAGTAGCACAACAACGTGAGGAATCAACCATGGGTGTCGAGATCAAGGTGCCACGGTCCGTCCAAATTCGCCGCCTCCATGCTACCGGTCTGGAGGCGGCCGACATCGTCAAGCTGACCGGGTGGCCGCCGGCTATTGTTCGGGAGGCGCTGGCGGCCGGTCAGAAGGGTGTAGCGGTCGGCAAGTAATGTCCAACTCGCCCAGCACATATTGGGGCGCGCGGCCGACGCTCGGAAAGCTCGCCGCCGCCGGCATGCTCGTCTATTGCCGGTGCTATGGTTGCCGCCGGACCCGGACATACCTGGCCAGCGACCTGGCCGAATATCTCCATCCCAGCCATGTGGTGGGCGAGCTTTTCGTGGGCTGCCCGTACTGCGGGTCCAGCGCCAATTGGCGGGAGCGCTATCGCTATCCCAGCACCGATGACGTGCTCAACGGCACGATTATCCGCAAGCTCAAGGGCTGGCGCAAATCGGCCATATGGGCGGATGAGCCTTATAATGCGCCCGGCCTGATCGGGCCTGTGGCGCCGCCGGGAACAAGGCAGCCCGATCCGTCATGAGGCTAGAACCGCCCATGTAAGCCTGTTTGTGTGGGGAAGGGGAGTTAGCTCGAAACGGGTTAATTCGGCCACCTAGCGCGGAATCCAATGGGCTAGACACCACAGTAGAAAAGCTCAGTAGAAAATAATGTTATGCACAGTCTAGCTTTTCATTAAGCCGTTGATTTCCTTAAAATGTGGTGCTCCGGCTCTGGGCACCACCACTTTTCCTACATTCCTCCGGCCCGAGAACATGTCCCATCACGGCGCATCGTTGTCGCTGTCGCCCTCCACCAGCTCCAGCGGCACGATTCTGCGCACGACGCCCTGCGGATAGATGGCGGCATATTCCGGCATTGTGGCCAGCAGCGCTTCGGCCAGGGCGATGCCGAGATCGCGCAGCGACAGGCGGAAGCAGGTCAGCCGGGGCACGAGAAACGCCGCCTGCGGGCTGTCGCGGCTGATCACGGCGAAATTCCGCCCCGGCACCAGGCCCACCTGATAGAGCCCGTTATAGAGCCCCACATTCATCACCTCATTGGTCAGCACGAAGCCGGTCGGGCGCTTGTCTTCGGGCATGGCGGCGATGGCATGGGCGATCTGGTGTCCGCCGCGCGTATTCGGATAGGCGCGGAACACCATGTCCGGATCGAAAGGGATGCCGTGCCGCTCCAGCACCTTGCGATAGGCATCCACGAAGACGAAGCCGAGATTGACGTCGTCGATCGGCGCGAACACCCCGATCCGCCGATGCCCCTTGGCGATCAGCCGTGACACGCCCGCCTCGGCCATGCCCTCGAAATCGAGATCGAGCCAGGGATGGCCGGCATCGGTTTCCGAGCGCCCCAGCGCGATGAAGGGGATCTTGCGGCTGGCGAGAAAATCGATGCGGTGATCCTCGCGCTTGGTGGCCGAGATGATCAGGGCATCGGCAAAGCCGCGCGCCACCACGCGCTGCAGATAGGCGTCGGGATCTTCCTCCGAGGAGCAGAGCAGGGCGACCAGGTCGAGCTGGTGGCGGGCGAACACGGTCTGCACGCCGTCGAAGACGCTCATGAAGAAGACATCGCCCTCGCCGGTGATTTCCGAGCCGGTCTGCATCATGAAGCCGACCACGCCGGTGGAGCCCTTGCGCAGGGCTCTTCCGGCCTGGTTGGGCACATAGCCCATGGCCGCCGCCTCTTCCATGACGCGCCGGCGCGTCTCCTCGCTGACGTCGGGCTTGCCGTTCAGGGCCCGCGAAACGGTGCCGATCGACACATTGAGCCGCTGTGCCAAACGTTTGATGCCAGTCATATTTTTCGGAATCTCTCCACAGCGGCCGGGCGGTCCAGAAACGTTTACGAAACTCTATTGACACGCCAAGGGTCCCGAATATAGCGTCGTAAACGTTTACGGGACAGCCCTTTGCGACGCCGCACAAGACGGCAGGCACCAGGGAAAGTCCAGAGGGAGGAAATGGTGGCGTTCACCGCGGTACTGGCCGGTTGCGGCGGCATGTCCAGGGGCTGGCTCAATGCGCTGGCCGAGCATCCCCTGCTCAAGGGCCGCGTGCGGATCGTCGGCCTTGTCGATCTCGATCCCGCCACCGCCCAGGCGCGCGCCGCCGAATTCGGCCTTCTCGATGCCGCCATCGGCGCCGATCTCGACGAGATGCTGGCCCGCACCAAGCCCGATCTGCTGTTCGACGTGGTGGTTCCCGGCGCCCGCGCCGATGTCGTGGCCACCGGCCTGCGCCATGGCTGCCACGTCCTCAGCGAAAAGCCGATGGCAGCCAGCATCGAGCAGGGCCGCGCCATGATCGCCCAGGCCGCCGCCGCCGGGCGCGTCCACGCCATCGTGCAGAACCGCCGCTTCATCGCCGGTGTGCGCCGCATTCGGCGCCTCCTCGAAGAGGGCGCCCTGGGCCGGCTCACCGCGCTCCATTGCGACTTTTTCGTCGGCGCCCATTTCGGCGGCTTTCGCGAGGACATGGACCATGTCCTCCTGCTCGACATGGCCATCCATACCCTCGACGCCGCCCGCTTCATGTCGGGCAGGGCGCCCCGGGCCGTCTATTGTCTCGAAACCAATCCGGCCGGCTCCTGGTATCGCCATGGCGCGGCCGCCAATGCCATTTTCGAGTTCGAGGACGATATCGTCTTCAATTATCGCGGCTCCTGGGCGGCCGAAGGGGCCAATACCTCCTGGGAAAGCGCCTGGCGCCTCGTCGGCACCAGGGGCACCCTGCTGTGGGATGGCGCCGATACGTTCCAGGCGCGGATCGTCGCTGGTGATACCGGCTTTTTCCGCGACCTCGAGGACATCGAGGTGCCCGCACCCGCCGATGCCGACCAGACCCACGGCCATGCCAGCGTCATCGCCGATTTCCTGGCTGCCATCGAAAGCGGCCGGCCGCCGGAAACGGCCAGCAACGACAATATCAAGAGCCTCGCCATGGTCTTTGCCGCGATTGAAAGCGCCAGGACCGGCCGGCGCGTATCCATTGCAGTTTGAGGATTTTTCAGTGAGCGACCCCGCCAAATCCATTCGCATCGGCACCATGATCAGCGCATCCGCCGGCAAGGCGGCCGAACGCATCGCCGAGATCGCCGATCTTGGCTTTGAGAGCTTCGAGCCGTTTTTCTGGCAGACCACCAATGGCCAGGACATCGCCGATCTGGGCAAGCGCTGCCGCGAGGCCATCGGCGACCGCGATATCACCATCTCGACCATCGGCATGTTCGGCAATCCGCTGGAGGATCAGGACATGGACCGCCAGACCCTGCAGGGCTGGAAGGATTGCATCGACAATGCCCACCATTTCGGCGCCACCTGCGTGGCCGGCTTCACTGGCCGGGTGCGCAACAGGCCGCTGACCGAAAGCCTGCCGCAATACAGAAAGGTCTGGTCGGAACTGGCCAAACGCGCCGCCGACAAGGGTATCCGCATCGCCTTCGAGAACTGCGCCATGGACGGCAATTGGCAGACCGGCGACTGGAACATCGCCCACAATCCCGATGCCTGGGAGCTGATGTTCAACGAGACGCCGGACGACAATATCGGGCTCGAATGGGAGCCCTGCCACCAGATGGTCTATCTCATCGATCCGCTGCCGCAGATCCGCAAATGGGCGCCGAAGATTTTCCACGTCCACGGCAAGGATGCCACCATCCGCTGGGACGTCATCCGCGAGCACGGCATCTTCGGCAAGGAGAAGTTCGTGTTCATGCGCACGCCCGGCTTCGGCGACAGCAATTGGACCGACATCATTTCCGAACTGCGCCTGGCCGGCTGGTCCGGCTCCATCGATATCGAAGGCTGGCACGACCCGGTCTATCGCAACGCCCTGGAAATGACCGGGCAGGTCCACGCGCTCAACCACCTCAAGCAGGCGCGCGGAGGAGATTACCTGGCCATTGCCGGGTAGGTCGCGGGATATGGCGGGCGGGAGGCCTGGTCCGTAACCCGGAGATGCTGCCACAGGCGTTGCAACCGCCCGTGGCAGCGAGGAGAGGCCGCAAGGGAAAGAGGAGCCCGAGCGGCATGGATCGCGGCCCGAGGGCCGCAAGGGAGGATATAATGCAGGTTACCAAATTCGGTCTATTGGCTGGCCTCGCGCTCGGCGCATTGGTCGCAGCCACGCCCGCGCAGGCACAGGTCACCCTGAAGGTCTGGTCGATCGACGGTGTCGACCGGCCGGGCATCGCCGATACCTATTCCAAGGAATTCGACGACGCCAATGAGGACATCGTGGTCGAATATCGCGGCATTCCGTTCGACGAGATCGTCAACGAAACCCTGCGCGCTTTCGCCACCGGCAATGCCCCGGACATCGTCTCTTTCGACAATCCCGATTTCGCCCTGTTCTCGTCGCGCGGTGCCATGCTCGACATCACCGACCGGGTCGCCAATTCGGAAATCGTCGGCAAGGCGCAATATTTCGACGGTCCGCTCAATTCGGTGACCTGGGACGGCAAGCTCTATGGCCTGCCCAAATATACCGACACGATCGGCCTGTTCTACAACAAGGACCTCTTCGCCAAGGCCGGCATCACCGAGCCGCCCTCGACCTGGACGGAACTGGCCGATGCGGCCGCCAAGCTGACCGACCCGGCCAACAATATCTATGGCGTCACCTTCTCGGCCCGTGCCGGCGAAGAGGGCACGTTCCAGTTCCTGCCGATCATTCAGATGTCGGGCGGCGGCTCCAACAAGGTCAATACCGAGGGCGCGGCGGCCGTGCTCGATATCTGGAAGAGCCTGATCGACAATGGCTATGCCTCGCGCGACGTGCTGAGCCTTGGCCAATGGGATTCCACCGGCGCCTTCAATTCCGGCAATGCCGCCATGGCCATTTCCGGCCCCTGGGAAATCGACCGCATGGTCGAGGACGCCAAGTTCGATTGGGGAGTCGCCCTGCTGCCGACCATCGAAGAGGGCGGCCAGCGCTCCTCGGCCCTTGGCGGCTTCAACTGGGGCATCATGGCCAATACCCAGCACCCCGATGAAGCCTTCCGCCTGCTCGAATATTTCGTCGATCAGGAAGATCGCATCTTCGCCGATTTCGGCAATCTGCCGGCCCGCGGCGATATCGAATTGCCGGTCACCGGCGTGACCAAGAAGGACGAGGCGCTCAAGGTCTTCCAGGAGCAGCTCCAATATGCCCAGCCGCGCGGTCCCCACCCGGAATGGCAGAAGATTTCCAAGGCCATCTATGACGCCGAGCAGCAGGCGCTGACCGGCCAGATGTCCTCGATGGATGCGCTCAACCAGGCGCAGGCGACCATCGACGGCATCTACAACCAGTAATCCTCCCGCACTGGGCCGGCCGGGCCATGTCCGGCCGGTATTTTCCCTCTGACGGCCTGGAGGATTGGTGATGCGATTCTTGAATGCGCTGCGCGACGGGGTGGGCTTCGACATCCTGCTGGTCGGTGCGGCTTTATTGTTTCTGGTCGCCCTGGCGGGCGCGCCCCTCGTCTACAACGTGCTCATGAGTTTCCAGCAGGTGGACATGTTCACCCTGGGCGCGCTGTTCCGGCCATTCGTCGGCTTCGACAATTACGTCGCCGTGGTGCGCCAGCCCGAATTCTGGCTCGTCACCCGCAACACGCTTATCTTCGTTTTCGGTTCGATGACCGGGCAATTCGTGCTCGGTTTCGCCCTGGCCCTGTTCTTCGCGCAGAACTTCCCCGGCGCGGCCACCATTCGCGGGCTGTTTCTGGTGTCCTGGGTCATGCCGGGCCTGGTGGTCGGCGGCATCTGGAGCCTGATCCTGGCGGGCGATTACGGCGTGCTCAATGTCATCCTGCGCAGTCTCGGGATCATCCAGGCCAACGTCTTCTGGAAATCCGACCCGGCTTTTTCCATCTGGGCGGTGGTCATCGCCAATATCTGGCTGGGCCTGGCATTCAACATGCTTCTGCTCTCGGTGGGCCTGGCGGCCATTCCGCGCGATCTCTACGAGGCGGCCGAGCTGGATGGCGCCAATGCCTTCCAGCGCTTCTGGACCATCACCCTGCCGATGATGCGGCCCACCATCGGCGCCGTCCTGTCGCTGGGTCTCATCGGCACCTTGCAGCAATTCGACCTGTTCCCCGCGCTCACCGAAGGCGGCCCGGCCAATACGTCCAACGTGGCCGGCTTCTGGTCCTGGCAATTGAGCTTCCAGCTCTACGATTTCGCCAAGGGAGCCACGGTGTCGGTCATGATGTTCCTGCTCGTGCTGTTCGCCTCGGTGATCTATGTGCGCTCGACACGCCATGAGGTGCGCGGATGACCCGGACCTATACGCCATGGTTCCTGCTGGCCGTCGCGCTCGGGCTGGCGGCAATCTATCTCTTCCCGGTCTATTGGATGTACGTCACCAGCGTCAAAAGCGGCTCGGAGATCTTCTCCAATCCGCCCACCTTCTGGCCGGCCGATCCCAATATCGGCGTCTTCGGCGATGTATGGGCGCGCCGGGCCATGCCGACCTATCTCTGGAACTCCGTCGTCATTGCCGGCGGGGTCACCGCCATAACCGTCGTGCTCGGCACCGGTTGCGCCTATGTGCTGGCGCGCTATCGCAATGTGTGGATCGATATCGGGCTGTTCTGCGTGCTCATGCTGCAGGTGCTGCCGGCCTCCGTCATGGTCACGCCGCTCTTTGTCGGCTTCAACCAGATCGGTCTCCTGAACTATCCGCGCACCGCGGTCGTGCTTGCGGCGGCGGCCAAGGCCATGCCCTTCTTCGTCGTATTGGTCCGCGCCACCTTCATGAGCGTGCCGCGCGAACTCGAGGAATCGGCGCTGGTCGACGGCAATTCGCGGGTAGGGGCGTTCTTTTCCATCGTGCTGCCGCTGGCGCGCAACGGCATCCTCGTCTGCGCCATCCTCACCTTCATGAGCGCGTTCGGCGAATACATCTATTCCAAGTCGATCATCCAGAGCCCGGTTCTGCAGCCCGCCAGCGTCGGTCTCTCCGGGTTCCTCGGTCCCAACTCGACCGACTGGAATTCGATCATGGCCTATTCGGCCATCTACGTGACGCCCATCCTGGCCATCTTCGTCATCCTGCAGCGCCGCATCGTGGCCGGCCTAACCTCGGGAGCCCTCAAATGAGTGCAGAACCGCAGATCGAGCTCATTGGCATCGACAAATATTACGGCAGCTTCCACGCGCTCAAGGATATCAACCTGACCATTCCCAAGGGCCAGTTCGTCGCCCTGGTCGGGCCGTCCGGTTGCGGCAAATCCACCCTGCTGCGGTCGCTGGCGGGCCTCGAGAATATCAGCGGCGGCACCATGAAGATCGCCGGCGCGCTGATGAACGGCGTGCCCCCGCGCAAGCGCGACGTGGCCATGGTCTTCCAGTCCTATGCGCTCTATCCGCATATGACGGTGGAGCAGAACCTCACCTATTCGCTGCGCCTCAAGGGCGTCCCGAAGGAGGAGATGCGGCGCGCCACCGAGGAGGTCGCCCGCACCATCGGTCTCGACAACCTGCTGCATCGCTATCCGCGCGAACTCTCCGGCGGCCAGCGCCAGCGCGTCGCCATGGGCCGCGCCATCATCCGTCACCCCAAGGCCTTCCTGTTCGACGAGCCGCTGTCCAATCTCGATGCCGCCCTGCGCGTGCATATGCGCAAGGAAATCCGCGCCCTGCACGACCGGCTCGGCGCCACCTCGGTCTATGTCACCCACGACCAGATCGAGGCCATGACCATGGCCGACCATGTCGTGGTCATGCGCGATGGCGTCATCGAGCAGCAGGGCTCCCCGCTCGATCTCTACGATCGGCCCGCGACCCGCTTCGTCGCCGGCTTCATCGGCTCGCCGGCGATGAATTTCATTCCCGCCAGGATCGGCCCGGACGGCGCCAGCACCGTGTTCGACCGGCCCGATATCCGCAGCCTGCCGATCGGGAAAAAGCTTGATCCCGGCCGCGAGGTGATCGTGGGCCTGCGCCCCGAACATATCGCGGTCGGCGCGGCGGACGGCGCCGGCATGACGTTGAAAGTGGCGGTGGTCGAATCCACCGGATCGCTCACCTATCTGACCACCGAGGAGCCCCTGCAATTGACCATCGTGATGACCGGGCGCACCGAGCTGGCGCCGGGCGACGCGGTGCAGGTTTCCGTCCCGTCCGCCCACGTCCACATCTTCGACGCCGAAACCGAACGGGCGCTTTGAGGCAATAAAAAACCCGGATGCCGGGGAGGGAGACCGGCATCCGGGTTCAGCTTCGACGGCGCGCATCCGGCAGCCGAGGGAGGGCGGCGCCAGGGCGTCGGCCTGTGTCGAGCTTGACGGAAGGGCAGGGGGGTGCCGCTTCCTCGCCTCTCTAGATAGGGTGCCGCCCCGGACTTTCAAGGGCGACGCCGCCGCCGCGACCTGGCCTAGAAAGCGCTGGTCAGCAGCGCCCCGGCAATCGAGAGAATGCCCAGCCCCGCCAGGCCCGCGGCCGCCAGCATGAGGCGAATGCGCTGGGCATGCGCCCCGCGCCGCGCGCTCCGCCGGATCGCGTCGATATCGGTATGCAGCTCGTCGAGTTCGAGATGGGCCATGGCCGCCTCCATGAGAAATCCGGCCGCAACAGCCGGAACGATCCTGGGGCCGCCGCCTTGTTCAGGGCTGTTCTCACCCGCTCCGGCCTCACGATACGCAAGGCGGCCTCCGCGCTGAACAGCGGGCTGGAAACGCGGTTAATTTGAATAAAATACCGATCGATCCCATCTTGTATGGAAGATATTGAAACACCCCGGCGAACATGGCACAAAGTGGCCATGACCCAGCCAGCCCATCTTCACCCCGATCGCCTGTTCCCCGCATCTGAGCCGGCGCAATCCATCGCGCGCGAGCTCTATCCGGCGGTGAAGGATTTGCCCATCGTCAGCCCGCACGGCCACACCGATCCGTCCTGGTTTGCCGGCAATGGCCGCTTCTCGACGCCCACGGCCCTGTTCCTGACGCCGGACCATTACGTGCTGCGCATGCTCAGGAGCCGCGGCATTTCCTATGACGCGCTGGGCATTCCCCGCAAGGATGGCAAGCCGGTGGAACAAGATGGCCGCAAGGCCTGGCGGCTCTTTGCCGAGAATTATTTCCTCTTTGCCGGCACCCCCTCCAAGACCTGGATCGATCATTCGCTCCATGCCGTGTTCGGCATTGCCGAGGAATTGTCGGCGGCGACGGCGGACCGGATTTACGACGCCATCGAGGCCGGGCTGGCCACGCCGGACCTGCTGCCGCGTGCCATTCTCGACCGCTTCAATGTCGAGGTCATCGCCACCACCGAATTCGCGCTCGATCCCCTGGTCCATCACCAGAAAATGGAGGCCGACAATTATATCGGCCGCGTCCGCACCACCTATCGGCCCGATGACGTCACCGATCCCAGCCGCCCCGCCATCGTCGAAAACCTCAAAAAATTCGGCGAGCTGACCGGTGAAGACATTGCCAAATGGGACGGGCTCATCAATGCCCATCGCAAGAGGCGCGAATATTTCCGCCGCTTCGGCGCCGTCGCCACCGATCACGGCGTGCCCAGCGCCAATACGGCCGACCTGCCCCTGGTGGAAAAGCAGGCCCTCCTCGACAAGGTGCTGGCGGGCCGGCACGACGCCGCCGACGCCGAATTGTTCCGCGCCCAGATGCTGACCGAGATGGCCCTGCTCTCGGTCGAGGACGGCATGGTCATGCAGATCCATGCCGGGTCGCGCCGCAATACCGATCCGCTGCTCTTCGCCGAGCGCGGGCCCGATCTTGGCGCCGACATTCCCGGTCCCACCGATTATGTCGGCGGCCTCAGGGCGCTGCTGTCGCGCTGCGGCAACGAGCCCAATCTGCGGCTCATCATGTTCGTGCTCGACGAAACCACTTATGCGCGCGAGCTGGCGCCCATGGCCGGCTATTGGCCCAGCCTGATGATCGGCCCGCCCTGGTGGTTCCATGATAGCCCGCAGGGCATCCGCCGTTATCTCGACCAGGTCGTGGAAAGCGCCGGCTTCTATAACCTGGCCGGCTTCAACGACGATACCAGGGCCCTGCTCTCCATTCCGGCCCGCCACGATGTCTGGCGCCGCGAGGTCTGCGGTTTCCTGGGCCGCTGGGTGGGGGAGAACCGGCTGGCCCGCTCCACCGCCGAGGAAATTGCCAGGCATTTGAGCTATTCGGCCGCCAAGGACGCCTACAGGATAAAGTAGGGGCGTCATCGCCCCACTTTCATCACCTTTGCGCGCCACCCGTCGAATCCCGGCCCGGCTTCTGCTCTAATGGCGCAATGATGAATCAGTCTCCTGTCGAAACGGCGCTGAGCCGCGCCATGATCCGCTGGTCCTTGACCAAGTCCACCCCGGTGGCCGAAACGCCGCGCAGCTGGATTTTCAAGGTGGAGCAGAATGGCCGAAACCTGGCCGCCCTCAAGATATTGAAGCCCGTCGTGGCTGAGGAAGAGGGCAGGGGCTCGCGCCTCCTGCAATGGTATGGCGGGGACGGCGCCGCCACGGTTTTCGATATCCACGAGAGCACCATCTTCATGGAATGGCTCGATGGCGGCACGCTGGGCGATCCCGTCCGCGCCGGCCGGGACGATGAAGGCACCATTGCCATCGCCACGGTCGTGGCCAAGCTGCACCAGCCGCGCGATCCCGCCCCGGCCGATCTGCAGCCGCTGCGCGAGCGGTTCCAGCCCCTGTTCGATACCGATGTGCGCGCCTGGCCGCATACGGCGCGCGATCTCTATGCCCGCGCCAGCGGCATCGCGCTGCGCCTCTTCGATCGTCCGACGGCGCAGATTCCGCTGCATGGCGATCTGCATCACGACAATATCCACTCCTCGGATCGCGGCTGGCTTGCTATCGATCCCAAGGGCGTCCTTGGCGATCCCTCCTATGATCTCGCCAATGTCTTCATCAATCCCCTGCGCGCGAACAATATGGCGGCCGATCCGCATCGCATTGCCAGCCGGGCCGACATCCTCTCCCAGCGCCTCGATTATCCGCGCAAGCGCCTTCTGGGCTGGGCCGCTGCCCACGCCGCCCTGTCCGCCTGCTGGGATTTGGCCGATGGTCAGCCCATAACCGGCATTCTCGCCGTCCTGCCCAATCTCCTCAGCGCTTACGACCAGGCCTGATCCAATTGCCCCCATCCGCTTCCCGCCGCTATTCGCGCCGCGCCGCCCTCGCCCTGGGCGCTTCTGCGCTGCTCTCGGCCTGCGCCGCCACCATGCCGCCAATGCCGGCCAAAACCTCGGACCGGCCGGAGGATTTGACGCGCGAGCAGGTCGTGTCGGCCATCAACGCGGTCCGCCGCGCCAATGGCGCCGGCGCCTGGACCTATAACCCGGCGCTCGAAAGCGCCGCCCGCGCCCATGCGCGCCTCATGGCCAGCCAGGACAAGCTCAGCCACGACCTCGGCATCACGCTGCGCCAGCGGGTGAGCGAGGCGGGCTATGTCCTGGCCGTGGGCGAAAATCTCGCCAAAGGCTACAAGACCCTGCCGGAAACCATCGATGGCTGGCTGGCCTCGCCGGGGCACCGCAATACCCTGCTCTCGCCCAAATTCGTCGAATTCGGCCTGGCCTTCGCCCGCACCGGCTCCGGCAAACTCTACTGGGCCATGATCGCCGGCGGCCCCTTCGAAGCCTGGCGCATCTGAGACGAAAGCCATTGCTTCCTCACCCCTCGAGTCAAGCCCGAGAGTGACGAGCTGTAGGTGGCGGGATCATGCGGTAAACGCCGGCCCGACACCGCCCCCTTGAGGGGGGAGGTAGCGCAGCTTGGCCGACAGGCCTAGCGAAGCTAGTAGGGGGTGCCGGCAGGCGCAGGCGTTAGAAAACAAACACCCTGCCGCCCCCTCACCCGTCTCGGGCTGCGCCCGATCCACCCTCTCCCCGAGAGGGAGAGGAATAAGAGGAGAGCGCCGCACCATTCTTCTCCCCCTCGGGGAGAAGGTGCCCGAAGGGCGGATGAGGGGCTTCGAGCCGCCCCGCAGGGCAAATCTCTCCAGTGGAGAGATTTGAGGCGAGAAGGCCATGAGCGCTATGCGCGAATGGCGGGGCGCTATCCAAGCACCGAACCCCACCTCCCCCTTGAGGGGGGAGGTAGCGCAGCTTGGCCGAAAGGCCTAGCGAAGCTAGGAGGGGGTGCTCCCGCGCAACAGCGTTAGAGATCAAGCACCTTGCCGCCCATCCCCCTCACCCGTCTCGGCCTTCGGCCGATCCACCCTCTCCCCGAGAGGGAGAGGAACAGAGGCGCGCCGGCCCATTCTTCTCCCCCTCGGGGAGAAGGTGCCCGAAGGGCGGATGAGGGGGCTGCTGCCACAAACGCCGAACCCGCAAAAAACCGAAACTTATCCCCACCCCCATCACCCCATATTATTCTCCCCCCATCAGCCGGGTGGAGATGGGGTTGCAACGA
>NZ_LVVY01000148.1 GCF_001650025.1 Devosia elaeis | reverse complement strand
CAAAGCCGATTTGGGAATCCACTTTGTCAACAGGACCTAACGGAAGCACAGCGGTCATGTGTTCGTTGTACATACTGCTCAAAATTTTCCAGCCGGATTGTGATGTGCCGCCTGAGAAAGGAAGACGCGCTTTCTCGAACTGACGAAAAGAAACTTTTGGTCAAATCGGTCACGATTGCCGTAGCAATTTTGTTTCCGTCAATCGGTACAACTGGATCGGACATGCTTTCCCCCATTTGGAGTATGCGAACCACTCTTTGAGAGCCGAATCAATGCTCCGCCTGAGAATTTCACATTTAGATCGGGTGGCGACCATATTCCTTGACGTTTGAAGAGCATGAGCGCGTTTTTGGGTTGTTTCATCGGCCACCATGCGCTGAGGAAAAAGCTCAGAGCTCGTCCGCACTCATCGTGGTAAAGCCGGATAACCCCACCCAATCCCCCCAATAAAAACCCTTCATTGGACACCCGGCCCGTCCCGACCCCACACTCCCCGCATGACCACCGCGCGCCTCTCCAACGGCGGCCCGCCGCTCGATGATGACGACACCCACACCCCGCCCTGGGGCAAGAACGGCATTGGCCGCTATTTCGAATGGGCGCAGGCGAAGAAGAAGGCGTTCGACGCGCCGTTCGATATCGCCAAGCTCCGCGCCCAGCGTGCCGCGCTGATCGGGTTGACCTATGAGGAATATGTGCTCGAAATCCTCGAGCGGGGGCGCTATCTGAGCGCCGGCGACACGCAGCGGATTGCCGAAATCGTGGCGAAGCGCGGAGTGCGGTATTGAGGCACCACGCCTGTTTCCCCACCGCTCGTCACCCTCGGGCTTGACCCGAGGGCTCTATCCTTGTCCTTTGCTCAACGGCAGAGCGCGGAGCAAAACGCCCTCGGGTCAGACCCGAGGGTGACGAATTGTGTGCCTGGGAACAACGCGCACACGCCGCCGTGCGAGCATAGCTCTCCAGGCCTTCTCCCCTAAAATCGCTCCACCGGAGCGCTTTCGCCTGCGGCACGGCTCGAAGTCTGAATGCCGCCGACACGCAGCGCATCGCCGAGATCGTGGCCAAGCGCGGGGTGCGGTATTGAGGTTTCGGTTCTTTCTTCACCTTCCCCTTGACGGGGGAGGCAAGCGGAGCTTGGCCCAAAGGGCCTAGTGAAGCTCGGAGGGGGTGCGTTACGTGCTGGATGCCTTTGTCACACATCCTGCCTCTCACCCGCCACCCCATCCCTCCCCGCGAGGGGGAGGGTGCCGCATCGGGGCTGTGGATGAGTTGATGCAATGAAGTGAAGCGTCCCCGGGTCAGGCCCGAGGGTGACGATCTGCGCTCGCGGCATTATTTCGCAAAAAACTTATCCCCGCCCCCAGAACCCTCCCTTATGCTCCGCTCATCCCCGCCAGTTACGCGGCCCCCACGCAGGGCCGGGTGGGGAGGCCGGGAAGGGGGGCGCCTCTTCACGCGGGTAG
>NZ_LVVY01000147.1 GCF_001650025.1 Devosia elaeis | reverse complement strand
AAATCCCGACGCCCCGGGGCGGATTGCGTCTCGTTTTTATACTCAGAGGCGGAATCCGCCTCGGGGCTTCCATCGACTAAGCAAACCCGGAGGTTTTTATACCGTCCGGCACTTCGGCACGCGTGAGCGCTGCGGAAGGATCTTTGACATCGGCCCCTCGCAAAGCCGAAAGGGCCGACCGCACCACCGGTCGACCCTTTTCGGCTTGCTTTGGAGGCAAGGTAATCTTTCGGCTAATCGTGCCGCCACGGCATGGCGGCCCCTTTCGCCTTCCGCGCCCTAATTGGTCTCGACCTGGCCGGGCTTGCGGCGATTGAGGAACCGCGGACGGCGGGCAGCTTCGGCGGCCAGCTTGCGGCGGGGCGCGCTCTGGCCCAGCATCACGCCATCGACCTGCTGGCTATAGGGCATGTAGGCGCCGTCGCCGGCCTTGATGAAGAGCGGCAGGCGGAGCTTCTTGCCCCAGTTCTGCCATTCGGCCACGACGTTGTGGTTCCCCTCTTCCTCGAACACCTTGTAATTGAGCTCGGCGTCGGAATGGACCAGTTCGATCGAGCTGGTCAAAAGGCCCTCTTCGGAGATGGCGGTGGCCACGGCCACGCCGATGAACTCGGTGACCGGGACCTTGATCTTGACGGCGACGCCGCTCTGTTCGAGGTGCTTGCGAACCGTGACGGTTTTCACCGGGTCCTTGGGGCCGTTGTCGTTCGCCGCGACAAAGCGCCTTTCGGCCAGTGTCGGGCGGCCGAAGGCCAGAACGACAGACGATCCTTCCATCGCAACGCCGTGAACCATTTGAATGCCTTCCTGTAACTTCGAGAGCTCTTTTCCGCTCTTCGTTTGTGAGGCCAATCTAGCGCGTCCCCTTACCTGCCCCCTTAATCGGTTCGGTTAAGTTTATGTTGTTTTCCGGGAGGGTTAGCAGGGTATTGCACCTAGTCAGAAGCGGTTAACCGCGTCGCTTGGAGCCGCGTTTACCCTGTCCCTTGCATCGGGCATGGCGCCTTGCCCGCAGCGGCCTTGTCCAATCGGCCGCCGGGGCATAAAAGGCCGCACCATGCCGGCTTTCGCCCCACCCTATGCAGACGATCTGGAACTGCTGCGCTCCACGGCGGTCGCGGCGGGCATCATCGCCTCCAGCTATTTCCGCAAGGACGTCAAATCCTGGACCAAGGAAAATGCGTCCCCGGTGAGCGAGGCCGATATCATCGTGGACCGGTTCCTGGCGGCCAACCTGCTGCAGGCGCGTCCCGATTATGGCTGGCTCAGCGAGGAAACCGCCGACAATCCGAGCCGGCTCGATTGCGAAAGGGTGTTCGTGGTCGATCCCATCGACGGCACGCGGGCCTTTCTGCGCGGCGAGGATTACTGGACGGTCTCGCTGGCCGTGGTGGAGAACGGGGTGCCGGTGGCCGGCGTCGTCTATGCCCCGGCGCGCGACGAGATGTATGACGCCGCCAAGGGGTGCGGCGCGCGGTTCAACGGGCAGAAGCTGGTCCGGCGGCGCCGGGCCGGGGCCCTGCCGCTCATTCCGGCGCCGGGCGCGGTGCACCAGGAAATGCAGGCTTCCGGCCTCGATTATACGCGCGGCCCGGCCTATCCCTCCCTCGCCTATCGGCTGGTGCAGGTGGCGACCGGGCGGCTCGATGCGGCGGTGGCCCGGCGGGGCGCGCAGGATTGGGACATTGCCGGCGCGGCGGTGATCCTCTCCGAATCCGGGCTGGATTTCGCCGATGTCTGCACCGGCTTCCCACAATTCAACAGACGAGATGTGCGCCATGGGGCGCTTGCGGCCCTGGGCGACATGAGCCTAAAACCGCTCGTCCATGCGGCATTGCTCAAGGTCTATGGCTGTCCGCCGGAGGCCGGCGCCGCGAATACGAGCGAAACTCCCTATCCCTGAACCGGAATTGATCCATGGCTGATACGAGCGAAAAGCAATTGTTGCATCTGGTGATCGGCGGCGAATTGTCGAGCCTGGACGGCGTTACCTTCGCCGATCTCGACAAGGTCGATATTGTCGGCGTCTATCCCAATTACGCGGCCGCCTACAGCGTCTGGAAGCAGAAGGCGCAGATGACCGTGGACAGCGCGCAGACCCGCTATTTCATCGTGCATCTGCATCGCCTGCTCGATCCGCAGACAGCGGCCGACTGATCAGGCGGGAGCCGCCGTCAGGTCCAGCGCCGCCAATATGGCGGCGAGAGCGCCCGGCCC
>NZ_LVVY01000146.1 GCF_001650025.1 Devosia elaeis | reverse complement strand
TAAACCACACTTCCTCCACACAAGCCCGAGGGTGACGAGTGGTGGTTGGGCGGGGCGCTTCTGCATACACCGGCCCGGCACCCTCCCCCTTGCGGGGAGGGCTGGGGAGGGGGGATGGACGGCAGGGTGTTAACGTCAGGCGCTTGTGCCTGCCGGCACCCCCTCCCAGCTTCGCTAAGGCCTGTCGGCCAAGCTGCGCTACCTCCCCCGTCAAGGGGGAGGTAGGCGTGGTGTTGGGGGCGCGATCCGGCCCCACCCCTGGTCGTCACCCTCGGGCCTGACCCGAGGGTTCTTTGTTCTTGGGTGTATCGCAAACACCCTCGGGTCGAGCCCGAGGGTGACGATCCGTAGGTGGGGGTGGCTCAGTTGTCCACTGATGCCCCCCTCCCTCAGCCCCCTCTTAAAGGGGCAAGCAAAACGTGACCGGGCTAGTGGCCCAGCGCCTTGACGATGTCCTCGGTCACCTTCTTGGCGTCGCCGAACAGCATCATGGTGTTGTCGCGGAAGAACAATTCGTTCTGCACGCCCGCATAGCCGGCGGCCATGCCGCGCTTGATGAACAGCACCGTTCCGGCATCCTCGACATTGAGGACCGGCATGCCGTAGATCGGCGAGGTCTTGTCGGTCTTGGCGGCCGGGTTGGTCACGTCATTGGCGCCGATGACGAAGGCGACGTCGGACTGGGCGAATTCGGAATTGATGTCTTCCAGTTCGAACACTTCGTCATAGGGCACATTGGCCTCGGCCAGCAGCACGTTCATGTGCCCGGGCATGCGGCCGGCCACCGGGTGGATGGCATATTTGACCTCGACGCCAGCGGCCTTGAGCATGTCGGCCATTTCGCGCAGGGCGTGCTGGGCCTGGGCCACGGCCATGCCATAGCCGGGCACGATGATGACCTTGCCGGCATTTTTCATCAGGAACGCCGCGTCGTCCGCCGCGCCCTGCTTGACCGGGCGGTCGTCCTCGGCGCCGCTGGCAGCAGCGGCGGCGTCGCCGCCGAAGCCACCCAGGATCACCGAGATGAACGAGCGGTTCATGGCCTTGCACATGATGTAGGACAGGATGGCGCCCGAGGAACCGACCAGCGCGCCGGTGATGATCAGCGCCGTATTGCCCAGGGTGAAGCCGATGCCGGCGGCCGCCCAGCCCGAATAGGAATTGAGCATGGAGACCACGACGGGCATGTCGGCCCCGCCGATGGGGATGATCATCAGCCCACCCAGGATCAGCGCCAGGATGGTGATGGCCCAGAACAGCCAGGGCTCGCCGGTCACCGTGAAGGCCCAGACCAGCGCCACGATGGCGATGCCGAAGCCGATATGGATGAGATGGCGGGCCGGCAGCAGGATGGGCCGGCCGCTCATATTGCCGTTGAGCTTGGCGAAGGCAATGACCGAGCCGGTAAAGGTGAAGGCGCCGATGGCGGTGCCGATCGACATCTCGATCAGCGCCTGGGCATGGATATGGCCCATCTCGCCGATATTGAAGGCTTCCGGTGCATAGAGCGCGGCGGCGGCCACGAAGACGGCGGCCAGGCCCACCAGCGAGTGGAAGGCGGCGACCAATTGCGGCATGTCGGTCATCTTCACCGAGCGGGCGATATAGGCGCCGATGCCGCCGCCCAGGCCGAGGCCGCCGACGATCAGGAGCCAGCTCAGCCAGTCGCTGGGCGCGGCCACCAGCAGCGTGGTGAGCACGGCAATGCCCATGCCGACCATGCCGAAGAGATTGCCCTGCCGCGCCGAGGCGGGGGAGGAAAGCCCGCGCAGGGCCAGGATGAACAGGATGCCGGCGGCCAGGTAGAGCAGGGCGGCGATATTTGCGTCGATCATTTCGATCAGCCCTTCTTCTTGTACATGGCCAGCATGCGCTGGGTCACCAGGAACCCGCCGAAGATGTTCACGCTTGCGAACACCAGGGCGATGAAGCCGAAGAGTTTGGAAATCCAGCTCGCGTCATGGACCATGTGCACGCCGACGGCGAGCAGGGCGCCCACCACGATCACCGAGGAAATGGCGTTGGTGACGCTCATCAGCGGCGTGTGCAGGGCCGGAGTGACGCTCCAGACCACGAAATAGCCCACGAAGATCGCCAGGACGAAAATGGCGAGACGGAAGGTGAAGGGGTCGATTGCGGACATATCCATCTTACTTGCCTTCCTTCTTTGCCGCCGGCTTGGCGGCAGGCTTCTTCGCGGCGGGTTTCTTTGCCGCCTCGGTTTTCGGCGCGGCGGCCTTGCGGGCCGGGGCCTTCCCGGCTTTTGCGGGCGCGGCCGGGGCAGGGGGGATCACCGCCTCGGGCACGGGCGCCGCCTCGGCTTTCTCGGCCGTCTTGCGGGTGGCCGGCTTCCTGGTGGCGCCGGTCTTGGCCGGAGCATCCTTGGCCTCGACCTTGGCGGCCGGCTTTTTCGGCGCGGGCTTGGGCACGGCGACCGGCTTGGGCGTCTCGGCGGGCGCGGCGGAAACAAAGTTCGGATGCACCACGGCGCCGTCGCGGGTCAGCACGGTGGCTTTCACCAGCTCGTCGTCCCAATTGATGGCGAGCTTCTTTTCCTTCTTGTCGATCAGGGTGTCGATGAAGGACAGCAGGTTGCGCGCATAGAGCTGGCTGGCAGTGGTGGGAATGTGCCCGGCCAGATTGGTGTGGC
Organism: Devosia elaeis; assembly: GCF_001650025.1. Lineage (GTDB taxonomy): Bacteria > Pseudomonadota > Alphaproteobacteria > Rhizobiales > Devosiaceae > Devosia > Devosia elaeis. The sequence goes on along the minus strand of NZ_LVVY01000146.1, from coordinate 20,008 downwards.
CCACGATGGTCACGCCGTTATGGACGATCACCTTGCCCGGCTGGGTCAGTTCCACATTGCCGCCGCGCTCGGCGGCCAGATCGACGATGACCGAGCCGGGGGCCATGGATTCGACCATGGCGCGGGTCACCAGCTTGGGCGCCGGGCGGCCCGGGATCAGGGCGGTGGTGACGACGATATCCTGCTTGGAAATATGCCCGGCGACCAGCTCGGCCTGGGCCGCCTGCTCGTCCTTGGTCAGTTCGCGCGCATAGCCGCCGCTGCCCGAGGCGTCCTTGAGGGCATCGGTCATGATGAACTTGGCGCCGAGCGATTCCACCTGCTCGCCGGCGGCGGCGCGGACATCGGTTGCCGAAACCACGGCGCCCAGGCGCTTGGCGGTGGCGATGGCCTGGAGGCCCGCGACGCCGGCGCCCATGACGAAGGCCTTGGCCGGGCGCACCGTGCCGGCGGCCGTCATCATCATCGGCATGGCCCGGTCGAACAGGGCCGCCGCTTCGATCACGGCCTGGTAGCCGGCCAGGTTGGCCTGGGAGGAGAGGATGTCCATGACCTGCGCGCGGGTGATGCGCGGCATGAATTCCATGGCCACGGCCGAAACGCCCGCCTTGGCCAGCGCGGCCACGTCCTTTTCGTTGCCATAGGGGTCGAGCGCCCCGATCAGCAGCGCGCCTTTATTGACCCCCGCGAGGTCGGCGGCAGCGGGGCGGCGCACCACGAGCACGATATCGGCGCCCTTGAGGGTGGCGGCGGCATTGGCGCCGATGGAGGCGCCCGCCTCCCTGAACAATTCGTCGGAGAGGCGCGAACCCAGGCCCGCCCCTTTCTCGACACTGACTTCGGCCCCCAGGCCGATCAGTTTGGCGACGGTTTCGGGAGTGGCGGCGACGCGGCTCTCTCCCTCGAAACGCTCGCGCAAGACGGCAATCTTCATGGAAAGTCTCCTACCCGCCTGCCGGGGGCAGGCTTGTTTCGCGGCGCCAGCCTATGGGTTCTGGATCAGTGGATGATCAGGAAATAGAGGACGATCATCAGGGCCGCCATGCCGTAGATCGACCACTTCACGCCCTGCACGAAGCCGTTATAGGTCTTTTCATGTTCGGCATAGTCCATGGCGGATTCCAGTACCGGCTCGGGGTGATGTTCTGGGCGGGTTTTGGCCATAAGATCCTCGGAAGTACAGTCGTCTAAAGGTGTTAAGCCGAAAGTGGTGCCTCAGGGCGAGGTCGCTTCCAGCTCGTCGATCAGCCGCTCGATCATCGAGAGGCCGAGCGACCAGAATTGGGGATCCTTCGCATCGAGCCCGAAAGGCGCGAGAAGTTCGGAATGATGCTTGCTGCCCCCTGCCTTGAGAAGCTCGAAATAGCGCTCCGCAAAGCCTTCGCTGGCCTTCTCATACTGTGCATAGAGCGAGTTCACAAGGCAGTCGCCGAAGGCATAGGCATAGACATAGAAGGGCGAATGGATGAAGTGCGGAATATAGGTCCAGAACACCTCGTAGCCTTCATTGGCCACGATGGCGTCGCCGAGCGATTCCGCCTGCACCTCGAGCCACATGGCGTTGATTTCCTCGGCCCGCAATTCGCCCTGGCGGCGGGCGGTATGGACCTTGCGCTCGAAGGTGTAGAAGGCGATCTGCCGCACCACCGTATTGAGCATGTCTTCGACTTTTGAAGACAGCAGCGCGAAGCGCTGTTTGGGATCGGTGGTCTTGTCGAGCAGGGCGCGGAAGGTCAGCATTTCCCCGAAGACCGAGGCGGTCTCGGCCAGGGTCAGCGGCGTATTGGCCAGGATCGGTCCCTGCGCGGCGGCAAGGCGCTGGTGCACGCCATGGCCCAGCTCATGGGCGAGCGTCATGATATCGCGGGTGCGCCCGAGATAATTGAGCATCAGATAGGGATGGGCGCTGGGCACGGTGGGGTGCGCGAAGGCGCCCGAGAGCTTGCCATTGCCGGTGGGCGCGTCGATCCAGCCGGAATTGAAGAAGGGCTTTGCCACGTCCGCCAGCTCCGGCGAAAAGCGGCCATAGGCGTCGAGCACGGTGGAGACGGCGCTGTCCCAGTCCCAGATGCGCTCGTCGCTGGTCGGCAACGGCGCATTGCGGTCCCAGGCATTGAGCTTGTCCTTGCCGAACCACTTGGCCTTCATCCGGTAATAGCGGTGGCTGAGGCGCGGATAGGCGTCCTGCACCGCGCTCTGCAAGGCATCGACCACTTCGCGCTCCACCGCATTGGCCATGTGGCGGCTATCGGCGATGTCCTGGTAGCCGCGCCAGCGGTCGGAGATTTCCTTGTCCTTGGCCAGCACATTGGTGATGTGGGTGAAGAGCCGCACATTGGCCGCGAAGGTCTTCGACAGCGCCTTGAAGGCGCCTTCGCGCTTGCTCTCGTCCTTTTCGGACAGCAGGTGCAGCGTCGCTTCCAGGTTCAGCGTCTCGCCGTCGACCTCGAATTCCAGGCTCGACAGCGTCTCGTCATAGAGCCGGTTCCAGGCCGAGAAGGCGGTGACCGACTTGTCGTGGAACAATTCCTCCAGCTTGTCGTCGAGCTGGTAGGGCTTGGCCTTGCGCAGGTCGGCGAACCAGGTGCGATAGCGCGCCAGTTCCGGGTCCTTGGCGAAGGCGGCTTCGAGATCGGCATCCTCGATGCGGTTGAGTTCGAGTTCGAAGAACAGCACCCGGGTCGAGAGCGCGGTCAGCGCCTCGTTGGTGTCGCCCATGAACTTGGCGCGGTCCGGATCGGTGGAGCGCTGCGCATATTGCAGGAACGAAAACGAGCCGATGCGGCCCGACAGGTCCCCCAGAACCTCGCTGTCCTTGATCGCCTTGATGAGTTGGCCCGACTTGGTGAGGTCGACCAGCTTGCCCTTGTAGTCCTGCTCGAACTTGGCCGCGAGCGCCTTGGCCTCTTCGAGCGCCGCCTTGAATTGCGGGCTGTCCTTGCCGGGATAGAGATCGTCGAGATCCCAGACCGGCAGGTTTCCGAACTGGTTATGGCCCTTTTGTACGGCTTCGGACATGCAACGCGACTCCCGAGAAAAGTTTCGGGCCGGACCTTAGCTAGCGCGGGGAGGGATGGAAAGGTGGTCCGGTGACGCGGGGATTGTCGGAGGTCCCCCTCATCCGCCCTTCGGGCACCTTCTCCCCGAGGGGGAGAAGAATAGTCCGGCGCGCCCCCTTATTCCTCTCCCCCTTGGGGAGAGGGTGGATCGGGCGAAGCCCGAGACGGGTGAGGGGGTTCTTACCCCGCCAGCAACCGGCTCGACCCTTCCCAGATCAATTGCAGCGCCAGCAAGAACACCAGCCAATAGGCGATCCGGTAGAACAGCCGCGCATCGATGCGGCGCACCAGGTAGACGCCGAGAAACACGCCCAGCACCCCCACCGGCGCCAGGGCCGCCGACAGGGTCAGGTTCTCTACATTGAGCTGGCCGAGGAAATAATAGGGCACCAGCTTGGCCGTGTTGACGATGGCGAAGAAGAAGGCCGTGGTGCCGGCATAGAGCGCCGGCGCCAGGCGGCGCGGCAGCACATAGATCTGGAAGGGCGGGCCGCCGGTATGGGAGATGAAGCTGGTAAAGCCGGCCAGCCCGCCCCAGAACACGCCCCAGGGCTTGGAGGGCGGCAGGCCTTCGAGCTTCTTGCGCAGGGGAAAGACCGCGTCGAGCACGAAAAGCAGCGTCACCACGCCCACCATAAGCAGCACCATGGCGTCGCTGACCACGGCCCAGAGCGCCCAGCCGATCAGCGTGCCGACGGCCGCCCCCGGCAGCATGATCTTGAGCAGGCTCCAGTCGCATTCCTTGCGATACATCCAGATGGCCACCGCATCCATGCAGAGCAGCACCGGCAGCATCATGCCGGCCGCGTCGCGCGGCGCCATGACCAGGGTGAGCAGCGGCACGCCCACCACGCCCAGCCCACCGAGCAGGCCGGCCTTGGACAGGCCGACGATCAGCACCGCGATCACGGCGATCGTGACGAAAAAGGGATCGAACATGGGGAAGCGAATCCGGAGGGAGGCAGGTGGCCTAGCTCCACGCCCTGGGACGGGATTTGTCAACCTTGGGGGCCGGTCGCGGCGCCGATGTGGCGCGATACATGATCGTCCCTCATCCGCAATCGTCACCCCCATACACGATCGTCATTTTCACACGCGAGGGTCATTTTCATACGCAATCGTCATCCCATACACGATCGTCACCCTCGGGCTTGACCCGAGGGCTCTTGCGATGCCGAAAACACCCTCGGGTCAAGCCCGAGGGTGACGAGCGGTGAGTGGCGGGATCATGCGGCAAACACCACCCCACCACCCCCACCGCCCCACCTCCCCCTTGATGGGGGAGGTAGCGCAGCTTGGCCGAAGGCCTAGCGGAGCTGGGAGGGGGTGTCGGCACGCACGAGACATTTGCCCAAATGCGATAGCCCTCTCCTCAAGGAGACGTGCAGGCGGGCGCCCGGGACAAGGCCCAGCCCGAAAACAAAAATCCCCGCCGAAGCGGGGATTTTCAGACCTGCGAACCAGGCCGGCTCATTCCTCGTCGGTGCTGTCCGACTTGAGCGACTTGAGCTTGGCGAAGACCGAATCCGCGTCGATATCGCTGTCGGCGGGCTGGGCCGGGGCGCGGTCCTCGCCCTCGAAGCCTTCCTCGGCTTCGTAGGAAGAGCGGCCGCCGGCGCGGGCCAGGGCTTCCTCGGCGGTGAGCAGGGTGGTGCCCTCGTGGAGTTCGCTCTGGGCGGGGGCGTCCTTGCTGGCGCGCTTGACCTCGAGGTCGAGATCGATCTGGCTGCACAGGCCCAGCGTCACCGGGTCCATGGCGGTCAGGTTGGCCGAATTCCAGTGCGTGTTCTCGCGCACCGATTCAATGGTCGATTTGGTGGTGCCGACCAGGCGCATGATCTGCGCGTCCTTGAGCTCGGGATGGTTGCGCACCAGCCACTTGATGGCATTGGGGCGCTCGTTGCGGCGCGAAATGGGGGTATAGCGCGGACCCTTGCGCTTGACGGCGGCGACGCGGACCTTGGGCTCGGACACCTTCATGCGGTAATTGGGATCGGCCTCGGCCTTCTCGATTTCCTCGCGGGTCAATTGCCCGTTCTGGATCGGGTTGACGCCCATGATGCCGCTGGCCACGTCGCCATCGGCGATGCCCTGCACTTCCAGCGGATGCAGCGTGCAGAAGGCGGCGATCTGCTCGAAGGACAAAGCCGTGTTGTCCACGAGCCAGACGGCGGTCGCCTTGGGCATCAGAAGGGACTGGGACATGGTTAAATTACTCCTGCTGGCGCGGCCGGTTTTCCTCCGGGCCGCTCCGCCTCTTGGCCAAATGCTGAGGGGGAACTGACCGATAATATAGGGAAAATGCCGTCGATCCGCAATGATTAAGTCGGCTTGTCCCCGCCGTCCTGCGGGGTGAGCAGGATCAGTTTTCCGCGATGGGCGCGGCTTTCCATCAGCGCGTGGGCCTGGGCCGCCTGCTCCAGCGGGAAGGTGGCGATGGCCGGGCGGGTCGCGCCGGGCCGGGAGAGCGCGGGCAGGAAATGCTGCCCGATATGGGCGGCGATTCCGGCCTTGGTGGCGGCCGATTGCGGCCGCAGGGTCGATCCGGACAGGGTCAGGTCCTTGGCCATGAGCAGCCGCAGCGGCAGGCTGGCATTGCCGCCTTCGAGAGTGGATATCTGCACGATATGGCCGCCCCGCGCCGCCGCCTCGATATTGGTGCGCGCCACGTCGCCGCCCACGATATCCACGATCCGGTCGGCGCCGTGGCCCTGGGTCAGGGTCTTGACGCGCTCGACGATATCCTCCCGGCTGCGGTCGATCACCGCTTCGGCGCCGATGGCGCGGCAATAATCGGCCTTGGCGCCGTCCGAGACCACGGCGATGGCCCGGGCGCCAAGGAGCGCCGCAATCTGGATCGTGGCGCTGCCGATGCCACCGGCGCCGCCATGGGCCAGCACCCACATGTCCTGTTCCAGCCCGGCGCGCAGCACCAGGGTCTGCGTCATGGTGAACCAGGTCTCGGGCAGGGCGGCGGCTTCGGCAAAGCGCCAGCCCCGGGGCATGGGCAGGACCTGGCCGGCGGGCACGGCGACATATTCGGCATAGCCGCCGCCATTAGTCAGCGCCATCACCCTGTCGCCGGGGGCAAAGCCGGCCGCTTCCGCGCCCAGGGCAACGATCTCGCCGGCCACTTCCAGGCCCGGCAGGGGCGAGGCGCCGGGGGGCGGATCGTAATGGCCGCGTCGTTGCGCCAGGTCAGGGCCGTTCACCCCCGCCGCCGCGACGCGGATCAGCACCTCGCCGGGGCCGAGCTCGGGCCGCGGCACGCGGCGCGCTTGCAGCATTTCGGGGCCGCCGGGGGCGGCTATGGCGACGGCGAGCATGTCGGCGGAAAGGGTCATGGCGCGATGCTGGCGCAAGCCGGCTTGCCCCGCAAGGCCAGAGCGCTAAACTTCGACCGCTTTGTACCCGGGAGACGAAAATGGACGACGAAGAGCGCAGCAAGCCCAGGAGCCATGAGGTCGGCATGGTGCTCGACACCCTCTCGGTGGAGGAATTGCACGACCGGATCGCCCTGCTCGAAGCCGAAATCGCGCGGCTGCGCCAGGCCATCGATGCCAAGGGCTCGTCCCGCAAGGCGGCGGAGGCGGCGTTCAAGTTCTGAGGGCGAGCGCGACATGAAAAGCACAATCGCGGGCTCGTGATCGGACAGGGTTAAGAAATCGAGTCCTGTTAAGGTCGAATTAAGCTTTGCGCGTTAGGGTCTCGTTATTCAGATTGTTCTGAATTTTTCAGAGTGGTTTCTCCCTCTGTTTGACGCCTCCCTGTTAACTTCGAGAGCCGCAAATGCTGTGGCTCTTTTTCTTTTTGTGCAACGGGGTTTGGCTGCCACGCTTAAACCGGATTTTTAGGATAGGCGGAACCTTGGGGTGACGGCTGGCGGCATTGCGCCTAGCATGGGCCCATTGGAGGACGATCCTTGGCCGAAACGGGCGAGACCAAATCCGCGATATCCATCGGCCCGCGCATCGTGGCGTCGGGCGGGTTCGATGCGCTCTATCGGGAAGGCATGGGCCTGATCGAGGCGGTCGCCGCCTATCTCGACGACAGGGGGCGCCTGGAAAGCCGGGTGCTCTCGCGCGAGGCGGGATTTCTCTATGCCACCGAATCCATGCGGCTGACGACGCGGCTGATGCAGCTGGCGTCCTGGCTGCTCTTGCAGCGGGCCGTCAATGAAGGCGAGATCACTCGCGAAAATGCCCGGGCCGAGAAGGAAAAGGTGCGGTTTTCCGCCACGCCCAGCGAGCGCGGCGGCCCCGGCTATGACCAGCTCCCCGCCACTTTGCGCGATTTCATCGACAAGGGCGATCGCCTGTTCGAGCGCGTGATGCAGCTCGATGCGCTGGAGAAGGGCGACCTGCCGGACAGGGTGCCGGTCCAGGCCAATGGCGTCGCCGACCAGCTCGCCCGCATCAAGGCCGCCTTCGCCCGCGCCTAGACGTCTCATCCTTCGCCGGCATCCCCCAAGCAAAAAGCCCGGCGCGATGGCCGGGCTTTTCGAAATTCCGCAAGGCTGGCTTAGATGCCCAGGCCCTTGAAGCGCTCCTTGAAGCGCGAGACGCGACCGCCGCGGTCCATCAGCTGGCCCGTGCCGCCGGTCCAGGCGGGATGGGTCTTGGGGTCGATGTCGAGCTGCAGCGTGTCGCCTTCCTTGCCCCAAGTCGACTTGGTCTGGTAGGTGGTGCCGTCGGTCATGACCACGTTGATGACGTGGTAGTCGGGGTGAATATCGGTCTTCATGGCGTCGCCTCAAATCAAACGGGCGCCGCAGCGCCCGGAGAGCAAAACTGGTATTGGGCGGCTTCCTACATGAGATGCACCGGCTTCGCAAGTCCGGCGGGGCGGCAAATTTGCCGCTTGTGCACGAGGTTGCGGCTCCCGGGGGCAGGGCCTATATGGAGGCGGTCGCCACGGGCGGCGGCTCCAGCAATAAAGACGGCTTCATAACGCCATGACAGACCAGGCCGTGCCCGTTGAGGCCGATCCCGAAAAGATTGTGCCCGAAACCAGCGTCGAGCCCAGGCGGTTGCGCCCCTTGCGGCGGCTGGTGCCCTTCATCCTGGCTTATCCGGTGCGGCTGACGCTGACCGTGCTGTTCCTGCTCACCTCGGCCATTTCCTCGCTCGCCATTCCGGCCGCCCTGGGCGGGGCGATCGATGAAGGCTTCGTGGCGCAGAACCTGGAAAATGTCGGGCGCTATGGCTGGCTGATCGTCACCATCGCCGCCATCATGGCCATAGCCAGCGGCGCGCGCTTCTATTTCATCTCGGTGATCGGCGAGCGCGTCCTGGCGGATCTGCGCCAGGCGGTGTTCAGCCACCTGCTGCGGCTCGACGCCAAATATTTTGACACCAATCGCATCGGCGAATTGACCAGCCGGCTCAATGGCGACGTGGCGGTGATCCGCGGCGCGGTGGGCTCCAGCTTCTCGCTGGCCCTGCGCTCTCTGGTCACCATTATCGGCGCGCTGGTGATGATGATCCTCACCAGCCCGGTGCTGACCCTTGCCGTGGTCATCGCGCTGCCGGCGGTGCTCGTGCCGGTCATGGCCTTTTCCCGCCGGCTGCGCGGCATGTCGCGCAAGACCCAGGATGCGCTGGCCGACCTCTCGGCCATGGCGACCGAGATGCTGGGCGCCAATCGCACCGTCAAGGCCTTCACCCAGGAAGGGGTGCAATCGCGGCTCTATGACGAGCGCAGCGAAGCCAGCTATCGCGCCGAAACCCGGCGCCTGGCCGCCCGCTCGATCATGGTGGCCATGGTCATCTTCCTGGGCACGGCGGCGCTGGTGGGCCTGGTCTGGTGGGGCGCCCGCTCGGTGTTCGAGGGCTCGGTGTCCGCCGGGCAATTGGCGCAATTCCTCGTCTATGCGCTGATGGCGGCCGGCGCCCTCACCAATGTGTCGGAAGTGCTGGGCACCTTGCAGATGGTGGCCGGCTCCACCGAGCGGCTGACCGAAATTCTCGATACCACGCCCCGCATCCAGGACCCCAAGAAGCCGCTTCCGCTGCCCCAGCCGCCGCTGGGCACGGTGGAATTCGACAATGTCACCTTCTCCTATGACGGACCGGAGGGCGAGCCGGTGCTCGACGGCATCAGCTTCTCGGTCGCCAGGGGCCAGACCGTGGCCCTGGTCGGCCCGTCGGGCTCGGGCAAGTCGACCGCCCTGTCGCTGTTGCAGCGCTTCTACGATATCGATGGGGGAAGCATTCGCGTCGATGGCCTCGATATCCGCGACGTGGCCCTGCATGACCTGCGCTCCCGCTTCGCCTATGTCGAGCAGGAGCCCATCATCTTCGCCGGCACGATCGAGGAGAACATCCTTTTCGGCAAGCCCGATGCCGGCCGCGACGAGGTGATCGCGGCGGCGCGGGCGGCGCTCGTCGACGATTTCGTCGCCGACCTGCCCCTCGGCTATGACACGGTGGTGGGCGAGCGCGGCGTCATGCTCTCGGGCGGGCAGAAGCAGCGCCTCGCCATTGCCCGCGCCATCCTGCGCAATGCGCCCATCCTCCTGCTCGACGAAGCCACTTCGGCGCTGGACGCGCAGAGCGAGCACCTGGTGCAATTGGCGCTCGAACATCTCATGGCGGGCCGCACCACCCTGGTCATCGCCCACCGCCTCGCCACCATCCGCGACGCCAGTACCATCCTGGTGCTCGAAGGCGGCCGCATCATCGACCAGGGCTCGCATGACCAATTGGTCGGCAAGGGCGGCCGCTATGCCGAACTGGCCAAATTGCAGTTCCGGACGGCGTAAGCCATCGGCCCACCCCTCTCCCCTTGTGGGAGAGGGGCAGCGCAATCCGCGTTCAGCGGATTGTGCAGGGTGAGGGGTTCTCTCCTCCGCAGAGGAGTGTGGGAAGCCTCTGAACACCCCTCATCCGCCCTTCGGGCACCTTCTGCCACAAGGGGAGAAGGAAGATTAGAGTTAAACCAAAGCCCCCACCAGATCCCACAGCCGTTCCCGGCCCAGGATCAGCAGCCAGGGCGTATCGTCCTTCGGCACGATCTCGACGCGCCCTCCGGTGCCCTCGTTGGAGGTGCCCAGCCGCCCCGCCGGATCGAGCAGCAGGTCGTTCATCGGGTAGAACAGCCCTTCGGTGCGGTCGAAGACGATGGGCACCAGCGGATGTACCGATATGCGCTCGCCCGCTTGCGCCTCGAAGGCGAAGGGGCCGGAAACGGCCAGGGCCACGTCCACCTCGTCCACCAGGATCACGTGGCGGGTCCGGGCCACTTCATGCAGGGCGCCCAGCGCCGCCAGGGTATGGTCGAGCCGCTTGCCGGTCATGCCCAGGGCCAGGGTCACCGGCGCGCTGGTCGAATAGAGCGCCTTCTGGAAATCGGTACTGATCTGTTCGGGGATATGGATGACGCGGGTGCGGGCCGCCCAGCCCGCCCGGTCCGACACCGAATCAAGGTCGCCGAGTATGGCCTCGGGCAGGAGCCCGGCCGCGTCCAGCGCCTCGGCGCCGCCATCGGCGGCGATCAATGCGACATTGCGGGCCGCCAGCTCGCGCAGCAGGGCGGGATCGACAGTGCCGCCGCCGACAATGGCCAGCGGACGCTCGAAGTTCAGCAGCACCGTATTGCCGCTATCGGGAAAGGGGGATTGCACTTGGGGAAGTCTCTCAATATGGTCCGCACCGTCTCGCTGGGGTGTTCCGGTTGCCGCCGGAGCTGAGAGTTACCCATAGAACCTGAACCAGGTCATGCTGGCGGAGGAAGTTCGAGATGGCAAGGGTGCATCTCTGCGCCCCCACCATTGACCACGCCCCTTCCCCCATGATCGCAATTGAATGAAGGGATGACCCATATGGTCAAGTTCTCCTCCATCGCGCTTGCGGTCCTTCTTGCCGGAGTTTCCGGCATGGCGCTCGCGCAGGACAAGCCTGTCCTCACCATCTACACCTACGATGGGTTCGCTTCCGATTGGGGCCCCGGCGTGCCGCTCAAGGCGGGCTTCGAAGCCAATTGCGAATGCAGCGTCAATTTCATCGCCGCCGACAGCTCCATCGGCACGCTGCGCCGCGCCCAGCTCGAAGGCGAGAGCACCGAGGCCGATATTCTGCTCGGCCTTGATACCGCCATTGCCGGGGAGGCCCGCGCCACCGGGCTCTTTGCCGATCACGGGCTGGACCTGAGCCATCTGGTCCTGCCCGAGCCCTGGACCGACGCGCAATTCGTGCCCTTCGATTATTCGCATTTCGCCTTCATGCACGACACCGACAATATGCCGGTGCCGCCGGCCTCGTTCGAGGAGCTGATCGCGCTGCCCGACAGCGTCAAGATCGCCATCCAGGACCCGCGCTCGGCCACGCCGGGCCTGGGCCTCTTGCTCTGGGTCAAGGCCGCCTATGGCGAGCGCGCCCCCGAGATCTGGGCCGGCCTCAAGCCGAAAATCCTCACCATTACCCGCGAATGGAGCGAGAGCTATTCGCTGTTCCTGGAAGGGGAGGCCGACATGGTGCTCTCCTACACCACCTCGCCGGCCTACCACATCCACGACGAGGACGATCACACCATCAAGGCGGCGCTGTTCACCGAGGGACATTTCCCGCAGATCGAGGTGGCCGGGATTTTGAAATCCTCCGACCAGCAGGAATTGGCGCGCGACTTCCTCGCCTTCCTCGCCTCGCCCGAAGGCCAGCAGCATATCCCCACCACCAATTGGATGTTCCCGGTGGTGGATCTGGGCGACAAGCTCGACCCGGCCTTTGCCGGCCTGCCGCAGCCGGAAAAGACGCTGACCCTGCCCGAAGAAGAGATCACCGCAAACTCGGCCGCCTGGATCGACGAGATGCTGGCGGCGGTGCAATAGGACCGGCGATGCTGACGCAGGCGCAATGTGGCACCCTCCCCCTTGCGGGGAGGGCTGGGGTGGGGGGCGCACACGCTCGACCATCGGGGCTCCCGCACCCCCTCCCATCCTCCCCCGTCAAGGGGGAGGTGCCGCATCCAGTGGGGGGCAGTATTGCGTCTCACACAGCGGCCCGGCACCCTCCCCCTTGCGGGGAGGGATGGGGTGGGGGGTGGCCCCCTCGGTTCTATCGGCCCATATGCGATGACCCCGCCTCAAGGGGGAGGGGAATGGAGTGCGGCGTGCGTCCAGGCACGATGCCATTCTTCTCCCCCTCGGGGAGAAGGTGGCGCGAAGCGCCGGATGAGGGGGATGCCGGAGCGAACACAAAATGCTGACCCTTCCCCACCGTCCCGCCCGCATCACCATCGCTACGGCGCTCTCCATCGCCATTGCGGCGCTCATCGCCGCGGTGCTCTGGGCCATCCTGGCGGCGGCGACCGATGCCGGCGGCCATTCGCGCGTCGATATTCCGCACCTCCTGCGGATGACCGCCATTCAGGCCGGGCTCACCACCATCCTCTCGCTGCTGGTCGGCATGGCTTTGGCCTGGGCGCTCAATCGGCTGCGTTTTGTCGGTCGCGATCTCATGGTCGGCCTCTTCGCCGCCGCCATCGTCACCCCGGGCATGGTGGTGGCCTTCGGCCTCCTCTCCATCTGGGGTCGCAATGGCTGGATCAACCAGTTCAGCCAATCGCTGTTCGGCGTCAGCTTCGATTCTCCGGCCTATGGGCTTTCGGGCATCCTGCTCGCCCATGTCATCCTCGATGGCGCCTTCGCCGCCCGCATCCTGCTGGCCCGGCTCGATGCCATTCCCGCCAATCGCCTCAAGGTGGGTCAGTCGCTGGCGCTCTCCGCCGGGCGGCGCTTCCGCCTCATCGATTGGCCGGCCATGGCCGGCAGCCTGCCGGGCCTGGGCGCCATCATCTTCCTCCTGGCCTTCACCAGCTTTCCCATCGTCCTGCTGCTCGGCGGCGGGCCGGCCAACCAGACGCTGGAAGTGGCGATCTTTTCCGCCGTGCGGCTCGATTTCGACCTTGCCGGCGCGGTGCGCCTGGCGCTGACGCAGATCGGGGTCTGCGCCCTGGTCATCCTGCTGGCCTCGGCCTTCAGCCCGGTGCCGGCGGCGCTCGGCCGCTCGCTGCCGCCCACCTGGCGCGATGGCCCCGGCGCCCGCGCTTTGCAATGGCTGGTGCTCATCATCGCCACCCTCGGCTTCGCCCTGCCGCTGCTCTCGGTGCTCTATGACGGCATTGTCGGCGGCTTCGGCCGGGTGCTGGCGCAGCCCGCCTTCTGGCGCGCCACCATCACTTCGGTCGGCATCGGCACCGCGTCGGCCCTGCTCACCTTGATGCTCGCTCTGGCGCTGGCGCTGGGCCGCAGCGCGGCGGGTCATCCGCTGGCGCGGACCGGGCTCGGCATACCCGCTTTCGCCTATCTGGCGGTGCCAGCGGTGGTGCTCTCGCTCGGCTTTTTCCTCCTGGTGCGCAATTTTGGCGTTTCGACCAGCCTTGCGGCCCCATTCGTGGTGGTCGGCGCTAACAGTCTGCTGGCCTTACCCTTCGCAATGGCAACGCTGGGTCCACCGCTCGACGCCATCGTGCGCACGCGCGGCAAGCTCATCCGCTCGCTCGGCATCGGCGGCTGGACGCAGTTCGCCCGCATCGAATATCCGCTGCTCGGGCGCGATATCGGGCTGATGCTGGCGCTGAGTTTCTGCTTTTCCCTCGGGGATTTAGGCGTCATCGCCCTGTTCGGCACCCAGGATTTCCAGACCCTGCCGCTGATGATGTACCGGGCGCTCGGCTCCTATCGCAACAACGATGCCGCCGCCATTGCCGCGATCCTCTTGATCGGCACCATCGCCGCCTTCATCTTCCTGCCCCGCCTCATCGAAAGGCTCGCCCATGCTGGTCGCCGACAAGCTTAGTTTCGCCTATCCGGAGCAGGCGTCCTATCTGTTTTCTCTGGAGGCAAGTCCCGGAGAAATAACGGCAATTTCCGGCGCCAGCGGTTCGGGAAAATCGACTTTGCTCGATCTGGTCGCCGGGTTCCAGCGCCCCCGATCCGGCGCGCTGACCCTGGACGGCACCGACCTGTTGCCCCTGCCGCCCGAACGTCGTCCGGTCTCGCTCCTGCTGCAGGCGGACAATCTCTTCGATCATATCAGCGCCGCCGAGAACGCTCTTCTGGGCCTGCCCAGGGGCACGCCGAAACAAGAGGGATCGGCGGCGGTCAAAGCCGCCTTGGCGGAGGTGGGACTGGCCGGTTTCGAGGATAAATCGGCCGCCACCCTGTCGGGCGGCCAGAAGCAGCGCGTGGCCTTGGCGCGGACGCTGCTGCGCGACCGCGCCGTGCTGCTGCTGGACGAGCCGTTCTCGGCGCTGGACGACGAGACCCGCAGGACGACGCGGGACCTGGTGGGCGAGCTCACCCGCCGCCATGGCTGGCACACGATCCTGGTCAGCCACCATGCCGACGACATCGCGGCGCTGGCCAACCGGCATTATCGCCTGGTGGACGGCCGGCTGGAGCGCGTCTGACGCGCTCCCCTTACTCGGCCCAGGCCGCCAGCGCCCGGTCGAACAGGACCTGGGCGTCTTCGTCCTTTTCCAGCGTCAGGATGGCATTGCGGCCGGTGCCGTAGATCACGGCCAGGTCGATCCAGCGGCGGCTGCGCAGCAGGTCGGAATTGGCCGCCACGTCATTGGGCGAAGCGCTGAGGGCGAAGAGGAAGGAATTGCCCACGACCCGCGCGGCGGCGCCGCTCAGGGCCGTGCCCGGCACCAGTTCCTCGTTCTTCAGCAGCACCCCGGCCAGCGTGGCGATCGAGCCGCCCATGAAGGTGTCGGGCACATCGAAGGAAATTTCCATCAGATGGCTCGCCGGCAGGATCGGGTCGCTGTTCTTGCGGATGGTGATCGAGACTTCGAGATTGCGGGCGGGAATGCTGGCGCGGGCCTGCAGCGTCGGCAGGCCGATCTCGTCGACGCCCTCGGTCCAGTCCACCGTGCCCGAGAAGGGAACGGCGCCGCTTTGGCCGTCGCCGGAGGCTTCGAGCAGCAGCGATTGATTGCCGGCCAGGTTGACCGGGTCGACGCTGGCTGCCGGGTCATTGGCATTGGCGATGGAAGTATCGCTACCCGAGAGGCGCTCTTCGGTCTTGTTCTCGCCGGTGCCGATGGAGGGCAGGATGCTTTCCCCGCCGGTCGGGGTCACCGGTTCGGGCGTGGGCTCCAGGCGGTCCTCGGCGACGCCTTCCAGCGCGCTGGTCGGCTCGGAGGCATTATTGGTGGCGGTATTGCCCGGACCCGCAGCGCCTTCGCTGTCGCCGGTGGGATTGGCATCCAGGGTCGGCAGAGCGGGCTGGTCGGCATTCTGCGCCGTCTCGGTGATTGCCGGCTGGTTCTGGCCGAACATCTGGTCGAGATCGACATAGCCCTCGCGCCAGGCCCAGAAGCCGGCGCCGCCGACGCCGACCAGCAGCAGGGCGAAGACGACGAGGAAAATGGTCAGCCCCGCGCCCGAGCGGGTCTCGGCTTCGGCGGCGGCAAAACCGGATTCGTCGGGGCGGTCCATGCCGTCGGCCAGGCTGGCCGGGGGCGGGGGCATGGGCGGCAGGGGCTCGGCGGGCTCGCCGCGCGCCTCGCGGTCCAGCGTTTCGATGGCGCGCTCGATGGCGCCTTCGGCCTCGCGGGTTTCGCTGCCTTCCAGGTCGACCTCGCGCACGCTGGAAAGGGCGGGCTCGACCGACAGCGGCGGCTCGATGATGACCGGCTCGGCGGCCGGCTGATGGGCCAGCGCGGTGCTGCCCAGGACGGGCTCGACCACCGGCGCGCCGGGCAGAATGGCCGGCTTGTCGTCGGGCCTGGCGAGGAAGGGATCGCGCCGGGGCGTGAAAAAGCCCGAGCGGGTGGGGACCGGCTCGGGCGCCGTGTCCTTGTTCGCAACCAGGCTGATGGCGGCGCCGGAGGTTTCGGCGGCCTCGGCGATAATGTCCTCGATGGATTTCTGCGCGGCGGGCGCTTCCGGCTCGGGCTCCGGATCGGCCGGGGCGGGCGCTGCCTCTTCCGCCTGCGGTTCCGGCTCGTCGGCCTCGGGGGCCGGGGATTCTTCCGGCGCCGCCATGGATGCGGGCGGCTCGGACGCTTCGAGGGGCGCGGCGACCGGTTCCGGCGCGGGCTCCTCGCGCGGCGACGGGGGCGGCTTGGGCGCCTGGACGGGCGGCGTCATGGCCGGCCGCACATTCTGGGGCTCGCGACCCAGATTGATCACGGCCTCGCTGGCTTCCTGCTCGACCTGGCGGATGCAATCCTCGAGCTGCAGGCGATGTTGGGTGATGTCGCGCGCGGGCAGGGGGGGCTGGATGGCGCGCAATTGCCCGACCAGGGCGGAGCGCGCCTTCTCATAGACCGCGCGCCGCGCGGCCCCGTTATTCTCGGGCAGCGCCGAGATCGCCCGACGCAACAGCTCCTTGTAATCCGCCATTGGCTATTTGGTACTCACTCTGACAGCGCAGTCTTGTAGCAAAATTTCTCAATCTTGGAATGGGTCAACCACGAGGATCGTGTCGGCCCGTTCGGGAGAGGTGGACAACAAGGCCACCGGCGCCCCGATCAGTTCTTCGATATAGCGCACATATTTGACCGCCTGGGCCGGCAATTCGGCCCAGGAGCGCGCGCCCGCCGTGGTTTCCGACCAGCCTTCCAGCGTTTCGTAGATCGGCTTAACGCGGGCCTGTGCCCCCATTGAGGCGGGCAAATAATCAATCCGTGATCCGTCCAGCTCATAGCCGACGCAGACCTTGATCTCCTTGAGCCCGTCGAGCACGTCGAGCTTGGTCAGGGCGATGCCGGTAATGCCGCTTGTCTTGACCGTCTGGCGCACCAGCACGGCGTCGAACCAGCCGCAGCGGCGGGGGCGGCCGGTATTGACGCCCACTTCGCGGCCCACCACCGCCAGGTGCCGGCCGATCTCGTCATCGAGCTCGCAGGGGAAGGGGCCTTCGCCCACCCGGGTCGTATAGGCCTTGGTGATGCCCAGCACATAGCCGATCGCCGTGGGGCCCAGGCCCGAGCCGGCGGCGGCCTGCCCGGCCACGGTGTTGGAGGAGGTGACGAAGGGGTAGGTGCCGTGATCGTTGTCGAGCAGCGCGCCCTGCGCGCCTTCGAACAGGATGCGGGCGCCCTCGCGGCGCTTGTCTTCCAGCACGCGCCAGACCTGGTCCATGAAGGGCAGGATGTCCCCGGCGATCGAGCTCAGTTCCTCGTGGATGGTCTCGGCGGCGATCTCGCTCAGGCCCATGCCGCGGCGCAGCGCATTGTGGTGCGTCAACAGCCGCTCGATCTTGGGCATCAGGGTGTCGGGCTCGCTCAGGTCCACCAGGCGGATGGCGCGGCGGCCGACCTTGTCCTCATAGGCCGGGCCGATGCCGCGGCGGGTGGTGCCGATCTTGAGCCCGGCATTGGCGTCCTCGCGGATGCCGTCCAGCTCGCGATGCAGGGAGAGAATCAGCGGCGCATTGTCGGCGATGCGCAATATTTCGGGGGTGATCTTGACGCCCTGGCCGCGCAGCTTGGCCATTTCCTCGACGAAATGGTGCGGGTCGACCACCACGCCATTGCCGATGACCGACAGCTTGCCCTGCACCAGGCCCGAGGGCAGCAGGGCGAGCTTATAGCTTACCCCGTCGATGACCAGCGTATGGCCGGCATTGTGGCCGCCATGGAAGCGCACCACCACATCGGCGCGCTCGCTGAGCCAGTCCACGATCTTGCCCTTGCCCTCGTCGCCCCATTGCGAGCCGACGACAACCACATTCGCCATAATCCAGTCTTCCCCAAGAAAACGCGGTAACAGGCCCGCTTCTGCCGGACCCTTCGATGAGCGGACGCCTATCCCCTCGGCCGCCCTTGTCTGGTTTGATTGCGGCCGAATAGCTGGTAAGTCCAATTGTCCTTACATCACCGGGGCGTCGATGACAAAGCCGCACGAGACCCAAAATAGCGGCATTTTCGCCCGCATGCTCGATCAGCCCTATCTGCTGCTGGTTCTGGCGCCGCTGTTCTGGGGCGGAAATGTCGTCGCGGCCAAGCTGGTGGTGGGGGAAATCGATCCGTTCCTGCTGCTGGCGGCCCGCTGCGTGCTGGCGACCCTGTTCATCTGGCCCTTCGCCCTGCGCCACCTGCGCGCCGATTGGGCCGAGGTGCGGGCCAATTGGCTGGTGCTCATGGTGTTCGGGGTGGTCGGCTATGCGCTGTTCAACGGCTTTCTCTATCTGGGCCTGCAAACCACGAGTGCGGTGAATTCGGCCATCGAGCAGGGCTCCCTGCCGATGCTGATTCTCGGCGCCAATTTCCTGTTCTTCCGGGTCCGGGCGCGGCCGGTGCAGATCGTGGGCGTGCTGCTGGCGATTTTCGGGGTCATCCTCACCGCCACCCATGGCGATCCGGCCCGGCTATTGCGGATGGACCTCAATGTCGGCGACGGCTTCGTCATTCTCGCCTGCCTGTCCTATACCGGCTATACGCTGGCTCTGCGCTTCCGCCCCAAAGTGCATATCATGAGCTTCATGGCGGTGTCCTTTGCCGGCGCGGCCGTCACCGCTGTGGTCATGCTGGCCGTGCTGGGCGGCGGGTTGGGACAGGTGGCGACGCTGGGCGATGCCTCGCTCAATGTCTGGCTGGTGATCGCCTATGTCGCGGTCTTTCCCTCCATGTTCAGCCAGGTCGCCTATGCCCGCGGGGTGGAACTGGTCGGCGCCAACCGCGCCGCCCCCACCCACAACCTGATCCCGGTCTTCGGCACGCTGGGCTCGGTCCTGATCCTGGGCGAAGCGCTGGAGCCCTATCACTTCGCCGCCGCCGCCATCATCATCGCCGGCATCGTCCTCGCCGAATGGGCCGCACGACGGTTTTAGGCGGGGCGGAGGTGCCCAACGTCCACCCCACAATTCGTCACCCTCGGGCTTGACCTGAACGCCCTCGGGTCAAGCCCGAGGGTGACGAACGGTGCGTGCGGCAAACGCCGGCCCCCACCTCCCCCTTGACGGGGGAGGTAGCGCAGCTTGGCCGACAGGCCTAGCGAAGCTGGGAGGGGGTGCTCCCACGCACTGGCGCTAGAAAACAAACACCCTGCCGCCCATCCCCCTCACCCGTCTCGGGCTGCGCCCGATCCCCCCTGTCCCCGAGGGGGAGAGGAATAAGAGGCTAGCGCCGGCCCATTCTTCTCCCCCTCGGGGAGAAGGTGGCCCGAAGGGCCGGATGAGGGGCTTCGAGCCGCCCCGCAGGGCAAAGCTCTCCGGCGGAGAGATTTGAGGCGAGAAGGCCATGAGCGCTATGCGCGAATGGCGGGGCGCTGTCCCAAACACCGGCCCCACCTCCCCCTTGACGGGGGAGGTAGCGCAGCTTGGCCGATAGGCCTAGCGAAGCTAGGAGGGGGTGCCGGCAGGCGCAGACGTTAGAAATCAAACACTCTGCCACCCCGTCCCCCTCACCCGTCTCGGGCTGCGCCCGATCCACCCTCTCCCCGAGAGGGAGAGGAATAAGAGGAGAGCGCCGAACCATTCTTCTCCCCCTCGGGGAGAAGGTGCCCGAAGGGCGGATGAGGGGCTTCGAGCCGCCCCGCAGGGCAAATCTCTCCAGTGGAGAGATTTGAGGCGAGAAGGCCATGAGCGCTATGCGCGAATGGCGGGGCGCTGCCCCAAGAACCGAACCCACCTCCCCCTTGACGGGGGAGGTAGCGCAGCTTGGCCGAAAGGCCTAGCGAAGCTGGGAGGGGGTGCTCCCACACACCGGCGCCTGATGTCGACACCCTGCCGCCCACCCCCGCACCCGTCTCGGCCTTCGGCCGATCCACCCTCTCCCCGAGGGGGAGAGGGATAAGAGGGCAAACGCCGAACCATTCTTCTCCCCCTCGGGGAGAAGGTGCCCGAAGGCCGGATGAGGGGGCTGCTGCCACAAACGCCGAACCCGCAAAAAAAAACCGAAACTTATCCCCGCCCCCATCACTCCATACTATCCTCCCCCTCATCAGCCGGGTGGAGATGGGGTTGCAACGATCAACCTGTCTCTTATACACATCT
>NZ_LVVY01000145.1 GCF_001650025.1 Devosia elaeis | reverse complement strand
GAAGGCTGCGGCATGGGGCGAGCTTCGCCTCGGTGCCGGTCGTCCGGCGGGTAGAGAAAAGGTGAGGAAAACCTCGCCCCATGCACCGGAGACTCGTTCATCGCGCTGGGCCGGCGGCGTATCGTCCGCTTGCCGTCCATGAGGGACTGCTTCGTCTTCGCCCTGCTGGCGACGTGGCAGCTGCCGTCCGGTGCAGCCGGAACGGCCCGACATGGTGCCCGGGGAGTGAGCCGGGCTCCGTCCATACGCGCGAACGGAAGAAAGGCGACCCCTTCTCCATCCGGTCTCCCCACCGATTGTTCGTCGCGACCGCGCAGCCCGTGGGAAGCGAGGG
>NZ_LVVY01000144.1 GCF_001650025.1 Devosia elaeis | reverse complement strand
ACCGCATGGGCTTCAACAATGAAGGCCACGACGCCGCCTTCGCCCGCCTCAAGGGCCTGCGCGTTCCGGCCGCGCTCGGCGTCAATATCGGCGCCAACAAGGACAGCGCCGATTTCGTCGCCGATTACGTACTCGGGGTGCAGCGTTTCGCCGATCTGGCCGATTATCTCACCGTCAATGTCTCCTCGCCCAACACGCCGGGCCTGCGCAATCTTCAGGCCGACGAGGCGCTGCGGCGCCTGTTGGGCGAGGTGCTGACCGCCCGCGCCAAGGCGAAGACCCGCGTGCCGGTCCTGCTCAAGATCGCCCCCGATCTCGACGAGGCCGGCATGGACGCCATTGCCCGGGTCATCCTCGAGACCGATCTCGACGGGCTGATCGTCTCCAACACCACCATTTCCCGCGATGCCGTTGCCGGGCTCGAAAACGCCGATGAAGCCGGCGGCCTCTCCGGCAAGCCGCTCTTCGATCTGTCGACCCGGCGCCTCGCCCAGATGCGCCAGCGCGTCGGCGCCCTGCCGATCGTCGGCGTCGGCGGCGTGCATTCCCCGCAAAGCGCGCTTGCCAAGTTTGAGGCCGGCGCCAATGCCATCCAGCTCTATTCCGCCCTGGTCTTCGGCGGCCTCGACCTGCTCGACCGCATCAAGCGCGGCCTCGTCGCCGGGGTGCGCAGCGCCGGCAAGACCAATATTGCCGAGCTCGTGGGCACCAGGGTGGACGATTGGGCGGCGGGGCGCATCACCGCGCCCTGAGCCCGGCTCAGGCGAACAATGCCGCCTTGCGCCGCTCCAGCGCTGCCCAATAGATGAGGCCGCGCGCGATGAACCAGCAATGCAGCGCCGCCCATAGCCCCCAATTGCCCCAGAGCGGCTGCAGCGCCAGCGCCGCGACAAGAAACACGCCCAGCGAGGCGATCATGCCATTGCGCATCAACACGTTCTGCGTCGTGCCGATCAGGATGCCGTCATAGACGAAGGCGGGCATGAAGGTCAGCGCGCACAAGGCCGCGATGGGCATATAGCTCAGCGCATAGGAGCGCACGTCTTCATTGGTGGTCATGAACCCGATCACCCATGGCCCCGAGAGATACCACAAGGCGCCCAGCCCCAGCGCGATCAGCAGGCCCCAGAGCATGGAGAGCCGATAGGCCCGGTCGAAGGCCGGCCGCCAGTTGGCGCCCACCGCCTTGCCGGTCAATTGCTCGGCCGCCTGGGCGATGCCGTCGAGAAAGAACCCCACCACCATCAGCAGGTTGAGCAGCACGGCATTGGCCGCCAGCGGCACCTCGCCCATGCGCGATCCCTGCGCCGCGAACCAGGCATAGGCGCCCATCAGCGCCATGGAGCGGATCATCAGGTCCCGGCTCAGCCCGAACATGCGCCGGATGGCCGGCGCGTCGCGCATTTCCCCCGGCGCGATCCGCGCCAGCAGCGCCCGGACCCCGCCATAATGCCGGACCAGGATGGTGAGCCCGGCCAGCGCCGCCACGGCCTGGCCGATCACCGTGGCAAAGGCCGCGCCGGGCACACCCCAGCCCAGGCCATGCACGAAATAGATCGAGAGCGTGATGTCGATCAGATGCAGCAGCAATTGCAGCATCATGCCGGTCTTGGCGGCGGCCCGTCCGTAGAACCAGCCCAGCAGCGCGTAATTGATCAGCGAAAACGGCGCCGACCAGATGCGCCAGTGAAAGTAATCCGCCAGCGCGGCCTCGACGCCCGCCTCGGGCGCCAGTACCCAGATGGCGAAGGCCAGGATCGGCATGGCCAGCAGCGCCATAAAGATGCCGATCCCCAGGCCCAGCACCAGCGCCCGGCCGACATGCAGCAGCCCGTCGCGCGGGTCGCGCGCACCCACTGCCTGCGCCACCAATCCGGCCGTGCCGATGCGCAGGAAATAGGCCAGCGAGAACAGCACGTCGAAGACC
>NZ_LVVY01000143.1 GCF_001650025.1 Devosia elaeis | reverse complement strand
AAAGCATAGGTAATCGGGCTCGCTCTGAGCATGAGGCGAGCTCCCTGATATGATTGCTGGTCTTAGGACCACCGATAAGCAGGGAGACTATGATGGGACATTATGTTGGTATTGACGTTGGCCTGCGGTCCTCGTCGCTGTGCATCATCGACGAGCAGGGGAAAGTATGCCTTGAACGCGAGGTTGCCTCGGAGATCGAGGCTATCGCTGACGCGGTGCGAGGCTTTGCGGAGCACGTAGATGGCGTGGCGCTGGAGACGGGCAACCTCACGCCATGGCTGACGGCGGGGCTGCGGGCCGAAGGCTTCCGCGTTGTGGTGATGGAAGCCCGCCAGGTGAAGACGACCCTGTCGAGCCTGCGCAACAAGACAGACCGGAACGATGCCCGCGGCATTGCCCAGATCCTGCGCACCGGCTGGTACCGCGAGGTGCATGTAAAGAGCCTTGAGAGCCAGCGGCTGAAGACGCTGCTGGCGGCACGGAAGGCGCTGCTTCGGCGCCGGATCGATCTCGAGAACGAGGTGCGTGGACTGCTCAAGGTCTATGGCTTCAAGCTGCCGGCGCAAATCTACCATGCCCGGTTTGACGATATGGCGCGCCAGGCGGTGATGGCCGATCCCGCACTGGCCGAAGCTCTTGGTCCGCTGCTGGATGCCCGCGGTCATCTCTACCGCGCGTTTCTCGAGATCGATAAGCGCGTCAGGTCCATCGCGCATGATGATCCGATTTGCCAGCTGCTCATGTCTGCGCCGGGTATCGGCTTCATCGCTGCGCTGACCTTTAAGGCCGCAGTGGATGACCCCAAGCGCTTCCGCCGCTCGAAGACGGTGGCTGCTCATTTTGGCCTCACGCCCAGGCGCTACCAGTCTGGCGAAAAGGACAATCCAGGGCACATATCCAAGGCTGGCGATGTCGAGGTTCGGTCCGCCATGTTCCTGGCGGCCAACACCATCATGAATGGCCGAGGTAAACCCTCGTCTCTGCGCAGCTTCGGTGCTCGGCTCGCCCGGCGTAAGGGCCGCAAACGCGCAATGGTCGCCGTCGCCCGCAAACTTGCCGTTGTGCTCCACGCCATGTGGACCGATGGCACCCTGTTCTGCAACGTCGAGAAGGAGGCGCTCGCCTGACGATGTGATCGCCTACCAGGAAAACCAGCTCTTCGTTACAGTTCGTCCTGTGCGGACGAGGGAGCCGGGGCAAAGCCGCAAATGTCTGCTGCGCATCATAGCGCGTCTGAAAGCAAGGCCCCCCGACCCGATCCGACCAATGCTTGTGGCAGCCCAGGCTCGCGCCGATACGCAGACCACGAAAAGAAGCGTGACCCGCCCAAGACGAAACATAGTGGAAGAGAAGATTGGAGCTTGACCTCAATGCCCGATTAAAGAAGC
>NZ_LVVY01000142.1 GCF_001650025.1 Devosia elaeis | reverse complement strand
CCGCCGGTAGAGGCGGGGACAATTTCCATGGCCGCTCGTTGCAGGCACCTCTAGTGCAGGTGCGCAGAAAACGAAAGCCAGACTTATCGATCCGCCTCATAAGCGGCCTCGATGCGGTCGGCCACCAGATGCTGCAGGCGCCACAGATGCGGATCGTGGATATGCATGCGTTCCAGATGATCGACCGTGGCGAAGAGATATTCGGCCATGGAACCGCGCGAACCGACGGCGCGGGCGAGGACATCGGCCACCTGCGCCTCGCTCAGCCCCGAGACATAGCGGCCCGAATGGCGGTCGATGCAGAAGGTGATGGCCTTCATCCGCTGTTCGCCGCTCTGCACATTGACCCAGCGCGGCGGAAAGGCCGAGGGCAGCCAGGCCATTTCCCGCTCAAACAGCTTGATGAGATTGTCTTCCACCCGGTCCGGCGGCAGGCGATAGGCCACGCCCTTGCAGGATCCGCCCCGGTCCAGCGCCAGCATCAGGCCCGGATTGTCATCGCTGCCGCGCCAGCGATTGTTCCAGCCCAGGCAGAAGGCGCGGTGCCAGCCGCGGATCAGGCCGGTGCGCATCTCCACGAAATCGCAGGCCGGCTTCCAGATCAGCGAGCCATAGGCGAAGAACCAGATCTCGCCGGGATCCTCGACCTGGGCTATCAGACGGGCAATGGTGGCGCGATGATCCTCCTCGGTGGCGGCATGCATGCCCTCGGGCGGGGCGGGCATGTCCTCGCTGGTCTCGGTCGGCCGGAGATAGGCGACGTGGCGCTCGGTCAATCGCATTTCGCGCCGTTTCGAAAGCAAGGCCTACCCCGTCTCGCGCCGTCCGCGGCGGGACGGCCAATATGCCTCCCTGCCGGTGCCGGGAACAGGTCCCGCACGCCGGCAAGCCTCGCCTATTCGCCCGCCTTATTCAATCCCGCCATCGCCATGGGCGCCATGCTTCTTCCGGCCGAGGGGGCGTGCCTGGTGGCTTTCGCCCGTCAGCACGCTTTTCCAGCGCGCCGCCTGGGCCAGCACATTGGCCGGGGCGGTGCCGCCATAGGATTGGCGCGCGGCCACCGAGGCTTCCACCGTCAGCACCTTGTGGATGCGGCTGTCGATGCGCTGGTCGATCGACTTGAAGTCCTCGATGGTGAGCCCTTCCAGCCCGCAATTCTTCTGCTCGGCCAGGGCCACGATCTGGCCGGTAATGTGGTGGGCGTCGCGGAAGGGAATGTTGAGCTCGCGCACCAGCCAATCGGCAATGTCGGTAGCAGTGGAAAAGCCGGCCGCGGCCGAGGCATGCATGCGCTCCCGGTTCGGCACCATGTCGGCGACCATGCCGGTCATGGCGGCGAGGGACAGCGAGAGGGCATCGAGGGCGTCGAAGGCCACTTCCTTGTCTTCCTGCATGTCCTTGGAATAGGCCAGCGGCAGGCCCTTCATCACCACGAGCAGGGCGTTGAGCGCGCCCAGGATGCGGCCGATCTTGGCGCGGACCAGTTCGGCGGCATCCGGATTGCGCTTTTGCGGCATGATCGAGGAGCCGGTGGTGAACTTGTCGCTCAGCCGGACGAAGCCGAATTGCGCCGAGGACCAGATCACCATTTCCTCGGCGAAGCGCGACAGGTGCATGGCGCAGATGGCCGCCGCCGCCAGGGTTTCGAGGATGAAGTCGCGATCGGACACCGCATCGAGCGAATTGGCGCTGGGCCGGTCGAAGCCGAGCGCGGCCGCCGTCATGTCCCGGTCGATCGGGTAAGGCGTGCCGGCCAGGGCGGCCGAACCCAGCGGGTTCTCGTTGAGGCGTCGGCGGGCATCGCGCAGCCGGCCGGCATCGCGGCCCAGCATTTCCACATAGGCGAGGAGGTGATGGCCGAAGGTCACCGGCTGGGCATTCTGCAGATGGGTGAAGCCGGGCAGGATGGTCTCGGCCTCCTCCTCGGCCCGGGTGACCAGTCCCAGTTGCAGCGCCTCCACCTGGGCGACCAGATGGTCGATGCTGTCGCGCACATAGAGACGGAAATCGGTGGCCACCTGGTCATTGCGCGAGCGCGCGGTATGCAGGCGTCCGGCGGCGTCGCCGATCTTTTCGCGCAGCCGCGATTCGACATTCATATGGATGTCTTCGAGCGCGCGCGAGAACGTGAATGTACCGCCCTCGATTTCCCCCAGCACCTCGTCTAGACCGGCCAGGATGGCGTCACGGTCCTCTCGCGTCAAAATGCCCGTGGCCTCGAGCATTGTCGCATGGGCCTTCGATCCGGCAATATCCTGGCGGAAAAGGCGCTGGTCGAATCCGATCGAGGCGTTGATTTCTTCCATGATGGCGTCGGGGCCGGAAGCGAACCGTCCGCCCCACATCTTGTTGCTCATCTCTAGCCTTTCGGAGAACCCATGTCGGACATTCAAGCATCCCAGCCAAAGCACCGGAAAAGCTGGCAGCTTCCTGTCGTGATCGGGGTTGCTGGTCTGGGCGTAGCTATAGCGGCGTGGTTCTATCTCGGCAATGCCGCAGAAGCCAGCGCCTGCCCGGTCCAGGCCATGCCGGCCCAGGTGATCGATGCGGCGGCCAGGGGCGAATTGGCGGCGCTCAACGGCACCGGCCAGGGCCGCGGCTATGCCGACATGGCGTTCAAGGATGCGAGCGGCGCCGACATGACCATCGCCGATTTCAAGGGCAAGGCTTTGCTGGTCAATTTCTGGGCCAGTTGGTGCGTGCCGTGTCGTGAAGAGATGCCGGCGCTCGACGCCATTGCCACCGAATATAATTCCGACCGCTTCATGGTGCTGCCGATCAATCTCGATATCGGCGCGGGCGGACAGGAAAAGGCGCAGGACTTTCTCGACGAAGGCCAGTTCGCCAACCTGCCGCTCTATGCCGACAATAGCTTCGCCGCCTTCGAGCGGCTGAAGCGCGAGGCGGTGGCCGTGGGCCTGCCGGCAACCCTGCTGCTCGATCCCGAAGGCTGCGAACTCGCCGTGCTGCAGGGACCGGCCGAATGGCACAGCAATGACGGCAAGGCCGTGGTGGAAGCGCTGATCGGGCTGCGTGGCTGATCCTTTCGGGCAGGTCTTTGCGCCGGACGGCATAAAAACCTCCGGGTTCGAGACGTCGATGGAAGCCCCGAGGCGGATTCCGCCTCAGAATTTAAAAACGAGACGCAATCCGCCCCGGGGCGTCGGGATTTC
>NZ_LVVY01000141.1 GCF_001650025.1 Devosia elaeis | reverse complement strand
CCCGTCCCCCACCCCAGCCAGCCATTCGAGCATAGCTCTCATGGCCTTCCCGCTTAAATTCGCTCCACTGGAGCGAATTTGCCTGCGGCCAGCGGGAAGCCCGCAAGGGGGAGGGTGCTGCATCGCGTCTTCCCGGAAAACTTATCCCCGCCCCCATCACCCCATATTATCCTCCCCCCATCAGCCGGGTGGAGATGGGGTTGCAACGATCAACCGTCCGGCGACAGTCGGGAGGCCTCTGCATCGTTAACGGAGGCTGGGTCCGGGGATGGGAAATTCCGGTGAGAGCCGGCCCTAGGAAACCCCCTGCCGGACTTCGATCCGTCCCGCAGGGCAAATCTCTCCGGTGGAGAGATTTGAGGGGAGAAGGCCATGAGCGCTATGCGCGAATGGCAGGCGCCCCGGGGCGGTTTGCGTCTCGTTTTTATACTCAGAGGCGGAATCCGCCTCGGGGCTTCCATCGACGTTTCAAACCCGGAGGTTTTTAGACCGGCCGGCACTTCGGCACGCGCGAGCGCCGCGGAAGGCTCTTTGACATCGGAGACCGTCACAGCACCGAACTAGGCGCCCTTCATCTTCCGCTTCAGCGGTTCGAGCGCATGCATGTAGCGCCCCAGATCCTGCTCGATGCGCTGCGCGGCGCGGGCGGCCAGGTCGGGCGATTGCCGCGCCAGTTTCAGGAAGGCGCTGCGCGGCACGAACAGCAATTCGCAATCGGTCACGGCGGTGAAGGTCACCGGACGCGGCTTGTCGAGAATGAGCGCGGTGGGGGAGATGACGCTGCCCGGCTCGCTGAGGGCATAGGGCTTGCCGGCCTCGGCCCCTTCATGCCGCGCCTTGACCGTGCCCTCGATCAGCACATAGGCGCCCTGGGGCACGTCGCCGGCCTTGTAGATGATCGCATCGGCCTCGACATGCTGCCGATCGCCGGCAAAGCCGAGCATGCGCAATTGTTCATCGTCGCAGATGTCGAAAAATTCGGCCCGGGCCAGCACCCCGGCCGCATCGTCCATTCTCATCAGAACCAGCCCGCACGCGCTGGGCGGGATCGGCGAAGGCGATGCCCTCGCTGCGATCACGCCGCCAAACCAGGGCCGCCCGCATCGCGCCGGCGGCCTTGGGCACAGCTATAAGTCAGTTCGGGCCGGAAATGAACAGCACGCCCCCTTAATCAGGGGACAAGCCGGTAGCCGCCATCCTCGGTGACCAGCAATCGCGCATTGGAGGGATCGCGCTCGATCTTCTGCCGCAGCCGGTAGATATGAGTTTCCAGCGTATGGGTGGTGACGCGATTATTGTAGCCCCAGACTTCCTTGAGCAGCACGTCGCGGGTGATGGTCTTGGGACCCTGCCGGTAGAGATATTTCAGGATCGAGGTTTCCTTGTCGGTCAGGCGCACCTTGATCCCGTCATTGGTCTCCAGCATCTTGGCCGCCGGCTGGAAACTGTATTGGCCGATGGTGAAGACCGCGTCCTCGCTCTGGTCGCGCTGGCGCAAAGCCGCATTGATGCGGGCCAGCAGCACCGGATAGCGGAAGGGCTTGGTCAGATAATCATTGGCGCCGGCCTCGAGGCCCTTGATCTCGTCGGCATCGGTATCGTGGCCGGTCAGCATCAGCACCGGGCTGGTATAGCCTTCCTCGCGCATCAGCTTCACCGCGTCGCGGCCGTCCATGTCGGGCAGGCCCACGTCGAGAATGGTGAGCTCGATATTGTTCTCGCGCAGGACGGTCAGGGCGTCATTGGCCGTTCCGGCCTGAAGGATCTCGAAGTCCGGCTCGCCCCGGAGCTGTTCCACCAGGGTCTGGCGCAAGTCCGCGTCGTCGTCCACGACAAGGATGCGTCGCTTGTTCATTGTTTTCTCCGGTCTTTTCCGTCCCAGACCGACCAAGGGTCACAATATTGCGACCCCTTTTTGGCCAGCCAATCACTTCGGCGTTATTCAACGATCCGAACGCGGAAGCCGTTGGAAAAGTTGCAGCGGCCGGTTCATGCGGGGGTGGTGCGGCGGCCGAACAGCGCCGATCCCACCCGCACGGAGGTGGCGCCCATGGCAATGGCGGTCTCGAAATCCCCGCTCATGCCCATGGACAATCGCGGCACCTCCGCCTCCCGGCCGAGTTGCGCCAGATGGGCGAAATAGGGCCCAGGCGGCTGGCCGTCGGGCGGAATGCACATCAGCCCCACGATATCGAGCCCGTGCTCGGCCCGGCAGCGGCGGACGAAATCCACCGCTTCGGACACCGCGATGCCGGCCTTCTGCGCCTCGCCGCCGATATTGACCTGCACGAAGCAGGGCAGGCTCCGGCCCTGCCGCGCCATTTCCCGCGCCAGGATGCCGGCCAGCTTGTCCCGGTCGACGCTTTCGATCACGTCGAACAGTTCCACCGCCTCCCGCGCCTTGTTGGTCTGCAGCGGACCGATGAGATGCAGCGCGATATCGGGATATTTCGCCCGCAGGCCCGGCCATTTCTCCTTGGCCTCCTGCACGCGGTTCTCCCCGAAGACGCGCTGCCCCGCCAGCAGGAACGGCTCGATCGCCGCGGCCGGAAAGGTCTTGGACACGGCGACCAGCTCCACCGCCTCGGGCGGCGCGCCGAAGCGGCGGCGGGCCTTTTCCATGCGATTGCGGATATAATCGAGCGCCGTTTGGGCGCCGGCAAGGCTCTCGGCCATAAGGCGGCCCCGTTTCTGTTGACCTGATGGGGGATTTCTGATGATGGTCCGGTAGCCAAAATCCCTCAAAAACGCAAGCTGAGCCGCGCCTTTGCGGCACGGGCGAGCGCCAATCTTGCAAGGACGAACAACGTGAGCGGCGAACGCTACAATCCGCGCGAAAGCGAACCGAAATGGCAGAAGGTATGGGACGAGCGCAAGAGCTTCGTCACCGCCAATGACGATCCGCGCGAGCCCTATTACGTCCTCGAGATGTTCCCCTACCCCTCCGGCCGCATCCATATGGGCCATGTGCGCAATTATTCCATGGGCGACGTGGTGGCCCGCTATCACCGCGCCCGGGGCAAGAACGTGCTCCACCCCATGGGCTGGGACGCCTTCGGCCTGCCGGCGGAGAACGCCGCCATCGAGCGCGGCATGAATCCGGGCACCTGGACCCGCCAGAACATCGAGGCGATGAAGGCCCAGCTCAAGTCCATGGGCCTCTCCATCGACTGGACGCGCGAGATCGCCACCTGCGAACCCGAATATTACAAGCATCAGCAATCCATGTTCATCGACATGATGGCGGCGGGCCTGGTGACGCGCAAGAAATCCAAGGTCAACTGGGATCCCGTGGACATGACCGTGCTGGCCAATGAGCAGGTCATCGACGGCAAGGGCTGGCGCTCGGGCGCCGTCGTGGAACAGCGCGAGCTGACCCAGTGGTTCTTCAAGATTTCCGACTATGCCGAAGACCTGCTGGAGGCGCTGGACGGGCTGACCGAATGGCCCGAGAAAGTGCGCATCATGCAGCGCAACTGGATCGGCAAGTCCGAAGGCCTGCGCCTGCTGTTCGAACTGGTGCCCAGCGCGATCACGACGGCGACCAGCGTGGAGGTTTTCACCACGCGGCCGGACACCATTTTCGGCGCCTCCTTCATCGCGCTGTCGCCCGATCATGCCCTGACCGCCGAACTGGCCAGTGACAATCCGGCCCTGGCCGAATTCGTCGCCGAATGCCATCGCCAGGGCACGGCAACCGAAACGCTGGAAAAGGCGGAAAAGAAAGGCGTGTTCACCGGGCTTTCGGTGAAGCATCCCGTCATCGAGGGCGCCACCCTGCCCGTCTATGTCGCCAATTTCGTGCTGATGGATTACGGCACCGGCGCCATTTTCGGCTGCCCGGCGCATGACCAGCGCGACCTGGACTTCGCCCGCAAATATGATCTGCCGGTGGTGCCCGTGGTGCTGCCCGACGGCGCCGATGCCACGAGCTTCGCCATTGCCGACGAGGCCGTGACCGATCCCGGCCTGATCTACAATTCCGGCTTCCTCGACGGGCTGACGGTGGAAGCCGCCAAGAAGGCCATTGCCGAGCATTTCGCCGCCCGCAGCGTCGACGGCAAGCCGCAGGGCAAGGTGGAGGTCAATTACCGCCTGCGGGACTGGGGCCTGTCGCGCCAGCGCTATTGGGGCGCCCCCATTCCGATCATCCATTGCGAGACCTGCGGCACCATTCCCGTGCCCAAGAAGGACCTGCCGGTGGTGCTGCCCGCCGATGTCAGTTTCGACAAACCGGGCAATGCGCTGGACCATCACCCGACCTGGAAGCACGTGAACTGCCCGCAATGCGGCGGCGCGGCGCGGCGCGAAACCGACACCATGGATACCTTCGTCGATTCGTCCTGGTATTTCGCCCGCTTTACCGCGCCCCAGGCCGAGACGCCGACCATTCCCGCCGTGGCCAATCGCTGGCTGCCGGTGGACCAGTATATCGGCGGGGTGGAGCACGCCATTCTGCACCTGCTCTATTCGCGCTTCTTCACCCGCGCCATGAAGGCAACCGGCCACGTGGATCTGGACGAGCCCTTCAAGGGCCTGTTCACCCAGGGCATGGTGACGCACGAGACCTATAAATCCCCCACGGGCGAATGGGTGCCGCCCACCGAAGTGGTGGTGGAAGCCAATGGCGAGCAGCGCTCGGCGCGGCACATCACCTCCGGCGAGCCGATTGCCATCGGCTCGGTGGAAAAGATGAGCAAATCCAAGAAGAACGTGGTCGATCCCGACGAGATCGTCGCCAGTTATGGCGCCGACACGGCGCGCTGGTTCATGCTGTCGGATTCCCCGCCGGAGCGCGACGTGCAATGGACTGAGGCCGGCGTCGAAGGCGCCAGCCGCTTCCAGCAGCGCGTCTGGCGGCTGATGCACGATATTCTTGCGTTGAATGAACAGCCGAAAGAAACTGTTGCCAGTTCTGATGATAATGCCCTGGGGCTGCGCAAGGTCATCCATCGCGCGGTGGCGGGCATCGGCCAGGACATCGAGGGCCTGGGCTTCAACCGCGCCGTGGCCCGCATCTACGAACTGACCAATGCCCTGGCCAAGGCCAAGGAGGGTAGTCCCGGCCCGGCCATGCGCGCTGCCCTGCGCGAAGGGATCGAGAAGCTCGTCCTGCTCATCAATCCGATGATGCCGCACCTGGCCGAAAGCTGCTGGGAAGCGCTTGGAAAACAAGGGCTGGTCGCAGACGCCAATTGGCCCGATGTCGATCCCGCGCTCCTCGTCGATGATGAGGTGACCCTGCCGATCCAGATCAATGGCAAGCGCCGGGCGGAAATCACCGTCGCCAAGGGCACGCCTGCGGCCGAGGTGGAAGCGCTGGTCCTTGCCTTGGACGCTGTACAGAAGGCGCTGGACGGCAAGACGCCGAAGAAAATCGTGGTCGTACCCGACCGCATCGTCAACGTCGTCGTTTAGGCATGACGGCGCTCAAGGCTCATGAGGTGGCGCGCTTCCTGGCACGCCCCGATCTCAGCGAGGGTATTTTCCTCGCCTATGGGCCCGATACAGGCCTGGTGCGGGAAACCGCCCAGCGCCTGATCCGGCATTTGAGCGGTGACGATCCGGCTTCGGCCAATATCACGATCTTCGACGGGCCGGACCTGGCCTCCGACCCGACGCAATTGCCGCTGGAAGCGCGCTCCAATTCGCTGTTCGGCGGCAAGCGCATTATCCGGGTCCGCAACGCCACCAAGGCCCTGGTCATGCCGCTGACGGAATTGCGCGACGATCCCGGCGGCACCGCCATCGTGCTCGAAGCCGACAATCTGCCGCCGCGCGACGCGCTCCGGGCCCTGGTGGAGGCAGCCAAGCTGGGCCGCGCCCTGCCCTGCTATCCGGATTCAGACGAAACCCTGATGGCGCTGATGCGGGAAACCTTCAACCAGGCCGGCATCCGCGCCGATTCCGACGTCATCCCGACGCTTCGCGAAATCCTCGGCAACGATCGCGAGATCACCCGGCGCGAACTGGAAAAGCTCTGCCTCTACGCTGCCGGCAGCAAGACGCTGACACGCGACGACGTGCTGCTGCTCTGCGCCGACAATGGTGCTTTGGCCATAGACGCTATTCTCGATGCTACGGGCAGCGGCCATGCCGAGAAGCTCGACCTCGCCCTCAATCGTGCCCTCTCCGCCAATGTCAACCCGCAGCAATTGCTGGCCATGCTGACCAATCATTTCGCCAATCTGCGCCGCTGGCGCACGGAAATGGACAAGGGAAAGACCGCTCGGGCAGTACTGGAATCGGTCAAGCCGCGGCCGCATTTCTCCCGCATGGCAGCCTTGGAACAGCAGGTGCGTCTATGGGGCGACAACAGCCTCGCCACGGCCAGCGAGCGCCTTTTGCAGGCCACTTCCGATTCGCGCCGGCGTCCGATCCTGGCGGAAACCATATTGCGCCGCACCACGCTGGCACTCTGCATGATTGCCGCCACGCAATAACCTGCCAAGAGCAGGTTTCACGTGGAACAGCAATGAGTTCAGGCTCTTAGCTGGCCCGCCCCGTCAGCCGCATGCAGATATCGTCCAACTGCTCCAGCGTCCGATAGCGGATTTCGAGCTTGCCGCCACGCTCGGAATGATTGAGCGCTACGCTAAGCCCCAGCGCGTCGGCCAGGCGCCGTTCCAGCGCCAATGTATCGGCATCACGGGCGTCGTTCGTATCGACGGGCGGCTTGCGCCTGGGCAGGTCACGCTGCTGACTCAGCGCCTCGGCTTCGCGAACCGACAGGCCCTTGTCGACGATCTGCCGCGCCAAAGCCGCCGGATCCTCTACGGTGATCAGCGTGCGGGCATGCCCGGCCGTCAGCGTACCGCTGGCCACCATGCCACGCACATCCTCGGGCAGGCGCAGGAGACGCAGCGTATTGGCGACATGCGAGCGGCTCTTGCCGATCACCTGCGCCAGATCCTGCTGCGTATAGTCGAATTGCTCGATCAGCTGGCCATACCCCATCGCCTCTTCGAGCGGATTGAGGTCGGCGCGCTGCACATTCTCGATGATCGCTAGTTCCAGCGCTTCCTTGTCATCGACCTCGCGGATGATGACGGGAACGTCGTGCAGGCCAGCCTTCTGCGCCGCGCGCCAGCGTCGCTCGCCGGCGATCAGCTCGAAAATATTGGGATCATCGGTCGGCCGCACCAGCAGCGGCGACATGACGCCCTTTTCGCGAATCGAATTGGTCAGCTCCTCGAGCTGGTCCGGATCGAAGGTGCGGCGCGGATTGGCGCGATTGGCGATGATGAAATCCACCGGCAGTCGCTTGCTGCCGGAGGCCGATTCGGTGACTCGCGCGCCCTCCATCACGGCCATGTCGCCGATCAATGCCGCCAGGCCCCGCCCCAATCGCGTCGGTTTGTCGGTCATCTCGAGCTCCTAGGCTGCATTCAAACGCCGTTCCCGGCGGATTACTTCGGTGGCGAGGCGCAGATAGGCCTGGCTGCCGGCACATTTGAGATCATAGAGCAAAGCCGGCTTGCCATAGGACGGCGCCTCGGACAGCCGGACATTGCGCGGGATGACGGTCTCATAGACCAGCTCCCCCATTTCGCTGCGCACGTCGGCCAGCACCTGCTCGGAAAGATTGTTGCGCTTGTCGAACATGGTCATCACCACGCCCTGAATGGACAGGCGCGGATTGAGCGTCGAGCGGATCTGCTCGATGGTCTGCAAAAGCTGGCTCAGGCCTTCCAACGCGAAGAATTCGCATTGCAGCGGCACCAGGACCGCATCGGCGGCCACCAGCGAATTGACGGTGAGCAGGTTGAGTGAGGGCGGGCAATCGATGAGGATATAGCTCACCGGCTGCTCATTGATCCGCAATGCGCCTAACTCCTTGAACGCATTGCGCAATTTGAAGGCACGGTCGGCCTGATCGGCGATGGTGAGTTCGACGCCGAGCAGGTCCATGGTCGAAGGGACGATGGCGACATTGGGTACGCCGGTCATGATGGCGGCCTCGGGCACGCTCGCCTCGCCCACCAGCACATCATAGGCCGATACGCTGCGATCGGTGCGCGAAATACCCAGCCCGGTCGACGCATTGCCTTGCGGATCGAGATCGACGATCAGAACACGCTCGCCGATCGCCGCCAAAGCCGTTGCCAGATTGATTGCGGTGGTCGTCTTGCCGACGCCGCCCTTCTGGTTGGCCAAAGTCAAAATCCGGGGTGCCAAATTGGCCTCCGTATGCCGCTAACTCGCTGATTTCCGCCGCAGATTCGTAATCGTCAGGATCACGCCGCCCGGATCGGTGTCACTGGGCCTTATTAACACATCGTAAAGCCATTGCGCACCCGATTCGGCGAGCTCTTCAACATGTTCCCGCCCCTTATGCAGGATGGCACGGGAATTTTCGGCAAAAAACGGCTCCATCCATTGGCACAATTGCGGCAAACCCGCCAAAGCGCGGGAGGTGATCACGTCCGGGGCACCTGTTTCACGTGAATCAATTTCATCGCTGCGCCGCCCGATGACCAGCACATTGAGCTCGAGTTCCCGCGCGACCGTCCGCAGAAAGCTGACTTTGCGCGCATTGGGTTCGACCAGGACGAAGCGGCGTTTGCTACCCTTACCAGCAATGGCAAGTGGGAGCGCCGGGAAGCCGCCGCCGCTGCCGAGATCGAGAAAATTGACATCATCCGCCTGCGTTAGCGTCAATAGCTGCAGGCTATCGGCGAAATGGCGGGTCCAGACCTGGTCCAATGTTTCACGTGAAACCAGATTCTGCACGACCTGCCATTTGCGCAGCAGATTGGCATAGGATTCCAGATCAGCGGCGACAGCGTCGAGGCCTCGCTCGAAATGCGGTGCATAGGGGGTAATAGCTTGGAGGTCGGCCATTATCCGGCCTTTTGCAGCGCACCGCGCCGGATGATAGCCAGGAGCAGCGTGATCGCAGCCGGCGTCATGCCGTCCATGGCCTGAGCCTGGGCAATGGTTTGCGGCCGCTGCTGGGACAGCTTCTGGCGCAATTCCATGGAGAGACCGGGAATGCTCATGAAATCGAGATCATCGGGGATTGCCCGCTGCTCATCCCGCCGCATGCCGGCAATATCGGCCTTTTGACGATCGAGATAAACGGCGTATTGCGCATCGATGCCGACCTGATCCAGCACGTCCTTATCGAGCGTGTCGAGCTCCGGCCAAAGCCGCGCCAGATCGGCGACATCCAGATCGGGATAGGACAGCAATTCGAAGGCGCTGCGGCGGCGGCCATCCTCGTTAACCGCCAAACCGGCCTTGCGGGCTTCACTGGGCGAGGCCGTCAGATGATGCAGCAGATGCCGGCCCTTCTCCAGCGCCTCCGCCTTCTGCGCATAGAAAGAGGCCCGCTCCCCCCCGACCAGGCCAATTTCGAGGCCGAGTGGCGTCAGGCGCTGATCGGCGTTATCCGCCCGCAAATGTAGCCGGAATTCCGCTCGCGAAGTGAACATGCGATAGGGCTCGCTGACGCCTCGCGTCACCAGATCGTCGATCATCACGCCCAGATAGCTTTCCGTGCGCGACAGCACCAGCGCCGGCGCGCCCTTCGCTGCCAAGGCTGCATTGGCGCCGGCCAGCACGCCCTGGGCCCCGGCTTCTTCATAACCGGTCGTACCGTTGATCTGGCCGGCAAGATAGAGACCGGGCTGCCGCCTGACCTCCAGCGTCGGCCGCAATTCGCGCGGATCGACATAATCATATTCAATGGCATAGCCGGGTCGAACGATCTGGACATTCTCCAGGCCCGGCATCGACCGCAGAAAGGCTTCCTGCACCTCCGCCGGCAGCGAGGTGGAGAGCCCATTGGGATAAACAGTGCTGTCATCCAGCCCTTCGGGCTCGAGGAAGATCTGGTGGCTGTCGCGGTCGGCAAAGCGGACGACCTTGTCCTCGATCGACGGACAATAGCGCGGCCCGCGCGACTGGATCCGGCCGGAATACATGGCCGAGCGATGCAGATTGTCGCTGATGATCCGATGTGTCTCCGCCAGGGTGCGGGTAATATGGCAGGAAATCTGCGGATTGGTGATCGCCGCAGTCAGCGCCGAGAACGCTTCGGGCGGATGATCGCCCTGCTGCTCTTCCAGCACGGAATAATCGATGCTGGTGCCATCTAGTCTAGCCGGGGTGCCGGTTTTGAGGCGACCCAGGCGCAGGCCGAGATTTTCGAGCCGCGTCGACAAGCCCAGGACGGGCTTCTCCCCGACCCGACCGGCCGGGATCGTTTCCTCGCCACGATGGATAAGGCCGCGCAGGAACGTTCCGGTGGTAAGGACGACAGCCTTGGTCGACAACTGGCGTCCATCCAGAAGCACGACGCCGCTGACCGCACCGTCGCGCACAATGATATCGTCCACCTCGCCTTCAATGACATCGAGATTGGGCTGGGTCGAAATCGCTGCCTGCATAGACTGCCGATAGAGCTTGCGGTCGGCCTGGGCACGCGGGCCGCGCACGGCCGGGCCCTTGCGGCGGTTGAGCACGCGGAATTGAATGCCGGCGGCGTCGGCGACGCGGCCCATCAATCCGTCCAGGGCATCGATTTCCCGCACCAGATGGCCCTTACCCAGCCCGCCAATGGCGGGATTGCAGCTCATCTCGCCGATTGTGGCGAAGCGATGAGTGACGAGCGCGGTCGGCGCACCAAGCCGCGCCGCGGCGGCAGCGGCCTCAACGCCGGCGTGACCGCCGCCAACGACGATGACGGCATATTCTGTCATGGCATGTCTCCAGAAGGCCCTGACATAAGCCAATGTTTCACGTGAATCAATCGCGGGGCCGGATGCCGAAGCTCCGGCATTGTTTCACGTGAATCATTTGCCGATGCAGAAACTGGCAAAAAGCCGGTCCAGAACCTTTTCAGCATCCAGCCGGCCGATCAACCGTTCGAGCGCTGCCGATGCCCGCCGCAGCGACTCGGCCGCCAATTCCCAGTCCCCAAGGGCTGTCCGCGCCTCGGCAAGCGCCTCCAAGGCCTGGGTCAGGCTATCCCGATCGCGCTCGTGGCTAAGCAGCGACGGCTCTCCGCCCGCCAAGGCCTGCGCTAGCGCGCCAAGACGCGTGACGAGCTCTTCCAGCCCCGCCCCGGTCTTGGTGGAAAGGGCAAGGTCAGCGTCTGGAACCAACCCGATATCGGCTTTCGTCCCGACGATAAGCATCCGGGCGGCCTGCGCCGGTCGGTCGGCATCCTCTATATCGGGCGCCTTGAGCCAGAGCACGATATCGGCGCTTTCAATGGCCTGCTGCGCCCGGCGGACGCCTTCCGCCTCCGCGACACTTTCGGTCTCGCGCAAGCCGGCGAGATCGAGAAGCACGAACAATTGCCCGCCAATGTCCAGCGGCATTTCCCGCACATCGCGCGTCGTGCCCGCTTCTTCGGACACGATGGCGATGTCGGATTTCGCCAAGGCATTGAGCAGGCTGGATTTGCCGACATTGGGCGCGCCCGCCAAAGCCACCCTGATCCCTTCGCGAACGATGCGGCCGCTATCCACCGAGGCCAAGGCGCCGGCAATGGCGATCTCGAGATCGGCCAATTGCGTCAGCCAATCCTCCGGCAAATCCTCGGTCACATCGCTTTCGTCGGAAAAGTCGAGGCGCGCTTCGATCTCGGCCCGCAGATCGAGCAGCATTTCCCGCCACTGCTCGATATCCTGCGTGAGGCGCCCGTCATAGCGGGCAAGCGCCTGTTGCCGCTGCTTTTCGGTGTCGGCGGCGAGCAGGTCTCCAAGCCCCTCGACCGCGAGCAGGTCCAGCTTGCCGTTTTCAAAAGCGCGCCGGGTGAATTCACCGGGCTCGGCCAGCCGGAGGCCGAGGGCGCGCAATTCGGCGAGGATGGCTTTGACGCCGGCGGCGGAGCCGTGAACATGCAGTTCGGCACAATCTTCGCCGGTAAAGCTATGCGGTCCAGGAAAGAACACCACAAGGCCCTGATCGAGCCGCCGATCCGAGCCGATGGCACGAAGCGCCATGAGGCGCGGCTCCGGCACATTTCCCGCAAGCGAGTCCAGGCTTGACCGGACGAGCGGCCCGGAGAGGCGGATCACCGCCACTCCGGAGGGAAGCGCTCCCGAGGAGAGCGCCATGATCGTGTCGCCCACCTGCATGAAGCGCCCCGCGACCTTCTAGGTGTTCATCGAATCGAAGAAGTCGGAATTGGTCTTGGTCTGGCGGACCTTGTCCATGAGGAATTCCATGGCGTCGATCGTCCCCATCGGATTGAGGATACGGCGCAGCACATACATCTTCTTGAGAATATCGGGCTCGACCAGGAGTTCTTCCTTGCGGGTACCGGACTTGGTGATGTCCAGCGCCGGGAAGATGCGCTTGTCGGCAACCTTGCGGTCGAGGATGATTTCCGAATTGCCGGTGCCCTTGAATTCTTCAAAGATCACTTCGTCCATGCGGCTGCCGGTATCGATCAGCGCCGTGGAAATGATGGTCAGCGAACCACCGTCCTCGATATTGCGGGCAGCGCCGAAGAAACGCTTGGGGCGCTGCAGCGCATTGGCGTCGACACCGCCGGTCAGCACTTTGCCAGAGCTTGGCACGACGGTGTTGTAGGCGCGGCCCAAACGGGTAATGGAATCGAGCAGGATCACCACGTCGCGCTTGTGTTCGACCAGGCGCTTGGCCTTTTCGATCACCATTTCGGCGACCTGGACGTGCCGGCTGGCGGGTTCATCGAAGGTCGAGGAAATGACCTCGCCGCGCACCGAGCGCTGCATGTCCGTCACTTCTTCCGGGCGCTCATCGATCAGCAAGACGATGAGATAGCATTCAGGATGATTGGTGGCGATCGATTGTGCGATATTCTGCAACAATACAGTCTTACCGGTACGCGGCGGCGCAACAATCAGGGCACGCTGTCCCTTGCCGAGCGGCGCCACCAGGTCGAGAAGCCGCGCCGAGCGATCCTTGAGCGTCGGATCGGGCAATTCCATCCGCAGCCGTTCTTCAGGATAGAGCGGGGTCAGATTGTCGAAATTGACCTTGTGCCGGACCGCCTCGGGGTCCTCGAAATTGATGGTGGAGACCTTCAGCAGCGCGAAATAGCGCTCGCCTTCCTTGGGAGAGCGGATTTCGCCCTCGACCGTATCGCCGGTCCGCAGCCCGAAGCGCCGGATCTGGCTCGGGCTGACATAGATATCATCGGGTCCGGGCAGGTAATTGGCGTCCGGCGAGCGGAGGAAACCGAAGCCGTC
Source organism: Devosia elaeis (assembly GCF_001650025.1). GTDB lineage: Bacteria > Pseudomonadota > Alphaproteobacteria > Rhizobiales > Devosiaceae > Devosia > Devosia elaeis. The sequence goes on along the minus strand of NZ_LVVY01000141.1, from coordinate 34,394 downwards.
GGGCAATACCTCGACCACGCCTTCCCCGACAATATTGATATCCTGGGCCGCCAATTCCTTGAGGATGGCGAACATCAGCTCCTGCTTGCGCATTGTGGAGGCGTTTTCGACCTCCAATTCCTCGGCAAATGCCAAGAGTTCAGCCGGAGATTTGGCCTTGAGCTCGCTGAGCTTGATATTCTGCATGTATGCGATGGACCCTTGAGGGAATATCGGTGAAGGGAGAGTCTAGAAGCTGGGGAAGGTTCGGCACCGCGCAGCAACCGGGCGGTCGCGCAAGGAAGGGATGCCTTGCCCCCATGTAGCGTGATCCGGTCCTCGATTCAAGATTGAAACATCTCCAGCCGGCCGTTTCGCCGCAAAATTCGTCCCTGGCCGGGACCGGGAATACCGGATCTGCGGCCTCGAGACCGCTGCTCGACCGGGGATTCACGTGAAACCCCCTGGCAATTGAGCACCAATGGTCCTGTCAGAACGGCCGCACGATCACCATGATGACGATGACGATCATCAGCACGGTGGGCACCTCGTTGAGCATGCGGAAATATTTTTGCGGCTTGTCGTTGCGGTCCTGGGCGAAAGCCTTGAGATGCCGGCCGTAAAGCCCGTGGACCCCGGAAAGCGCGATGACGAAGGCGGCCTTGACCCAGGGCCAGACCGAGCCCCAATCGACAATGCCGTGGCCGATCATGGCCAGGCCGAAAATCCAGGTCGCAATCATGGCCGGCGTGGTGATGGCGCGATAAAGCCGCCGCTCCATGATCTTGAAGGTTTCGGATTGGACCGAGCCGATCTCGGCCACCGAATGATAGACGAAAAGCCGCGGCAGATAGAGCATGCCGGCCATCCAGGCGATGACCGAGATCACATGCAGCGCCTTGAACCATTCCACCATTTGTCCGTTCCTAGCCTTCCTTGACCAGCGCGATCAGCCGTTCGACATGGGCGATCGGGGTGTCCGGCACGATGCCATGGCCGAGATTGAAGATATGCGGCCGGCCGGCGCAGGCTTCCAGAATCGCGCGCACCTGATTGTCCATCGCTTCGCCGCCCACCACAAGCCGCAGCGGATCGAGATTGCCTTGCACCGGCAAATCCGGCGGCAAGTGGGTGCGAATGAAATCCAGCGGCGTCGAATAATCGATTCCCAGCGCATTGACGCCGGTATTGGCGGCAAATCGCGCCAGATTCCCCGCCGCACCCCTGGGAAAGCCGATGACGGGCGCATCGGGGATAATCCGGCGCAGGCCTTCGACGATGCGGCGGTTCGGCTCGATCACCTGCCGGGCAAAGGCAGCATCATCGAGATTGAGCGCCCAGCTTTCGAAGATCTGCACCACATCGGCGCCTGCTTCCAATTGCGCCGCCAGGTAATTCACGCTGGTTTCGACCAGGATATCCATCAGCCGCTCGAAAGCCGCGGGATGCTCGAGAGCGAAACGCCGGGCCGTCCATTGATCGGGGGAGCCGCGTCCATTGAGCATATAGGTGGCAACGGTCCAGGGCGCGCCGCAGAACCCGATCAGGGTCTTTTCGGCCGGCAGGGTGGCGCGGAGACGCCGCACGGTTTCGATGACCGGGGCAAGATGATCGGCAGCCCGGGCCCGGTCCAGCCGGTCGATGCCGGCGACATCGACCGGCTCGAGCAACGGTCCTTCGCCTGTTTCGAAGCGGACCGGCTGACCCAGCGCGTCGGGAATGACCAGAATGTCGGAAAACAGGATCGCCGCATCGAGGTCGAAGCGCCGCAAAGGCTGTAGTGTCACTTCCACGGCCAGTTCGGGTGTGTAACAGAGATCGAGGAAATTGCCGGCCTGTTTCCGGGTTTCGCGATATTCGGGCAGATAGCGTCCCGCCTGCCGCATGATCCAGACAGGAGGGCGTTCCTGGCGCTGGCCAAGAACGGTTGCCAGAAGAGGCTTGTGTGCCACCGGGCTCATGGTTTCGACCCTTCCAATTCCCAAAAGGAATCTTTCTTTCTTAGCTTCTTTATCTTTATGCCGGTGTTTAGCTGCAATTCATCGCACTCCACAATCGCCGTGCCGGGTGACACTTGCGCGCAGCGTCATAGTTAACGAGATGTGAATTTCACTCGGGCGCCGGCATGGGAGTCGGCCCGCCCAATTCCTTAACGAAAGCTTAATCAGGCGCCTGCCGAGTCAACGATTCGATTCCCCCTGTGGATGGCGCGCCGAACAAGCCATCGAGCGCCGGCGGGCTTATCCCCAGAGCTTTCCAAAGGCCGCAGCGGCCCTGGCCTCGGGTCAGGCTGTTAATGTTTTATTAGCTATGTCGAACAAGTCAGGCCGGGTGGTAAAGTTACGAGTCTTGCCCACAGATGGCGCTTGAGCTGGGGATGAGTGTGTGGAAAACATGGCCCTATGCTTATCCTTGCTTCAAGCAGCGCCACCCGCAAAGCCTTGCTGGACAAGGCCGGCCTGTCCTTCGAAACGGTCCAGGCCCCTATCGATGAACGGCGGATCGAAGCGGAGGCCCAGGCGGTCGGCGCCGATGGTCGCGACCTGGCTCTGCTCCTCGCCCGCGCCAAGGCAGAGGCGGTATCGCGCACCCATCCCGGCGACATTGTGATCGGCGCCGACCAGACCCTGGCCCTGGGCCCCGAACTTTTGCACAAGCCCGACAGCCGCGAGGCGGCCATCCGCCAGCTCGATCACCTGCGCGGCAAGACCCACCGGCTTCATGCCGCCGTGACCCTGGTGCGCGACGGCGCCCTGCTCTGGTCCGACGTGCAGACGGCCGAGCTCACCATGCGTGACTTTTCGGCGGCCGAGCGGGACAGCATATTGGACCTGGAGGGCGATGCGGTGCTGAATTCGGTCGGTGCCTACCGGCTCGAAGGCCCCTCCATCCGCCTGTTCGAAAGCGTCAGCGGCGACTATTTCACCATTCTGGGTCTGCCGCTCCTGCCGCTGCTCGCCGCCCTGCGCGACATCGCGCCCGATCTCCTGTTCCCGGAATGAAATCGTGACCAAGAAGGCCTTCGTCATCGGGCATCCTATCGCCCATTCCCGCTCGCCCCTGATTCACGGCACCTGGCTGGCCGAGTACGGGATCGACGGTTCCTATGAAGCCATCGACGTGGCGCCGGCGGCCCTGCCCGCTTTCTTCGACCGCCTGCGCAATGGCGAATTCGCCGGCGGCAATGTCACCATTCCGCACAAGGAAATGGTTTTCGACCTCTGTGACAGTGTCGACGATCTGGCCCGCACCATCGGCGCGGTCAATACGATCGCGGTTCGGGACGGCAGGATATACGGCACCAATACCGATTATCTGGGCTTTCTCGGCAATCTCGATGCCGGCGCGCCGCACTGGTCGGAAGGGGTGACGGATGCCCTGGTCATCGGCGCCGGCGGCGCCGCCCGGGCCGTGCTCGTGGCCCTGCGCGAACGGCTCCGTGGCACGGTCCATGTGCTCAATCGCACCCTGGCCAACGCCCAGGCCCTGGTGGCGGAAATCGACGGCCCCTTCGAGGCCCATGGCTTCGACGCTTTCCCCGCCCTGGCGCCGCGGATCGGGCTCGTGGTCAATACCAGTTCCGTCGGCATGCATGGCAGCCGCTTCGACTGGCTGGACATGAGCCTGCTTGCGCCCGGAACCCTGGTGACCGACATCGTCTATGCGCCCCTCGTCACCCCGCTCCTGGCCGATGCGCGAGCGTGCGGCCTGCCGGTGGTGGACGGGCTGGGCATGCTGCTGCACCAGGCCGTGCCGGGATTTGCCGCCTGGTTCAGCGTCACGCCCGAGGTGACCCCGCAATTGCGGGCCCGCATCGAGGGGAGCCTCGAGCATTGAGCATGCGCCGCATCGGCATTACCGGCTCCATCGCCACGGGAAAATCTACCCTCCTGGCCGCCTTCGCCAAGGCCGGCATACCGGTGCTTTCGGCCGATGTGGTGGTGGCCGAGCTGTATCAGGGCGAAGCGGTGGCCCCGGTGGAAGCGCTGTTTCGCGGCGTGGCGCGAAACGGCGTCATCGACCGGCAGGACCTGGCCCGGCGCCTGGCCGCCGATCCCTCAGGTTTCGCCCGGCTCGAAGCCCTGGTGCATCCGCTGGTGCGGGCGCGGATCGCCGCCTTTCTCGATGCGGCGGAACAGGCCGGGCATGCCGCCGCCGCGGTCGAGGTTCCGCTCCTCTTCGAAAGCGGTCACGATTACGGTTTCACCGATATCGCCGTTACCCATGTCGCCGATGCCATCCAGCAGCAACGCATCCTCGCCCGGCCGGGCATGAGCGTGGAAAAGATGCAGACTTTGCTTGCCCGCCAGCTGCCGCAGGCCGAAAAGATCAGGAGGGCCACCTGGCGCTTCGACACGGCGCAGCCGCCGGACCGGATCGAGCGGGCGGTCGCGGCCCTGGTGGCCGATATTGAGGCGGAAGCGGGAAAACCATGATCAGGGAAATCGTGCTCGATACCGAAACCACCGGTCTGTCGCCCCAGGGCGGGGATCGCCTGGTGGAAATCGGCTGTGTCGAGCTGATCAACCACATCCCCACCGGCCAGCATTTCCACGTCTATATCAACCCCGAGCGCAGCATGCCGGAGGAAGCGTTCCGGGTGCATGGCCTGGGCGACGATTTCCTGGCCGACAAGCCCCTGTTCAAGGCTGTCGCCGAAGAGTTTCGCGCCTTTGTCGGCGATGCGACGCTGGTGATCCACAACGCGCCCTTCGACATGGGCTTTCTCAATGCCGAGCTCGAATGGGCCGGCCTGCCGCGCCTCACCAATGAGGTGATCGATACCGTCATGGTGGCGCGCCGCAAGCATCCCGGGGCGCGCGTCAGCCTCGATGCGCTCTGCAAGCATTACGGCATCGACAATTCCCGCCGCACCCTGCACGGCGCGCTGCTCGACAGCGAAATCCTGGCCGAAGTTTATCTCGAGCTTATCGGCGGCAAGCAGGTGAGTCTGGCGCTCATGGCCGACGAGGACACCGGCGCCGTCGATATCGCCGTCGACCGGATTCCGGTGCGTCCCCGCCCCGTGCCGCTGCCGGGCCGGATCAGCCCGGCGGAAGCCGAAGCCCATGCCGCCTTCATCGCCAAGATGGGCGACGTCGCCATCTGGGCGCAATATGAGGATGCGGTGGCCGCGGAATGAAAAAAGCCCCGGCGGGACCGGGGCTTTTCATTGAAAACATGGAGCTCAGTTGAGCTTTTCGCCCTCGGCATTGGCCGGGGCCGGAGCTGCACCCGGAGCGCCGCCCTGCGCGGCGAGCTTGGCCAGGTTCTGGCGGTAAATGGCGGCAAAATCCACCGGCTCCATCATCAATGGCGGGAAGCCGCCCTGTTGGGTCACGCTGGCCAACACCTGGCGCGCGAACGGGAAGACCAGGCGCGGACACTCGATCATCAGCAGCGGCGACAGCTGGGCTTCCGGCACGTTCTTGAGCCGGAAAATGCCGCCATAGACCAGTTCGACATTGAACAGGACATTGTCCTCGCGATTGGCCTTGGCATTGAGCGTCAGTTCGACCGCGTAGATCTCGTCGTTCTGCTTCTTGACGCCGACCGCGATGGAAACGTTGAAGGCCGGGTTCCCGCCGCCCGCCAGCAGCGCCGCCGGCGCACCCGGATTTTCGAAGGAAAGATCGCGGATATACTGGCCCACCAGATTCATGCTGGGCGCGGGTCCGGGCTGCGGCGCTGCCGCGCCCTGATTGTCGTCGGCCATTGATTGGTCCTTTTCGATGCGGAATTTCAAAGAATTCTGGCCGGCTGGCTAGCATTTTTGGCCCGGGCGAACAAGCCAAGCCGATCATGGCCGCTCGTCGGGCCGTTCCTGGCTAGTGCCGTCGATGATCTGCGGTGGGACCGCATCGGCATCGTCCGGATCGGCATAGCGGCGATAGCTCGTCGTCGTTTCCACCACCCGAAGCCGCCCCGCCAGGGCCGAGAAGATTCGGTCCCGCACCGCCGGCACCAGCAGCACCAGGGCGATGGCGTCGCTGAGGAAGCCCGGCAGGATCAGCAGCAGCCCCGCCAGCCCGATCAGCATGGTGTCGAACATGGTGCGGCCGGGAATGGTGCCGGCATTCATGTTGGAGCGCAGGCGCTCGACCACGCCCAGCCCCTGCTGGCGCAGTAGCATGGCCCCGGCAATGGCCGCCAGGATGACCAGCGCCAGGGTGGGAAACAGCCCGATCGTCCTGCCCACCAGGATGAACAGGGCAATTTCCACGAGCGGCAGCAGCAGGAAACCAAGAGCGAAAAAGCGGGCCAAGGGCGGGTCCTCGTCTGGTGATGGCGGGGGCGGCGGCGGCAAAATGCAACTCGCCCCATCGTGAACTGGTTTTGAGCTAAAGCTTTGCCTATATATAGGACCACATCGGCGCGAAACGAGCGCCACATCGCTTTTTTGTCGACGCCTCTCGCGCAAGGTGCCTCTTTCATGGACGATTTTCTCGACCTGCCGACCCTCATTGCCATTGTCGTAGCCGTTTTCGTGCTGTTCCGGCTGCGCTCGGTGCTGGGCACCCGCACCGGCAACGAACGCCCGCCCGTCGATCGCAGCCGCTCCACACCGGTGGAGAAAAATGCCGGCAATGACGATACCGTCGTGCCCATGCGCCCCCGCCCCGCTGCCGCGCAGCCCGATCTCGATGACGAGCGCCGCGCCCGCAAGCTCGAGGCGGAAATCGAGCAGGCTTCTTCCGGCAACGAACAGCTCGCGGCCGGCCTCAAGGCGGTGGCCGAGGCCGATCCGACCTTTACCCCTAAATCCTTCCTCGACGGCGCCAAGCAGGCCTATGAGATGATCGTCACCGCCTTTGCCGAAGGCGACCGCCAGATGCTCAAGAACCTGCTCGAAAAAGACGTGTTCGAGGGCTTCCAGCGCGCCATCGCCGACCGCGAGGCAGCGGGCCACAAGGTCGATTTCACCTTTGTCGGCCTGCCCAAGATCGCCATCGTCGATGCCGAATATGACAAGAAGAACGTGCTGGTGACGGTCGATTTCCACGCCGAGGTGGTTTCGGCCACCCGCGACAAGGACGGCAATCTGGTCGAGGGCAATGCCGACCAGGTGCAGACCATCGCCGACGAATGGACCTTTGCCCGCAATCCCAAATCGCGCGATCCCAATTGGAAGGTGGTTTCCACCAGCCAGCTCGACTGATCCGAGGCGGCAGGCCTGTTTCCCATGTCCAAGCGCGACGCCAAGCGCCTGCCGCACGATTTCCACCTCTGGACGCATGTGGCCGAGACGGTGGAACCCCTGCGCCGCAAGGGGCTCCTGAAGCTTGGGGCAGGTCCCCTGCCCGTGCCGGAATCCGAGCCGATACCGGAGATCAAGGCGCCGCCGAAAAAACTGGGCGCCGGGCGGCCCTTTCTGCCGCCCTACCAGGCGCCCCCGCCCGGCGGGGGCCTGCTGGAACGGGCGGTCGATCCGGCCATTCACAAGAAGGTCCGGCGCGGCCGTATCGATATCGACGGCACGATCGACCTGCACGGCATGACGCAGAACCAGGCCCGCGAGGCGCTGCGCCGCTATATCGGCGCGCGGGCCGCGCGGGGCGACCGGACGATCCTGGTCATTACCGGCAAGGGGGCCAAGACCGACAATGACTACATTGCGGCCATGAGCGAGCGGGGCATCTTGCGCACCATGCTGCCGATCTGGCTCAGCGAACCGGGCCTGTCGCACCTGATTTCCGGCTGGAGCACGGCCGCGCGGGGCCATGGCGGGGAGGGCGCATATTATGTGCGCCTGCGCCGGCAATGACCCCGCTCGGCGCCAAATTGCGGGCCATGCGCGAGGCGCGCGGCATTTCGCTCAAGGACATGGCCAAGGCGCTCAACGTCTCCTCCGCCTATCTTTCGGCCCTCGAACACGGCAAGCGTGGCCAGCCCACCTCTTTCCTGCTCCATCGCATCATCGCCTTTTTCAATGTCATCTGGGACGAGGCGGAAGAACTGCAGCGCCTGGCCGAGATTTCCGACCCCAAGGTGAGCATCGATACCGGCGGGCTGGCGCCCGAGGCCACCGAACTCGCCAACCGCCTGCGCGACGATATCGGAAAGCTGGCGCCAGAGGACCTGAAATTTCTGCGCGATGAGCTGGTAAAGCGGGCGGGGCGGAAGCGGTAGAACGCGGACACTTCACCGCCGCCAATCGTCACCCTCGGGCTCGCCCCGAGGGTGACGTTCAGTGATGGTGGGAAGTCCGGCCCTACAGCACGAACTTGCTCAGGTCCGTGTCTCCGGCCAGCACGCCCACTTTCTCCCGCACGAAGGCGGCGTCGATCTTGACGGCCTGCCCGGCCCGGTCCGGTGCGTCGAAGGAGATTTCCTCGACCAGCCGTTCCATCACCGTCTGCAGGCGCCGCGCGCCGATATTCTCGACCGATGAATTGACCGTCACCGCCGCGTCGGCAATGGCCTCGATGGCGTCCGGGGTCACTTCGAGCGACACGCCTTCGGTGCTCATCAAGGCTACATATTGCTTGATGAGGCTCGCTTCGGTGTCGCTGAGAATGCCGATGAAATCCTCGCGGGTCAGCGCCTTGAGCTCCACCCGGATCGGCAGGCGGCCCTGTAGCTCCGGCAACAGGTCGGACGGCTTGGAGACGTGGAAGGCGCCCGAGGCGATGAACAGGATATGGTCGGTCTGGACCGGGCCATATTTGGTCGCGACGGTCGTGCCTTCGATCAGCGGCAACAGATCGCGCTGCACGCCTTCGCGCGAGGGTCCGCCCTGGGCGCCGCCTTCCCGATGGGCCACCTTGTCGATCTCGTCGATGAAGACGATGCCGTGATTTTCCACCAGCTCGATGGCCTCGCTCTTGAGCTGGTCCTGATCGAGCAGCTTGTCGGCTTCCTCGGCGATCAGCGGTTCATAGGCATCCTTGACCTTGATCTTGCGCTTCACCCCGCGCCCGCCCATGGCCTGCTTGAACATGTCGCTGAGGTTGATCATGCCGATGCCGCCATTGGGCATGCCGGGGATTTCGAAACCGCCCGTGCCCGGATTGGGCTGCATCTCGATCTCGATTTCCTTGTCGTCCAGCTCGTTGCTGCGCAGCTTGCTGCGGAACGAATCGCGCGTCGACGGCGTGGCGGAGGTGCCGACCAGCGCATCGAGCACCCGTTCCTCGGCATTGTGATGGGCCTGGGCCTGCACGTCGCGGCGGCGCTTGTCGCGCAGCACCGTGATCCCGGCCTCGACCAGGTCGCGCACGATCTGCTCGACGTCGCGGCCGACATAGCCCACCTCGGTGAACTTGGTGGCTTCCACCTTGACGAAGGGTGCCTGGGCCAGCCGCGCCAGCCGCCGCGAAATCTCGGTCTTGCCGACGCCGGTGGGCCCGATCATCAGGATATTCTTCGGCGTCACCTCGCGCCGCAGTTCCGGCGAAAGCTGCTGGCGCCGCCAGCGATTGCGCAGGGCCACCGCCACGGCGCGCTTGGCATCGGCCTGGCCGACGATGTGGCGGTCGAGCTCTGAAACGATCTCGCGCGGGGAAAAATTGGTTTCACTCACTTTTGTCACTTTCCGTGGCGCCTTGCTGTTGGACCGGTTCATGGTCCAGGAAGCGCACCATCATGTGTTCGTCGATATATCGACCGTTCACGAAGAGGGACCGCTTTTCGGTCCCGTAGATGTCAAAGCCCGCCTTGCGGTAGAGCGCGATGGCCGGGCCATTATGGGTGGCCACGCCCAGGAGCACCTGGACGAGGCCGCGTGCGCGCGCATGGTCCAGGGCCGTTTCAATGAGCGGCAATCCGATCCCGGTGCCGCGCGCCGCTGGCGTCACATAGACCGTATAGAGATGGTCCAGATGCCGGCGTTTGGCGCTGTCGTTCCAGAACAGGCCCACCACGCCGCGCAGCTCGTCCCCGGTAAAAGCCCCGAAAATGGCGCTTTGGGTGATCTGGCGGGTAAAGGCCTCCAGCCCCTGACGGCTTTCCTCGGCGAGATCGCCGCCAAAGGCGTCGGGACTGTCCGCCAGAGCTTCGAGCCGGATGGCGCGGAAAGCCTCCGCATCCGCCTCGGTCAATTGGCGGACCAGGCCGTTCACGCGTCGAGCTCGATGGTTTCGACCGTCACATTGCCATTGGTATAGACGCAGATTTCCTCGGCGATCTTCATGGCGCGGCGGGCGATGTCTTCGGCATCGAGTTCGGTGGCCTGGTGCAGGGCCAGGGCGGCCGAATGCGCGTAATTGCCGCCCGAGCCGATGGCGATGACGCCATGGTCCGGCGTCAGCACGTCGCCATTGCCGGTCAGCACCAGCGTATCGGTCTTGTCGGCCACGATCATCATGGCTTCCAGCTTGCGCAGATAGCGGTCGGTGCGCCAGTCCTTGGCCAGTTCCACGGCCGCCCGCATCAATTGGTCGGGATATTGCTCGAGTTTGGCCTCCAGTCGCTCGAAGAGCGTGAAGGCATCGGCGGTGGAGCCGGCAAAGCCGCCGATCACCTTGCCGCCGGCGAGCCGGCGCACCTTCCTGGCGCCGTGCTTCATCACCGTCTGGCCCATGGACACCTGGCCATCGCCGGCCACCACGACCTTGTTGCCCTTGCGCACGGAAACGATGGTCGTCCCGTGCCAGCCGGGATTTGTGTGTTCACTCATTGGGGGAAGTACTCCGAACTGTTGGATGATATTTAGGCTCCGCCGCTGCGATTGCAACCGATGGCGCCCTAACCCAATCTTCACGCGCTTGTGCGCATCTGCTAATCACCGCCGAACGCCGGAGAATTGCCATGCGCACCGCACAGATCGCCCGCAAGACCAACGAGACCGAGATTGCCGTCTCGATCGATCTCGATGGCACGGGCAAGCACGCCATGAACACCGGCATCGGCTTTTTCGACCACATGCTCGACCAGCTGGCGCGCCATTCGCTGATCGACATGGAGGTAACCTGCAAGGGCGACCTGCATATCGACAGCCACCACAGTGTCGAGGACGTGGGCATCGCGCTGGGCCAGGCGATCAAGGAGGCCTTGGGCGACAAGAAGGGCATTCGCCGCTACGCCTCGTGCGACCTGCCCATGGACGGCACGCTGACCCGGGCGGCGCTGGACGTGTCCGGCCGCGCCTTCCTGGTTTTCAAGGCCGAATTCAGCCAGGGCAAGATCGGCGAGATCGACACCGAATTGTTCCGCGAATTCTTCCAGGCCTTCGCGGTCAATGCCGGCATCACGCTGCATATCGAGAATTTCTATTTCGACAATAACCACCACCTGGCCGAGTCGATGTTCAAGGCCGTGGCCCGCGCCCTGCGCACGGCCTTGGAAATCGATCCGCGCGTGAGCGATTCGGTGCCGAGCACCAAGGGAATGCTCTGATTGTCACCTCTCCCCTAAAAAGGGAGAGGGAGCCGATCGCGTTCCGGGAACCATCCCGCCCTTCCCCCATGTGGTTTTTTGCACTAGATCAGCGCCGTACTCCTTCCCGAGGCGGCCCATGAGCACCATCGCCATCATCGATTACGGCGCCGGCAACCTGCGTTCGGCTGCCAAGGCCTTCGAGCGCGTCGCCCATGAGCGCGGCCAGGGTGACGCCATCACCGTCACCGCCGATCCCGAAATCGTCCGCCGCGCCGACCGCATCATGCTGCCCGGCGTCGGCGCCTTCGCCGATTGCATGGCCGGGCTGAACGCCGTGCCGGGCATGATCGAAGTGCTCGACGAAAAGGTGATCAGAGGCGGTACGCCCTTTCTCGGCGTCTGCGTCGGCATGCAATTGCTGGCGACCGAGGGCCGCGAAAAGGTCGTGACCCAGGGCCTGGGCTGGATTCCCGGCGCCGTCGAAAAGATCGCCCCATCCGATCCGGCGCTCAAAATCCCGCATATGGGCTGGAACAATATTTCCATCACCCACCCCCATCCCCTGCTCGCCGGCATTGCCGACGGCCCTGATGGGCTCCATGCCTATTTCGTCCATTCCTATCATCTGAAGACCGACGATCCGGCCCATCTCGTCGCCACCACCGATTACGGCGGCGCGCTCACCGCCTGTGTCGGCCGCGACAACATCTTCGGCACCCAGTTCCACCCCGAAAAGAGCCAGGCGCTGGGCCTCAAGCTGATCGAGAATTTTCTGGGATGGACGCCGTGACAATGACGGGCGCCCCCTCCTTTCCTCTCCCCCTTGGGGAGAAGAATAGCCGGAGCAATCCATGATCCTCTTTCCTGCCATCGACCTCAAGGACGGCCAATGCGTGCGCCTCAAGCTGGGCGACATGGACCAGGCCACCGTGTTCAATGACGATCCCGCCGCGCAGGCCAAAAGCTTCGAGGACCAGGGTTTCGATTATCTCCATGTCGTCGATCTCAACGGCGCCTTTGCCGGCGAGAGCGTCAATGGCGCGGCGGTGGACGCGATCCTCAAAAATGTGAAATTCCCGGTGCAGTTGGGCGGCGGCATTCGCAATCTCGGCCATATCGAGAGCTGGCTCGATAAGGGCCTGGCCCGTGTCATTCTCGGCACCGTCGCCGTGCGCGATCCGGCTTTGGTGAAAGAGGCTGCCGCAAAATGGCCCGGCCAGGTCGCCGTCGGCATCGATGCGCGCCAGGGCATGGTGGCGGTGGAAGGCTGGGCCGAGACCTCCGAGCTTTCGGTCATCGAGTTGGCCAGGCGCTTCGAAGGCGCCGGCGTCGCCGCCATCATCTATACCGATATCGACCGCGACGGGGTCCTGGCCGGCATCAATTGGGACGCAACGCTCGAGCTCGCCCGCGCCACCGCCATTCCGGTGATCGCCTCGGGGGGGCTCGCCTCCATGGCCGATATCGAGCGCATGACCCGGCCCGAATACCAGGTGCTTGAAGGCGCCATTTCCGGCCGCGCGCTCTATGACGGACGCATTGATTCACGTGAAGCACTGGCTCTGCTGAGGGCGGCATGAGCGCGGTTCGGCCCGACAGGTTCCCCTATTGGGCTTATCTCTTGGCGCTGGCCATCATCCTGCTCTTTGCCCTGGCGCCGGTCATCTCGGTCTATTTCACCTATCTCGTGGCCGATGCCAATGGCTGCACCGTCAATGAAGCCACGGTCCATCCCTGCATCGTGATGGGCATGGATCTGGGCGAATTGCTCTATTTCACCGGCGTGATGGGCTGGTTCATGCTGGCCACCCTGCCCCTGGGCGGCGGTGCGCTGCTCGTCTGGCTCGCCAGCCTCGTCATCCACCGCATCGGCTGGGGCCAGATGCAGAAGGTCAAACGCTCATGAGCCTCAAGACTCGTATCATCCCCTGCCTCGACGTCGCCGGCGGCCGTGTGGTCAAGGGCGTAAATTTCGTCGATCTGGTCGATGCCGGCGATCCGGTCGAGGCGGCCATGGCCTATGACGCGGCCGGCGCGGACGAATTGACCTTTCTCGACATCACCGCCAGCCATGAAGGCCGCGACACTATTTTCGACGTCGTGGCGCGCACGGCCGAGCATTGCTTCATGCCGGTGACCGTTGGTGGCGGCGTGCGGACCATCGAGGATATCCGCAAGCTCCTCCTGGCCGGCGCCGACAAGGTGGCGATCAATTCCGCCGCCGTGAACGATCCCGATTTCATCGCCCGGGCCGCCGACAAGTTCGGCAATCAATGCATCGTCGTTTCGGTGGACGCCAAGCAGCGCCTCGACGCAAAGGTCGGCGGCGACAACCGCAGCGAATGGGAAATTTATACCCATGGCGGCCGGAAGCCGACAGGCATCGACGCGGTGGAATTCGCCGCCCGCATGGTCGAGCGCGGCGCCGGGGAATTGCTGGTCACCTCCATGGACCGCGACGGCACCAAGTCCGGCTTCGATCTGAAACTCACCCGCGCCATTGCCGATAGCGTCGAAGTGCCGGTCATCGCCTCGGGCGGCGTCGGTACGTTACAGCACCTGGTCGAAGGCGTCACCGAGGGCCATGCCAGCGCCGTTCTGGCCGCCTCGATCTTCCATTTCGGCACCTTCACCATCCCCCAGGCCAAGGCCTATATGGCCGAGCACGGCATTGCCATGCGGCTCGACCGGGCAGCAGCTGACGCGGCTTAAGTCGCGGATGACGGCAGGCCGAAAGTTTGCTCTAAGCCTGTCAGCGCACACGACACCCAGGACGAGGAGCCTTCCCAGCCCATGACGCTCGAAGAACTCGAAGCCCGTATCGCGCTGCGCGCCGCGGCCTCGCCCGAGGAAAGCTATACGGCCAAGCTGATCGCCCGCGGCATGAACAAGGCGGCTCAGAAACTGGGCGAGGAAGCCAATGAAGCCGTCATTGCTGCCGTCACCGGCGACCGGGCCGAATTGATCAAGGAAAGCGCAGACCTGCTCTATCACCTGCTGGTCGTGCTCCGGGCCGCCGATGTGCCGCTCTCGGACATCATGGCCGAGCTCGATGCCCGCACCGCCCAATCGGGCCTCGCCGAGAAGGCCTCCCGCAAGGACAATTCCTGAATGGCCAAGCGCCCGCCCGCTCTCGATCCCTATCGCCATTTTACCAAGCAGCAATGGAGCGACCTGCGCAACGGCCAGCCCATGACGCTGACCGAAGCCGATATCCAGCGCCTGCGCGCCCTGACCGATCCGATCTCGCTGGCCGAGGCCGAGGAAATCTACCTGCCGCTCTCCCGCCTGCTGGCCTATTACGTCGAAGCCATCCAGGGCCTGAACCGGGTCTCCACCCGCTTCCTCAATGCCCCCAATGACAAGGTGCCTTTCATCATCGGCGTTGCCGGCTCGGTGGCGGTGGGCAAGTCCACCACCTCGCGCATTCTCCAGGCCCTGCTGTCGCGCTGGCCCTCCAGCCCCAAGGTCGATCTCGTCACCACCGACGGGTTCCTCCACCCCAATCGGGTGCTGGAAGAGCGCGGGCTGATGCAGCGCAAGGGCTTTCCGGAAAGCTATGATCGCGCCCGCTTCGTCAATTTCCTCGCCGACATCAAATCGGGCAAGGGTGACGTCGCCGTGCCGGTTTATTCGCACCTGGTCTATGACGTAGTGCCCGGCGAGCAGGTCATCATCGACCGCCCCGACATCCTCATCGTGGAAGGCCTCAATATCCTGCAGCCCGGCGACCTGCCCCGGGATGGCGCGCCCATCCTCTTTGCCTCGGATTTCATCGATTTCTCGATCTATATCGACGCCGATGTCGAGGATTTGCGCGATTGGTACATCACCCGCTTCTTCCGCCTGCGCGACACCGCCTTCCGTGATCCCACCTCCTTCTTCCGCAAATTCTCCGAAATGAGCGAGGAAGAGGCCGGCGCCTTCGGCCGCAATGTCTGGCAGAGCATCAACCTGCCCAATCTGCTCGAAAACGTCCTGCCCACCAGGGGCCGCGCCGATCTCATCCTCAAGAAGGGCAAGGACCACCGGGTCGAGGAAGTGAAGCTGAAAAGGTTATAGGCCAGCGTCGGTCGTGGACCACCCGGACAAGCCGGGTGGTGACGATGTGGGATGGATCTGAGTTGCACGAAGCCAATTATCTTTCGTCATTGCCCGGCTTGTCCGGGCAATCCATATCGCCACGCGCGCGGGGAAAGCGGGACTAATACGTCCCCTGCTGCGGCTGGCTGAGGACGATGAGATTGCCGTCCGGGTCACGCAATTTCGCCGTCTTGAAGAAATCGCCCATGGCCTTGGCCACCGGCTTGATGCCGAACGTGTCGAGACGCGCCAATTCCTCGGCCAGGTCGTCGACGATCAGCACGATGACGCTGGCGCCGGCGCGGTCCTCGTCGGTCATCACATGCACCCAGCCGCCGCCGGGCAGTTTCCATTCGGCCACGTCGGCCATGGTTCGCGCATCGGCCGGGCGGCCGAATAGATATTCGTACCAGACCAGCGAATTGCCGAGATCCTCCACGGCGAGGCCGGCCAGCACATTGGTGAGGGTCATGGACAGGTCCGTATTTTCGTCTTGCTTCGGCGAATCGTAGCACAGTGCGGGCGCAGGGGGCACCATGGTTGGCGGCGCGGCGCCGCACTGCTATAGGCGGGATGAGTTCGAGGGAGTTTGCGCCATGACCAGGCTGCGCATCATCATTGCCGGCGCCGGCGGGCGCATGGGCCAGGCCAATATCCGTGCCGCGGCCGCCCATCCCGATATCGTCCTGGCCGGGGCTTTCGATCGGCCCGGCGCCGCCTCCATCGGCAAGGATGCCGGTCTCCTGGCCGGCATCGAGGCGCTGGATGTTCCGGTGGTCGAAAGCGCCGAAACGCTCCTTGCCGGCGCCGACGCCATCATCGATTTCACCGCCCCCGCCGCCAGCGTCACTCTGGCCCGCATGGCGGCGCAAAAGGGCCTGGTCCATGTCATCGGCACCACGGGCTGCCTCGAGGACGAGGACGCCGCCATTGCCGAGGCGGGCCGCAATGGCGCGCGCATCGTCAAGTCCGGCAATTTCTCGCCCGGCGTCGTCACCCTGGCGGCGCTGGTGGAAAAGGCCGCCCGCGCCCTGCCCGACTACGATGTCGAAGTGCTCGAAATGCACCACAATCTCAAAGTCGATGCCCCTTCCGGCACCGCCCTGATGCTGGGCGAGGCCGCCGCGAAAGGGCGCGACATCGACCTCAGGAGCCATGCCGTGCGCGTGCGCGACGGCCATACCGGGCCGCGCGAAGCCGGATCGATCGGCTTCGCCACCCTGCGCGGCGGCACGGTCATCGGCGATCACACCATCATCCTGGCCGGCCCCGCCGAGCGCATCGAGCTCGGCCACCGCGCCCAGGATCGCACCATTTTCGCCAATGGCGCCCTGCGCGCCGCGCTCTGGGCGGCCGCACAGCCGGCCGGACTCTATTCCATGGCCGACGTGCTCGGCCTCAACGACTGACAGTCAAAGGATCGACACAATGACCGGCACGCTGATCCTGGTCCGCCATGGCCAGAGCGAATGGAACCTCAAGAATCTCTTCACCGGCTGGCGCAATCCCAACCTGACCGAACAGGGTGAGGGGGAGGCGCGCGCTACCGGCAAGGCGCTCAAGGCCGCGGGCATCGTGCCGGATCTTTATTACACCTCCGCCCTGCGCCGGGCCCAGCACACGCTGGACCTGATGCTGGAGGAAATGGATATCCTCAACGTCACCATCACCCGCAATATCGCCCTCAACGAGCGCGATTACGGCGACCTGTCCGGCCTCAACAAGGACGATGCCCGCGCCAGATGGGGCGAGGAACAGGTCCATGTCTGGCGCCGCTCCTATGACGTGCCGCCCCCGGGCGGCGAAAGCCTCAAGGACACGGCCGCCCGCACCCTGCCCTATTACGAGGCCGAAATCCTGCCGCGCCTGCAGCAGGGCAAGACCGTGCTGATCGCCGCCCATGGCAATTCGCTGCGCGCCTTGGTCATGGCCATCGAGGGCCTGACCCCCGAGCAGATCCTCGCCCGCGAAATCGCCACCGGCGAGCCCACGGTCTACAGGATCGGCCCGGACGGCAAACTGGTCGAGCGGGTTACGCTGTAGGCATCGTTTGGATCTGAACCGTCAAAGCGCTCATAGGAGCGCTGCTTCCCGCCCCGCCGTCACCACCGGGCTTGTCCCGGTGGTCCACACCTCCGCGCGATGGATGGCCGGGACAAGCCCGGCAATGACGATGAAATCTAGCCTTCGATCCGCGCGGTGGCCTTGCCGGCATCGTCGAACAGCACCGAGCGGCCTTCGCGCGGCTCGACATAGAGCTTGAGCGTCAGCACCCGCAGCACCGCATAGACCGGCGTGGCCAGGGCGATGCCGACAATGCCGAACAGGGTCCCCATGATGGCCATGATGCTCAGCGACCAGGCCGGAGACAGCTTGATGATCCGTTGCTGCAACATCGGGGTAAGCACATAGCCTTCCAGGTTCTGGATTAGCAGCAGGCCGATGGCGCCCAGGATCAGCGTGTTGGTGTCCAGAGCCGCCAGGGTCAGCAGCACCGGCACGGCCGAAAAGATCGGCCCCAGGAACGGGATGAAATTGAGCGCGCCCGACAATAGCGCCAGGATCGGTGCATTGGGCACGTCCAGCACCCAGAGCAGCGCGCCCACCAGCGAGCCGATCAGCACCATCATCGCCAATTGCGTCACCATCCAGCCGCGCAGCGCCTCGCCGGTGGCGCTGAGCGCTTCGAGCAGCAGCGGCCGCCGCTTCTGCGGCATCAGCAGCAGGAAGCCATCGCGATAGGCCTTGGGATTGATGGCGAAGAACAGGCCGAGAAACACCACGATCACGATATCGCCGACCACGCCCACCGTGCTGCCGAAAAAGGACCGCGCCTCGTTGAAGATGCCGCCCGGATCGGGGAAGAAATTCTGCAGCATGGCTTCCACCTGCGCCCGGTCGAGATCGCCGACCACGCCGCTTTCCACCGCCAGGCCATAGAGCCGGCTGACTTCCCGGGTCAGCAGCCGCCAGAGATCCTGGAGGCTGAGAATGAGGCTGACCCCGCCCAGCGATAGAGCCACGATCACCAGGAGGAAGATCAGCACGCTCACGATGGTCAGCAGCAGCGGCCGCGGCCCGGGCAGGATCAGACTCAGCCCCCGCACCGCCGCATCGAGCACGCAGGCGATCAGCACGCCGGCAAAGATGATCAGCAATGTATGCGAGAGATGCCAGGCGAGGATGAGGCCGGCGGCCACGATGACCCCGGTGACGACGGCGCGCGTATGTGACGGCATATGTCCTCCGCTTTGGCGAGCTTCAGGCCAAAGCTTCGCACGCCCGAAGGGTTCCGCGCCACTGCCGATTGCTCAATGCGCCGCGGAAACGATGCCGGCTTCCCAGCCCAGGATGGCGCGCTTGCGCGGCACACCCCAGTGATAGCCGGTCAGGGCGCCGGACGTGCCCACCACCCTGTGGCAGGGCACCACGAAGCTGATCGGGTTCTTGCCCACCGCGGCGCCAACGGCGCGCGAGGCGCTGGGTCGGCCGATATGGCGGGCGACGCTGGAATAGGTCGTGGCCCGGCCCACCGGGATCTTCAACAGCGTCTCCCACACCTTGACCTCGAAATCGGTGCCGATCAGCACGACGCGCACCGGTCGCTCCGCCGACCAATGCGCCGGATCGAAGATATGCCGCACCATCGGGGCGATGCGGGTATCGTCGCGGGTAAAGCGCGCCAGCGGCCAGCGATTGGCCAGGTCCGCAAAGGCGGCCTCGATGCTGGTCTCCCCATCGGCGAAGCCGAGGCCGGAAATGCCATATTCGGTCGCCGTCACCACCGCCGTGCCGAAGGGCGAGGGCGCGGCGCCCCAGACCATGTCGATGCCGGCGCCGCCGGCGCGGAAAATCCCGGGTGGCATGGCTTCATAGGCTACGAACAGATCGTGCAGCCGCGAGGTGGAGGAGAGGCCCACCTCATAGGTGGCGTCCAGCACGCTGACCTGGTCGCGCAGCAGGCTCTTGGCATGGTCCAGCGCTACGGCCTGGGCGAAGCTCTTGGGGCTGAGCCCGCACCAGCGGCGGAACAGATCGGTCAATTGCCGCTCGCTGAGGCCCAGGGCCCGCGCGAAGCCGGGCAGGTCGGTTTCGTCGGGGCCGGTCTCGCTCAGATAGCGGATGGCGGCGCGGATGATGTCGTAATCGCTGTCCGGCACAAGGCTCTGCATCTGGTTCATCGCCGGGTCTCCTGTCTGTCGCCCCTATCTAGAGCCGGCGCCGGCCCGCTGGCGACCCGGATTTGACGCGGAAATTCAGCCGGCGCGGCGCGCCTGCCGCAGGGCGGCGCCGAAGGCGCGGGCAAAGCTCGATTTGTCGTCGCGCGCCAGGAATGCGCCCAGCTCGATCTCACCCTGTTCGTGGCGCACGAATATGCCGGTCGTGCGCTCGAAGCCGTCCCGCTCCAGCCGCAATTTCACCCCGCCCGGCGCGAAGCGCTGCAGCACTTTTTCCTGGCCGGGCGCGGCGGTCTTGATTTCGAGCTGGTCGGGCCAGAGCGTCACCTGCTGATAATGCTTGCCGCGCCGCGCCTGCCGCAGGCCCAGGGCGATGAGCCCGCCCGCGGCCAGGCCATAGGCGATCAGGCCTGGCACCAGGAAGTCGGGAATGGCGAGAAGGAACGGGGTGCCGACAATGGCCGCCAGCGCGAAGGCCAGCCAGCCGCCCGCCGTTTTCAGCGATCGGTCCGGGCGCAGCGTCGCCGCAAACAGGGGCGTGGTTTTGGTGACTTGCATCGCAAACTCTCTTCCCTGAAATACTGGCAGAGATTCGAGGGCGAGAGAATGGCAGCGGCCAAAAAAGTGAAAGCGTTGAGCCGGGCCGATGCCGAGGCGATCTTCACCCGGTTCCACGAGATCGAGCCCGAGCCCAAGGGCGAGCTCGATTACATCAACGCCTTTACCCTGCTCGTGGCGGTGGTGCTCTCGGCCCAGGCCACCGATGCCGGCGTCAACAAGGCGACCAAGCGCCTGTTCGAACTGGCCCCCACGCCCGCCGCCATGGTGGCCCTGGGGGTCGAGGGCATCGAGCAGCAGATCAAGACCATCGGCCTGTTTCGCGGCAAGGCGAAGAATGTCCATGCCCTCTCGCAAATCCTCATCGACCGGCATGGCGGCGAAGTGCCCGAGGATCGCGAGGCGCTCGAAGCCCTGCCCGGCGTCGGCCGCAAGACCGCCAATGTGGTGCTCAATATCTGGTTCAAGCAGCCCACCATCGCGGTGGATACCCATCTCTTCCGCGTCGGCAACCGCACCGGCCTCGCTCCCGGCAAGACCCCGCTCGAAGTGGAAAAGGCTTTGCAGAAACAGGTGCCGGCGCGATTCCTGCTCCATGCCCATCACTGGCTGATCCTGCACGGCCGCTATATCTGCAAGGCGCGCAAGCCCGAATGCTGGCGCTGCCCGATCAGCCAATATTGCCGCTTCGAGCCCAAGACGCCGCCACCGGGGCGGTCTGCCCCGGCCCGATAAGTCTTGCATGCTTCAGGCTGCTAGCTCCCGTAACCCCGCGCCATCGCCGCGGCAAAGATCGGGATCAGCACCAGCACCGCCGCCTGGAGACGGATGAAGCGCCGGCTGCGGGCGATGTCCTCGGCCGGCGGCGCATAATCCACGGCGCCCGCCCCTGCCCTGACCCAGCGCCGGAACGCCAGGGTCGGCGGAATGGTGAGCAGGCCCAGGATCAGGAAGGCGGCCATTTTGCCCCAGAAGGCGTGATTGCCCCAATAATAGGAGGCATCCACCGATCCGAAGAAGATGCGCGGCACACCCACTACGATGACCAGCCCCGCCACGCCGCCATAAAAGGCGTCGAGCCGGGCCAATTGGCTTATTCTCGGGCCCGAAAGTCCCGGCCGCACCAGCGCGAATTCGGCCGCGTACAAAGCCACAAGCGTGAACACCGCCAGGTGATGCGCCGAAGCGAGAAGGAAATCCCAGTCCAATTGCGTCCCCTCATGTTGACAACGCTTACATTCTCGACCAGAATGTGAACAATGTCAACATTGCCCAATGCCCCCTATCACCACGGCAATCTGCGCCAGGCTTTGCTCGAAGCGGCCCTGCGCCTCTTGGAACAGCAGGGCGAGGCCGGCCTGGGCCTGCGCGATCTGGCGCGGGCGGTCGGCGTCTCCCCCGCTGCGCCCTATCGGCATTTCGACAGCCGCGCCGCCCTGCTCGAGGCCCTGGCGGTCACCGGTTTCCAGCGCTTTACTGCCCGCATGCAGGCAGTCATGGCGAGCGCGCCCGACGATCCTCTTGCCGCCATGGGCAAGACCTATGTGGTCTTCGCCCTGCAGAATCCGAATCTCTTCCGGCTGATGTTTTCGCCGCAATTGAAGAAGGATGCCCGGCCGGGCCTGCGCATGGCCGCCGACGCCGCCTTCGATACCCTGCGCCAGGCCGTGGGCGGCACGGCCCTGGACGGTCGCATCCGTGCCCTGGCCGCCTGGGCCAAGGTGCATGGCCTGGCCGTGCTGCTGCTCGACGGCCAGATCGCCATCCGCGCCGGCGAGGACAGCGAAGCCCTGGTCGCCGAGATCATCGGCTCGCTCTAGATTCATTGCCATTCGCATGGGCACCAGCAGACCTCATCCCGAGGAGGCGCGTAGCGCCGTCTCCAAGGGCGAAGCCGTGCCCCGCCCTGCCCCGAAAAGATTGCCCGCTGGCCGCTCTTGCTCTAAACCGGCTGACGGCCTTTTCAGCAACGCGCCGGACTCCCTGCACATGACCCAGACCCGCTTCGACGTCCTGACCATCGGCAATGCGATTGTCGACATCATCGCACCGGTGGAGCCGGGCTTCATCGCGCGCGAAGGCATGCAGGAAGGGATCATGCACCTGATCGATACCGATCGGGCCGAGGACCTTTACGCCAAGATGCCGCTGTCCCGGCAGCAGATTTCTGGCGGTTCCGCCGCCAATACCGCCGCCGGCGTGGCCTCCCTGGGCGGTCGCGCCGCCTTTGTCGGCAAGGTCGCCGACGATCCCCTGGGCGACGTCTTCGAGGCCGACCTCACCGATATCGGGGTCCATTATGCCACGTCCCGCCTCAAGAACGGGGCGCTGACCGCCCGCTCCATGATCTTCCTGTCCGAAGATGGCGAGCGCACCATGAACACCTATCTGGGCGCCTGCCACGAGCTGACCGAGCGCGATATCAAGCCCGATGAGATCGGGGCCGCCGCCGTCACCTATATGGAAGGCTTTCTCTGGGACCCGGTCGAGGCCAAGAAGGCTTTCGTTCTGGCCGCCCATTACGCCCACAAGCATGAGCGCGCCGCCGCCTTCACCCTCTCCGATCCCTTCTGCGTCGATCGCTACCGCGCCGAATTCCTCGACCTGATCCGCTCCAAGACCATCGATTACGTCTTCGCCAATGTGCATGAGCTGAAATCGCTCTACCAGACCGACGACCTGGGCGAGGCGGTGCGCGAAATCGCCAAGGATGCGGAAGTCGCCGCCATCACCATGGGCGCCGACGGGGCCATGGCCGTGTTCAATGGCGAAGTGGTTTCGGTTCCCGCCTTCCCCGTCGACAAGGTGGTGGACGCCACCGGCGCCGGCGACCTCTTCGCCTCCGGCTTCCTGCTCGGCCTGGCACGCGGCCAGAATATCGATTCGGCGCTCAAGACCGGGTGCCTGGCCGCCTCCGAGGTTATCTCCCATATCGGTGCAAGGCCGCTG
The DNA here is from genome assembly GCF_001650025.1 of Devosia elaeis. GTDB lineage: Bacteria > Pseudomonadota > Alphaproteobacteria > Rhizobiales > Devosiaceae > Devosia > Devosia elaeis. The sequence continues at coordinate 11,328 of NZ_LVVY01000141.1, read as the reverse complement.
CTCGATCTCGAGGACCTGAGCAAGCAGCACGGCCTTGCCGGATAGCCCCTCTTCCTTCTCCCCTGAGGGGAGAAGATGCCCCGAAGGGCCGGATGAGGAATTCAGCTTGGAGAACCTGCCGAAGGATCCTCACGTCTCCCTGGGGGCGAAGGAGAGAGAATTCCGACTCGGACCGGTCCTCAGGCGACGCTCACCCTGTTCCCCGCCATTTCCGCCAGGATCGCCCGCGCCGCGGCGGCGGGATCGGAAGCCTCGATGATCGGGCGGGCCACCACCAAATGGCTGGCGCCGGCGGCCAGCGCCTCCGCCGGGCCCATCACCCGCTTCTGGTCGCCCCTGGCGCTGCCAGCCGGGCGGATGCCGGGCGTCACCACGGCCATTTTCGGGCCCACGATGGTGCGCACCATTTCCGCTTCATGCGGCGAGGCGACCACGCCGCCGATTCCCGCCTCGCGCGCCTGCTGCGCACGCAGGGCGACGAGCCCGGCCGCATCGCGCTCATAGCCGGCTTCCTTGACATCGGCATCGTCCATCGAGGTCAGAACGGTGACGCCCAGGACACGGAGATTGGAGCCCGAGGCCGCCTTCTGCGCCGCCCGCATCGCCTTGGGATAGGCATGGACGGTGAGCATGGTCGCGCCGGTTTCGGCGATGGCGGCCACGCCCTTTTCGACCGTATTGTCGATATCCAGCAGCTTGAGGTCGAAGAACACCTTCTTGCCTGCCGCCAGCAGCGCCTTGCCGAGCGCATAGCCGTCGGCGCCGTAGAAGCATTGATAGCCGATCTTGTAGAAATCGACATCGTCACCGAGCAGGGCCACGATCTCCTCGGCCCGGGCGCGCGTCGAAACGTCGAGGCCCACGATCAACTGGCTGGCCATTCTTCTCTCCCGCGATGTCCGTATTCCACCTCGCCTAGACCAAAAGTCCGGTTTCGGCAAGGCGGATCATGCAAACCAGTCCGGTCCGATCGCCTCCATCGGCGTCCAGTCGGTCACCAATTCCCCTGCCGCCAGGTCGAAGAGAAAGCCATTGCCCCCGCCCAGCACGCCGATGCGGCTCTGGTCTTCGTCACGCGAAATCCGCTTCTTGCCCACATGGCATTTGAGCAGCGTGCCCACCGCGCCATGGCCGCAGAAGATCACCTGGGCATCGGCCGGCACGCTGTCCAAAGCCGTCCGGACGCTGCCCACGATCCGTCTTTGCGCGTCGATCGCGCGTTCCCAGCCACTGATGCTCCGGTCGGGATGGGCGAAGAACTGGTCGGCATGTTCCTCGAACAGGGCGGGCGGCAGGAAGCCGGTGGCGCTGCGGTCGTTCTCGCCCATGTCGTGATCGGTCAGCACCGGCGTCCCGGTGGCCCCGGCGATGATTTCGGCCAGCTCCAGCGCCTTGGCCTCGCGGCTGGCAAAAACCACGGCGCCGCCCGGCACGATCCTGCGGGCCACCAGCGCCTCGGCGCGCGCCCGGCCGATATCGGACAGGCCCCAGAGCGGCACCGGCACGTTCGGGTCCATCTTCACCTGCGGATGGGTGAGATAGAGCGCGCGCATTCTAGCCCCGGCTGAAATGGGTGAGGTCGTGCACCATGGTCTCGACCTTGCGGATAATGGCCGGCTCCACAGGGTCGCCATTCTCGTCGAAAGCCTCTTCGGCCGGCCCGATGCCGAGCAGGCCCGGCACCACCAGCGCGCCGATCTTGCTCAGGCTGTCGCGCAGATGGCTCAGCGACCAGATGGTCCCGTATTTGCCCGAGCTGACCCCGCCAATGCCGAATATGGCGTGCCGGAACGGGCTGGGTCTCTGCCGGCTGAGCCAGGCGATTGTGTTGACCAGGAGCGGCGGCAGGCCGCCATTATATTCGGGCGTGGCGATGAAGATGATGTCATGGCTGCGCCAGAGCGCGGCCAGTTCCCGCGCCGCTTCCGGCACATGGTCCGGCTCCAGGTCCTCGTTGAAGATCGGCATGGGGAAATCGCCCAGGTCGAGATCGGTGACTTCCACCCCCGCCTCCGCCAGCTTGCGCCCCATATGCAATTGCAATTTGCGATTGTCCGATCCCTTGCGGATCGACCCGGACAGGGTCAGCGCCGTCTTCATTTTGCCTCCATCTGGCCGAGCCTGTCGAAAGTGCCCCGCCTCATTCGTCTAGGCAAGAGCATTGACGGAAAAGCCGCAATGTCCTAGTCACTTAAGTAATGACTTAAGCATAAGGGAACGCCAAATGTCCTCCATGATCTTCGTCAATATCCCGGTTCGCGACCTCGCCGCCTCCATGGCCTATTACAAGGCCCTGGGCTTCGACCACAATCCCGACTTCACCGACGAGACCGCCGCCTGCATCGTCATCAGCGACACCATTTTCGTGATGGTGCTGACCCATGCCAAGTTCAAGGAATTCTCGCCTCTGCCCATCCCCGATCCCAAGGCCGAGACCCAGGCGCTTTACGCCCTGTCGCGCGACAGCCGCGAGGCGGTCGACGCCATAGCCGATGCCGGGCTCAAGGCCGGAGGCCGCGAAGTGCGCGAGCGCCAGGACATGGGCTTCATGTATTCCCGCGCCGTCGCCGACGTGGATGGCCATGTCTGGGAATATGTCTGGATGGACATGAACGGCGCGCCGGAAGCATAGCACGTTGCTTCAGCAGACCTCATCCTGAGCTTGTCGAAGGACGAGGTCGTGGCGAGTTCTCGACAAGCTCACCATGAGGTATTCGAGCGTGCTTCTGGAAAGCCGCGATCTCCGTGCCATTCGAGCATAGCTCTCATGGCTTTAAAGCCTAAAATCGCTCCATTGGGCGATTTTTACGGCCAGCCTTCCGAGCTTAGCTCTCCAGGCCTTGAGCCCTCAAATCACGCCACCGGCGTGATTTGGCGCGAAGCGCCGGGCTCAAGCCTCGAACATTTTCTTGAGCTTGTCGAAGAAGCCGCCCGAATTGGGGCTGGTATCGGCGGTCTCGAGCTGGGCGAATTCCTCCAGCAATTCGCGCTGCCGGCGGGAGAGGTTCTGCGGCGTCTCGATGTCGAGCTGCACATAGAGGTCGCCCACATCCTTGCTGCGCAGGACCGGCATGCCCTTGCCCTTGAGGCGCACGCGCTGGCCCGGCTGGGTGCCGGCCGGCACCTTCACCTTGGCGCGGGCATTGTCGAGCGTGGGCACTTCGAATTCCCCGCCCAGCGCCGCCGTGGTCATGGCGATGGGCACGCGGGCGAACAGATCCGCCCCGTCGCGCTGGAACAATTGGTGCGGCCGGATGGAGACGAAGATATAGAGATCGCCCGGCGGTCCGCCGCGCAGCCCGGCCTCGCCTTCATTGGCCAGCCTGATGCGGGTGCCGTCCTCGATGCCCTGCGGAATATCGACCGAAAGCTTGCGGTTCTGCTGGCGCCGACCCTGCCCCCCGCAATCGGTGCAGGGCTGGTCCATCATCTGCCCGCGTCCCTGGCAGACCGGGCAGGTGCGCTCAATGGTGAAGAAGCCCTGCGCCGCGCGCACCTTGCCATGGCCATTGCATTGCCGGCAGGTATGGGTGCCGGTGCCCGGCTTGGCCCCCGAGCCCTCGCAGGTCTCGCAGCTGGCCAGCGTCGGCACGTCGATTTCCACCGTGCTGCCCTCGAAGCTCTCCTCGAGGTCGATTTCGAGATTGTAGCGCAGGTCCGAGCCGCGCATCCGCGCCGCGCCACCCCCGCCGCTGCGCCGCCCGCCGCCCATGAAATCGCCGAAGATATCCTCGAAGATGTCGGACATGGAGGAAGCGAATTCCGGTCCGAAGCCGGGGCCGCCGCGCGGTCCGCCATTCTCGAAGGCGGCATGGCCGAACCGGTCATAGGCGGCGCGCTTCTGGGGGTCCTTCAGCGTGTCATAGGCCTCGTTGATTTCCTTGAACTGGTGCTCGGCCTCCGTATTGCCCGGATTGCGGTCGGGGTGGAATTGCATGGCGAGCTTGCGATAGGCGCTCTTGAGGGCGGCATCATCGGCGCCTTTCTGGCAGCCGAGCACCTCGTAGAAATCGCGTTTGGCCAAGGTAAACTCTCTTCTTGGGTCGCGCCGGTCCGGTCGTCGCGCTGGAATGAAACGAACAAAGCCGGCTTTGCCGGCCTCTTGTCCCGCATATGGGCAGGAAGCCGCGTCTTAGCAAGGGGAGGCACCGGGATCAACCGAGACGGATTCACGTGGAACATTTGTCCCGAAGCCCTCCTCTCTTCCCTTCTTCCCTCGTGGGAGAAGGTGCCCGAAGGGCGGATGAGGGGGTGTGATCCAGTCTTCGGGCGCTGCGCGCGATCCACCCTCTCCCACAAGGGGAGAGGGAAGGCCAAGGCAGCAAAAAAAGGCCCGGTGTCGCCACCGGGCCTCGCAATCACGCGAAACAGGCTTAAGCCGATTTCTTGTCGTCGTCGTCCTTGACCTCTTCGAAGTCGGCATCGACCACGTCGTCGTCATCGTCGTCGGCGCTGCCATTGGCCTTGGCCTCGGCTTCTTCCTGGCTGGCCTTGTACATGGCCTCGCCCAGCTTCATCGAGACTTCGGCCAGGCTGGCGGTCTTTTCCTTGATGGCTTCGGGATCGTCGCCATCCAGCACGCCCTTGAGGTCGGCGATTGCCGTCTCGATGGCGGCCTTGTCCTCGGCCGAGACCTTGTCGCCGTAATCCTTGACCGACTTCTCGGTCGAATGGATCAGCGATTCGCCCTGGTTCCGGGCTTCCACCGCCTCGCGCTTGCGCTTGTCGGCCTCGGCATTGGCCTCGGCGTCCTTCACCATCTTCTCGATATCGGCGTCGCTGAGGCCACCCGAGGCCTGGATGCGGATCTGCTGCTCCTTGCCGGTGCCCTTGTCCTTGGCGGACACGTTGACGATGCCGTTGGCGTCGATGTCGAAGGTCACCTCGATCTGCGGCACGCCGCGCGGCGCCGGCGGAATGCCGGCCAGGTCGAAATTGCCGAGCAGCTTGTTGTCCGCCGCCATTTCGCGCTCACCCTGGAACACCCGGATGGTCACGGCGCTCTGGTTGTCCTCGGCGGTCGAGAAGGTCTGGCTCTTCTTGGTCGGGATCGTGGTGTTGCGGTCGATCAGGCGCGTGAACACGCCGCCCAGGGTTTCGATGCCCAGGCTCAGCGGGGTCACGTCGAGCAGCAGCACGTCCTTGACGTCGCCCTGCAAGACGCCGCCCTGGATGGCCGCGCCGAGCGCCACCACTTCGTCCGGGTTGACGCCCTTGTGGGGTTCCTTGCCGAAGAGCTGCTTGACCGCTTCCTGCACCTTGGGCATGCGGCTCATGCCGCCCACCAGGACGACCTCGTCGATCTGGCTGGCCGAAACGCCGGCATCCTTCATGGCCTGCTTGCACGGCTCGATGGTGCGGGCGATCAGGTCGTCGACCAGCGATTCGAGCTTGGAGCGGCTCAGCTTCAGCGTCAGGTGCTTGGGGCCCGAGGCGTCGGCGGTGATGAAGGGCAGGTTGATTTCGGTCTGGGTGGCGCTCGAAAGCTCGATCTTGGCCTTTTCGGCGGCTTCCTTGAGGCGCTGCAGGGCGAGCTTGTCGCTCCGCAGGTCGATGCCCTGTTCCTTCTTGAATTCGTCGGCCAGGTAATCGACCAGGCGCATGTCGAAGTCTTCACCACCCAGGAAGGTGTCGCCATTGGTGGACTTCACCTCGAACACGCCGTCGCCGATTTCGAGAATCGACACGTCGAAAGTGCCGCCACCCAGGTCATAGACCGCGATGGTGCCGCTGTTCTTCTTGTCGAGGCCATAGGCCAGCGCGGCCGCGGTGGGCTCGTTGATGATGCGCAGCACTTCAAGGCCGGCAATCTTGCCCGCGTCCTTGGTGGCCTGGCGCTGAGAATCGTTGAAATAGGCGGGAACGGTGATCACCGCCTGGGTAACGGTCTCGCCGAGATAGCTTTCGGCGGTTTCCTTCATCTTCTGCAGCACCATGGCCGAAACCTGGCTGGGCGAATATTTTTCGCCATTGGCTTCGACCCAGGCGTCGCCATTGTCCGCCTTGGTGATCTTGAAGGGCACCAGGTCCTTGTCCTTGGCGACGACCTTGTCGTCGAAACGGCGGCCGATCAGGCGCTTCACCGCGAACAGGGTATTTTCCGGATTGGTCACGGCCTGCCGCTTGGCCGGCTGGCCGACCAGACGCTCGCCGTCCTTGGAAAAGGCGACCATGGAGGGCGTGGTGCGCGCGCCTTCCGCATTTTCGATGACCTTGGGATTGCTGCCGTCCATCACGGCGACGCAGCTATTGGTCGTACCGAGGTCGATACCGATAACTTTTGCCATTAAACTAGCCTCTCTTTCAGCGAACCCGCGGCGAAGCCCTTCAAAGCAGCTTCGTGCCCCTCTCGGGTCGGGTCCCTCGTAGGTTTTACCTTCGCCCGTTGCCGGGCCTCGGGGCGTATATAGGGGGGTGCGGGAAGGGCTTCAAGCATGGCCTTGCCGAGATTTCCGCTCTTTGCGCGCCGGGGTGATTCCGCTTGACGCCGAAATCTCCTAAATCTGACGCCATGTTCGCCCCCGGCACCGTGCTGTTGCACGACAATCTCGCTCCGCAAGGCCAGAACCTGCTCTTCACCGCGCCGCGCGAAGTGCTGGTCGCCTATGATTCGGCTGCGGCCCGCGCGGCGCTGCGTCGGCTCTCCGCCGCTGCCGGCCAAGGGCTCTGGGCGGCGGGCTATCTCGCCTATGAACTGGGTTTCCTGTTCGAGGAGCGCCTGGCGCCCCGCCTGCCCGAATATAGCGAGACGCCGCTGCTCTGGTTCGGCCTTTACGACGCCCCCCGGCGTCCGGACCGGGCCGAGACCGATGCCCTTCTGGCCGGCGCTGGCCAGGGCCTGGCCACCGATATCGAACCGAGGCTCGATTTCGACACCTATAGACGGGCCTTCGAGCGCGTCAAAAGCCTCATTGCCGCCGGCGATACCTATCAGGTCAATCTCACTCTCAAGGCCGATTTCCGGCTCCACGGCGATCCCCTGGGCCTTTACCGGGTTCTGGCGCAGAGCCAGCCCACCGCCTATGGCGCCTATATCCATGCCGGCGATCACCACGTCCTGTCCCGCTCGCCCGAATTGTTCGTCTCCGGCACCGATGGCCTCTTGAAGGCGCGACCGATGAAGGGAACGCTGAAGCGCGGCCGCACCAGGGCCGAGGACGAAGCCGGCCGCCTGGCCCTCGCCCGCGACGAGAAGAACCGCGCCGAAAACCTGATGATCGTCGATCTGTTGCGCAACGATCTCGGCCGCATCGCCGAAACCGGATCGGTGCGGGTCACGGACCTGTTCAGTGTCGAAACCTATCGCAGCCTCCACACCATGACCTCGGGCATCGAGGCGCGGACGCGGCCGGGCATCGGCATGCATGCATTGCTGGAAAATCTCTTTCCCTGCGGCTCCATCACCGGCGCGCCCAAATTGCGGGCCATGGAAATCATCCATGAGGTCGAAGCCGGCCCGCGCGGGCTCTATACCGGTTCGATCGGCTATATTGCCCCCAATGGCGATTTCGCCTTCAACGTCGCCATCCGCACCGCCATCATCGATTCGGCCGGCCGGGGCGAAATCGGCATCGGCGGCGGCATCGTCGCCGATTCGCTGGCCGCGGACGAATATCAGGAGGCCCTGCTCAAATTGCGCTTTCTCGCCGATCCGGCGCCGCCCGTCACCCTGATTGAAACCTTCAAATGGACGCCGGAACAGGGTTTTGCCCTGCGCGACAGGCATCTCGATCGCCTCATCGATTCGGCCGCCTATTTCGCCCTGCCCGTCACTCGCGAGCAGGCCCATGCCTATCTCGATGACCGGGCCCGGGATTGGACCGGCCCCATGCGCGTCCGCCTGACCCTGGCCGAAACCGGCCTTGACCTCAGCGCCGTGCCCCTGCCCCCCAGCCCGGAAAAATTCCGCTTCGCCATCGCCGCGGAAAAACTCGATTCGACCTCGCTCTGGCTGGCCCACAAGACCACCAATCGCGCCTTCTACGACGAGCCGCGCCAGCGCGCCCATGACGCCCATGGGCTGGACGAGGTGGTTTTTCGGAACGAGCGCGGCGAGCTGACCGAGGGCAGTTTCACCAATCTCTTTCTCCAGCGGGACGGCCGATTGCTGACGCCGGCCCTCGCTTCGGGCCTCCTGCCCGGCACCCTGCGCGCCGAGCTTTTGGCGTCCGGCCGGGCGGAAGAGCGTGTGCTGACCCTTGCCGATCTCGCCCGGGCCGAGGCAATCTTCCTGGGCAATTCCGTGCGCGGCCTGGTGCCGGCCGAATGGGTAAGGAACCAAGACCATGATTGAAATCCGGCCCGATGACGTCCTGCTCGTCGTGGATGTGCAATATGACTTCCTGCCGGGCGGCAGCCTGGCGGTGGCGGGCGGCGACGAGATCGTGCCGCTGATCAACAAGCTGGCGACCAGGTTTCGCAATGTCGTGCTGACGCAGGACTGGCATCCGGCCGATCACATCTCCTTTGCCAGCCAGCATCCCGGCAAGGCGCCCTTTGAGAGCGTTGCGCTCGATTACGGCCCCCAAGTGCTCTGGCCCGATCATTGCGTCTGGGACAGCCATGGCGCCGAGATCAGCCGGGATTTGCGCATCCCCCACGCCCAGCTCGTCATCCGCAAGGGTTTTAACCGCGCCATCGATTCCTATTCCGGCTTCCAGGAGGCCGATCGCGAGACCCTGACCGGCCTCGCCGGCTATCTCAACGAGCGCGATGTCGGCCGGCTCTTCGTCACCGGCCTCGCCACCGATTTCTGCGTCGCCTGGACCGCCCTCGACGGCGCTGCCGGCGGTTTCGACGTCACCGTCATCGAAGACGCCACCCGCCCCATCGACGCCGATGGCTCCCTCGAACAGGCCTGGGCGGACATGGAAGAGGCCGGGGTGGAGCGGGTGATGAGCCGGGAAATTCTCGGCTAGGTCGGTTAGCGAAGGCGGGGTGGCCCCCTCACCCGTCTCGGCCTTCGGCCGATCCACCCTCTCCCCGAGAGGGAGAGGAATAAGAGGTGGTCACCGGACCATTCTTCTCCCCCTCGGGGAGAAGGTGGCCCGAAGGGCCGGATGAGGGGGACGGCTCAGCCTTCCCAAAACAAAAAGGGCGCCCATCGGCGCCCTTTTCCCTAAAATCCCGAAAGCCTCAGGCGCTCTTGTCGACGCCCTCGCCATCCGCCGGCGCAGCGGGAGCCGCCCCGCCCTTGGCCACCCCGACCATGGCCGGCCGCAGCACGCGCTCGCCGATGGCGAAGCCTTCCTGCACCACCTGCACCACCGTGCCCTCGGGCACATTGGGGTTCGGCACCTCGAACATGGCCTGGTGCCTGTGCGGGTCGAATTTCTGCCCCGCCGCCTCGATCGGCTTGACGCCGTGCTTGGCCAGCAGGCGATGGGTTTCCCGCTCGGCCAGCTCGATGCCCTCGATCAGGCTTTTCAGCGTGCCTTCGGCATTTTCGCGCGTCTCGGCCGGGATCACCACCAGCGCCCGGCTCAGCGCATCGGTGGCGGAGAGCATGTCGCGGGCAAAGCCGGCAATGGCATAGGCGCGCGTATCGGCCACGTCCCGCTCGGTGCGCTTGCGCAGGTTTTCCATCTCCGCAATGGTGCGAAGCAGCTTGTCCTTGAGGTCGGCGTTTTCCGCCGTCAGCGCTTCGACGGGATCGACTTCGGGCGCTTCTGTCTCCGGCACTTCGATTTCCGGCGTTTCGCCCTGGGCGGCGTTTTCGTCGCTCATTTCGTCATCTTCCGTGAAAAGGTAAAAGTCTTGCCCGCCATATCGGCCAAGCGGCATCCTAATTCAAGCTTGTCGCCGTTCAGAAATTGGTCCGGTGGACCAATTTCAGGCGATAAGGCCATATGAGCTCTGATCGAATGGCGGTCATTGACGCTTGCGCGCCATCATGGCGGAGATGACATTGGCGGTGTAGTCCACCACCGGCACGATGCGCGCATAATTGAGCCGCGTCGGCCCGATCACCCCCAGAACCCCCACGATCCGGTCATTGGCGTCCTTGTAGGGGCTGAGGATCACCGATGAACCCGAGAGCGAGAACAGCTTGTTCTCCGAGCCGATGAAGATGCGCACCCCCTGCGCCCGCTCGGCGTCGCCGAGGAGGTCCAGCAGCCCGTCCTTGCTTTCCAGCTCGTCGAAGAGCTGGCGCATCCGCATCAATTCGTCGCTCGCCATGGCGTCGTTGATCAGGTTGGCGCGGCCCCGCACGATCACGGTCGGGGCGCCATTGCCCTTGGTATCGGTCAGGGTGGCGATGCCGGCCTCGACCAGTTTCTGCGTCAGCTCGTCCAGCTCCGCCCGCTGTTCGGCGCGCCGCTCATGCAGCACGCGCCGCGCCTCCGACAGCGTCCGCCCCACCACGTAATGGGCCAGGTAATTGCCGGCCTGGGCCAGGGCGCTGGCGGTAAAGCCCGGCGGCAGGTCGAGGATGCGGTTTTCCACCTGCCCGTCCTCCCCCACCAGGATGGCCATGGCCCGGCTCGCATCCAGCCGCACGAATTCGATATGCTTGAGCACCATGTCGGCCTTGGCCGCGATGACCACGCCCGCCCCCTGGCTCAGCCCGGACAGGAGCGAGGAGGCCTCCGTGAGCAGGTCCTCCACCTGTCCATGCCCCGCGCTGCCCTCGATATGGCGGGAGATTTGCGTCCGCTCGCTTTCGTCCACGCTCCCCATTTCCAGCATGGCATCGACGAAAAAGCGCAGGCCCTGCTGGGTGGGGGCGCGTCCCGCCGAGGTATGCGGCGCCGCGATCAATCCCAGATCCTCGAGATCGGCCATCACATTGCGCACCGAGGCCGGCGACAGCTCCACCTGCAGCAACCGGCTCAGATCGCGCGAGCCCACCGGCAGCCCGGTATCGAGATAGCGCTCCACCAGGCGGCGGAAAATCTCCTGGCTGCGCGCATTGAGCACGGAGAGAAAGTCTTCGGCCGCTCTGGTCATGATGGTTTGAATAAACTCGTCACTTTAACCCTGCTCTCTCATTTAAGCCCTTCCTCCCCAGCCGCCAAGCGCCCGGCGCTTGTGAGCCGCCCCGATGAGGGTTAAGAGGCGGTTAACGCCAAGAACGACTGGAATCATGATGCGCCCATCCGGCCGACAGCCTTCCGATATGCGGGCAGTGACCCTCGAGCGCAATGTCGCCATGAAGGCCGAGGGCTCCTGCCTGGTCGCCTTCGGCAATACCAAGGTCCTGTGCACCGCCTCGGTGGAGACCAGCGTGCCGGGCTGGCTACGCGGCAAGGGCCAGGGCTGGGTCACCGCCGAATATGGCATGCTGCCCCGCGCCACCGGCTCGCGCACCCGCCGCGAGGCCACGGC
>NZ_LVVY01000140.1 GCF_001650025.1 Devosia elaeis | reverse complement strand
GGCTTGTATCGGTGAAGTCTGTTTAAATGTTCCCGGGAGGCGGTAACGGCCGCGCTCCCGGGTTGGCAGTGACCGTCTTCGGGTCGGCCTTATCGGCCGAGGTCAAGCGAGGTCCTGCCGGCTCTTCCCTAAACCCGAACAGTTGAGAGGGCCTTGGCCCGCATCACAAGCCAGGGAGAGGCAGAAGAGATGATAGCAGAACCCATCGTGGCCGGCATTGACGTTTCGAAGGACCGACTGGACGTGCATGTCCTGCCCGGATCCGATGTTCTGAGTGTGGATCATTCACCCAAGGGGCTGGCCCGGCTGGCCGCATACTTGCACCGTCTGGGCGTAGAGCGGATCGGCCTGGAGGCTTCGGGTGGCTATGAGCGGCAAGCGCTGAACACCCTCGCCGAGGCGGGGTTTGAGGTCTGCCTGGTGCCGCCCGCCCGCGTGCGCGCCCTGGCACGGGCTCTGGGCCGCCACGCCAAGACCGATCCCATCGATGCCTGGATGATCGCGCGCTATGTGCAGCTCACGCCTGGCCAGCATGACTATCAGCCCGATCCGGCCCGCCAGCGCCTGGACGAACTGGCCGGCCTGCGCCGCCAATTGGTGGCTGAACGCAACAAGCTTGTCTCCCGGCTCGACATCGCCAAGGACAAATTGGTGCGCACCCTGTTGAGCCGCATGCACATCATGGTTCAAGCCAATATTGCACGGCTCGACCGCGAAATCGTCGATCATATCCGCGCTAGCCATCTCAATGAGCGCTACACCATCCTGATGACCATACCCGGCGTCGGACCGGTTCTGGCCGCAACCCTGCTCTGTGACCTGCCCGAGCTGGGTCATGCCACCCACAAACAGCTCGCCAGCCTGGTCGGGGTGGCGCCCCATGCCAGACAGTCAGGCCGGACGGCACGCGCGGGGCGATGCAGCGGCGGACGCGCCAGTGTCAGAAACGTGCTCTATATGGCCACTCTGAGCGCCCTCAAGGCGCGCGTCCCCGCCCTTCGGACCTTCTATGACCGTCTGCGGGCCAATGGAAAACCCTTCAAGGTCGCAATCAACGCCGCAATGCGAAAGTTCATCTCGATCCTAAACGCCATCATCAAACAATCCACAGTTGCTTG
>NZ_LVVY01000139.1 GCF_001650025.1 Devosia elaeis | reverse complement strand
ACCCGAGGCTGTGTGAAAACGTCTGATTATGGTATGATCTGGCCCTGCTTCGGAGGTGCCTTATGGGACGTTTCGTTGAAGGTACAGACCGTGACCAGGCGAGTTTTCTGCCGGCGCGTCTTGAGGACTATGTTTTCCCCGACAACCCGGTTCGCGTGATCGATGCTTTTGTCGAGGAGCTGGATTTGGCCGAGCTTGGTTTTGCCCGTGTGCAGCCTGCCGCGACCGGCAGACCCGGATATGCGCCTGGCACCATGCTCAAGCTCTACGTCTATGGCTACCTGCATCAACTGACCTCGAGCCGGAAGTTGGAGCGCGAGGCGGGCCGCAACATCGAGCTGATGTGGCTGATCGGCAAGCTGGTGCCGGACTTCAAGACCATTGCCGACTTCCGCCATGACAATGGTGGCGCCATCCAAGTCGCATGCCAGCGTTTTGTCGCCATCTGTCGTGCTCTTGGCCTAGTCGGCGGCAGTATGGTTGCCATCGATGGGTCACGCTTGCGGGCGGTGAACACGCACGAAAAGAACTACACCAATGGCAAGCTGGCGCGCCGCAAAGCCCATGTCGAAGAGAGCATCGCGCGCTACCTCGTCGAGCTCGAAGAAGCTGATAGCGCGGGAGCAGGACCAGCCGCACCACGCATCGAGCACCTGACCGAGAGACTGGCTTCGCTGCGCGGTCGACTTGGCGAACTCGAGGAGATTGGCCAGCAGTTGGAGGCTGCGCCAGATGAGCAGATCTCGCTAACCGATCCAGACGCACGCGCCATGGCAACCGGGAGCGATCATCGCGGTGTGGTCGGCTACAATGTCCAGGCTGCAGTTGATACCAAGCATCATATCGTCGTCGCCAATGAGGTGACCAATCGCGGCCACGATCGGTCTCACCTGCTGGAGATGGCCAAGGCCGCGCAGGCAGAGACAGGCGCTGTAGGAATGATCGCTCTGGCCGACCGTGGATACTACGAGGGCGAACAGATCCGCTCCTGTGCCGAGGCTGGCATCATCCCGATGGTGCCCAAGCCCAACACATCACCGGCTGCGGCCCGTGGCTTTTGGGGTAAGACGATGTTCGTCCATGAGCCCGAGACCGACACCTATCGCTGCCCAGCCGGCCAGCAGCTTCAAAAGCGCTTTGCCAGGGTGGAGGGAGGCAAGCTCATCGGCGTCTACTTCAATCAGAAGGCATGTGGTGCCTGCGCCTCGCGTCCTCTGTGCACCGCGGGCAAGGAGAAGCGCATCCGAAGATGGGAGCATGAAGCAGTGCTCGATCAGATGGAGCGCCGCTTTGACACGATGCCCGAGGCGATGGCGGTCCGGCGCTGTACTGTCGAACATGTCTTTGGCACGATAAAAGGCTGGATGGGCGCCACGCACTTCCGAACGCGCGGCCTCAGGAATGTCGCCACCGAAGCCAGCCTGACCATACTGGCCTACAACATCAAACGCGCCATCGCCGTTGCCGGAGTTGCCTCGACCCTCAAGGCGATAACGAGGTGAAACGCCTCGATGCGCGCCGGCCTAAAATATCCTGACCGCTCCGCTTGGGTGAGTTCTCACACAGCCTC
>NZ_LVVY01000138.1 GCF_001650025.1 Devosia elaeis | reverse complement strand
CTGGCCGTCTCGGCCGGTATCAAGGGAGCTTTCTAGCATGAAGACTGGTTTTGTCCGGGCTGCGGCTTTGGCGCTGCTGCTCGGGGTGGCGAATTCCGTCTTGGCGCTGACCCTGGCGGAAGCCGAGGCGGTGGTCGGGGTGGTCGAGAAGCTGGCCCAGGAGACGGGCGAGGGCATGGTGCTGGACGCGGCGGACATTTATTACGATTACGACTCGCTGGGCGCCTCCCTGATCCCCGCCGCCGGCTTCGACCGGGAAAGCTGGGCCGTGGCCTATGAGGCGGTGGGCCGGGGCTATATGGCCACCATTCCCGAGGATCAGTTCAACGCCACCTTCGACGAGCCGCTGGCGCGGCTGGCCGCGTCGGGTCTGCCGGAAGACCAGATGGCGATGATGCGCGAGCATGTGGACGGGCTGATCGCCGAGGCCAGACAGGCGCGGCAGGAGGGCATGGCCTATGCCGATGTGGTGCGGCCGCTGGAAGACCGGCTCTATGTGCTGTTCTATGGCGAATTCGAGGAATAGGGAAAGCCTGAGCTCCTCCCTGGAGACCCGATGGCAGGGGCGTTCCACCCCCGGCCTGACGGAACAACGCCGCCCCATGGGGCGGCGTTGTGCTTTCCGGATCAATAGACGCGGATGGAGGAAACCTGCCTTTGCAGGAACGGAGCGAGCGCCGGCTGGCTCTGATAGACGCGCTCGCAATAGGATTGGAAGAAGCGGTCGCGGCAGATCGCAGCGCTGGTGCCCTCCACGATCTGGATGGAGCGGATGCGATTGTCCCAGCCCCAGGTGGCCAGATCGTTGAATACTTCGCCGCTGCCGGCACAGAAGGAGCGGCCGGTGAAATTGGCGCCTTCATAGAAGCAGAGGCGGCCGCCGGCGAGATCGGGCCAGTCATTGTCCGGATCGAGGATGGGCCAATGCGGATCCTTGCCGAAATCGACATAATGCTTGTCGGCCCAGCCGCGCCCGCCCGGACCATCGACCAGGCACCACAATTTCTGGCAGCGCAGGATCTTGATGGCGACCTTGCCGGGCAGGGCGCCGGCGACCTCGTATTGCGGACCGGGGCCGGTGCGCAGGGTCAACTCGGCCCGGCTCCAGCCGTGGCTGCCGGCCTCGGTGAGGGCCCAGGCCGGCGCGGCGGGCAGGGCGGCGAGGATGAGGGCGAAACCGATAGCCAGGAACCGATGCATGGGCAACTCCGGTGCAGGTGATGGAACGAGGTTAGCGTCTCGCCTTGCGCGATGCAAAGCAAAGCGCCGCCCTTGTGGGGCGGCGCGAGGTTAGGGCAGCGGGGCGCAAGATCAGCGCAGGCGGATCGAAGCGACGTAGCTGTCGAAATCGCCGAGCGAGGCCGCGCTGGTCGTATAGGTGCGGCAATTGCGGAAGGCGACTTCCGAGCAGACCTCCACGCGCACGCGCGAGGGATTGTCGATGGAGGAGATGCGGTCGGTCCAGCCGCGCAGATCGCGAATGGCTTCGCCCTGCTCCATGCAGAAGCTGTTGCCGCGGAAATTGGTGCGGTCATAGAAGCACACTTCATAGACCGGCTGGATGACCGGCGGACGCGGGCCGGGACGCGGCGGACGCGGCTGGTTGCCGCCGCCGATGCCGATGCTGACCTGCGGGCCATCGGGGCCGCCAATGGTGAAGCCGAAGGACAGGCCGGGATTGGACGGGTTCACCGGACGGCCGCCGGCGGCCAGGTAGCTGGCCGAGACCCAGCCGGAAAAGCCGCGACCGCGCACGAAGCACCAGGAGCCCTGGCAGCGCTGCACGTCGACCTGTTCGCCACGGCGCAGGGTGTCGATGACGCCATAGCTGGTGCCCGGGCCCGAGCGCACATTGACGTTGGAGGTGGCGGTGCCCGGCGCGGCCTGGGCGGCCGGCAGGAAGACGACGGCCGCCGCCAGTGCCACGGCGATGCCGGTGACGAAATTGAGCAGTTTCTTTCGAGTTTGACGGTGCATAGCTTGCTCCTGTGGCCCTGGCTTGCCGGCTCCGGACGTCCGGAGCGACGCTTGCGGCTGCCATGCCCATAGTTTGTGACCGGAGAAACGGAACCTGTGCGAAAAGAGTTCCCCCAAGGAACGCTCCCGGCGCAACAGACGCGCTTCACCAAAGCATTGTTCAGTGCCTTGGACCAGAAATAAACATTGCCTGCCTGAACGCAGGCTGAACAATATCAGGCGGGCGGAATAGCGCGCTTGCGGCCATTCTCATCGAGGGAAACGTAAACGAAGCGCGCTTCGGTGACCTTGACGCGATCATCGAGCCGGTTGCGGCGCACCCAGGCTTCGAGGCCCACGATGATGGAGGTGGTGCCGACCCGCTCGATATCGGTATAGACGCAGAGCACGTCGCCGACCTTGACGGGGGCGATGAAGGTCATGGCCTCGACCGCCACGGTCACCACGCGGCCCTTGACCCGCTCGATGGCGGCGATGGCGCCGGCAATGTCCATCTGGCTCATCACCCAGCCGCCGAAAATATCGCCAGCCGGATTGGTATCGGCGGGCATGGCCAGAGTGCGGATGGTGAGCGCGCCCTTTGGTTCGGTGACATCGTTCTGCATGGATCAGGGTCCTTTCACGGGCCAGCGGCCAACCGCCTCTTCCCAATGCTTGCGGCAGAGGGAAAGGTAGACCGATTTTTCGATGGAAACCTGGTCGCCGTCGGTGAGGACGCGGCCGGACATGTCCTGGCGGACGACCATGGTGGCCTTGGCGCCGCAGGTGCAGATGGTGCGGATTTCGCGCAGGGAATCGGCGATGGCGAGCAATTCCATCGAGCCGGGAAAGAGCTTGCCTTGGAAATCGGTGCGCAGGCCATAGCACATGACCGGGATGTGCAGGCGATCGGCGACGCGCGCCAATTGCCAGACCTGTTCGCGGGTGAGGAACTGGGCCTCGTCCACGAAGACGCAATCGACCTTGGATTCCTCGTGAAAGTCACGCACCGATTGGTAGAGATCCTCGCCCGGCGCATAGAGTTCGGCGGCTTCGGCGATGCCGATGCGGGAGGTGATGAGACCCACGCCCCCCTCGGCATAAAGCGCCGAGGTGTAGAGCAGGGGCCGCATGCCGCGCTCGCGGTAATTATAGGCGGCCTGAAGCAGCAGGGTGGACTTGCCCGCATTCATCGCCGCATAGGAAAAGTAGAGCTTGGCCATCGTCGTGCCCGAAAGATCGGACCTGTTGTGACGCAGCGCCCGCCCGCAGGCGAGGACAAATCCGCAGGGTCCACAAAAAAGAGACCGCCCAGGGGCGGCCAGGACCGAATGGATCGGTTTGGGAGGCCGGGGGTTGGCGGACCGGGCCTCCAGAAGCCGCGGCGCTGGGGAAGCGAAGTGCGGCATATCCGGGCTTGGGGGAGCCGGGATGAGGACAGGCTAATTAAGATATATGACGGAGCAGTGACGGTCCCATTCAGTCTCCATTCAGGCAGGATGCGGCAGTGTCCGGGCCTCAGTGTCGAGGAGTTGCCGATGCGTCGCCTTTGCCGAATTTTCGTTGCCGCCGCGGCCATCCTGGCCACCGCCATGCCCGCCTTCGCTTCGCCGGCGGGGATATGGGAGCTGGAAACGCGCGATACCCGCTTCGCGCTGGAATTGTGCGGCGACGGCACCCAGCTCTGCGGCAAGCTGGCCTGGCTCAGCGACGCCGACTACAACAAGCAATATCTGCCCTATCTGGACAAGCCGATGGCCAGCGGCCTGCGGTCGGACGGGCCGAACCGTTGGAAGGGCGAGCTGCACTTGTTCGGACACAGGATGAGTGGAACGCTGACCCAGCGCAGCGCCGACCAGATGACCTTGCAGGGCTGCGCGTTCCTGGTGGTCTGCAAAAGCTACGAAATGTTCCGCTACAGCGAGTAAGAGCGATGAAAACCCATACCAGGCTCGGCCGGCTGGCCCTTATTGCCGCCATCGGGCTGACCAATATCCTGCCGGCCACGGCCTCCCCCGAGGGCACCTGGGAAATCGAATCCCGGGATTCCCGCTATGCGGTGAGCCTGTGCGGCGACGGAACCCAGCTTTGCGCCGAACTGATCTGGCTCGGCAATGGGGCGGACAACGAGCAGAACATGCCCTATCTCAATACGCTGCTGATCGACCGGGCCAGTCCGACCAAGCCGGGCGAATGGCAGGGGAAGCTGCATCTGTTCGGGCAGACCGCGGACGGCACCATTACCCAGGTGAGCCCGGACCAGATCACGCTGCGCGGCTGCGTGGCGCTGGTGCTGTGCAAGAGCTACCAGATGTATCGCTTCGCCGAGTAGGGCCGGGCGCTAGTTGGTGATGCGCGGCGCATGGGCGCGGCGCCGGGCCCAGAGCGGGGGAATGGCTTCCACCAGGAGGATGGCGGCGAAGATGAGCGTGGCCCCGGCATAGCCGACCATCGGCAGGCGCTCGCCCAGGATGAGCGCGCCGCCAATGGCGGCAAAGAGGCTTTCCGCGGAGAGGACGATGGCGGCATTGGCGGGCGGCACATGCTGCTGGCCGATGGCCTGGAAGGTGAAGCCGATGGCGGTGGACAGAACGGCGGCATAGGCGATCTCGATCCAGCCGGCGGAAATGGCGTCCAGCGTCGGCGCCTCGGTGCCCAGGGCGATGGCGCTGGCCAGGAGACCGGCAAACAGGAAGCTGATGGCGGAGACGAAAATAGGCAGGCCGGTGAGGCGGGCGACGTGGCCGAGCAGAATGACGTGCAGCGCCCAGAACACGGCGCTGCCCACGATCAGCCAATCACCGGAATTGAAGGAATCGAGGCCGCCGCCATTGAGGTAGTAGATGCCGATCAATGCCATGGGCACGCCGATGAAGATCACCGGATGCGGGCGCGTGCGGAACAGGACATAGCCGAGCAGGGGCACGAAGAAGACGTAAAGGCCGGTGAGGAAGCCGCCATTGGTGGCGGTGGTGGTGGCCAGGCCCGCCTGTTGCAGCCAGGAGCCGAGGAAGAACACCGTGCTCATGGCGGCGATGAAGAGCCAGTGAATGCGCGTGAGCGCAATGGGCTTGCGGCGGCGCTCGTAGAAGGCGAGCGGCAGGACCAGCAGGCCGCCGAGCAGATAGCGCACGCCCGCAAAGGTCAGCGGGCCCATGGAATCCATCGCCGATTTCTGGGCGATGAAGGCAAAGCCCCAGAACATGGTGCAGATCAGCAGCAGCGCGGTGGCGAGGGGACGGGACATGGTGCTTCGGTACGCTACCCTGTGATGGCCTCAGAGCTCGGCATCCAGGGCGTCGATCAGGCGCTGGATTTCCTCGGGGCTGGTGTAGTGGACGAAGGAGAGGCGCAGGACGCCGTGATGGTGCGGATCGATGCCCAAAGCCTCGAGCAGGCGCACCGCGTAGAAATTGCCGCCGGAGGCCATGATGCCGCGCGCGGCGAGGCGCCTGGCGATCTCGATGCCGGGCTCGGCGTGATGGAGCGCGATGGTGGGGGCGCGCCGCTCCGGATCGGCGGGGCCGATGAGGCGGATGTCGTTGCGCGTCCGCAGGAAATCGAGCAAGGGACGGGCCAGGGCGATTTCCTGGGCGCGCATGGCGGCATGGGCGCGGCGGAAGGGATCCGGCCCCTGAACAGCGTCGCCGGCAATGGCGGCGACCTGTTCGAGGTAATCGGCGATGCCGGCGCTGGCGGCGATCTGGGCGTGGTCGGGGCCGGCTGGGGTGAGGCGGTAGCGGGGCTTGGCCTCGTTGAAATAATGGCCCTGATTGGGGAGGCTGGCGGCGAGTTCGGGGCGGATGGCCATGATGCCCTGATGCGGGCCATAGACCTTGTAGGCGGAGAACAGGTAGATGTCCGCGCCGAGGGCCTGCAAATCCGGAATGCCGTGGGGCGCATAGCTCACCCCGTCCACGGCGAGGACGGCACCGGCGGCATGGGCCTTGTCGGCGATCTCCGCGACGGGATTGATCTCACCGACGATATTGGAGCAATGCGGCGCAGCGACGAGCTTCACCTTGCCGTCGAGCAGGGCGTCAAGCGCGGCGAGCGACAGGTGGCCGGTCTGGGCATCGACGGCCCATTCGCGGATTTCGATGCCGCGTTCGGCCAGGCGCCGCCAGGCACCGCTATTGGCCTCGTGATCCTGATTGGTGACGATAATGGCGTCGCCCGGCGCGAGCCGGCCGGCAAAGGCATGGGCCAGCACATAGGTATTGGCCGAGGTCGAGGGACCGAAATGTATCCAGTCCGAGGTGACGTTGAAGGCCTGGGCCAGGCGTTCATAGGCCAGGTTCATGGCCTCGCCGGCCTCGATGGAGGCGGCATAGACGCCGTAGGGCTGGACCTTGCTGGCGCGGTAGAACCGGTCGAGCCGGTCGAGCACGGGCTGGGCCGTGTAGGAGCCGCCGGCATTTTCGAAAAAGGCCTGACCGACCAGGTTCGGCTCGGCAAAGGCGGGGAAAAGGGCGCGGATGCGCGCCGGGTCGAGAGGCAGATTGGTCATGTGCGGCCCAGATTGTGCTCTTCGATTGGTAGTCGAGCCGAGGACAAAAGCAAACCCCGGCCGTTGAGAGCCGGGGTTCGGCGGCGGGGCGCCGCACCGGGCCGCCGCGAGGACCGGCGAACCGATATGGTTCAGTTGCGGTGGATGGGCGGGGCGTGGCGGATATCGCGGTCCCCGGCCGGGCGACCGATAGGACGGCGTTCGCCGGGCTGCGGCATCAGCGCGGCCCGCTGTTCCTCGGTGAGGCTTTCGAAAAAGGCGACGAAGGCGGGCTGCACGGCCTCGAGGGCAGCAAGGCGCGCGGCCTGGAGCGTTATGCGGTTCTGAAAGCGCGTGGCGATATCCGGCGGGGTAGCCGCTTCATCCCGATCGGCGCGGGAAGGGCGCAGGCCCGCGGTCTCGGTTTCGAAGGTTTCGGCTGCGGCGAGGGCGTCGGTCCTGAGCCTATCGAGCAGGATTTTCTGTTCATCGTTCAGGTCCAGGCGGTGGCCGAGGCGCACGATGGCGACTTCGACGGCCTCGGCGCCGCGGTCGAAACCCAGGAGATCGCCGCGCGAATGGCCATGGCGGTGCGCGGCGCCGGGGTGAACATCCTGCCGGGCCTGGACCGGGGCGGCATCCTGCGCCAAGGTCGGGGCCATGGTGCCCAGGGCGAGGGAGGCGGCTACCAGGGCCGCGACGGCGGGAGGAGCAATGGTTTTCATGAGCGTGTCTATCCTTTGCATGGGAAAGGCCGTGTCATCGGCGCGCAGAGAAGGATAAGCACAACGAACTGTTCCTGACCTTGCGGAAGGGTGAAGTCTTGGAGAGGTTGGTAAGGTGGACGAGACCATGACCGAGATCATTGCCGATGCCTTTCCCGATCCCGCCGCGCTGGCCGCATTCTGGCGGCGGGCCTGGGGCGGGGACATAGCCGACAATTACGCGGCGGTGCTGCAGCGCAGCCTGGGCCATGTGGTGGCGCGGGATGGCGAAAGGCTGGTCGGCTTCGCCAATATCGCCTGGGACGGCGGGGTGCACGCCTTCCTGCTGGATGTCGCGACCGATCCCGATTACCGGCGCCAGGGGCTGGCGACGCGGATGGTCGAGCGCGCCACGGCGCTGGCGCGGGAGCGCGGCGCCACCTGGCTGCATGTCGATTTCGAGCCGCATCTGGAAGGCTTTTACCGAGGCTGCGGCTTTCGGCACAGCGCGGCGGGGCTGATCCGGCTGCGTTGAGGGATCAACTCGCGATATAGTCGCGCAAGGCCTCGGCCTCGTGTTCCACTTCCTGGATCTTGTGTTTGACCACGTCGCCGATGGAAATGATGCCGACCAGCTTGCCGTCTTCGGCGACCGGCATGTGGCGGATGCGACGGCGGGTCATGCGTTCCATGACCTCGTCTATGGGCGTCAGGCGCTCGCAGGTGACGACGCCTTTGGTCATGCAGGCGGCGATGGGCATGGACAGCGTGCCGGAGGGATTGCGGCCGAGTTGGCGGACGATGTCGCGCTCGGAGAGGATGCCGGCGATCCCTCCCGCCGCGCCGGTGATGACGAGGGCGCCGATATTGTGGCTATTGAGCAGGGCCACCGCATCGGCAAGCGTGCCGGTTTCGGGGAGCGTATGCACCAGGGCGCCCTTGGTCTGCAGGATCGTGTCGACATGCATGGTCAATCCTCCTTGCAAAATGGAAGTTTGAACCGGCGCGCGAGGCCCCGCAATAGGCCGAAAGTCACAAAAAAGGCCGGCGCGAGGCCGGCCAGTCGTCAGGGGAGAAACAAAGTGGTGTTTGCAAACTCAGCCGCCGCGCCGATCCCGCGACCAGCGGAGGGGCCGGGCGGGCCGGTCGGCGGACTGAGCAGGGAGTGCACCGCGCCGCACGAAGCGGGCGGCTTCGAAGAGCAGGACCAGAACGAGCAGGGTCAGGGGGACCATGAATATGGCAACCTGCGTATCGGCCTGGCTGGCCAGGTTGGCGGCCCGCGCGGGCGTGACGCCGGCAACAAGCGCCAGAGGGACCGCAGCCGCAGCCATTATGCCGACCAGGGCGGCCAGACCGACTTTTCGTCTGGAGGACGTGGATATGTGCATGGGATCGACGTCTTTTCCTCGCTTCAACGAACAAAGAAAAGCATGGCAATGCGCTGCCAGTGTGAAGCGCAGAGGGTGATTTGAGGGCAGAAGTGTGGCGGCCTGGCTGTTTTCCTGGTCGGTGGCTTGGCTCAACGGGCGCCGTGAATCGGGGCGCCAGGGCGGCGATGCCGGAGATTTCCCAGAACATGGGCGGCGAGAGTGACGATCCGGGGCAGGGGGATCGTCATGCCGCCTCGTGGTTCGGCTGCGGGCGGCGGCGTCTCCGGCTCGGCGGCCTCCCAATGCTGGTGATAGACTTGCTTGAACAGATAGCTGGCAGGGATCATCTGATCCTCCTGATGCAGATGTTGAATCGATTCAATCTGAAAGCGAGAAAATGTGTTGAACCGGTTCAAATTAGGCTTATGCGCGGGGCGCGTCAAGCAAAAATTGAACCGATCCAAGATTGATGCTAAATCACTGGGCTGAAGGGGAAAGGCGGATGTATTGGCCAAGCAGGTTCCGGAAAAGGTCAGGCTCAGGGATGTGGCGAAGGCGGCCGGCGTGTCGCAGGGAACCGCGTCCAATGTGTTCAGCCGGCCCGAAATCGTGCGCGAGGAGGTGCGCGAACGCGTGCATGCGGTGGCCAGGGAGCTGGGCTATGGCGGCCCCAGCATTACCGGGCGGCTGCTGCGGGCGGGCAGGGTCAATGCGGTGGGTGTCGCCGCCATCGAGCCGCTCAGCTATTTCTTCGAGGATTTGTGGGCCCGCCAGCTGATGGCGGAGATTTCCGATATCTGCGACGAGCGCGGCGCCGGGGTGGCGCTGGTATCGGCGCTCAATGACGAACGGCTCGCCTGGAATATCGGCTCGGCGCTGGTGGATGGCTTCATCCTGCTCTGCGTCGAGGGCGGGGAACGGCTGGTCGATATCACCCGGCAGCGGCAATTGCCCTATGTGGCGCTGGCGATCGGGGCCGACGATCAATCGATCCCGGCCATCGGCGTCGACAATCTGAACGGCGCGCGTCTCGCGGCGGAACACCTGCTGGGGCTGGGGCATCGCCGCTTTGCCATCCTCTCGACCATGCTGCGCGACGGCCATTCCGGGCCCGCCGACGCGGCGCTGGTCCGGCAGGCCTGGTATTCGACCTCGCGCGACCGGGCCCTGGGCTATTGGCAGGCCCTGGAGGCCGCCGGCATGGATCCGCATGCCGTGCCGGTTTTCGGTACGCTGGAGGACGAAGCCAGCACCCATGCGGCCATGGCGCAAATCTTTGCGGCGGGTGAGCCCCCCACCGCCATTCTCGCCATGTCGGAC
>NZ_LVVY01000137.1 GCF_001650025.1 Devosia elaeis | reverse complement strand
GGCTCTGTCCCCCTTTAACGGCTCGCCCCCGCCGCAGGCGCAGAGCCTGCCCGCACCGGCGCCGGCGCCCGAGCGCGCCGTGCCGCAGGATCAGGCTCAGGTGCAGTTGAGTTTCGCGCCCATCGTCCAGGCGGTTTCGCCCTCGGTGGTCAATGTCTATGCCACCCGCATCGAGCAGCGGGCCGTATCGCCCTTTGCCAATGATCCGTTTTTCTCGCGTTTCTTCGGGGAGCAATATTTCCAGACCCGCCCGCGGGAATCCCGCTCCCTGGGCTCGGGCGTCGTCGTCGATTCCAGCGGCGTCATTCTCACCAATAGCCACGTGATCAGCGGCGCCACCGATATCCGCATCGCCCTCAATGACGGGCGGGAATTCGCCGTCGACCTCGTGGTCGAGGATCAGCAGACCGATCTGGCCGTGCTGCGGGTGCGGGACGCCAATGGCGTCACCTTCCCCGCCATCACCTTTGCCGACAGCGATGCGCTGCTGGTCGGCGACCTGGTGCTGGCCATCGGCAATCCGTTCGGCGTCGGGCAGACGGTGACCAGCGGTATCGTCTCCGCCCTGGCGCGCACCGGCGTCGAGGCCTCGGACTACGAATTCTTCATCCAGACGGATGCGGCCATCAATCCAGGCAATTCGGGCGGCGCCCTGGTCGACATGTCCGGCCGGCTGGTCGGCATCAATACCGCCATCTATTCGCAGTCCGGCGGCTCGGTGGGCATCGGTTTCGCCATTCCCGCCAACATGGCCCGGCTGGTGGCAGAGGCCGGCGTTTCCGGCGGCGAGATCGTGCGGCCCTGGTTCGGCGCCAAGCTGCAGGCGGTCACATCCGATATTGCCAGCAGCCTGGGCATGGCGGCGCCGCATGGGGCCATGATCACCGAAATCGCGCCGGGCGGTCCGGCTGAACGCGCCGGGTTCCGGTCCGGCGATGTCATCCTGTCGGTGGATGGCCAGCGGGTGGACGATCCCAGCGCCTTCAATTTCCGCCTCGCCACGCGCCCCATCGGTCAGACGGCCGAACTGGAGCGGCTGCGCGGCGGCGCCACCGAAGCCATTGCCTTCCCCGTGGAGGCCGCGCCGCAGCCGGCGGCTGACGCCATTGCCGCCATTTCGGGCAATACCCGCTTTGCCGGCGTCACCGTGCGCCAGCTCGATCCTGCGCTCAGCGAAGCCAAGGGCCTGCCCTATGATGCCAGGGGCGTTCTCGTCACCGCCATCGAGCCGGGCTCGCCCGCCGAGGCCATGGGGCTGCGGATCGACGACGTCATCCTGGCGCTCAACGAGATCGAGATTTCCGATGCCCAGGCGTTCCAGCAGCTTGCCAGCCAGCGCGTCCGCACCTGGCAGATCATCCTGCAGCGCAACGGGCGGGTGAGCCGGTCGATCGTGAGCGGCTGAGAGCAGTTCCGCTTTGGCGGGGATGACGTGGCGGCGACGCTACGAAAACCAGCCGATCTAGGCTAGAAGACTTGTCATGTCCGACCTTTTCGCCGCCGATCCATCCGAAACCGACAAGGCCCGCCCGCTGGCCGACCAATTGCGCCCGCGCACCCTGGACGAGGTGATCGGCCAGGAGCACCTGCTTGGCCCCAACGGCACCTTGCGGCGCATGCTGGCATCGGGGCGGCTGGGCTCGCTGATCCTGTGGGGGCCGCCCGGCACCGGCAAGACCACGGTGGCGCGCTTGCTGGCGGACCAGATCGGCTACCGGTTCGAGCAGATCTCGGCCATTTTCTCGGGCGTCGCCGATCTCAAGAAGGTTTTCGAGAAGGCGCGGTTCGAGCGCCTGTCGGGCCATCGCACCCTGCTGTTCGTCGACGAGATCCATCGCTTCAACCGGGCCCAGCAGGACAGCTTCCTGCCGGTGATGGAAGACGGCACCGTCGTGCTGGTCGGCGCCACCACCGAGAACCCGTCCTTCGAGCTCAACGCCGCCTTGCTCTCCCGCAGCCAGGTGCTGCGGTTCGAGTCGCTCGGCCGCGACGATCTGGAAAAACTGCTCGAGCGGGCCGAGACCCTGCTGGGCGCCGGATTGCCCCTGTCGGATGAGGCGCGCGAGACGCTGCTGGGCCTCGCCGATGGCGATGGCCGGGCGCTTCTCGGCCTGGTGGAGGAGATTCTCGCGTCAGCGCAGGAAAACGAGACGCTCGACGCTAACAGTCTGCTAACAATTGTGCAGCGCCGGGCGCCGATTTACGACAAGGCGCAGGACGGTCATTACAACCTCATTTCCGCCCTGCACAAGACGATACGCGGCTCCGATCCGGATGCGGCGCTCTACTATTTCGCCCGCATGCTGGATGCCGGCGAAGACCCGCTTTTCCTGGCCCGGCGCCTGATCCGCATGGCCTCCGAAGACATCGGCCTGGCCGATCCGCAAGCCCTGCAATTGGCCATCGCCGGACGCGATGCCTACCAGATGCTCGGCTCGCCCGAGGGCGAATTATCGCTCGCCCAGGTGGTCGTCTATCTGGCGCTCGCGCCCAAGTCCAACGCCGTCTACACCGCCTACAAAGCCGCCGTTTCCGTTGCGAAATCAACCGGTTCGCCCATGCCGCCCATGGTCATCCTCAACGCCCCGACCAAGATGATGAAGGGCCAGGGCTATGGGGAAGGCTATATCTACGACCACGATACGCCCGAAGCCTTTTCCGGCCAGGAATATTTTCCCGAGAAGATCGGCCGGCAGGACTTTTATCACCCGGTCGAACGCGGCTTCGAGCGCGACCTGCGCAAGCGCATGGACTATTTCGCGCGATTGCGTGCCGCCAAACGGGCGACGGAATCAGAGGATTAGGCGATGCAGGCATTCCTGTTGGTCGGTGCGGGCGGCGCGATTGGCGCCATGGCGCGCCATGCCTTATCCATTCTCGTCGGCCGGCTCTGGCATGGATCGTTCCCCCTCGCCATCCTCCTGGTCAACATTGTCGGCGCCATCGCGATGGGCCTGGTGATTGGGCTCTTGGCGCGCTTCATGCCGGCCTGGCAGCAGGAGGCCCGCCTGTTTGTTGCCGTCGGCGTTCTCGGCGGCTTCACGACGTTCTCCTCGTTCACGCTCGATACCGTAATATTGCTCGAGCGGGGAGAACTGGCGCAGGCCGGGCTCTATGTTGCCTTGTCGGTTGTGGTTTGCCTTGCCGGCCTATATCTCGGGCTCCTGATAACCAGAGGCGGTGCAGTATGAGTGGCGTTCAACATCGTGAAGTGAGTGCGGACGATGACGGGATGCGGCTGGATCGCTGGTTTGCCCGGCATTTTCCGCAGCTCGGCTTTGCCCGGCTGCAAAAGCTGATCCGCAATGGCGAAGTCAAGGTCGACAAGGCGAAGGTGCAGACCAGCACGCGGCTGACCGAAGGCCAGACCGTCCGCATTCCGCCGATCGACGATCCGGACACGGTGCGGCCGTTCCGCGTGAACGAGGAGGACGTGCGGTTCCTCAAGGATCTGATCCTTTATGAGGACGACGATCTCTATGTCTTCAACAAGCCGCACGGCCTGGCGGTCCAGGGCGGCAGCGGCACAACGCGGCATATGGACGGGCTTCTTAAGAACCTGCCGAACAAGCAGGGCGAGGCGCCACGCCTGGTGCATCGGCTCGACCGGGACACGTCCGGTTGCCTCGTCGTGGCCAAGACGGCTGCCGCCGCCAAGCATTTCGGCTCGGTGTTCCGCTCGCGTTCGGCGCGGAAGATTTACTGGGCCGTGGTCGCGGGTAATCCAAGTCCGCGCCAGGGCGAGATTTCCTGTTTTCTCGCCAAGCAGCAGACGACCGATGGCGAGCAGATGGTGGTGGTGCGCAACGGCACGCCGGGGGCTGTGCATTCGTCGAGCTATTATTCCACCACCGACACGGCCAGCCGCCGTTTCGCCTGGGTCACCCTCAAGCCGGTGACCGGACGAACGCATCAATTGCGTGTGCACATGGCGCAATTGGGAACGCCGATCATCGGCGATCCGCGCTATTTCAATATCGAGAACTGGCAGGAGGCGCCTGGTCTTGCGGAGGGGCTGCACCTGCATGCCCGCCGCATCGCGCTGCCGCTCCGCAACGGAAAAAAGATAGATATTTCAGCGCCTTTGCCGCCACATATGCGGCAAAGCTTCGAGGCGCTCGGTTTCGATCCGGACCGGTTCGATGCGCAGAATGTCGATCCGGAGCAGGGCGCGTGAAGCTGGTCATGTTCGACATGGACGGGACGCTGATCGATACGGCGTCCCTGATCAGCGAGCATATGGCGACGACCTTCGCCGGCGCTGGGCTGGAGGTGCCGACACCGGCGCAATCGCGGCGGGTCATTGGGTTGAGCCTCCCGCAGGCGATGCTGCAATTGCTGGGTACGGACGATATTGCCCTCGCCGATAAGCTGGCTGAAGATTATCGCGCGCATTACCGGGCTGCGCTGGTGTCGTCGGAGGGGCGCGAGGGATTGTTTCCCGGTGCGCGGCAGGCCCTGGACGTGCTTCATGACCGGGAGGACATGCTGCTCGGCATTGCGACGGGCAAGGGGCTCCACGGCGTCCACCGCCTGACGCAACTCCATGGAATTGCTGAACATTTTTCGACGCTGCAAACGCCGGACCACAATCCGTCCAAACCGCATCCGGGCATGATGCTACGGGCCATGGCGGAAACCGGTGCGGACAAGGACCGAACGGTGATTATCGGCGACACCACGTTCGACATGGAAATGGGTAAGGCCGCAGGCACGAAAACCATTGGCGTTACCTGGGGTTATCATCATCCGGACGAATTGCGCGGCGCCGGCGCGGATGTCCTGGTGGATCGCTACGCTGATCTGCCGGCGGTGATCGACCGGCTTTTGGAGCATTGACGATGCGGGACCAGTTGGAAGAAGCCTTTAAACATCAAGACGATGGCTATGGCAGGGCACAGCATCTCAACCGCGTCGAGCTGCCGAAGCGCTTTTACAAGAGCGTCGATGTGGTGCGCGACGAGGCCGGCTATTCGGTGACCCTGGACGGGCGGCAGGTGAAGACGCCGGGGAAGAAAATTCCCGTTGTGGTTCAATCGCTTGAGTTGGCGCAGGCCATGGCCGGCGAATGGGCGGCGCAGGGGGAATTCATCGATCCGGCCAGCATGCCCATGGTGCGGCTGATCAATTCGGCGGTGGAGAGCGGCGAGGAGATGGTGCCGGCCTTCCGGGCAGAGATCGGCAAGTTCGCGGGCAACGATCTTCTGCTCTATCGCGCTGATTCTCCTCAGGAATTGGTCGCCAAACAGGAAAAGAACTGGGATGGGGCGCTGGTGAAACTGGCGCGGCATTTCGATGTGGCGTTCCAGCCGACGATCGGAATTATCCATCAGAAACAGCCGGATAGCACGTTGGAGAAGCTGGACGCGGCTCTGGAAGGGCAGGGGCTGCACATGCTGACCGCCCTGGTGTCGATCACCGGGTTGACCGGCTCGGGCCTGTTGGCGATTGCCCTGCTGCATCAATTGCTTAGCGCCGACGAGGTCTGGACGGCCGCGCATGTGGACGAGGATCACCAGATCCGGCTCTGGGGCGAGGACGACGAGGCGATGGAGCGCCGCGCCAAGCGCAGGACGGAATTTGACGTGGCCGTGAAGGTGGTCGATTGGCTCCGTTGAGCCGATCTGGTTAGCAGACTGTTGACCTTGAGCGTCGCCTAAAGGCGCCGCAGCAGCCAATCGGCGGTCTCCGGCGAAATCTCGCGCAGCGGTGCCAGCACGAAGTCGCGTTCATGCGCGAAACGATGGGGCAGGGTGAGCTTGGCGCTCTCCATCACCACCCGCTCATAGGCGATGAGATCGACATCGATCAGGCGCGGCCCCCAGACCTCGTGCCGGACACGGCCCATGTCGCGCTCGATGTCGAGACAGGCATGGAGCAGGTCGATGGGGGGGAGGTCGGTTTCGACTTCGGCGGCCATATTGGCGAAATCGGGTTGGTCGGTCTTGCCCCAGGCCTTGGTGCGGATGACGCTCGATTGGGCGGCGACGCGGATATGGTCATGGGCATCGAGGCGGCTGATGGCCTCCGCAAGCTGGGCGGGCGGATCGCCGATATTGGCGCCGAGGCTGAGCCAGGCCCGAGGCATCAGGCGGGCCGGACGCGATGGAGTTCGATGGCGGCCTCGCCGCGCACCATGGCGATGGGCGCTTCGGGCTTGCGAACGCGGACGATCACCCAGGTGATGTCCGAAAAGGCGGTGAACAGGGCGTCGATGATGTTCTGGCCCACCGCCTCGATGAGATGCATGCGCCGGCTCTCGAAGGCGGATTTCACCACGTCGTAGATATCGGCATAGGACACGGTGGCGCCGATCGTGTCGGTCTGGGCCGGGCCGGAGAGATCGACGCCGCATTGCAGATCGATGAGGAAGCGCTGGCCGAGCTTGGCTTCCTCGTTGAACAGGCCATGATAGCCGTAAAAGCCGAGATCGTTGAGGATGATGCGGTCGCCGGTGAAGGGTGCGGTCATATCTTGCTCATCTTCTCCGGTTTGGCGCTCCCTCCCCCTTGAGGGGAGGGTTGGGGAGGGGGTGGTTTCGTCATCCACCGATGGACCCCCACCCTCATTCCCTCCCCTCAAGGGGGAGGGAGGCGCAGGAGCGGTTAAGCTGGAGTGTTATTCAGTTCTGGGGCGGACCATACAGCGTTGCCTCGGCGACGCGAAGGGCATCGCGGTTTTCTTTGACGTCGTGGACGCGGAAAATGTGGCCGCCGCGCTCATAGGCCTGGACATTGGTGGCGATGGTGCCGGGCAGGCGCTCGGCGGGCTGGCTGTCGAGCAGGCGGCCGATCATGGATTTGCGCGAGGTGCCGATCAGCAGTGGCTGGACGGGGAAATTGCGAGTCAGGTCGGGGAGTTGGCGCAGAATGCTGTAGTTCTGATTCAGCGTCTTTGTGAAGCCGAAGCCGGGGTCGAGGACCAGATGCGCCGGGTCGATGCCGGCGCGGGCGGCGATGGATAGCGTCTCGGCGAAATAGCGGATCATGGCGGGAATCGGCTCGGTGCCGGCGGTCCAGGCCCGGTCCCAATGCATGGCGATGACCGGGGCCTCATGCAGCGCGGCGATTTCGGCCATTTCAGGTGCGCCCTGCAATCCGTTGACGTCGTTGACGATATCGGCGCCGGCCTGCAGGGCCTGGTCGGCGACCAGGGGCTTCATGGTGTCGATGGAAATGGGCGCGGCCACGCCGGCGGCGCGCAGGGCGTCGATCACCGGCATGACGCGATCCAGTTCCTCCTGCACGCCGACCGGTTCGGAACCGGGGCGGGTGCTTTCGCCGCCGATATCGAGAATATCGGCGCCCTGGGCCAGCATGAGGCGGGCATGGGCGAGGGCGGCATCGACATGGTTATGGGCGCCGCCATCGGAAAAGCTGTCGGGCGTGACATTGAGGATGCCCATGACGAGCGCGCGCCGGCCCAGAACGAGCGACGGGCGGTGGCGCAGGGGAATGGTGTGGGTCTTGTGCATGACGGGCTCCGATGGGTCCGGTTTAGGGCGGAGCGGGGGGCGGCTCAAGGATTATGTCGGAGCGCGGGTCTTTGCCTGCCCCTTGAGGGGCGGTTATTTTTGGACGCACCATTACGTGAATTTTCACGATGTCATCCCCGCGAAAGCGGGGACCTCCGTTACCGATACAAGGGTCGCAAACAGAGGTTCCCGCTTTCGCGGGAATGACTCCGTGGGTAAGGAAGGCGTCCAAAGTAAACACCCCCCTTGGGGGAGGTGCCGCATCGCGCGCCTAAAGTCGCCCGCCTATCCGTTCTGCCGTGCTTCCAGCACCGATTTGATCACCAGCGTCAGGACGGCGATCAGCGTCAGGGTGGAGGCGGCGGCGAAGGCGCCGGTGACGTTGAAGTCGTTGAAGAGCAGGTTGATCTGCAGCGGCAGGGTATTGGTTTGGCCGCGAATGGCGCCGGAGACCACGGAGACGGCGCCGAATTCGCCCATGACGCGGGCATTGGTGAGCACGGCGCCGTAGAGCAGGGCCCAGCCGATATTGGGCAGGGTGACATGCCAGAACATCTGCCAGCCATTGGCGCCCAGGGAAAGGGCGGCTTCCTCGTCCTCGGTGCCCTGCTGGCTCATGAGGGGGATGAGTTCGCGCGCGGCATAGGGGGCGGTGACGAAGAGGCTGACCAGCACGATGGCCAGCGGCGTAAACATGACCTGGATGCCGGCCGATTGCAGCGCCGGGCCGAACAGGCCCTGACCGCCATAGAGGAAGAGATAGACCACGCCGGCGACGATGGGGCTCATGGCGGCGGGCAGCTCGATGAAGCTGATGAGCAATTGCCGGCCGCGAAAGCGGAAGCGCGTCACCAGCCAGGCCAGGGCGGCGCCGGCGGCGATGTTGATGGGCACGACGATGAGCGCCGTGGTCACGGTGAGCCAGATGGCGTGCAGGGTATTGGGGTGGATTATATTGGCGAAATAGACATCAAGGCCTTCGCGCAGGGCGAAGGAGAAGATGAGCGCCACCGGGACGACGAGCATGAGCCCGGCGGCAAGGAAGGCCAGGGCGATAAGGGCGTTGGCGGCGAGGGAGCGGGTCATATGGCGCTCCTGCCGAAGTGTTCGAGCGTGGGGCGCACCCCCTCCCATCCTCCCCCGTCAAGGGGGAGGTGTCGGGCCGGCGGCTGTGGCCAGATCGTGCCCGGCACTCGATCTGCACCTCCCCCCTTGCGGGGGAGGCCGGGAGGGGGGGCTTGGTGGCACGATGTCAGCACCATCACGCGCTCCTTTCCACATAGCGGGTCTGCCAGGCCGCGAGGGCGTTGGTGGCGAGGAGGGTGAGGAAGGCGACGAGGAGCAGGACGAAAGCCAGCGCGGCGGCGGCTTCGTAATTGTATTCGTCCAGCCGGATAAAAATCAGCAGCGAGACGATTTCGGTGACGCCCGGCAGGTTGCCGGCGATGAAGACTACGGCGCCGAATTCGCCCAGCGAGCGGGCGAAGGACAGGACGCAGCCGCTGATGAAGGCGGGCAGGATAGTGGGCCAGACGATGCGGGTGAAAATCTGCCAATCGGTAGCGCCGAGGGTGCGGGCGGCGGCTTCGAGGCCATGGTCGAGGTCTTCGAGCACCGGCTGGACGGCGCGGACCACGAAGGGAATGGAGGTGAAGGTCATGGCGGCGACGATGCCGAGCTGGGTGTAATTGACCTTGATGCCGAGCGGCTCGAGGGATTGCCCATACCAGCCATTATTGGCGAAGAGGGTGACCAGGACGAGGCCGGCCACGGCGGTGGGCAGGGCGAAGGGGAGATCGACCAGCGCATCGAGCAGGCGGCGGCCGGGAAAGCGATAGCGGGTCAGCACCCAGGCGAGCAGCAGGCCGAGTACGCCGTTGAGAATGGTGGCGTAGAAGGCCGAGGAAAAGGTGATCTGGTAGGCGGCGACGGCGCGGCGCGAGGAGATGATGCGCCAGAATTCCTCCCAGCCCATGCCGGCGACCTTGAGCAGCATGGCCGAGATGGGCAGCAGGATGATGAGGGTGATGTAGAACAGGGACACGCCCATGGTCAGCCCGAAGCCGGGAAGCAGATGCTTGCTGCGGGTTTTGGGCATGATCCTCTCTCGGCGGCCGGTCCGAGGCCTGGCCTTCATCGTCATTGCCCGGCTTGTCCGGGCAATCCAGCGGCGAGCGCTGGCGTCAAAATGGATCACCGGGACAAGCCCGGTGATGACGGAATATCAAAAATGCGGAGACGGACGGGCCATCTCCGCAGTTAGTTTGCCTACTGGTTCACGAAAACCGTATCGAGCAGGCCGCCATCGGCGAAATGTTCCTCGGAGACCTGGTCCCAGCCGCCGAAGGTGTCCTCGACAGTGACGAGGCGGATTTCGGGGAAGCGGTCGGCGAATTCGGCGGCGACGGTTTCGTCAATGACGCGGTGGTTGCGCTCGGCGGCGATGCGCTGGCCATCGGCCGAGTAGAGGAAATCGAGATAGGCCTTGGCGAGGTCGCGGCTGCCGCGGGCATCGACGACCTTGTCGACGAGGGCGACGGGGAATTCGGCGAGCAGGCTCACCGACGGGGTCACGGCCTGGTATTTGTCGGCGCCGAGCAGGTCGACGGCGCTCAGCACCTCGGCTTCGAAGGTGATCAGCACGTCGCCCAGTTCGCGTTCGGCAAAGGCGGTGGTGGCGCCGCGGCCGCCGGTTTCGAAGACCGGCACGTTGAGGAAGACCTTGG
Source organism: Devosia elaeis (assembly GCF_001650025.1). GTDB lineage: Bacteria > Pseudomonadota > Alphaproteobacteria > Rhizobiales > Devosiaceae > Devosia > Devosia elaeis. The sequence goes on along the minus strand of NZ_LVVY01000137.1, from coordinate 11,256 downwards.
TGAGGTAGTCTTCAACCTGGGCCTGGTCGCCGCCGAATTCCTCCTCGGCCCAGGCGCGGGCGGCGAGATAGGTATAGCGGGCATTGCCGGAGGTTTTCGGATTGGGGAAGATCACGCCCACATCGTCGCGCGCCAGATCGGCCCAGTCATTGATGTTCTTGGGATTGCCGGCGCGGACCAGAAAGGCGGGGAAGGAATAGAAGGGCGAGGCATTGTTGGCGAACTGGCTCTGCCAATCGGCCGCAACGAAGCCGCCATCCACGAGCCGGTCGATATCGGTCACCTGGTTGAAGGTCACCACATCGGCCTGGAGGCCTTCGAGAATGGCGCGGGCCTGGGCGGAGGAGCCGGCATGGGACTGGTTGACGGTGACGGCGACGCCATTGGCTGCTTCATAGGCAGGCACGAAGGTGGCGTTTTCGGCCTCGAACAGCTCGCGCCCGATATCGTAGGAGGCGTTGAGAATATCGGTGGGCTGCGCCAGGGCGGGGCCGGCGGCCAGCGCCAGGGCAAAGGCGGCGGAAGCGAGGAGCTTGTTCATCGGACGCTAAAATCCATCACGGGGTCGAGTTGCTACCTTGATGCGACGGGGTCCGGCGTGGCGTAAAGCGCTAAATGCTTGCTTGGGATGAGTAATTTACGGCGATTGGCGCTGGGGCAAAGACGTTGCGCGGGGCAGGCGCACGACGCCAAATCCTTCCTGGAGACGGCCGGCCCCGCAGGGCCGGCCGGAATTCTATTTCGAGACGGCGCGGCCGATAATGATGATGATGCAGGCGCCGATGAAGCCCGCGATCAGATAGCCGACCCATCCGCCGAAGGAGATCCCCAGCAGCCCGAAGACCAGGCTGGCGAGAATGGCGCCGACAATGCCCAGCAGAACATTCTTGAGCACGCCGCCGCCGGCATTCATGAACATGCTGGCAAGCCAGCCGGCGAGACCGCCGATGATGATGGCTGCGAGCCAGCCCACTCCGTCAAAACCCATTATGCTTCTCCTCTCGCAACTGAGTCTTACGACAACGTGAGCGTGGCACAGTGGTTGCGAAAGGCAAGAGCGCGTGTTTGCGGCGCCCGCGGATGGTTTCACTCGACGCCCCGCCATGCGACAAGACGGCAGGGAGGACCATGATGAAACGATTGCACACGACATTGGGGCCGTTCGAGCGGCATCAATTGGGGCTGATCCTGCCGCATGAGCATGTCTTCGTGGACCTGCGCACGCCCGACCAGCCGGGCTATGCCGAGGCGGAGGCCGGCGATGTCGTCGCGCTGATGGGGCCGCAGATCGCGGCGGCGCGGGCGCGGGGCGTGACGGCGATCGTCGAATGCACCACGGGCGGGGTGGGGCGCCGGGCCGACATCGATATCGCGGTGTCGAAGGCCACCGGCATGCCCATCGTGGTGCCGACGGGCAATTATCGCGAGCCCTGGATACCGGCCTGGGTGGCGGAGGCGAGCGAGGCGGAGCTCGAACGCTGGATGCTCAGGGAACTCACCGAGGGCATGGACGAAACCGGCGTGCCGGCCGCATGGATCAAGCTGAGCGCGGGCGACGAGGGGATAACGCCGCTGGAGGCGAAAATCCTGCGGGCGGCGGTGCGCGCCGCCATCCCGACCAATGCGGTGATCGGCTCGCATACGATCAAGGGCCGGGTGGTGATGGACCAGCTCGATATCATCGAGGCGGAAGGCGGCTCGGCGGCGCGGTTCATTTCCATCCACAGCCAGGCGGAACCCGATTTCGCGCTCAACCAGGCGGTGGCGGCGCGCGGGGCGTGGATCGAATATGACCATATCGGCCGCGACCCGGATGGCGAGGTGCTGGCGCTGGTGCTGCGGGCGCTGGAGGCGGGGCTGGAGCGGCAGATGCTGCTGAGCCATGATCTGGGCTGGTACGATCCCGCACTGCCGGGCGGTGGGACACCACGGCCCTATACGCACCTGATGGACTGGCTCCTGCCGGCCTTGCGGGCGGAGGGAATCGCCGAGGCGACGATCACGCAATTGACGGCGGATAATCCGTTCGAGGCGTTTTCGCGGTAGGGATGGCGCGAAATTATCCACTCCTGCGCCCCCTCGCCCCTCAGGGGAGAGGGTTGGGGTGAGGGGTGAGGGCTTCTCGGTAGAACCTTGAAACTGAACCCCTCATCCGGCCTTCGGCCACCTTCTCCCCTCAGGGGAGAAGGGAAAGAGCCCGGGGGCTAGCTTGCCGCCGGTTCCGCGAACAGATCGTATTCGTCGTTGTCGGTGACCTTCACCGAGACGATGTCGCCGATCTTGATATTGGTGGCGCGCTCGATGATCACCTGGCCGTCGATTTCCGGCGCGTCCCATTTGGAGCGGGCGATGGCGCGGTTTTCCTCGGGGCGGACATCGTCGACGATGACGTCGATGGTGCGGCCGACCTTCTTCTGGAGCTGGCCGAAGGAGACGTTCTGCGCCACTTCCATCAATTGGGCGAAGCGCTCTTCCTTGACCTCGTCGGGCACCACGCCTTCGAGCTCATTGGCGGTGGCGCCGGTGACGGGCTCGTATTTGAAGCAGCCGGCGCGGTCGATTTCGGCTTCCTCGATGAAGTCGAGCAGCATTTCGAAATCTTCCTCGGTCTCGCCGGGGAAGCCGACGATGAAATTGGAACGCACGGTCAGGTCAGGAACCTGGCGCTTCCAATCGAGAATGCGGTTGAGCGTCTTTTCCTGATGCGCCGGGCGGCGCATGGCCTTGAGCACGCTGGGGGAGGCGTGCTGGAAGGGAATGTCGAGATAGGGCAGGACCAGGCCTTCGGCCATCAGCTCCATCACCGGATCGACATGGGGATAGGGATAGACATAGTGCAGGCGCACCCAGGCGCCGAGCTCGCCCAATTCCTTGGCCAGGTCGTAGAACTTGGCCTTGACCTCGCGGCCGCGATATTTGGAGGTCGCGTATTTGAGATCGAGGCCATAGGCGCTGGTGTCCTGCGAGATGACCAGGAGCTCCTTGACCCCGGAGCGGATCAGCCCCTCGGCCTCGGAGAGAATGCCGGCAGCCGGGCGCGAAGCGAGATCGCCGCGGATCTGGGGAATGATGCAGAAGGTGCAGCGATTGTTGCAGCCTTCGGAAATCTTGAGATAGGCGTAATGGCGCGGGGTGAGCTTGAGCCCGGTTTCGGGGACCAGGTCCACGAATTTGTTGGGCACGGGCGGCAAATGGTCATGCACCGCGCTGACCACGCTCTCATATTGATGCGGGCCGGTAATGGCGAGGACGGAGGGATGGGTCTCGCGGATCAGGTTTTCCTCGACGCCGAGGCAACCGGTAACGATCACCTTGCCGTTCTCGTTTAGGGCCTCGCCGATGGCCTCGAGGCTTTCCTGCTTGGCCGAGTCGAGGAAACCGCATGTATTGACCAGCACGATATCGGCGCCGGCATAGTCGCGGCTGAACGAATAGCCCTGCGCGCGCAGGGTGGTCATGATGCGCTCGCTGTCGACGAGCGCCTTGGGGCAGCCGAGGCTGACGAGACCGATTTTGGGCGCCTGATTCATGCGCGTCACGTATTCCGCTTGCTGGTTCGAGCATCGGGGGCGGTCTCAAAACCCGCCGCACATATTCGGTCCGATGCTTTCTGGATGGCGCGTCATACAGAAAGTTGGGCGGTTACGCAATGTGACTGCCCCTCGCTCCAGGCGGGGCAGGGCTGTCCGCAGCGGTGAACACGGCATCTTGATCTGACGAACAGTGTGTACGGAAACGCACCTGTTCCCCTCGCACGGACTTTCCGGCTAACCATTTCGTCCCCGCGCCCCAGGGCGCAGCATGAAGGAGTATTTCATTGTCCGATCGTCTCTCCGCCTATGCGCCGCAGGCCCTCGCCGTGCTGCGCATCGTCACCGCGCTTTTGTTCGTCCTGCATGGCACGCAGAAACTGTTCGGTTTCCCGGCCGCTCCATTCGCGCCGCCGGCCTTTTCGATTTTCTGGTTTGCGGGGGTGATCGAGATCGTGACCAGCATCCTCATCGCCATCGGTTTCTACACCCGCCCGGCGGCATTCCTCGCCTCGGGCACGATGGCCGTGGCCTATTGGATGGCGCATGCGCCGGGCGACCTGTTTCCGACCAATAATGCCGGCGACGCGGCGATTCTGTTCTGCTTCGTCTTCCTCTACCTGATCTTTGCCGGCCCGGGCGCCTGGAGCGTCAACAAGAAGTAGGGGGCTCCCATGTCACCGTCACCACCGGGCTTGTCCCGGTGGTCCATGGCTCGCAGTGAGATGGATTGCCGGTACAGGCCCGGCAATGACGATAACCCAGATATTTATGAAAAAGGCCGCCTCATCGGGGCGGCCTTCCACATTTCAGGTCGTCGGTTTCGGCGGGGTGCGCCTGGCCGTCCTGCGGGGCTTGTGGGTTTCGCCGGGTTTGGTAGCGGGCTCGCGCAGCGGGGCGGCGCTGGCCGGCGGGGCCGGGGACACCGGCGGCGTGGTGGGCAGGGGCTCGGTGGCCGGGGTGATATATTCGTCGGCCTCGGCATAGTCGCTGTCCTCGCCTTCCTCGGCCAGGTCGCGAATCGCGTCGCGGACTTCATCGAGCAGGGAGGCCGAATAGCGCGAGCGCTGGACGCTGTCCCCGCTCTGCTCATGGCTCTTGAACCAGACCAGCAGCGCCTCGCAGCCGATACGCAGCCCCACAAAGGCCAGCAGGCCGAAGACGGCGATTTCCAACAGGCCCCAGAGGCCGTCGCCGAAACCGGTGCCGAAGCGGAAGAAGAAATGGCTGATGGCCCAGAGCAGGATGGCGGCCAGGCCCAGCGCGTAGAAAATCGGCACCAGGCGCGGCGACAGGATGGCATCGAGCCGGAACAGGGTCTGGCGCGTCAAAAGGCGTTTGAGATCGTCCAGGGTCATGTGCGGCTCCTCGAATCCGGCTCCTGCGGTAAATTGGTTGCAACGCCGGCTTATGGCAAGGGCGGCGTTAAACGGGCGTCGAAACGGTCGGCCCGAAAATGGCTTCGAAGCGCCCGCGCAGCACCGAATCGACTTCGGCCATGGAGAGCAGGACGCCCAGATCCTCGAAGGAGGTGACGCCCTGGTCGCTGATGCCGCAGGGCACGATGCCGTCATAATGGCTGAGATCGGGCGCGATATTGAGCGAAATGCCGTGGAAGGTCACCCATTTGCGCACGCGCACGCCGATGGCGGCGATCTTGTCCTCGCTGCCCGGCCCCTTTTCCGGGCGCGGCACCCAGACGCCGACGCGGCCCTCGCGCCGTTCGCCCCGGATATTGTGGGCGGCCAGCGTGTCGATGACCCATTGCTCCAGCCCCTGGACCAGGCAACGGATATCGCGGCCGCGCCGTGTCAGGTCGAGCATGACATAGGCCACGCGCTGGCCAGGGCCGTGATAGGTATATTGCCCGCCGCGCCCGGCCGCGAAGACGGGAAAGCGCGGATCGAGCAGGTCCTCGGGCCGGGCGGAGGTGCCGGCAGTGTAGAGGGGCGGGTGTTCGAGCAGCCAGACGGCCTCGCCGGCCGCGCCGGCGGCGATGGCGGCGACGCGCTCATCCATCATGGCCAGGGCGCGTTCATAGTCCAGCGGCGCCTCGAAAATGCGCCATTCCACGGCGCGGCCATCGTCGCGATGCAATTTCGCGCCGCTTTGGCACGCCTGGTCGATATTTGTTAACGCTTCCATAACCAGCCCTGGCCGACCTTCATGCTTACCGAATCCGCTCGCGGGGCGCGGATCATTTCGCTCGAAACCTTATCTATGAGCACGCTGGACAATATTGAAGTCGATATCACGGTGGAACTGGGCGCGACCACCATGCCCATTCACCATTTGCTGCGCATGGGCCGGGGGGCGGTGATCGAACTGGACGCCACCGAGCACGATCCGCTGAAGATTTACGCCAACAATACCCTGATCGCCAAAGGCGAGGTCAGCGTGGAAGAGGGGCATTTGCGGGTCCTGGTGACCGACAAGGTGTTGCGGCTGGGGTAGAGAGGGCTGGCGCTGCCCTCTAGAACTGCGCCACTTTCACTCATCGGCCGAGACGGCAGTCGCTCTCACTCGACTTCTCCGTCATTGCCGGGCTTGTCCCGGCAATCCATCTTGCGGCGGGCATGGACCACCGGGACAAGCCCGGTGGTGACGGTGGGATATGCAGTCGTTTCAGATCAACAGTGAAACGAACTGGCTCTCATGACCTTCCCGCCTCAAATCGCTCGATTGGGGCGATTTCTCCTTGGAATGGCGCGACACACAGAAATCGTCATTTAAGCGCTTGAGGTTGTGCCGGACCTTTGCTACATCCCCACTCGCTTCGGCACCGCTGGTGCAGAAGCTTCTACCACACAGTGCGGTCGTGGCGGAATTGGTAGACGCGCAGCGTTGAGGTCGCTGTGCCGCGAGGCGTGGAAGTTCGAGTCTTCTCGACCGCACCAAACTCTCCCATTATCGTAATGGGGTCAAAGAGTTGAATGATTTCAGGGGTTTGTAGCCGTCCTCCCACTACAAAGGGCGCTACAAAATGACCCTGACGATGCCTACCCTCTCTAGAGCCAAGAACGGTGACTACTTCGCCCGCAAGGGCATCCCTGCTGACGTAAGGGATGCGTATCAGCGGGCCTATGGCGTTCGCCAGGAAGAGCGCTTCCGGCTGCCTTCGGGAAAGCCCCCAGGAGAAGTCAAAGCCGCCTACGCCGATTGGGTTGGCCAGATAGAGGGGCGAATTGCCGCACTCCGGGCCGCTGCTTCGGGCGAGCCTGTCGAGCTTTCTCGGCGTCAGCTCGATGAGCTGGCTGGCCGTTGGTACGACTGGTTCATCCACCAGCATGCCGAAGACGATACGCCAGCGGCGGTCTGGGACTACCATTACGCCCGCTATGAGCAGGTACAGAAGCATGCCAACGGCGATCTAGGGGACCAGGGCGGTGAAGAGGCCGAGAGGGGCGCGCACCATGCCGCTCGTGTTCGTGCCATCGTTCAGGAGCTTTCTCGCCTCGCGACATTCATGGCGGACGAAGGTTTGGTCTTGTCCGCGCTATCCCACAACACCCTTGTGGATACCCTCGAACGCGATCTGGTTGCCGCAATCGCTTACCTGCGCAGGCGGGCAGGGGGTGACCATCGCCCCGACAAGCACCGCGAGCGCTTCCCCCAAGCTACCACTGTTGTGCCCTCGAACGTGAAGCTCTCAGGCTGGAATGCTTGGGATGCCTTCGAGGCGTGGGTGAAAGAGCGCCAGCCAGCTGTCGCCACCGTCAACCGCTGGCGCGTGGTCTTCATGGATCTCAACGATTTCCTCGGCAAACGCGACATCGCCCTCATGACAGACGATGAGGCGGTGGCATGGAAGGACACGCTCACCGCGAAAAATGCTGGTGGCCGTACGATCAACGAAATCTGGATTACTGGAGCCCGCACGGTCTTCAATTGGGTCAAGCGCCAGAAGAAGATCGCCAGCAACCCCTTCGATGGCGTCAAGGTGGCTGTGGCGCGGTCCGGGCCGACCAAGGGGAAGTTCCAGGAAGAAGATGCCGAGACCATCCTGAAGGCCACGCTTCAGCCGCAGGGGCCGCGAACGTCTGAGCATCTTCGGTTGGTCGTTCGGTGGGTGCCGTGGCTGTGTGCATATACTGGGGCCCGCTCCGGTGAGATGACCCAGCTTCGCAAGCAGGATATTGAGCAGCACCGGGACGGCTTCTGGCTTCTGCACATCACGCCTGATGCTGGGACGGTGAAGGGCTCAATGCCTCGGACGGTTGTGCTGCATGACCATCTGATAGAGCAGGGGTTCTTGGACTTCGTGAAGAGGGCGAAGCCCGGTCCGCTGTTCTATGACCCTAAGGCCGTGAAGACCGACAAGCTGATTGACCCGCTTAATCCGCCGCGTCCACCGTATGTAATCATGCGCCAGAAGCTCGCTGATTGGGTCAGGAAGCAGGGTGTGACCGACCCTGGCGTTGGCCCCAACCATGGCTGGCGGCACACCTTCAAGCGTCGGGCGAGCAGGGCGAAGATCGAGGAGCGCATCCGCGATGCCTTCTGCGGGCATACCGACCCGAAGGTTGGGCGCATCTATGAGCTGCCCGATATTGAAGAGTTGGCGGAAGCCATTAAGGACTTCCCGCGCTATCCCGTAGCCACCCCGAAGAACCCCTAAAGCGAACCCCTTGGCGGACGCATAGGGCGGCTTTGGCACGGCTGTGGACCAGTCCTCATGCCATCTCTGTTCCCGTTCCTGTGCGCCTCTCTGGGGGCTCTCCGGCCATCCCATGCTGTCCACTTCGGGACAGTACCACCGCGAACCACAGGGGCATCCATGCGCGGTCTTTTCAATTTCATCCTGTCCACCACCTCCAGTATGCGGGGCGCAGTCGCACGGGCATTCGACAACCATGTAGCGGTTCACCGACACCCTGATGGTTGGCGGCAAGGCAGCGCGCTGTACTTGCGTCTTCCGTTCACCCGCCTGAGCGCGCTTGTGGAACGTCATCAGGCCGACCTCGGGCGGGGTGTCGAGCGCTCTGTTGACGGTGTGAATTTTTGGCTTGGGCGGGTCGAGGTCCATCTGTGTCGTGAGCAAGGCGAGCTGTACGCCTCTGGCAAGGGCATGAACTGATGATGGCCGTGTTCGCGGGGCTGGCCACCTTCATCGGCCTGAACTTGGTTTGGGCATTTGCCTATGGCTTCGCCTGTGCCAACAGCCAAGCGCTTCTTGTCTTGCTTCGGTTCTCTCCACTGGCCTGGCCTATCAAGGTCGTGGTCTGGGTGAGCTGCGCATGGGCGGGGATGAGCGTCTGGGAGGCGCTGGCGTGATCGATTACTCCTCACCCTAGAAGTTCTCGCTATCCGGCAGGGATTGGTGATTACCCCCCACCCTAGACCACGCACAACGCGTTTCATCTCAATCTTGGGCTGCCTTAGGGCGGCCCTTTTTCATTTCAGGAAATCACTATGGCCGACCAAAAGCCGCTCTTGGAATTCATCGCAGGCCCCGAGAGAGGGGGAAACTACAACGCCTTCTACGGCAACACCCACAACCAAGACATCAACCTCTCCGGCATGACCCTGGCTGACGTTCAGCGCTTCCAGGGCGACCTCGCCAAGCGGACTGGATCGAGCGCAGTTAGGACGTGCCATGAGCGGCGTTTCCAACAAATCTTGAACCTACCCACCAGCGCGAGCCCAACGCCCGCCTGTGACTCTCTCTGAGGATCTTCTATGAACAACGAATTTGCCGAGGCCGTACGTGATGGTCGCCACTATCTCATCGCCACTGATGGCGCTTGCAAGGGCAACCCAGGCACTGGCGGCTGGGGCGCTATCATCCAGCTTAAGGACGGCACCGAGGTCGTCAGACAAAAGCCAATCGCTGGCCAGGGCGAAGTGATGATCAGCACCAACAACCAAATGGAGTTGACGGCTGTCATCCGCGCTCTCGAAGCCGTAGCTGAGCCGTTACCGATAGTCATCATTTCTGACAGCCGGTACGTCATCGACGGGGCGAAGAACCTCCCAAAATGGAAGGCCAAGGGCTGGAGGACAACCAACGGAGCCGTTGCGAACAAGGAGCTGTGGATGGTCTTGGACCAGTTGCTGGAAACCAACTCAGTTCGCTGGGTCTGGCAGCGCGGCCATAATGGTCACTACCTGAACGGGCTGGCAGACGAGTTATCCAGCAACGCAGCGCTTGGTCTTTATCCACATGGGACGAAGAGTCTAAAGGCCAGACACCCTAAGTGGTTCAGATGACCAGCTAAGGGCTTCCGGTGAGGAGGGGGGAAGATTACCCCCCACCCTAGGAGACAATACCCCTCACCCTAGGAGAGCTATAGGTATGATATTACGGGATGGACTATAAGATGAGTATAACAGGCATAGCTTATGGAGTAGCATTAGGAGTGCTTTGAGCTACCCCAAAGCGCTCTTCAGGCCTCGCCTGTTTTCATCAGGTACTCCGGGTCAATCCCGCGACCGTCTCCATCCGGCTTGTCTGGCTTCCTGCTCGGAACAGAACCACCGCTCCCCGTATCTGCCATCAACCCTTGTCTCTGCGTAGTAGCGCTGCCCAGGGACGTGGTAGATGCGTTCGCCACTGTTCTGGCTGACATTGCCCTTGATGTTGCAGGAACCGCTTGCGTGGGCAGCAATGGACGTTGCCATCGCGGGAAGGTCGCTCATGTCCGAGCTGAACGCGACCACACCAGCGGCCCCGAGTAGCGCCGCCATAGCCATCTGCGCAGCCATTCCTGTCCCTCGCTTGGGCATGGTCCCTCCCGTCCATCCATATGATGCCGCTGAGGGTGGCCTCGTGGTCAAGGACGGTGGATTGGGGCAGTAAACAGCTGGTTTCCTGGGTGTCCACAAAACGCGGCCCCATCTGGCCCGAAAGAAATACCCATGACCAATACCGAAACCACCCTCCAGACTTCCGACTTCGCTGGCCTTGAGCTGCGCGTCCTGATGGAGGCCGAGACTGCTTGGTCTATGGCAGCGGATGTCTGCGAAGCTCTGGGCTTCTCGAAGCATCCCACCAACAAAACCTACGCGCACCATCTTGGCCGCGCCAGCATCGGTCCGCTGGAGAAAAGCAAGCGAAGTCTGCCTACCACTCAGACTGGTAGCCAGCGCCGACCGCAAGTTCCAAGACTGGGCCACCCGCGATGTTCTCCCAGCCATCCGCAAGACGGGTGGCTACCTTCAACTGCTCGCCTCTACGTCCCTCAAGACAGCGTCACGTCTCTCGTGAACCGCTGCAGTCAAAAGCCCTGCAGCAAGGTAGACCCGGGTTCGTTCATATGGATGTTCTCCTCGTTCGCTGCGACCGAGGTTAAGGCTCAGGCCGAAGCTGGGCTCCTCCTTGGGGCTCACCAAGCCGTTATAGGTCTCCACTGCTCGCATCACTGTTGAAACAGATGGAGATACCGAAAAGTGCGACTGCTGGCGCAATCGCTCCCATCGATGCCGGTCATAGGGCAATGCTGCCCCGTACGGCGAAGGTCTCCGGCTTGCTGATCTTGCCAAGACGCTCGCCGCTCTATCGAGTTCCACCAGGGTGTCTAGCTCATCCTGATGGTGCCTTCGTGCATCAATGGCATCGCGGTTGGTCTGCCTCCTGAGCTGCTGAGCCGCTATGAACAGGGCTGCCACCGTAGCGAGGCCTGCGACCAGCGTTTGATAGTCCCGCAACACACCGATTGCGGTTTCCGGCCCAGCGATTTGAGACACGGTATAGCGCGGCAATCTGGATGAGACGCTGGCGACAATC
>NZ_LVVY01000136.1 GCF_001650025.1 Devosia elaeis | reverse complement strand
CTAGGAACCATAGCAACTGCTTCTTGCGGAGCGTTCCCATCCCATCCAAGGCTGCTGGGTCGCTTCACCGTGCAAACTCGTATGGGTTCTGCCTCAAGCGCCGCAAGTCATCGAGACGATAGGTACGCACCAGCCAGTAAATAAGAATAACTTATGACTGGTAACATCGGTAGCTCTTGGACACTTCTCCGGACATGCGCGATCCTCATCAAACTTGCCGGCAAAGCGGCAAGTCCACTTTCGTACTCGCGCCCCGGAAATTCTTATGGACGCACTCAATCACATCGGCGGACGGGACCTTGCAGACGAAAGTGGCCGTTGGCTAGAAAGTCTCGATCCCGCAACCGGAAAGGCTATTGGACGTTTCGCGCCCGGTTCGTCAGAGCTTGCAGAAGCGGCGGCGATAGCGGCATCAAAAGCCTTTTTCGGCACGGAGTGGGCGGCCAATCCACGTCTGCGCGAAAGTGTGCTACGTGGATTTGCGGACCGGATGGCGCAGGACAGCGACCAACTTACCGAACTGCTGTCATTAGAAACCGGTAAACTTAGGCACGAAGCAGCCGCTGAGATTGCCGCGGCAATTTCGGAGGCTCGCTTCTATGCGGGCCTAGCCAGGCTGCCTCAGGGGCGCAGCGCTGAAATAGTCCCGGGAACATTGTCTATTCTGTCCCGCGAGGCGGCCGGCGTCGTGGCGGTCATTGTGCCCTGGAACAGTCCAGTGACGCTTCTGGTGCGTTCCCTGGCACCGGCTCTGGCCGCAGGGTGCACGGTGGTGGTTAAGCCCGCTTCGCAAACTGCCGTCATCAACCGGCGCGTACTTGATCTCCTGCTGGAAGAGAGTCTTCTGCCGGCTGGCGTCGTCAACATCGTCAATGAACTTGGCAGCGTGGTGGGGCAAACATTGGTCGCCTCCCGCAACGTCCATGCGATCAGCTTTACTGGGTCGACACGCACGGGGGCCGCGATCATGGCCGCAGCAGCGCCTACAATGAAGCGGTTGTCGCTGGAGCTCGGCGGCAAGTCGCCGGCTATCGTATTCCCGGATGTCAACCTCGAGAAAGCGGCGGAGGAGCTAACCTTCGGAGCCCTCGCGGCAGCGGGGCAGTTCTGTATGGCGGCCAGCCGATTTCTAATCCACGAGCAGGTCGCTTGCGAGATGCAGTCGCTGCTCTCGCAACGCTTTCGGTCGCTCAGGGTCGGTCCTGCATCATCCGCCGACAGCCAGATGGGGCCTGTCATCGACGCCGACAACCACCGGCGTCTCCTGGGGCTGATGGCAGCAGCGCCCGAACAGGGCGAAGTGCTGGTAGCCGGCACGACCAAAGGGGGCGGCGGCCATTTCCTCACCCCCACCCTGGTCAAGATCGACGATACGCGCTCGAGCCTCGTGCAGAACGAGATTTTCGGTCCGATCATCACATTCGAAACGTTCAGCGACGAGAGCCAGGCGCTTGCCAAGGCCCATGCGACCGACTTCGGCTTGGCGGCCAGCGTCCATACGCTAGCGATCGATCGGGCTCACCGGGTAGCGCGCAAGCTGCGGGCCGGAACGGTGTGGATCAACTGCCATCGCCGGCAATTCGCGGAGGCTGAAGTGGGTGGCTTCGGGCAGAGCGGATTGGGCCGCCTGCACGGCGCCGAGGCCCTCGCGGACTTCATGGAGACCAAGCACATTCATCTCCAGCACTCGAATTGATGGCCTTTGCAACCAGCGCCGGCTTGCGCCGAGCGGCTCCTGGGGGGGGGTAAATGAATAAATCATTAACGGTATCGTCCGGACAAACCACGCTGAGTAAGGTTACCGTTGCTGAAGCATTGCTGCACCTTTTGGCCGATCGCGGCATAACACATTTCTATGCCAATGCTGGGACCGACTTCGCTCCCCTGATCGAGGCCTTCGCTAAGGGTGCCAAGAATGGTGCCAACCTGCCGCGCCCCATTCTTGTGCCGCACGAGAATGTCGCCGTTTCTATGGCCATGGGTCATGCCCTAGTGGGCGGAGGCCCGCAAGCCGTAATGGTGCATGTCAATGTCGGCACGGCCAATGCGCTGTGCGGGCTGCTCAATGCCCACAGGGGCCGCGTGCCCATGCTCTTTATGGCGGGCAGGACTCCGATACACGAGGAAGGACGTGCGGGCGCGCGGTCGAGCTTCGTCCACTGGCCCCAGGAAATGTTCGATCAAGCCGGGATGGTTCGCGAGGCGGTGAAATGGGATTATGAGCTGCGCGACGGCGCCCAGTTAGAAACGGTAATCGACAGGGCACTGACCGTAGCCTCGAGTTCGCCCGCAGGACCGGCCTATCTCACGCTGCCGCGCGAGGTTCTGGCAACGACGCTCGACAGCTTTGCCTATCAGCCGGGGCGAAGCCGGCAATCGGCAAGCCGGACACCGGCGGCGGCAGAGGCTGACGTGGCAGAGTTGGCTGAGGCGCTGCGCGCGGCACGCGATCCGTTGATCGTCACCAGCAGCCTCGGTCGCAATGCGGGGGCAGTAAACGCCCTGTCCCGGCTGGCCCTGGAACAGGCCATAGCCGTAGTTTCCTACAATCCCCGATTTATGGAACTTCCCAGCAATCACCCCATGAACATGGGCCAGGACGTTTCAGCGGCGCTGGAAAGAAGCGACCTCGTGATCGTGGTAGAGGCCGTCGTCCCCTGGATGCCGGGTGAAACGCGGCCGCCGGTCCATGCGAAGGTGGTGCATATAGGCGAGGACCCATTGTTCACCAGCCTGCCAGTGCGCAGCTTTCCCTGCGACCTCGCGATCACCGCGGATCCGGCTCTGGCGTTGACCCAACTGGCGGACGTGCTGGCGTCCGATCCGGCTAGTCCCGACCTGATAGCCCATCGTCACAGGCAGGTCGGCGAGCGGCGCGCCGCGCTTCTGGCTCGGCGCCAAGCAGCCTGGCGGGCCGTGGAAAACAGCAGCGCCATCACCCCGCTTCACATCAGCCGGGCTATTGATACCGTCAAGGGCGACGCGCTCGTCTTTAAGGAATCCGGCCTCAGGTTGGACCAGATGCATTTCAACGAGCCCGGGACGATGTTCTTTTCAGGCGCGGCGGGCGGGCTCGGCTGGAGCCTGGGGGCGGCGCTCGGCGCCAAATTGGCCGCGCCCGAGAGGACCGTCATTTCCACGGTTGGGGATGGGTCATACATGTTCGGCACGCCCCTTGCCGCTCACTACGTGGCTGCCGAGCAGCAACTGCCGGTGCTTTTCGTGGTGTTCAACAATGGGGGCTGGCATGCCGTCCGGCGCTCGACCAGAGGCATGTATGCCGATGGGCATGCCGCCGAGGCCGGCCACAGCAGCAACGAGCCCCTGACCGACTTCGGCGTAGGCATGAACTACGAGAAGATGATGGACGTGGTCGGCGGACACGGGGAGAAATTAGAGCGTCCCGAAGAACTTGCGCCGGCGCTGTCGCGCGCTATGGAGATCATGAAGACTGAGAAAAGGCAAGTTCTGCTCAACGTTGTTTGCACGACGTGATCGGCCCAGCCATTACATCTACTTTTGGCTTGCAGCAGGAAAATGCTCTGGTGAAGGACCAGAGGCGGGCCGATCATCAACAAAAGCATAGTTCCTTGGAGGAGGATAAAATGAAGCTGTTCAAGTCATGTCTCGTTGGGGTTGCCGCTGCTGCCTTGGTTGCCGGCTTGGCCGTGCCGAGCGTCGCACAAGAGGCGATCCGTATCGGTACCGCCAGCGTCGGCAGCACATTCTACATCGTGGCCAATGGCCTTGGCAGCCTCGTTTACAAGCATGCCGGCATAAACGCCTCGGTGGAGCCCGTCGGCGGCTCGCATGCTAATATCTTCGGCCTCAATGCCGGCACGGTGGACTATGCCATCACCAATTCGGGCGCCTCGTATGAAGCTTTCTCGGGCGAGCCGCCCTTCGAGGCACCGGCCAACATCTACCTGGTCGCCCAGGGTGACGTCAGCCTGCGCTACGTGCTGGTGCGGCGCGACGCCAACATTACTTCGGCCGATGCCCTGAGCGGGCACGTCATGGTGGGACAACGTCCCGCCATGCCAGAGATCGGCAGCATTTCGTCGGCCCTCATCGAACTGGCCGGCCTCGGTAGCAGCGATGTCAACGTAGTTTCCACCGCCGAAACCAACGAGGCTGAGCAGCAATTGCGGCTAGGAACCGTGCAAGCCGCCATCCTGCCCGGCGGACCCAATGTGCCCTCCGTGGTTCAGCTGTTCCGCGACGGCATCGTCGACCATCTCTACCTGACCGAGGAGCAGGTCGCCGCCATGGAGGAGGTCCTGCCGCCATACCTGTTCACCTATGAACTGCCGACGGGTCACTTTGAAGGGCAGGAACAGGACGCCACGATCTTTGGACTCAAGACCTATTTCGTTGCCGGTCCCAATACTAGCGAAGAGCAGGTCTACCAGGTGACCAAGGCGCTATTCGACAACTATGACGAGTTTGCCGCCTTCCATTCCTCTGCCAAGGAATGGACGATCGAAAATTCGCTGAGCGATCCCATTATTCCGTTTCACCCCGGGGCGGTGCGATATTTCCAAGAGGCCGGAGTCTGGACGCCCGAGCTCGAAGCGCGTCAGGCCGAACTGCTGGCATCGCGCTGAGCGGAGCCTGAGGAGCCGGCACAAGTCGGCTCCTCTTCGCGCTGGTCCAAACCTCAATTTGTCCCCGAGATCTCTCGATCACCTTCAGCACCGAAGGACGCCCCATGAATATTCCTGCCCTGTTTTCAACCCTTATTATTGGCTACCACCTGATCATGGTAGGCAATGTGCCGGCATCGTTCGGCCTTTTCGTCCCTACGCGCGTGCACGCTGCCGTTAGCCTGACCATGGCCTGCATCGTGATTTTCCTGACAGTGCGGGCTTGGAAAAACGCCCATGCGGCACCCAAGGACGACCTCGACTCCATTGACGTCGCTGCGTCCAGCCGAATGCCTTTTTACGACTGGCTGCTGATCGGCGCCGTCGTACTGGCTTGCGGCTATATCGTGTTCTTCAGGGCAAACTTCGATCGCTACGCGATGTTTGGTGCCTTGGACATGCAGGGCATGATACTGGCGCTGCTTCTAGGGGTAGCGCTCCTTGAGGCCGTGCGGCGCACCAGCGGTATAGCGTTGCCGCTGATCATCATGTTCTTCGTCGCCATTACAATTTTCCAGCAGTTCCTGCCGGGCGTGCTCTACGGGGTCGGTTATCCACCCGGCCGCATCCTTTATTCCGCCTATGTCGGGGAGGCTGGCTTCTTCGGCCAGCCTCTGCGAGTCGCTGTCAGCATCATCCTAGTTTACATCCTGTTCGGCTCTGTGATGCAGGTTACCGGCGCGGGACAATGGGTGATCGATCTGGCAATGGCGTTGACCGGCCGCAGCCGGGGCGGTCCGGCAAAGGCCTCGGTGCTGGCCAGCGCCATGTTCGGATCGATTTCCGGTTCGCCCTCCAGCAATGTCGCCACAACCGGCGTCTTCACGATCCCGCTGATGAAATCGGTTGGCTACACGCCGGCTTTTGCCGGCGCGACTGAGGCAGTGGCGTCCACGGGCGGGCAGATCTTGCCGCCAGTCATGGGCGCCATCGCTTTCGTGATGGCGGACTGGATCGGCGTGCCATATTCGCAGGTCGTTATGGCCGCCCTGCTACCCGCCATCCTCTACTACCTTGTGATCTTCGCGTCGGTTCATTTCCAGGCCCATAAGCAAGGTGTGCGTACCCTTTCGACCTCGGAGCTGCCGCAAGCGGGGAAGATATTCGTCGAGGGCTGGCGGTTCCTGCTGCCGATCGTGTGCCTGCTGTTCTTCCTGTTCATTGTACCCTACCCACCCGAAATTGCCGGCATTTTTGCCACCTTGACGGCAGTTGCCGCGAGCTTCCTCACCCGTAACCGCAGCCAGTGGTTCACGCTAGGAAAGCTGCTTACCTCCTGCCATCAGACCGTGTTGCGCTGGGTCGGTATCGTGGCCATCACAGCGGCTGTGGGCCTGATGGTCGGGTCGCTCGAGTTGTCCGGCGTCGGCATCAAGCTGTCGGCCTTCCTGCTCGAAGTGTCGAACGGCAACCTGGTCGCGACGCTGGTTCTGGTGGGATTGGCCAGTCTCTTCCTCGGCATGGGCCTAGATGCCATTCCCGCCTACCTAACCCTTGCCACGCTGATGGCGCCGGCCCTTATCCAACTTGGCGTGCCGGACATCGCTGCGCATCTATTCGTGGTGTATTGGGGCCTGGCCTCCTTTTTCACGCCACCCATGTGCCTGGCCGTGTTCGTGTCGCTGCCGCTCAGTGGGGCCAAGATGTGGGAGACCGGCTGGGAAGCGGTGCGTCTCGGGATCGCAGCCTTCCTCATCCCTTACGCGTTCGTGCTAGAGCCAGCGCTACTGATGCGCGGGGAGGTGCCGGAAATCGTCCTCGCCTTCACGACGGCCGCCATCGGTTCGGTAGGCCTAGCGGCGGCCATTCGCGGCTACGCGGCTACCCCGCTCGACCCGCTATCAAGGATGACCCTGGCAGCAGCCTCGATCATGCTGATCGCCCCGGGGGTGATCCTGCCAATCATCGGCTTTGCGGTCGGCGTGATCGTGGTGGTGGGTAATTACCTGCTCCAGCGCCGCCGGCACTCTTTCCCGACCGGCGCCTGACAGGTGGAAGCCGGCTTCGGCCGGCTTCCTACGGCACGGGCCGCCAATGCAATTCGCCCTTGGCGATCTCGGCGGCGATCAGCGGCCGAACCAGGCCGAACAGCGCATTGACGGTCAGCGCCGGCATCTTGCGGTCAAACACCAGCGACATGGTCCGCGAGAGGGTAGGGGCGATCAGGGGCCGTCCGTTGATCTGGCCGCTCCTGATGTCGCCCATGAGCAGACCATAGGGCGAAATGGTGCAGTGATTGTAGCGCAGCAGGAATTCCCGCTTGAGGCCTATCAGGTCCAGTTCGATCATCCCCGGAAGGGTGATGCCCACTTCCGCAGCGGCCGTTTCGATCATTTCCCGGAGCCGGTTGGGCCGGGGACTCAGCACCAGGCGAACGTCCCTGAGGATGTGAAACTCCACCGGATCGGTACCATCGCCAACGGCGGCAGGCGGTCCGACGAGGCACAGGTCCTCGGTATAGAGAGGGGCGATGGTCACGGCGGGATTGGGTACCGGATCGTAGCAGAATGCTGCTTCCAGCTCATGGGAGCAGACCTTCTTGTAGAGCTCGTCGGAAACACCCTCCTGGAAGGTCACCTTGAGCTCGGCCTCCGGGCGGCCGGTGGCATAGACGATTTCGGCCAGAATGGTGCGTCCAACCGTGGGCGTCACCCCCAACCGCACGGACCTGGACTGCTGGTCACGGAACTGCAGCACCGAGCGTTCTGCTTCGTCGACAATTTCAAGGATACGCTCGGCATGGCCGAGATAGACCCGTCCGGCATCGGTAACCTGCACGCCGCGTGAGTGTCGTTGCAGCAGGGGGATGCCCAGCCGGTCCTCGAGCAGCTTCACCTGCAATCCGACAGCCGGCTGCGACACATGCAGGTTTTCTGCAGCCGCGGTGAAGCTGCCGGTGCGGGCCACCGATACAAAATACTGAATCTGACGCAAAGACATGATTGTGCTGGGCCTTTCCCCTCGGGGCTTGTCCAGGACTAGACAGGGCTGGGGCGACTTGCTGGGACCGCCCATGACGTCAACCTATAAGGAAAACAAATACCATGCCACAACATTCGGTATTTGCTCCGAACGGCCACCGACACGCACACTGCCCGCAACAACGAAGGATCGTCCGGGCTCCCGGCCCGCAGGCGAACTGAGGAGTGCGGCTATGAGCAGACTATTTTTGTGCGACGTGACCGAGATCGCGCCGGGCACGCCGACCAAGATCGAGGTCGAGGATCTGGTGCTTGCGGTGTTCAAGATCGAAGATGCCATCTATGCCATCGATGATCAGTGCACCCATGGCCCCGGCTCGCTGTCGGAAGGCGAACTAGACGGCCACTATATCGAATGCGACTTCCACCAAGGCGGCTTCGACGTGCGCACTGGCGAGCCGGTGGTGCCGCCCTGCATGATCCCGATCCGCACCTATGAGGTCACCGTCGAGAATGGCCAGGTCTTCATAGACCGCGAGCGTCCCGCCGTAGCCTGCGCCAACAAGCTGGGTGTCGAGGCGCACGCCTGAGAGCCGATGCCTTCGCCGTGCGGGGCCGCGCGGTCAATCAATCAAGAATCATGTGGAGTTGAGAATATGGCCACACAGGAACAAAACGATCTGCTGACCCAGACGGGCCCCGGCACCAAGATGGGTGCGCTGCTGCGCCGGTTCTGGATACCGATCCTGCTGTCGGAGGAACTGCCCGAGCCGGATTGCCCGCCAGTGCGTGTCAAGGTGCTGTCGGAGCGACTGCTGGCCTTCCGCGACACTTCAGGAAACCTGGGGCTGATCGATGAGTTCTGTGCTCATCGCGGTGTTTCGCTGTGGTTCGCGCGCAACGAAGAGGGCGGCATTCGCTGTCCCTATCACGGCTGGAAGTACAACACGAAGGGCGAGTGCCTGGAGGTTCCGTCCGAGCCGGCGGAAAGCGGCTTCTGCCAGCGCATACGCCTCACGGCCTACCCGCTAGTTGAAAAAGGCGGCGTTATCTGGGCCTATATGGGCCCACCCGAGGAGCAACCTGAATTTCCGGGTTTCGAATGGCTCGATTTACCGGCCAGCCATGTCTACATTTCCAAGCGCTGGCAGGAGAGCAACTATCTGCAGGCTATGGAGGGCGGCATCGATTCGGCGCACGTCTCGTTCCTGCATTCGGGCGAACTGCACACCGACAAGTTGCACGCCGGTACCAAGGGTGCCCAGTACCAGCGCGACCGCATGCCCAAATTCGAGGTGGTCGATTCGTCGGGAGGCCTGTTTATCGGCGCACGCCGCAATGGCGGCGAGAACGAGTACTACTGGCGGGTCACGCAGTGGATTATGCCCTGGTACACGATGGTGCCGCCTTATGGCGACAATGCGCTCAACGGACATGCCTGGGTGCCGATCGACGATGGCAACAACTTCGCCTGGACCTTCACCTATCACCCGACGCGGCCCCTAACCGAGGAAGAGGTGCAGACGATGAAGGCGGGTGGCGGTATCCACACCAACCTCATCCCGGGGACGTTCCACCCGGTGCTCAACATGCGGAACGACTATGGCATGGACCGTCAGGCCCAGAAGGAAGGCCTCTATTACAGCGGCATCCCGGGCATCGCCATGCAGGACGCCTCGCTGCAGGAAAGCATGGGGCCAATTCAAGATCGGACCAAGGAAAACCTGACCTCCACCGACAATGCCATCATCATGGCACGCCAGCGTTTGCGCAAGGCGGCCATCGGGCTCGA
This sequence comes from Devosia elaeis, assembly GCF_001650025.1. Lineage (GTDB taxonomy): Bacteria > Pseudomonadota > Alphaproteobacteria > Rhizobiales > Devosiaceae > Devosia > Devosia elaeis. Next base: position 1,643 of record NZ_LVVY01000136.1, on the reverse strand, counting down.
GCAGGGCAAGGTGCCAGCCGGCCTCAAGGCCGATGCACACAAGGTGCGTTCCGCCTCGTTCGTCCTGCCGGTCGGAGATGCCTTCCAGGAGAAGATGATCGACGCGCTAACGGCGCTCCCCGGCGTCCACCATACATCGATCTAAGCGCCCTGCGCCGCAACGCTGGGTCGCTTATTGAAAGGAATGACCATGGATCCGAGGACACTGGCAGGAGCAACTGCCGAGGCTGCTGCGCTGGATTCGAGGGCCGCCGGCGCTCGCCGGTTGCAGAACAAGGTCTGCATTGTAACCGGCGCTGGACAGGGGATCGGCCGCGCAACGGCCCGACGCTTCGGCGCTGAGGGTGGCAAGGTTGTCGTGGCCGAACGAATCGAGGAAACCGGGCGCGAAACGCTGGAGCAACTTCAGTCCGCCGGGGTGGAGGCGATGCTCTGCCTCTCCGATGTCAGCACCTTCGCCGGGGCAAGCGAACTTGTCTCAAAAACGGTTGAGCGTTTCGGACGCCTCGACGTCATGGCCAATGTCGTGGGCGGCACTATCTGGTGGCAGCCTCTGCATCTGTATAGCGAGGAGCAGATCCTTCAGGAGCTGGAGCGCTCGCTCCACACCACCCTGTGGTGTTGCCGTGCAGCCTTGGCGGTCATGGTAGAGCAGCAGTCCGGATCGATCGTGAACGTCAGTTCAAGCGTGACCAAGGGTGGGTTTTTCCGTGCCCCTTACGCGGCATCGAAGGGGGGTGTCGAGGCGCTTACGCGCGTCCTGGGCGCCGAGTATGGGAAATACGGCATCCGCGTGAACGCGGTGGCCCCTGGCAGCACCGAGATACCGGACCGCCGCACGTCGCGACTGACACTGCGCCCCGGCATCGAGGCGGAGCCGGCCACGGATACCGAGAAGTACTACAAGCAGATGCTCGAAATGCGCATGGATGGCTCCCCGGGACTGGGACGTAGGAGCCAGCCCGATGAGCAGGCTGCCGCCATAGCCTTTCTTGCCAGTGAAGATGCCTCCTACGTCACCGGACATGTAATCGATGCAAGCGGGGGGTGCTGATGGAGGGTGTATCAGCGACCGGTGGTATAAAGCGGACGGACCCGATTTCTTGCACGGTGAACCCATGGAACTCCTGAGCTCTCTTGCGGCGGCCAATCCCGCCCATCGTATTCAAAAGCCGAATTCAGAGCCGCGCCGCGTCGGCATCTTCGGTCTAGGCCCGGGCGGTGCGGCGCTGGTCGACCGCGCGCTGCAAGCCGGTGTCGCGACGGAGGTCATGACCCTTGACGCCGTGGAGCCCCAGAGTGGTATCTACCGGCGCCCTGCCAGCATGCCAGACCTGAACGCCGTGGTGGTCGTCGCAAGACCTGAGGATGACACGACCGACGCTCGACGCATCTATGCCTGGGCCGGGATGATCGGCATCCTCGTCAGCACAGTTGTGGTTTCGGAAGACGACGGCGTGATTGCGGGCGGGCCGAACGTCCATACGCTGCGCACCAGCAGCGATTTGCTGGCCATGACGACAGACGACTCCTACCTGCCCACGATGCTGCAATGGATTGGCAGTTCCAATTGATCGGATAGCCTGTCGTAAAGATCCAGAGGGACCTAGGTCCTGTTGACAAAGTATGGCATCCATATCCTT
>NZ_LVVY01000135.1 GCF_001650025.1 Devosia elaeis | reverse complement strand
CCGCTCCGCTTGGGTGAGTTCTCACACAGCCTCCACCCCTAAATCGCCACCAAACATCACTGGCAAATGCGGCGGAGGAGAATCCAGGGCCCCTACCCCTTCCCTTCCGCCGACTCTTCCGCTAAACCGCCCGCTTAACCACCATGTTCGGTCTTTTCCCCTGCGCTGCCGTGCTCAACGGCCACGCGGGTTTCGCGCGGACGGGTGTGTCCGGGCGATTCTCCCCCCTCGCCCGTCTCCGGAGCGTTGCCGAAAAAGTGGCTCCCACTTTTTCGGTTCGGCGCGACCACTATAGTAAGAACGAGCAGAGCGAGCCCCGAATGCCGAAGCGTACCGACATCAAATCGATCCTCATCATCGGCGCGGGCCCCATCATCATCGGGCAGGCTTGCGAATTCGACTATTCGGGCACCCAGGCCTGCAAGGCGCTCAAGGAAGAGGGCTACCGGATCATCCTGGTGAACTCCAATCCGGCGACGATCATGACCGATCCGGACCTGGCCGACGCCACCTATATGGAGCCCATCACCCCCGAAGTGGTGGCGAAAATCATCGAGAAGGAGCGCCCCGACGCGCTGCTCCCCACCATGGGCGGCCAGACCGCGCTCAATTGCGCCCTGTCGCTGCGCAAGATGGGCGTGCTCGAAAAGTTCGGTGTCGAGATGATCGGCGCCACCGCCGAGGCCATCGACAAGGCCGAGGATCGCGAGCTGTTCCGCGATGCCATGAAGAAGATCGGGCTCGAAACCCCGCGCTCCATGCTCGCGCACAACACTATCGAAGCCCTGCAGGCGCTCGAAGTCATCGGCCTGCCCGCCATCATCCGCCCCAGCTTCACCCTGGGCGGCACCGGCGGCGGCATCGCCTATAACCGCGAGGAATATCTCGCCATCTGCGAGAGCGGCATCGACGCCTCGCCCACCAATGAAGTGCTGGTGGAAGAAAGCGTGCTCGGCTGGAAAGAGTACGAAATGGAGGTTGTCCGCGATAAGAAGGACAACTGCATCATCATCTGTTCCATCGAGAACATCGACCCGATGGGCGTCCATACCGGCGATTCCATCACCGTCGCTCCGGCCCTGACGCTGACGGATAAGGAATACCAGATCATGCGCGACGCCTCGCTGGCGGTCTTGCGCGAGATCGGGGTGGAAACCGGCGGCTCCAACGTCCAGTTCGGCATCAATCCCAAGGACGGCCGCATGGTCGTCATCGAGATGAACCCGCGCGTGTCGCGTTCCTCGGCCCTGGCGTCCAAGGCCACCGGCTTCCCCATCGCCAAGGTCGCGGCGCGCCTCGCCGTCGGCTATACGCTCGATGAGCTGGAAAACGACATTACCGGCGGCGCCACCCCGGCCAGCTTCGAGCCGACCATCGATTATGTCGTCACCAAGATTCCCCGCTTCGCCTTCGAGAAATTCCCCGGCTCGGACAATCGCCTGACCACCTCGATGAAGTCGGTCGGCGAGGCCATGGCCATCGGCCGCACCTTCCAGGAAAGCCTGCAAAAGGCCCTGCGCTCGCTCGAAACCGGCCTGACCGGCCTCAACGAGGTCGGCATTCCGGGCCTGGGCGAAGGCGAGGACAAGAACGCCATCAAGGCCGCTCTCGGCACCCCCACCCCGCAGCGCCTGCTGCACGTGGCCGAGGCCATGCGCCTGGGCGTGTCCAACGAGGACATTTTCGAAGCCTGCAAGATCGACCCCTGGTTCCTCGAGCAGATGCGCGGCATTGTCGACATGGAAGCCAAGGTGAGGGAATTCGGCCTGCCCCAGGACGCCGCCACCCTGCGCATGCTGAAGAGCATGGGCTTCTCCGATGCCCGCCTGGCCCAGCTCGCCGGCCTCAAGCCCGCCGATGTGCGCAAGCTGCGCCACAGCCTCGAAGTGCGCCCCGCCTATAAGCGCATCGACACTTCGGCCGCCGAATTCGCTTCGCCCACCGCCTATATGTATTCGACCTATGAAGCGCCCTTCGCCGACAAGGTCGACGACGAGGCCCGCCCATCCGACCGCAAGAAGGTCGTCATTCTCGGCGGCGGCCCCAACCGCATCGGCCAGGGCATCGAATTCGACTATTGCTGCTGCCATGCCGCCTTCGCGCTGGCCGATGCCGGCTACGAGACCATCATGGTCAATTGCAATCCCGAAACCGTCTCGACCGATTACGACACCTCCGACCGTCTCTATTTCGAGCCGCTGACCGAGGAAGACGTCATCGAAATCCTGCTGACGGAAAAGCAGAACGGCACGCTCCACGGCGTCATCGTGCAGTTCGGCGGCCAGACCCCGCTCAACCTGGCCGAGGCCGTGCAGAAGGCCGGCGTACCGATCCTGGGCACCCAGCCGGACGCCATCGACCTGGCCGAGGATCGCGACCTCTTCATGAAGCTCCTCAACAAGCTGGAGCTGACGCAACCCAAGAACGGCATCGCCTATTCCCTTGAACAGGCTCGCCTTGTGGCCGAGCGCCTGGGCTATCCGCTGGTCATCCGCCCGTCCTACGTGCTGGGCGGCCGCGCCATGGCCATCGTCCACTCGGCCAGCGAGTTCGAGCGCTATGTGCAGGATACCCTTACCGGCCTCGTTCCGCCCGATATTCTCCAGCGCTATCCCAACGACAAGACCGGGCAGATCAATTCGGTCCTCTCCGACAATCCGCTGCTCTTCGACGCCTATCTCTCCGGCGCCACCGAAATCGACGTCGATTGCCTCTGCGATGGCAAGGATGTCTTCGTCGCCGGCATCATGGAGCATATCGAGGAAGCCGGTATCCATTCCGGCGACAGCGCCTGTTCCTTGCCCCCCCGCAGCCTCCCGCCCGCCGTCATCGAAGAGCTCAAACGCCAGACCCGCGAACTCGCCTTCGCGCTCAAGGTCGGTGGGCTGATGAACGTGCAGTTCGCTTACAAGGACGACACGATCTATCTCATCGAGGTCAATCCGCGCGCCTCGCGCACCGTGCCCTTCGTCGCCAAGGTCATCGGCGAGCCGATCGCCAAGATCGCCAGCCGCGTCATGGCCGGCGAAAGCCTTGCGAGCTTCAACCTGGCTGAGAAGAAACTCGAGCATATCGCCGTCAAGGAAGCCGTTTTCCCCTTCAACCGCTTCCCCGGCGTCGATACGGTGCTTGGCCCGGAAATGAAATCGACCGGCGAGGTCATCGGCCTCGACACCGATTTCGCCATGGCCTTCGCCAAGTCGCAGATGGGCGCCGGCCAGAAGGTCCCGACTTCGGGCAAGGCCTTCATTTCGGTGCGCGATGCCGACAAGGAATATATCGTCGACATGGCGCGCCATCTCGTCGAGGCCGGCTTCGAAATCCTGGCCACCGGCGGCACCCAGCGCTATTTGAGCGACAACAATGTGCCGGCGACCAAGATCAACAAGGTCCTCGAAGGCCGCCCGCATATCGTCGATTCCATGAAGAATGGCGGCGTGCAATTGGTCATCAACACCACGGACGGTCTGAAGTCGATCAGCGATAGCCGCGACATCCGCCGCACCGCCCTGCTGGCAAAGATCCCTTACTACACCACGATCGACGGCGCCCTCGCCGCCGTGGAAGGCATCGTCGCCCTCCGCAACGGCTCGCTCCAGGTCCGCGCCCTGCAGGACTATTTCGCCGCCTGATGCACAAACCCGGACCGCCTTCTCCCCGCGAGGGAGAAGGCGCCCGAAGGGCGGATGAGGGGGCTTTCCCAATTGTCCGCCTGACCCTAGATTATCCCCATGAAATCCGCAGACCGAACCACCGACATCGCGTTTCCCCGCGCCTGACACGCGCAAGGAAACGCTCCTAACCGGTTACAGCGCCGGCGCTTTCGCACGCGCGCTTGTTCAGTTCGATCTTCATGGATTCATCATGTCCAATTATTTCGAGAGCCCCTTCCTGGGCATCCCGCTCGACCGCCAGGTCACCAATCCCAATATCCTGGTCGGCCGTTATTCCTATTATTCCGGCTATTATCACGGCCATTCCTTCGACGATTGCGCCCGCTATCTGATGCGCGATCCGGGCGTCGACCGGCTCATCGTGGGCAGTTTCTGCTCCATCGGTTCCGGCGCCGCCTTCATCATGGCCGGCAATCAGGGCCATAGAAACGATTGGGTCAGCACCTTCCCCTTCGCCTTCTATCCCGACGCGCCGGAATTCGCCGCCGCCAACAACGCCTTCCAGCCCGCCGGCGACACAATCATCGGCAACGATGTCTGGATCGGCTCGGAGGCGATCATCATGCCCGGCATCGCGATCGGCCACGGCGCCGTCATCGGCACGCGCGCTCTCGTCACCAGGGATGTCGAGCCCTACACGATCGTCGGCGGCAATCCCGCCAAGCCGATCCGCAAGCGTTTTGGCGACGAGGAAATCGCCATGCTGCTGGACATGCAATGGTGGGACTGGCCCGTAGAGCGCCTGTCGGAAGCCATGCCGCTCCTGACCTCCGCCGACATAGCGGGCCTCTACGCCTTCTGGCGCCGGGGCTGAATCTCCAGGGAGACGGGCAACCGTCTCCCTCCTCTGCAGCTGCATTTCGTATCGATATAATTTTGGTCGTCATTGCCGGGCTTGTCCCGGCAATCCATCTCGCGGCGGCATGGACCACCGGGACAAGCCCGGTGGTGACGACGGCGAGGGATCGGCGCATCAAGTAAGATTGAAACGCTTAAACGGCCGCCATCCGCCCGATGCGCGGAAAGCCCAGGGCCAGCACGCGCAGGCCCGCGCTGTGGCGCAGCACCAGCACCAGAGCCAGGGTCCGGCAGGCCATGGCTGCCGCGCTGGCCCAGGCCGCACCGATAATCCCCAGCACTGGCACGAGCGCGAAGCCGAGCACCGCCGTCACCGCCAGCACGGCGAGCGCCACCAATATGCCTTCCCGCTGCCGTCCCAGGACGATCAGCGCTTCCCCCGCCTGCCCGGCCATGGCGCGCACCACCATGCCGCCGCCCAGCACGAGCATGACGCCATAGCCCGCCAGGAACGCTTCCCCGAAGATTCCGAGCAGGAACGGCCCGGCCAGCAGGGCCAGCGCCACCGCCCCCAGCGTCGCCCAGAAGGTCAGGCGCGTATTGTCGAGAATGCTGTTCTGCAATTCGGCGCGGCTCTTGCCCGCCAGGTCCAGCGCGAAACGCCGCCCCGCCACCAGCGTCATGGCATAGGCGACGAACCCTGCCAGCGCCAGGCTGCGCGCCGCGGCGAAATAGATGCCCACCTGCTCCGGCGCCGCCAACAGGCTCAGCACCAGCACGTCGCCATAGCCGGTCAGATCCTCCAGCCCCGACAAGAGCAGCAGCGGCAGGGACGCCATCAGCCAGAGCCTCCTCTGTCCGCGCCGCGGCATGGCGCGCTCCGGCGCGATCAGCGCGAGGCGTCGCCGCAGCACCAGCGCCAGGCCCGCCGTGACCAGCGCCATCGAACCGATCAGCACCGCGCCGACAAGCGGCAGCGTCAGTTCCAGACCGGCGGCGCTGAGGCTCATGCAGGCCAGCCCGATCAGGATCGGACGCAGGATATAGACCGGCACCGCCGCCAGCCGGAACCAGCCGAAGCTGCGCGCCACCCCTTCCAGATAATATTCCATGGCCAGGAACGGCAGGCCGAGCGCCACCAGCAGCACCATCAGCCCAGCCCCGTCAGCGGCGCCGAGGCCCAATGCCAGGCCGATGGCAAGCAGAGCCAGCATCAGGCTGGCGCCGAGCACGAAGGCCAGCCCGAACCGCCAGTAATTGCGCAAGGCCGCCAGCCGCCCCCGCAGGTGATAGCGCGGCAGGAAGCGGATGCTGGATTCGGCAAAGCCGAGCGCGGCAAAGCTCCCGAGCGCCAGCATCCAGGTCCAGAGAGTGACGAAGCCGCCATAGAAGTCCTGCGGCATCAGCCGCGCCAGCAGGACCTGCAAGCCGAAGACCAGCCCGGCACCGAGCACCCGGATCGCCAGGGCGATAGCGGCGTCCAGCGCCCCCCTTGTCGATCAGCCAGTTCACCGTCAGGTCCATCTGCACCTTGCCCGGCGACAGCTCGCGCAGATCCCAGTCGAAGCCGCCGATATAGGCGTAATAATGCCGTTGCCGGATAAAGCCCAGCTCCAGCGCCACCACGCGCTCGCCGGCCCGCAGCACCGACAGGCACGCCCCGCTCAGCCGGGCGGCATTGCCCCCCAGCGATGCCAGGAAATCCTCATAGCCGGCCATCGAAAACCCGCTGCTGAAGCGGCCGGTTTCGGCCAGCCAGCGCCGCTTCATCTCGGTGCATTGGCGCACCAGGGCGCCGAATTCGGCATGGTCGGGCCAGATGACCTCGAAATGCAGTTCTCCCAGGCGGGCCAGATGGTTGCGCCGCCGGTTGCGATTGCGCTTCTGCAGCTTGCCCAATTGGGCGGTATAGGCTTCCGAGGACGGAAAGAGCGACAGGTCCAGCATGGAGGCGATATTGTCCGAGCCCCGCACGACCGGCTTGTCGGCCAGCAGCTTGGCCAATGCCGACCCTTCCGGCACGGCCCGGGAGATCGTCACGTCGCAACGAGAGGCGCGCACCGCGGCCAGCAGCGCCTTGGCAATGCCCGGCCAGGCCGTTCCGTCCCGCCTGACGAGCACGCCGCAATATTGGCTGTGCGGCGCGCCCAACGTTTCCAGCCGCCTGATGCCGGCCATGTCCACGATCATGCGCGGCCAGAGCGCGATCAGCCGCTCGCCCCGCCAGATGGTCACAATATAGGGCCTGTGATTGCCGTCCGCGCTGAACTGCGCCACCCAATTGCGGCACCAATCGAAGCTCTGGAAATAGCTGAGCGGATCGGCGCAACGCGCCTCGAGCTCGCGCCATGCCGGGGCAATGGCGTCGATCTCGTCCAGCGTGCCCAGAACCTTCGTCTCTATCGTTACCATGCTGCCCATTGGCCGCGCCCGCGCAAATCCCCCCGACATTGCGCAAACCTAGCCCGCATGGCTGAACATCACGTTGCCCCGACCGGTAAACAAAGCCTTTCCCGCCCAGGGATAAAGGTTTGCTATCGCTCGGAGAAAAACCGGTCGACCAGCGCCAGTGCGGCGTCCACCGCGTCGTCCCCGATATCGAGATGGGTGACCCAGCGCTGCTGCCCATAGCGCCCGGCCAGAACGCCGATGCCCTCTGTGGACAATTCGGCATTCAGCCTCTCGCCCAGCGCCCCGTCCATTTCCACCCAGACGATATTGGTTTCCGGCATGATGACGCGCAGCGCCGCATGCCGGGCCAGCCCCTCCGCCAGCCGCAGCGCGCGGCGGTGATCCTCGGCCAGCCGCGCCACATTGTGCTCCAGCGCGTAAAGCCCCGCCGCGGCGAGAATGCCCGCCTGCCGCATGCCGCCGCCCAGCATCTTGCGATGGCGCCGCGCGGTAGCGATCAAATCGGCCCGCCCCACCAGCATCGATCCCACCGGCGCGCCCAGGCCCTTGGAAAGGCAGATCGATACCGTGTCGAAGGTCGCCGCGAAATCGCGGATATCCAGCCCCAGCTTCACGCAGGCATTGAAGGCCCGTGCCCCGTCCAGATGCAGCCCCAGCCCATGCCGGCGCGCAATCTCGGCCACCGCATCCATATAGGCCGTCGGCAGGACCTTGCCGCCAAAGGTGTTTTCCAGCGCGATCACGCGGGTGCGGGCAAAATGGCTGTCATCGGGCTTGATGGCCGCCTCGATTGCCGCCAGGTCCATCGTGCCGTCGGGCTCATGCGCGATCGGCTGCGGCTGGATCGATCCCAGCACCGCCGCACCGCCCGCCTCGTTGAGGTAGAGATGCGCCTTCTGCCCGGCGATGAATTCGTCGCCGCGCCCGCAATGGCTCATCAGGGCCAGAAGGTTCGATTGCGTGCCCGACGGTACGAACAGCGCCGCATCCTTGCCCACCAATCCGGCCATGCGCTGTTCGAGCAGATTGACGCTGGGATCGTCGCCGAACACGTCGTCGCCCACCTCGGCATCGGCCATGGCGGCCCGCATGCCGGCGCTGGGCCGTGTCACCGTGTCGGACCGGAAATCGTGGCGGATGATGTTCATGTGGCGCTCCCAGGAAGACGCCCCCTTGTGCCAAGCCGCAGCGCTTTTGGCTAGGCCGCCACGTCGCCGCCCGCCTCGGCATCGTTCGCCGCCGTCAGTTCCAGAGCCGGCTTGCGCGCCACCACCAGGATGCCGGTGACCGGGGCGCCGCGATCGAAGCGCAGGATGGCGGTCTCGAACCGCAGGATGTCCAGCCCCGCCACCACCAGCGCGTCGCGCGTGGCATCCACCCCATGGGCGTAGCGCAGGCTGGGCCGGAGAAAGACCGCCTCGTCCCCGTCATGCGCTTCCAGCGAGAAGGCCACCAGGCCTCCCGCCTTGAGCGCCGGCACCAGCGCCGCCAGCACCGGCGGCAGGGCGCCGCAATAGATCAGCACGTCGGCGGCCGTCATCAGGTCGGCATCGGCGCGCCTGGCATTGAGCGCGGCCACCAGCTCCGCCTTTTGCAGGCTGTCATAGATGCCCTTGCGCGCGGTTTCCGCGATCATCGCCGCCGAAATGTCGATACCTTCGAGAAAGCCGACCTTGGCTCGCAGCTTCTCGCCCATGAGCCCGGTGCCGCAGCCCAGATCCAGCGCCTTGTCGAACAGCGCCACGCCCAGTCGCGCCATTTCCTCCTCCACCATGCGGTCGAGGATTTCCGGCACGCGATAGCCCAGCTTTCCCAGCAGCGATTGCTCGAATTGCGGCGCATATTGATCGAACAAAGCCTCGACATAGCTCACTGCCGTGCCGTCGCCGGCCGGGCCGGCATCGTGGGCGGCCAGCTTCAATTGCGCACCGAAAACGCCCTCGTCGTCCAGGGCCTCGAGCCGGCGCCAGGCCGAAATCGCCGCGGCCACCTGGCCGGCCCGCTCATGATAGGTGCCGAGCAGATCCCAGCCGGCCGCCCAATCGGGCGCCATGTCCAGGGCCTGAGCCATCAATTCGGCCGCTGCCGCATAGTCACCGCCATCGGCCAGCATGCGGGCATAATCCGCGCGCCGGTCGGCGATGATATCACCGGAGGAAAAATACGCCTTGTCCAAGACGATTTGCTTTCGAGATGAAACCGGCCTCGCTGGGCGCGGCGCGCGGGATTTGCCGGAAGCTGGGGAAAAACGCAAGCGAAATGCGGAGCGCTCCGATCCCGGGCGCCTTCACCCTTGGCAAACCGCCTGGCTCCTCTAAGATAGCGGCATCCCGGCCCGCGTCTTGCCCGCCCGGACCATGCCGCCTTGCAGCGGCAGACATTCCTGTTCCCTCCGGACGGGAATTTTTTGGACCAACCCCCTATGCGCTCGGCAGAACTTCGGTTCTGCGGGGTTTTTGGTCGTGGCTACACGACATATTGATGCACCGGAATTTTCGAGGTACGCTCACCGGATCGAATATTGCGGCCGACTGATCTGAAGGCGCGAATGCCATTCGCCATTGCTGACGTCATCTTCCGATATTTCGATATCAACTAGGGTCCGGCCGGGTGCACGGCCGGAACCGCAACCAGCAGCGACTGCACGAGGGAACGCGCATTATGGCAACGGGCACCGTTAAGTGGTTCAACGGCCAAAAGGGCTATGGCTTCATTCAGCCGGACGAAGGTGGGGCGGACGTTTTCGTCCACATCTCCGCCGTCCAGCGCTCCGGCCTCAATGGCCTGGATGAAGGCCAGAAGGTCACCTACGAGATCGTCAAGGACAAGCGGACCGGCAAGTCCGCCGCCGACAATCTGACCGCCGGCTGAAACACGACGACTGAAACGAGAAAGGGCGCGCTCCCCGGGAGCGCGTCCTTTTTATTTGCTCTATTCGCCCTCGGGCGCCACGCGCAGCAACCGCCCGTCCGGCGCGTCGGTCAACAGGTAGATCGCTCCGTCCGCGCCCACCCGCACATCGCGGATGCGGCCCAATTGCCCCTGGAACAGCCTCTCCTCGCCCGCCACCGCGTCGCCGTCCATGTCCAGCCGCACCAGCACATTGCCGCTCAGCCCGCCCAGCAGCAGGTCGCCCTCCCATTCCGGGATCAGCGCGCCCTGGTAGAAATCGAGGCCCGAGGGAGAAATGGAGGGGTCCCAGTAATGCAGCGGCTGCTCCAGCCCCTCCTGCTCCTGCCCCACGCCGATCGGCAGGCCCGAATAATCGCGGCCATAGCTGATCACCGGCCAGCCGTAATTCCGGCCGCCGGTCACCAGGTTGAGCTCGTCGCCACCCCGGGCGCCGTGTTCCACCGCGAACAGCACCCCATCGTCCCGCAGGGTGGCGCCCTGCGGATTGCGATGACCGATGCTCCAGAATTCGGCCGCCCAGCCCTCGATCCTCGGATTGTCGGCAGGAATCGAGCCGTCGGGGGCGATGCGGACCACCCCGCCCGCCAGGTCCTCGCCGTCCTGCGCCCGGTCCATCGTGCCGCGATCGCCCAGCGTCACGAACAGATTGCCATCCGCGCCCACCACGATCCGCGAGCCGAAATGGCGGTTGGAATTGTCGAAGCGGTTCATGCGGAAAATCACATCCTGCGCCTCCAGCCGCCCGCCATCGCCGTCCAGCACCAGCCGCGCCGCCATCACCGCCGTGCCCGTGCCCCGCTGCAATCCGGCCGCGGAAGCCGGTGCCGCATAGCTGAGATAAAGCCTGCCGCTCTCGGCGAAATCGGGGGCCAGGGCCACGTCGAGCAGCCCGCCCTGCCCTCGCGCCACCACTTCCGGCACGCCATCGACCGGCGTCCGCGCCCCATCGGCGGCGACAATGAGCAGCCGGCCGGCCCGCTCCGTCACCAGAAACCGCCCATCCGGCAGAAAGGCGAGCGCCCAGGGATGCTCCAGCCCCTCGGCCAGCACGCTGGCGCCGAGCCGCCCGGCACTCGATTCGATAGTCTGCGCCTGGCCCGGCGCCGCGACCAGCAGCGGTGCAGTGACCAAGGTGAGAAGCGCGAAAAATCGGGTCTTCATGCTGTGCCTTTCTTTTGGCGATGACGGGTGCCATTGCATTGCCATGTGGAGTGCCTATCTCAACCGGGCACACCCGCTTGACCGCAACGTGGCAGCCGGGCAAGCTGGCCCTATCTCCCTGAAAACTTGTCGTGAAGCATATGCCGAACGAAGCTTGGCAGGGAGAAGCCATGTCGGGCGGCAGTGCGCGCCGCGACAGACCACAGTTTCGTTTCGTGCCGCGGCCTGGGAGGACCTGGCCGCGCACGGATTTTATTTTTGCCGAGCCGATTGGAGGCAGGACAATTATGGACAAGATCCCGATGACGGTTCAGGGGCACAAGACCCTCACCGCCGAATACGAGCACCGCACCCAAAGCGAGCGCCGCCGGATCATCGATGCCATCTCCGAAGCCCGCGCCCATGGCGATCTGTCGGAAAATGCCGAATATTCCGCCGCCAAGGAGCAGCAGAGCCTCAACGAGGGCCGTATCCAGGAGCTGGAGGCCATCCTGGCCCTGGCCGACATCATCGATGTCACCAAGCTCGGCGGCGACAAGGTCAAGTTCGGCGCCACCGTCACCTTCCTCGATGAGGATACCGAGGAAGAAAAGACCTATCAGGTCGTCGGCGATCCGGAGGCCGATGCCTCGGCCGGCCGCATCTCCATCTCGTCGCCCATTGCCCGCGCCATGATCGGCAAGGAAGAGGGCGATTCCTTCGAAGTCGCGGCCCCCGGCGGCTCCCGCAGCTACGAGATCGTCAAGATCAAGTTCATCTAGAGCGTTTCCGTGCGATGGCTGAAACGCCCATGCGATGTAATTTCGCCGTCATTGCCGGGCTTGTCCCGGCAATCCATCTGGCGGAGGCATGGACCACCGGGACAGGCCCGGTGGTGACGATTCTTAGGGGCCGGCTATCCGGGCCGCGAGCGATTCGCTCCGTCCCCCGCGTTCCGCGCCCCACAGACCCAAGATGCGGTATATCCAACGCCTAAATTTTTAGCGTTACCGCAATATCCTGTGTCTTTCCGGTGCAGTCGGGTAGGCATCTGCTCCATGCGCGTGACTTTGCCTTGAAACTCACCCACTTCGCCTCTTAACTAGAGGCAAGGGTTTATTCCTGTCTTTTGGAGAAGCGTCGCGATGCACGCGAAAGTCATCATCATCGGTTCCGGCCCTGCCGGCTACACCGCCGCCATCTATGCAGCGCGCGCCATGCTCGAACCGGTGATGATTCAGGGCCTCCAGCCGGGCGGCCAGCTCACCATCACCACCGATGTCGAAAACTATCCCGGTTTCGCCGATGTCATCCAGGGCCCCTGGCTCATGGACCAGATGAAGGCTCAGGCCGAGCATGTCGGCACGCGCATCGTCAACGACATCATCACCTCCGTCGACCTCGACCGCCGCCCCTTCGTGCTGCATGGCGACAGCGGCGACACCTATACCGCCGATAGCCTGATCATCGCCACCGGCGCCCAGGCCAAGTGGCTGGGCCTGCCCTCCGAGCAGAAATTCCAGGGCTTCGGCGTTTCGGCCTGCGCCACCTGCGATGGCTTCTTCTATCGCGGCAAGCAGGTTCTGGTGGTCGGCGGCGGCAATACGGCGGTGGAGGAAGCGCTCTTTCTCACCAATTTCGCCGAGAAGGTCATCGTCGTGCATCGCCGCGACGAATTCCGCGCCGAACGCATCCTGCAGGATCGCCTGTTCAAGCATCCCAAGATCGAGGTGCGCTGGAACACCGAGGTGGTCGAAGTGGGCGGCGCGCCCATGCCCCCTTCGGTCAACACGGTCACCCTGCGCAATCGCGCCACCGGCGAGACCTACGAGCAGCCCATCGACGGCGTCTTCGTCGCCATCGGCCATGCGCCGGCAACCTCGATCTTCTCGGGCAAGCTCGACATGAAGCCGGGCGGCTACCTGCAGGTGAAGCCGGGCACCACCGAAACCAACATTCCCGGCGTCTTCGCCGCCGGCGATGTCACCGACGACATCTATCGCCAGGCCGTCACGGCCGCGGGCATGGGCTGCATGGCCGCGCTCGACGCCGAGCGCTTCCTGGCCGCGCACGAACTGGCCGAGGCGGCGGAATAGGCTGCGACAGCATGACCAAGGAAAAACGCCGCCTCGTCACAATTCCTGCGTCCCCTTCGCTTAAGGCGGCGGGCACGGTCCGACCTGGCTGAACGGTAACGAAGAAAGCGTCATGAAAATGCTCGACTGGGACAAGCTCCGGATTTTCCACACCGCCGCCGAGTCGGGCTCTTTCACCCACGCCGCCGAAAAACTGGGCATGAGCCAGTCGGCCGTATCCCGCCAGATTTCCGCTCTCGAAGACGACCTGGGCCTCAAGCTCTTCATTCGCCATGCCCGCGGCCTGGTGCTGACCGAAGTGGGCGAACAGCTCTTCCGCACCGCCCACCGCATGCATTGGGAGCTGCAGCAGGTCGAGACCCAGATGTCGGAGAGCCAGGATGAGCCCACCGGCCCCCTGATCGTCACCACCACGGTCGGCATCGGCTCCACCTGGCTCAGCTCGCGGCTCGATGAATTCTTGAAACTCTATCCCCTGATCCAGCTCGAAATCCGCCTCAACGATGCCGAGCTCGACCTGGCCATGCGCGAGGCCGACGTGGCCATCCGCCTGCATCGCCCCAACCAGTCGGAGATGATCCAGCGCAAGCTGTTCACCGTCCACAACCACTTCTACGCCAGCAATTCCTATATCGACGAGCACGGCATGCCCGGCTCGCCCGAGGATCTGGACGAACACCGCATCATCAGCTTCGGCGAACCGGTGCCGTCCTATCTGGGCGACATCAACTATCTCGAGCGCATGGGCCGCTCCGATTCCAGCCCCCGCCGCGCCGCCCTGCGGGTCAATGCCATTTACGGCATGATGCAGGCCTGCCGCGCCGGCATCGGCATCGCCATGCTGCCCGCCTATGTGACGGAAAAGGAAGACGGCCTGGTCCAGGTCCTGCCCGAGATCGAGCTGCCTGCCTACGAGGCCTATTTCGTCTATCCCCCCGCCCTCAAGAATTCCAAGCGCGTCGGCGTCTTCCGCGACTTCCTCGTCTCCAAGGCGCGGGAATGGTCCTTCTGACCGGCAGGAACATCAGCCGGGGCGAAAGGTGTTTCTTTCGCCGAATTCTCCCGCGTCGCCCTCGCCCCGCTTGCCCGGGTGATCCATTCGGAGGCATGAAAAGATCGATTGCCCGGACGAGCCGGACAATGACGGCTCCTCAGGCTACAGACATCCCATGCCCCGCATCACCACCATCGCCCTCGATGCCGACGACACGCTCTGGCAGAACGAGCAATTCTTCCGCCTCACCGAGCAGCGCTTCACCGATCTGCTGCGCGACTATACCGACGCGCCGGACCTCACCGAGCGCCTGATCGCCGCCACCACGCGCAACCTTGCCTTCTACGGCTTCGGCGCCAAGGGCTTCGCCCTGTCCATGGTCGAAACCGCGCTCGACGTGACCGACCATCGCGTGCCCGGCACGGTCATCGCCGAGATCATGGCCGCCGGCCGCGAATTGCTGAACTTTCCGATCGAAACCCTGCCCTATGTCGATCAGGCGCTCGGCCAATTGCAGGACCGCTACCGGCTGATCCTCGTCACCAAGGGCGATATCTTCGATCAGGAACGCAAGCTCGCCGCATCGGGCCTCGCCGAATATTTCGCCGCCGTGGAAGTGGTTGCCGACAAGAACGAGGCCACCTATCGCCGGATTTTCGCACGCCATACGGAAGGGCCCGACCATACCCTCATGGCCGGCAACTCCCTCAGGTCCGATATCCTGCCACCCCTGGCCGTCGGCGCCTTCGCCGTCTATGTGCCCCATGACCTCACCTGGTCCTATGAGCATGCCGAGGAGCCGCAGGACGAGCCGCGCTATGCGCGCATCGACCATCTCGGGCAATTGCCTGAGGCGCTGGCGCGCTTCGAAGCCTTGCCCTGAACGCACCTACCAGTGCAGTCCACATTCAGCTGGAATCACGGCACTTTTGCTTTGCTCCCCCTTAAGAGGAGAGCTTGAGGGAGGGATGCATCCTCGACCCGAGGGCGTTTGCCATACACCCAAGAACGAAGAACCCTTGGGTCAAGCCCGAGGGTGACGATCAGCGATAGAAAAATGTGTCCGTTTAAACGTGAAACGATCTAGGTGCGGCAGCCGGTCACAGCCCCGCCCCTCACCATTGAAATCATTGCGGAATTCATTTCCACATGCATGAAACGCATGGCTGGCATGACCCTCCCCGGGTTGGCGAAGCAGGCCGACCGGCATAAATGAACCCTCATCACAGCGGATGTTTCTCCTCCCTCCCTTGCTCCGCTGCGTTCCCTCCTGACGGGCCTCTGGCCTGTCCCCCTTGGGCTCCGCTCTCCCCTCGAGCGGAGCCTTTCTTTTTGCCCTGTTGCCGAGCCCTGCAAAAACGCATGGCTGACATGTCAGTTTCGGGATTGTCTATCGGACCGGTAGAGTTCATATATGTCCTCGTTGCTGAGGCGCGCTCCGATCTCCTCCTCCCTTCGGACCCCGTATCGCAACACCGAGCTGCGGATCATCTCCTCCTCCCTTGATCCAAAGCTCATGGCAGAGCGCATCTCCTCCTCCCTTGCTCTCTGCCCCACTTTCGATTTGGCTTCGGCCCAGTCATCAGGCCCTATCTTCGGATAGGGCCTCTTTTTTTGCCCCTCACATCCCGTCCTGTCGTCAGCCTGCGGACCTGCCTAGAAAATGGACACATTGTCGCTGTGCCTAATGCATAGCTGGCATGACCACACATGCATTGCTGACCAAACGGTCAAAACCTATATTGGCTTTGTCGCTGCGACGCCGCTCCGTATCCTCCTCCCACGGACCCGCGTTGCCGACAATCGAGTTGAAACCGAATCCTCCTCCCTCGGTTTTGGCTCACCGGTCGGGCGCTAATCCTCCTCCCTAGCGCAAGGCCATTACTTGCGATTTGGCTTCGGCCCTATCAAAGGCTCCAACTTCGGTTGGAGCCTCTTTTTTTGCCCGCATTGCTGCGAATCTGCATGGCAGCCTTTCCCGTTGCGCGTTTGTGATCGCCCGCTCCCGGCGGGATAATGCACATATCGGCGGCGTTCGTGGTGATGCCGTCCCTCCAAGGTCAGCGGCCCCGGCCAACGACCTCCGGCCCCGCCCATCCCCTCGGGCGGGGCTTTTTCATGCGCGCATGGCGCCTAGACCTCCGGCAGGTCGCGCAGCGGCGTATCGTCGTGCAGGGGCACGGTCTGCCGCTCGATCATCCTGTGCACCTGCGGCGGTCCCTCGCCCTGGTGCAGCCGGCGCAGCGCGTCGGTATTTTCGGAATCGGCCTTGGTGCGCCGCAGGTTGTGCCGCAGGTAATCCTCCCAGGTGGGCACGTGATAGCTCTCCACCCAGAGATCGGGCTGGTGCAGGTCGCGCAATACCGCCCATTGCCGGGCGCCGTCGCGAATGCGGATGCGCCGGCGCGCAGCCATGAGTTCGAGAAAGGCATCGATGTCTTCCTGCCGGATCCGGTAATCCACCATCACCAGGATGGGGCCGCTCCGCGGCAGCAGGTCCAGCTTCAGCACCGGTTCGTTGAACGTGCCGATCGGGGTCAGGTCGCGCGAGCTGAATTCGGGCAGCGGCATGCGCAAACCCACTGCGGCGCACAGCACCAGCACCGCGCTCGCCCCGTAAAGCGCCCAGTCCGGCCCCGCAATATCGGCGCCGACACCCCAGACCCAGCTTCCCAGCGCCATGCCGCCGAACGTCGCCGTCTGGTAAAGCGACAATGCGCGCCCCACCACCCAGCGCGGCGTCGACAACTGGATCGAGACATTGAACAGCGATAGCGCCAGCACCCAGCTCGCGCCGGCGGGGATGAGCACGAAATGGCTGAGCAGAGGATCGCGGCTGAAGCCCAGCCCGACACAGCTCAGCGCGAAGCCCAGGCACGCCACCCGGACGATCACTTCATTGCTGAAGCGCTCGCGCACCCGGCCGTTGAGAAAGGCGCCGCCAATGGCCCCCAGGCCGAAGCAACCCAGCAACGTGCCATAGATCAGCGCCCCGCCACCCACATATTCATTGGCCACCGATGGCAGCAGCGCCAGGATGGACACGGCGGCCGACCCGAACAGGAATCCCCGGAACAACACCGTGGTCAGGTTGGGCGACAGGGACACGTAGCGAATGCCGGCCCACATCGCGCTGCCGAATTTTTCCCGCGGCAATCCGCTCGGCACCCGCTCCGGCTTCCAGCGCCACAGCGTCACGATCAGCGGCACATAGGACAAGGCGTTCACCGCGAAGGCGGCAGCCGCGCCCGCCAGCGCCACGATCAGGCCGCCCACGGCCGGGCCGACGCTGCGCATCATGTTGAAGCTCATCGAATTGAGCGTCACCGCGCCCGGCAGGTCGGCCCGCGGCACGATATCGCCCACCGATGCCTGCCAGGACGGATTGAACAACGCCGTGCCGCAGCCGATCATGAAGGTGAAGGTCAGCAGCAGCCAGGGCGTCAACAGGCCCAACATGGTCAGCACCGCGAGAATGACTGATACCGCCATCAAGCCGCATTGGGCGATCAGCATCACGATCCGGCGGTCGAAATTGTCCGCCAGCGCGCCCGCCGCCAGCGAAAACAGCATGATCGGCAGCGTCGTCGACGCCTGAACCAGCGCGATCATGTTGTGCGAGGTGGTGAGCGTGGTCATCATCCACCCCGCCCCCACCGATTGCACCAGTCCACCCAGATTGGACACCAGCGTCGCCAGCCACAGCATGCGGAAAGTGTCATGCCGGAAGGGGGCCAGCATGGAGGGGCGCTCAGACATGGTCAGACCTAACGGAAATACCGACAAGGGAACTACGTCCCCACTCTACCCCAACAATTCCGGCAGCCAAGCGGCCAACGCCGTGGCCCACACCTTCCGGCGCGAAATCAGGCTGGAAAGCACTTTCTGCCCGGCACAAATTGCCCGCGCCAGCCATCCCGCCCCGCAGCCGACTGAATCCCCTCGCCTTTTTGCGGCACGATGCTTGCATCCATTTCTTCCGACACCTCGGGAGAAGCTGACATGGTCGCCGTCACATCCACCGCGCCCTATTCGCCCTATCAAGGCTATGCCAGTGCCTATGCCGGCACGGCCAAGTCGACAGCCTCCAGCCAGCCGGCACAGACCAATGCCGAAAGCGCTGCCACGGCGGTAACGCTGTCCGACGCCGCCCGCGCCGCGCTGGCCGAGCGCGACTTCGCCGCCGTTCTCGCCGATGCCCGCGCCAAGCTCACCGCTCTTCTGGAAGAAGCCGACCGCACCTCGCCTCTCAAGGACGGCAAGCTGGCGCTCGATCTTTCCGGTCTCGACCAGCGCGAACTCTATGCCATGTCGAGCGATGACAGCTTCTCGCCCGACGAACGCGAGGCCGCCGGCCTCGAAATGCAGCGCCGTTTCGAGGCGGCCCTGGCCGGACCGGCGGCGATCGCTCGTGTCACCGGCAATTATACCGGCCTCTACAAGGCCGCCGCCGCCTATCTCGATGGCCTGGGCGCCGAGGAACGCGCCACCGCCGAATGGCAGGCGGGCCGCGACGCGATCACCGAGGGCCTCAAGCAATTGCAGACCGCGCCGGGCACCCGGCCCGATCTCGGCCCCAACGACCCCGTCGCGCTCTACCTGGCGCTGTCCGAGGCGGGAGAAAGCCCCGACAGCTCCATGCCGGACCTTGCCGCCAATGCCCGCACCACGCTGGATCGCCTCTATGCCGAGGCCAAGGCCAATGGCAAGGCGCCCACCTTCAACGGCAATACGAGTCTGGGCCAATATATCGACATGTCCGGCTTCTCCAGCCGCGCCCTCTCCGCCATGGTGCTCGACAAGGACGGCCAGTTCACCGCCGAAGAAACCCGCGCCGCCCGCTCGGTGCTCCAGGCCCGCAGCGGCGCCACCCTGCTGGCCGGCTTCCAGAGCGCCAGCAAATCCGGCGATCCCACCGCTTTCAGCCAGAACGTCATCTCCGCCTTTTCCTCCCTATCGGCCGAGGAGCGCCAGGCCATCGGCTGGTCCGACCAGCTCTACCAGGCCGCCATGCAGAGCTATGTCACTACCGCCAAGCTGATGGACATGTTCGGCGAGGCCATGGGCGGCGGCAATGCCAGCCTGGCCCAGCTCCTGGGTCGCTGATCCGCTAAGCGGCCCGGGTCGCGAGCCTCCGCCGCAGGAAGGCCTCGGCAGGCCCTTGTCGACCCCGCCGCCCCAGCATGTCGGCCCAGATCACCGTGCCCAGCCACACCAGTGCGCCCACCAGAACCGCCTCGAAATAGCTCAGGCGCGCCGCTAGATTGAGGGTGAAGGGCATGAACAGGCCGAACCAGGCGACCGATTGCCAGAGATAGCAGCTCAGCGAGCGCTGTCCGGTCGCCACCAGGGCCCGCACCACTATGCCGCGCCCTTCCCCCACCCGCACCACCAGCAGGCCGATCAGGGCCGCATAGCCCAGCCCGCCCGCATAGCCGGTCACCAGGTGCAACCAGAGGCTGGCGCTCTCGCCCATCATGCCCGGCACCCAGAAGCCGGTGGCGATGGGGGCCTGCGGCACGCCGCCCAGCACGGCCAGGCAAATGCCCCAGCCGGCCAGGGCCCGCAGCAATGGCAGATGCGCCTGCGGTCGATCCAGAATGCCGCGACGGGCCGCCAGCATGCCGATGCTGAAGGGAAAGACGGAAATCAGCACGAACAGCATCGTGGAAAACGGCCAGGCCGCCAGCCGCAGCCCCATCGCCGCCCAGAACCCCGCATCGGCGTCGGCACCATCCGCGCCATGCAGCAAGGCCGTCATGCCCAGCGCATAGATCGGCACCGCCACGACGAAGAAAATCAGCCCCAGCCGCAGCACCCGTCGCCCGCTCCATTGCGACATCGCCGCCAGGGCCAGCGCGATCACCCCATAGACCGAAAGAATATCGCCATAGGAGAGCAATAGCGTGTGGAGGAAGCCGATGATCAGCAGCCAGAAACCGCGCCGCCGCAGCTTTCCCACCGCGTTGCCTCCCGGCGCCGCCTCCCCATGCCGCATGGCGATCCGCATCAATCCATAGCCGAACAGCGCCGCGAACATGGGGTAGCCCCGGTTCTCCGCCAGAAGGGTCACCAGAATTGTGGTCGCCACATCCACCCATCCCGCGGCATCGGGCGCCCCCATGCCGCCGGCCAATTGCCGGAACATATGCGCGTGGACCACGGCGATGATCAGCAGCATCGCGCCTCTGGCCAGATCCGGCGCCAGCGCACGCTCCCCCCTCTCATGGTGTCCGGAAAAAGCCGTCGCGACCTGCTGCGCCATGGTGGAACTCCTGCTATCCTGATCCACATTAGAAACCATAACGTATCTTATCTTGGATAAGATACGCAACCGTTCTTTATGTGGTCATGACGATTTCGAAGCCCGACCAGGCCGAAGCTGCGCCCCGCCCCACCCGGCGGCGTGGCGAAGCCTTGCTGCACGCCATCTACGAGGCGTCGATCCTGGAAACGGCGGCACTGGGCCTCAGCGGCCTCACCATGGAGGGCATTGCCCGGCGCGCCGGCACCGCCAAGACCTCGCTTTACCGGCGCTGGTCCACGCCCGAGGACATCCTCATCGAGGCCATGCACCGCAATTTCCCGCAGGAGGAACCCAGCCCGGCAGCGACGGATTTACGCAGCGATCTCATCGCCGCGCTCATGCTGCTGCGCGAAACCTCGGCGTCGCCCATGGGCCAGGCTCTCTTCGCCGTCGTGGCGGAAGCCGGCCGCTATCCGCACCTGCACAAGCGCATCTGGCGTGACGTCTTCGACGCCCGCGGCGGCCGTTTCACCAAAACGGTGCTACACCATTACGCCCGCGCCGGCCGGCTCGATCCGGCCCGCATCACCCCCGTCGTCGAGGATATCGGGGAGGCGCTGTTCATAAAATTCGTCGTCGACAACGGCCTGCCGCCCGACCGCGCCCACATCGAAGCCATCGTCGAGCAGGCCATCCTCCCGGCCCTGGGCCAGGGCTAGGACAGTGCGATTCCGGCTAATGGCACCACCGGCATGAACCGGGCAAGCTCCAATCGCACGGCCCGCCCCCGGCGCGGGAGTGACCATGCCGAAGACGCTAGCGCTTCGCCGCGCACCCGGTCGCCGGTCATCTGCAGGGTGACATGCGGTGTCCACTGGCCTGGCTGATAATGTGGGCGGATGGCTCCTGCTGGCGCTCTATCCGCCAGGTGCCGGTGCAGGTCCATGAGCGCCGCGCCGCCATCGCAATTCAGCCAGACGATCGAAGTATCGGGGAAATGACGGACTGGACCCAGCATGAGATCCATCGCCCTGATCTGCGAGAGGGCAGCCATCATGCTCCGCAGATCGGCCTCTATCGCGTCATCGTCGGAAACCAGTAGCGAGACATGCGGTGGATAGCCAAGGCCCTGCATAACATCGCATACACCTTCCGCCGCCAGCATTTGCCAGATTTGCCTTACGGCCTTGTCTATATCGTCGTCAAAGATCAACGATACAGCCAGTGCCATCAGCTGATCCCCGCGCAGAATCCCTGGATGCGCCGCACCGCCTCTTCCAGCTCGGCATTGCTCGCCGCATAGCTGAGGCGGAAATGGCCCGGCAGGCCGAAGGCCGTGCCATGCACCAGCGCCACGCCGGTTTCTTCCAGCAGCGCCATCACGAAATCCTCGTCCGTCGTCAGCACCGTGCCGCCGGCGCTGGTCTTGCCCAGAAGCCGCTGGCAGGAGGGGAAGACATAGAACGCGCCCTCGGGCGTCAGGCAATCGAGCCCGGTATTGGCGTTGAGCCCGGCCACCACCAGGTCGCGCCGTTGCTGGAACACCTCGCGCCAGTCCTTGAGGAAATCCTGCGGCCCGTTCAGCGCCTCCACCGCCGCCCATTGCGAGATGGACGAGGCATTGGTGGTCGATTGCCCCTGCAGCTTGGTCATCGCCGCCAGCAGCGGCCGAGGCCCGGTGCAATAGCCGATGCGCCAGCCGGTCATGGCATGCGACTTCGAAACCCCGTTCATCGTCAGGGTCCTGGCCTGCAAGGCCGGCTCCACCTGCGCGATGGTGGCGAAGCTCTTGCCGTCATAGACCAGCACTTCATAGATATCGTCGGTCAGGATATGCACATGCGGATGCCGCATCAGCACCTCCGCCAAGCCCTTCAATTCACTGGCCGAATAGGCGGCGCCCGTCGGGTTTGACGGGGTATTGAGAATGAGCCACTTGGTCCTGGGCGTGATCGCCGCTTCCAGCACCTCCGGCTTGAGCTTGAAGCCGGTCGAGGCATCGGCCACCGCAAAGACCGGCTCGGCCCCGCAGAGCCGCACGATTTCCGGATAGCTCACCCAATAGGGCACCGGCACCACCACCTCGTCGCCCGGATTGAGCGTCGCCAGCAGCGCATTGAAGATGATCTGCTTGCCGCCCGAGCCGACGAAGCAATCCGCCGCCGTCACATCGAGGCCGTTATCACGGCGGAACTTGGCCGCCACCGCTTCCTTGAGTTCGGCGATGCCATCGACATTGGTATAGCGCGTCTTGCCCTCATCCATGGCCCGCTTGGCCGCATCGCGCACATGTTCGGGCGTATTGAAATCCGGTTCGCCGGCAGACAGAGCGATGATGTCCTTGCCCTCCTGAGCCATCACCCGCGCCTTCTGGCTGATCGCCACGGTCGCCGAAGGCGCCACCCGCCCCAATGCATCAGACAAGAACGCCATTCGATCTCTCCCCGGAAATGCCGGGCAAACTGATATTGCCTCAGGCCGACCGGGGCAACTGGCCAGATGTCTTATTTCGCGCGTGGCGGCGCCGTCGATTCCCGCACCACCAATTGCGTCGGCAGGACCCGGCGCCCTTCGACCTGGCTTTCGCCCAAGGCGGCATCCACTGCCAGTCGCGCGATCTCGTGCATGGGCTGAACCATCGTGGTCAGCTTGGGCGTGGCGACCGCGGCCTCGGGCACGCCGTCGAAGCCGATCACCGACACATCGCCGGGAACATCCCGGCCCGAGCGGAACAGCCAGTCGACGGCATACATGGCGATCTTGTCCGACATGGCGAGAATGGCGGTGGGGGGCTCACCCGCCGCAAAGATTTGCGCCATGGCCGCATGG
>NZ_LVVY01000134.1 GCF_001650025.1 Devosia elaeis | reverse complement strand
GTCCGGAATTCAGTCCTAACGTATTCTCCACGGTCCACCTTGTAAAGAGAACCTTTACGTTTTACCCCGGCACGATCAGCGCCGCAGGTTGTTCCATGTCTCCCGACACGCCCTCCCTCATCTACAAGATCGCCACTGCCGCCTCCCTGGCCGGCGCCCGTCATTCGGGCCACTATGCCGGCATGCCCATCGACGCGGCGGATGGCTATATGCATTTCTCCACCGCCGCCCAATTGGCCGAAACGCTGCGCCTGCATTTCCGCGGCCAGGCCGATCTCGTCATCCTGGCGGTGCGCATTGCCGATCTCGGCCAGGGCCTGGTCTGGGAGCCCTCGCGCGGCGGGCAGCTTTTCCCTCATCTTTATGGCGGCCCGCTGGATTTGCGCGCGGTCGAATGGGAAGCGCTGGTCAGCGTCGACGATAACGGAAACTGCACCCTGCCGGAGGCCGTGCGATGATCTTCTCCGCTTTCTCGCCGCTGCTGCGCAATGCGGGCCTGGCCAATCTCACCCGCGACGCCCTGTTGCGCATGGATGCCGAAACCGCCCATGGCGCCACCATAACCGCCCTGCGCCTGGGCCTCGCCCCGCAGCAGCAGCACCGGGATCCGCCCGAACTCGCCACCGCGCTCTGCGGGCTCGACCTGGCCAATCCGGTCGGCATGGCCGCCGGCTTCGACAAGAATGCCGAAGTGCCCCGCCCCCTGGCGCTGATGGGCTTCGGCATGGTCGAAATCGGCACCGTCACCCCGCGCCCGCAAGCGGGCAATGACAAGCCCCGCCTGTTCCGCATTCCCGCCGCCGACGGCGTGGTCAACCGCATGGGCTTCAACAATGAAGGCCACGACGCCGCCT
>NZ_LVVY01000133.1 GCF_001650025.1 Devosia elaeis | reverse complement strand
TAAACCACACTTCCTCCACACAAGCCCGAGGGTGACGAATGGTGGGGTGGAGATTAGGTGAACACCGTTCGGCAAACGCGGTGCGGCACCCTCCCCCTTGCGGCCAGTGTGAAGCCCATCAAGGGGGAGGTGATCCGGTGTTACCCCAACCCACCGCTCGTCACCCTCGGCCGCCTCACCCGCCGCTCGTCACCCTCGGGCTTGACCCGAGGGCTCTTCACGCCTGACGCCGACGCCCCCGAACGTGCGGCGACCTGCCCTCGGATCAGGCCCGAGGGTGACGATTCCGTGAGTGCGGCAAGGAGAGTATCCACGTCCGTGACGCGGCGGCGTCGCCCTGGCGGGAGGGATGCCCCCGAGCGCGCCGCGGATAAACCGCTTCACCCCCGCGCCGAAGCCCGCCTACGGCTCCAGCTCGATGTCCCAATAGAGATAGTCGAGCCAGCTCTGGTGCAGGTGGTTGGGCGGGAAGGCGCGGCCATTATTGTGCAGGTCGTGCACGCTGGGCGCATAGGGCGCCTGGTGCGGGAACATCTTGATCTCGCTGGGCAGCCTGTTGGCCTTGCGCAGATTGCAGGGCGCGCAGGCCGCCACCACGTTCTCCCAGGTCGTCAGCCCGCCCTTGGAGCGGGGAATGACATGGTCGAAGGTCAGATCATGCGTGCTGCCGCAATATTGGCATTGGAAACGGTCGCGCAGGAACACGTTGAAGCGGGTAAAGGCGGGATGCCGCGCCGGTTTCACGTAATCCTTGAGCGAGACCACGCTGGGCAGCCGCATTTCGAAGCGCGGCGAATGCACGGAAACGTCGTAATGGGAAACGATGTTCACCCGGTCCAGGCACACCGCCTTGATCGCATCCTGCCAAGACCACAGCGAGAGTGGATAATAGCTGAGCGGCCGAAAATCGGCATTCAGCACCAGGGCGGGACAGGTCTCAGGCGACACATGGATGGTCACTTGAGGCTCCCGAAGCGGGAATCGCGTAAGTCCATAGCCCCCTTATACTAAACCCTTTGTGTCGGGCGTGTGAAGCGGGGGCGTGCGGCTTATTTTTCGGCGAGGCGCGCGATGAAGCCGGCGATGAAATCCATCCCGTCGGGAGAGACGCCATGCCCCACGCCCCGGCTCACGTGATAGGCCACCTCATATCCCGCCTCGGTCAGCAGGGCATTGGCCTCGGCGCTGTGATTGGGATCGACCACGTCGTCCATGTCGCCATGCACCAGGCATATTGGCGGCCTGGCCAGCTTTCCCCCGCCAAACCCCTCCGGCGGCAGCAGGGCGCCGGACATGCCGATCACCCCCATGAGCTGCTGTTCGGGCGGGAGGGACAGGCCCACATGCAGCGCCATCATCGCGCCCTGGCTGAAGCCGGCCAGGATGGTGCGGCCGGGCGCGATGCCGGTCTGCGCCCAGAGGTCGTGCAGGAATTCCAGCAGCACCGGCCGGGCTCCCGTCACCCCTGCCTGCCGGCTGGCCAGGCGCTGCGCCGCCGAATCCCAGGCAATGGGAAACCATTGATAGCCGTAGCCCGCCGCCCCGGCCGGCTCGGGCGCATGGGGCGAGACCACCAGCGCCCCCGGCAGCAGCGGCTGGAAGCGCGGCGCCATGGCGATGAGGTCATTGCCGTCGCTGCCATAGCCATGCAGCAGCACGATGGCGGCGTCGGGCGCCCCGCCCTGGGCGGGCGCGAGCATGGGGCCGGAAAGCTTGGTCATAGAAGGCTCGATTCCCTGTTCTTGAGCGCGGCGAAATAGCGCCAGAACAGCAGCGCCGCCGCCGAGCGGTGCGGCGACCAGTCCCGCGCGATGGCGATCATCTCCTTGATGCTCGGCCGCGCGTCAAGACCGAGCCCGTGATGGGCGGCCTTGAGCAGGGCCAGGTCCCCGGCCGGGAAAATGTCGGGATGGCCGGCACAGAACAGCAGATAGACCTCCGCCGTCCAGGGGCCGATGCCCTTGAGCGCCACCAGCCGCGCGATCGCCGCCTCGGCCGGCAGCGCATCCAATGCGGCGAAATCCAGCTCGCCCGCCAGGATCGCCTCGGCCACGGCCCGCAGGGCCAGGAACTTGCCGCGCGAAAAGCCCACGCCGCGCACCGCCTCCTCGCTCAGCTCCAGATAGCTCTCCGGCGCCAGCGCACCGGGCAGCGCCTCGAACCGGGCCCAGATCGCCGCCGCGCTCTGCACCGACAATTGCTGTCCGCAGATCACCTTGGCCATGCCGGCGAAATGTTTCGGATTGACCCGCGGCAGCACCGCGCCCACCTGCGCCCGCATCGGCGCCAGCGCCGGCACCAGCCCGGTCAGCGCGTCCAGGTGCCATTCCACCCCTTCGGGCGTATCGATCCGTGGTGTCGTTTCGCCGCTGAGAATGCTATGTGCGCTCAAGTCCAACTCCGGATCGTCATGTCCAAGCCACGCCTCCGCTTCGCCCCCAGCCCCAATGGCTATCTCCATCTCGGCCATGCCCTGTCGGCGCTGGTCACCTGGGATGCGGCGGAAAAACTCGGCGGCACGGCGCTATTGCGCATAGAGGACATCGACCGCAACCGCTGTAAACCCGAATTTACCCAGGCCGTGTTCGAAGACCTCGCCTGGCTGGGCCTGTCCTGGCCCGAACCGGTCCTCCACCAGTCCGAACGCTTTCCGCTCTATGCCGAGGCCGCCAACCGGCTGCGGGACATGGACCTGCTCTATCCCTGCTTCTGCAGCCGCGCCGATATCGCCGCCCGGGCCACAGGCACCGATCCCGACGGCGCCCCGCTCTATCCCGGCACCTGCCGCCATCTCTCCAATGCCGAGCGCATCGAGCGGCTGGAGCGCGGCGATCCGGTCCAGTTCCGCCTCGATAGCGGGGCCGCCATCGCCCGCGCCGGCCTGCTCACCTATACAATGATCGGCCCCACCATTCTCGACCGGCCGCAGATCCGCTATGCGCGGCCCGAGCGCTGGGGCGACGTGGTGCTGCAGCGCAAGGACGTGCCCACCGCCTACCATCTCAGCGTCGTGGTCGATGACGATGCCCAGGCCATCACCCATGTCACCCGCGGGAAGGATCTCGAAGCGGCCACCGATCTGCACGTCCTGCTGCAAATGCTGCTGTCGGCGTCAGCAGTCTGCTACCATTTTCATCGATTGGTGACCGACAGGGATAACCAGAAGCTCTCCAAATCGAAGGGATCGCCATCCCTGCGCGACCTGCGCGCCCAGGGCTGGACTCCGGCCGATATCCGCCGCGCCGTCGGCTTCTAACCCGCCGCCCTGGCCGCCATCAGGTCGGTCACCGTCGCCGCCACGGCCGCCTCGAACGGGGTGGCAAACCCTTGTCCCAAAAGGGAATCCAGCCTCGGATCGACCAGCTCCATCTCGTTGTCCCAGAGATAGCGCATGCGATAGATGTCGCGCATCACCGGATTGACCAGCCCTACAACCCGCAACATCCACCACGGCATGGGCCTGACCGCCAGCCGGCGCCCCAGCCCGGCCTGGATCGCCTCCATGATCTGGCCATGGCTGACCCAATAGCCGGCGAAGTGGAAATTCTCGAACGGCGTCAAGCCCTTGCGCTGTTCCGCCAGCCTCGCAAAGGCCCGGCCCAGATCGGGCAGATAGGCCCAGCTATGGCGCAATTTGCGGTCGGCCAGATGATAGAGCCGCCCCTTGGCCGCATCCATCAGCATGGCCTGGCCGAACCATTCATCGGCATTGCCCGGCCCGAAAAAATCTCCGGCCCGCAAGATGATGACCCGAATATCGCCGGCCTCCGCCGCCCGCCGCAGCATCTCTTCGAGCCGGATGCGGATCGCCCCGCGCGGCTTCTCCCCACTCTGGCGCAGGTCGGGCGACACGGTCCTGTCCGTGGCCCGGTAATTATAGATCGTGCCCGGAAACATCAGCGTCTTGCCGCTGCCCGCCATGGCGTCCAGCACCACCTGCAATTGCCGTTCGGCCCGGCCATTCCCCCATCGGTCATAGCGCAGATGCAAGCCATGGGCGACGACATCGGCATCCTTGATCGCCGCCTTCACCATTGCCACGTCATCGGCGTCCCCGGCGCGGAACGCCGTGCCCTCCACCGGCTTGCGATTGCGCCGCGCCAGTCCCGTCACCGCCCAGCCCGCATCGCGGAATCCCACCATGGCGGCATGGCCCAGATGCCCGTTGCTGCCCAGCACCGTCACGTTTTCCTTGCGCATCGATCTGTCCTTTCCGTTGCTGGACACAGCAATGCGCGCTACATCAAAGAATATGAATTCGCCATTTTTCGGGATTTAACATTCAAAAATGAATAGAGAACCCGATTGGGCCCTGTGGCGCAGCTTTGCCGGCGTGGTGGAGCATGGTTCGCTCTCCGGCGCCGCCCGCGCCCTCGGCCTCAGCCAGCCGACCATCGGGCGCCATGTCGAAACCCTGGAAGCCGATCTCGGCCTCGCCCTGTTCGAGCGCAGCCTGACCGGACTCAAGCCCAATGCCGCCGCCCTGCGCCTCTACGAGCCGGTGCAGCGGGCCCAGGCCAGTCTCGCCGAAGCCGCCATCCTGGCCGAGGGGGCGCAGAATACCGAGGCCGGCACGGTGCGCATCACCGCCAGCGTCATGATTTCCAATTACGTCCTGCCGGGCATCCTGGCCGCCATCCGCAGCCTCCATCCGCGCATCGCCCTCGAGATCATCCCCTCCGATTCGGCGGAAAACCTGCTGATGCGCGAGGCCGACATCGCCGTGCGCATGTTCCGGCCCACCCAGCTCGAACTGGTCACCCGGCATCTCGGCGATATTCCCATCGTCCCGGTGGCCCATGAGGCCTATCTGGCCCGGCGCGGCCGCCCGGCCAGCCTCGAGGACCTCTGGAGCCATGACCTGCTCGGCTTCGACCGTTCCGACGCCATCATTCTGCATGCCCGGAAACTGGGCCACAGCATCGCGCGCGGACAATTCGTCGTCCGCTCCGACGATCAGGCCCATTTATGGGAATTGACCAAGGCCGGCGTCGGCATCGGCTTCGGCCAGCTCAACCTCGCCGCGCGCACGCCCGGCCTCGTCGCCCTGCCCATCGAGCTGGACATCCCCCCGCTGCCGATCTGGCTCACCACCCACAGGGAATTGTTCACCTCGCACCGCATTCGTGCCATTTATGACGCAGTGGCAGCGGGCCTCACTGCCTATATCAACGGCGCAACCGCGCCCTTCTCACCCCGTTAAGGCAGACATGGAAACGCTTCTCAATATCGCCATTGCCCTCGCCCTGCTCTTCGTCGTCATCGTTCTGGGCATGGGCCTGTGGAACATGCTCAAGGGCGGGCCGGGCAATACCAGCCAGCGCCTGATGCGCCTGCGCGTCATCGGCCAGGCCGTCGCCCTGGTGCTGCTGCTGGCCGCCCTGTTCCTGTTCGGCAGCAACCGGCCCTGAGCCATGGTCAAGCTCAACGCCATCTATACGCGCACCGGCGACAAGGGCACGACCGGCCTCGTGCGCGGTCCGCGCCGGGCCAAGCATGATCTGCGCATCGAGGCCTATGGCAGTGTGGACGAGGCCAATGCCTTTATCGGCAATGCCCGGCTGGCCGCCCCGGCGCTGCCGGAGATCGATCCGGTCCTGGCCCGCATCCAGAACGATCTCTTCGATCTCGGCTCCGATCTGGCCACGCCCGGCGCCGACCAGGCCGATGCCCCTTATCCCAGCCTGCGCATCCGCCCGGTACAGACCGACTGGCTCGAGCAGCAGATCGATCTGTTCAATGCCGATCTCGCCCCGCTCAAAAGCTTCGTCCTGCCCGGCGGCACGCCGCTCGCCGTGGCCCTGCACCTGGCCCGCACCGTCACCCGCCGGGCCGAACGGCTGGTTTCCGCCCTGCAGGAGGCCGAGCCCGAGACCAGTCCGGAAACCCTGCGCTATCTCAATCGCCTGTCCGACCTGCTCTTCGTGCTCGCCCGGCTCGCCAATGCCGGACAGACCGGCGATGTCTTGTGGGTGCCGGGCAATTATGGTGACCTCGACAAGCCCGAATAGGCCGGGCCCTTCCAGCGCGGAGACGGAAACTGTTCCTGCCCCTGCATGACCGCAACCCGATCCGCCATGTCGATTTTCCCTTCGTCAATTACGGGCTGATCGGCCTGACCATCCTGGTCTTCCTAGTGCAATCAGCCCTGCCGCCCGCCGGCTTCGACCAGGCCAGCATCAATTTCGGCATGATCCCCATCGTGGTGCGCGACCTCTATCCCCAGCCCCTGCCCTGGCTGCCGGATTGGGCGACCTTGTTCACCTATGCCTTCCTCCATGCCGATTGGCTGCACCTGCTCACCAACATGCTGTTCCTCTGGGTCTTCGGCGACAATATCGAGGACGCGCTGGGCCATGTGAAATATGCCTTCTTCTATCTCGCCTGCGCCGCCCTGGCCGCCCTTGCCCATCTGCTCTTCAATCTCGACGGCAATGGCCCGCTGATCGGCGCCTCGGGCGCCGTGGCCGGGGTCATGGGCGCCTATGTCCTGCTCTATCCCCATGCCCGCGTCTTCGTGCTCGCCCGCATCGTCTGGCTGATTCCCCTGCCCGTGCCCGCCTTCTGGATGCTGGGCTTCTGGATCGCCAGCCAGGTCTTCTATCTCGTGGTGGGCGCCGGGGGCGGCGTCGCCTGGTGGGCCCATATCGGCGGCTTCCTGGCCGGCCTGGCCCTGGCGCCGCTGCTGCGCCGCCGCGGCGTGCCGCTCTTGGGCGGACGCTAGCGGCCGGCGCGGAAGGATTTGTTCATACATCCTCTTTAGGCTGGCCGGGCTTGAACACGGGATGACCGGCCTTGGATATCGATCTCACCATGCAGATGCTCGCCGCGCGCAGTGCCGCGACGACCAATTCTGTGCAGATCGCCGTGGCCAAGAAGGCCCACGAGATGCAGACCGAGCTGCTCGAAACCCTGATGCAGACCGCCCTCAGCGCCCCACCGCCGGGCCAGGGCCTCAAAATAGACAAGCTGGCCTGATCGGCGGGTCGCATGACCAATCCCATCGGCATCAATCCCGCCATCATGGTCACCCGCATCGCCCAGCGCGAGGGCGCTTCCCTCAATACCCAATTGGCCAAGGTCGCCCAATTGCGCGCGCAGATGCTCGCCGCCCAGGCCGAGCAGGCCACGAAACCCAACCCCGCCGACCAGGCCCTGGTCCACCCCGCCAACGGCGCCGAACTCGACCTCCTGATCTGACGCCCCAACGCCGTCGCCTCCACCGCGCTGCCCGGGGCCCGACCCAAGGGCCAGCCACCACACGCCCCACGGCGTCGGCTCAACCCTGTGAACACCCTCGGGTCAAGCCCGAGGGTGACGGGATTCCGTGGCAAATATCGACCCCCACCTCCCCCTTGACGGGGGAGGTAGTGCAGCTTGGCCGAAAGGCCTAGCGAAGCTGGGAGGGGGTGCCGGCGTGCACTAGTGGCCAACACTACACCCCGCCGCCCGCCCCCCTCCCGAGCGCCGCTAGGGTCCTCGCGGACCCAAGCTCTGCTTGCCCTCCCCGCAAGGGGGAGGGTGCCGCACCGCGTTTGCCGGAAGATATGTGCCTAATCTCCACCTCCACCGCTCGTCACCCTCGGGCTTGACCCGAGGGCTCTTCCTTGCCGGCCTTCACCCCCGCCGCGCCGCCTCGATCTTGGCGATGTCGATCTTCTTCATGCTCATCATGGCTTCAAAGGCCCGCTTGGCTTCGGGGCCGCCGGCGATCATGGCCTCGGAGAGGGCGCGCGGGGTGATCTGCCAGGAAATGCCCCATTTGTCCTTGCACCAGCCGCACATGCTTTCTTCCCCGCCATTGCCGACAATGGCGTTCCAGTAGCGGTCGGTTTCGTCCTGGTCCTCGGTCATGATCTGAAAGGAAAAGGCCTCGCTTTGCTTGAAGGCCGGGCCGCCATTGAGGCCGATACAGGGAATGCCCATGACGGAAAATTCCACCGTCAGCACCGCCCCTTCCTTGCCGGAGGGATTGTCGCCGGGCGCGGTGCGGACAGCGCTCACATGGGTATCGGGAAAGGTTTCGGCATAGAAGCGGGCGGCGGCTTCGGCGTCCTTGTCGTACCAGATGCAGATGGTGTTCTTGGCGATAGACATGGCAATTCTCCTCGGAAGCGGCCTTCCCCGGCCGCGATTGGGACCCGTCCTGCAACGGGCTCATGGCTGCGACGGTTCACGATACGGGATTTCGACAGGCCGGCCGGCTTTGCCTTGCGTCATCCCCTTTTCCCTTGCTGCGGGCTCTGGCATGCTGGCCCTCACCCATCGGAGAGCCGACATGACCGAGAGTGTGATCCTGCCCAGCCATCCCGGCCCGCGGCGCCGGGGCCTGTTCGTTCCGCCGCTGCTGGTCTTTCCCTTCCTCGCCTATAATCTGGTCGTCTTCCTGTTTTTCGGCGGCAATCCGGTCAATTGGGGCGCGGGCCTGTTCGCCCTGCCCATGCCTTCGGGCATGCCCTGGGCCATTACTGCGGGGGATTTCCTCCTCGTCGTCGGCATCATCCTTCTGTTCTTCGAAGTGCTGAAATCCACGCAGACGGCGCGCGCCTCCATCGTCGAGCACATGCTCTCCATGGTGCTGTTCGTCGTCTTCCTGATCGAATCCTGCTGGTGGGCGCCGCCTCGAGCTCGGTCTTCTTCCTGCTCATGGTGATGAGCCTGATCGACGTGGTGGCCGGCTTTACCGTCTCGATCACCAGCGCCAGCCGCGACGTGTCGATGAGCTAGACCAGCATGGTCTTGCGATAGCCCAGCGGCATGCGCCGTTCGGCGATGCGGGCGCCCCGGCCATAGGCGCCGACAGCGCCCCGGCTGGTGTCGATGCCGGCGCTGCGTTCGGGATGCAGCCGGTCGCGATTGGCGATGAGCTGGCTGACGAAAGCCGCCAGGGGGACGCTACGGGCCAGCGAGGGGCGCGGCGCGGCCAGGCCCAGCACGAGGGGCAGGCCGGCAATCACTGTATCGCTTTGCTCCAGATCGGGCATGGACTGTACCATTTCCGGCCGCATCGTCCCGGAATGGGACGATCCTGACGGCGCTTTCCCCCTGAAGGGGCAAGCGCCATGCCAGAAGCTAACAGTCTGTTAACGAATTTCGATCCCGCGTTAACGATAAATCACAGAATTATCGTTAACGCCGGTGCCCGACCGTGGGCTCAGAAATTGTCCTTGCCCTTGCGGATGGCGGCGAAGACATCGGCCGGATCGGCACCGGCAATGCCGTAATGCCGGGCCAGTTCGGGGGCATCGGCGCGCAGGAAGGGATTGGCCTTCTTGTCCTCGCCCAGCTTGAACGGAATGGTCGGCCTGCCGGCATCGCGCAGCGCCGCGACCTCGGCGGCCCGGGCCGCAAGTGCTTGATTTTCCGGGTCGATCGACAACGCGAAGCGGGCATTGCCCTGGGTATATTCGTGGCCGCAATAGACCATGGTGTCGTCGGGCAGGTCGCGCAGCCGCTTGAGGCCTTCCCACATCGGCCCGGGCGTGCCCTCGAACATGCGGCCCACGCCCAGCGAGAACAGGGCATCGGCCGAGAACAGATGCCCCCCGGCGCGCTCGTAGAAGACGATATGGCCCAGCGTATGGCCGGGCGTGGCGATGACCTCGAACATCGATTCGCCCAGTGTCACGCGGTCGCCGTCCCCGACCAGGACGTCGAGCCCCTCGATCTTGTCCGCCTCCGCCGCCGGGCCGGTTACCCGGGCGCCGAAGGCGGCCTTCAGCTCGGCAATGGCCTCGACATGGTCGATATGGTGGTGGGTGATGAGGATGTCGCTGAGGGTCCAGCCGGTCCTGGCCAGGGCGGCGCGGATGGCCTCGGCCTCGGGGGCGTCGATGGCGGCGGTGCGGCCGCTGGCCTGGTCATGGGCGAGATAGCCGAAATTGTCCTCGCGGGCGGGGAAGACGTCGACGATGAGGGCCATGGCGATATTCCTTTGCTGTTCGGGCGCAAGCTAGGCAGGAGCCCGGGCAAGTGCAAGCCAAGGTTGGACAAGTTGGTCCGGCTTTGGCAAGCTTCGCCCATGACCTCCGATGTCCGGCGCCTGATCGATTATTACAAGTCCCCGCTGGGCCGCATTTCGCGGCGGCTGGTGCGGGATCAGGTCATCGGCCTGGCCGGCGACATAAGGGGCAAGAGGGTGCTGGGCCTGGGTTTCGCCACGCCCTATCTGCGCTTCTCGCTGGACGTGGCCGAACGGGTCCTGGCCTTCATGCCGGCCCGGCAGGGCGCGTCCGCCTGGCCGCGCGAGGGCCCGTCCTGCACCGTGCTCTGCGATCCGCTGGAAATGCCGCTCACCGACGCGGCGATCGATCTCACCATCGCCGTGCATGCGCTCGAACATGTCGCGGATGCCGAGGAATTGATGCGCGAACTCTGGCGGGTGACCGCGCCCAACGGGCATGTGCTGATCGTGGTGCCGCGGCGGCGGGGCATCTGGGCGCAGCGCGACAATACTCCGTTCGGCCAGGGCAATCCCTATTCCGGCGGGCAATTGGAGAAATTGCTGCGCGACCATTCCTTCGTGCCCGTGGCCTGGCGCGATGCGCTGTTCCTGCCGCCCTTCCAGCACGGCCTGGTGCTCAAATCCACGCGCTTTTTCGAGCGTTTCGGGCGGCTGTTCGGCCCGGCCATGAGCGGGGTGATCTGCGTGCGGGCGCGCAAGGAAGCCTTTCCGGCCGTGCCGCGCCGCAAGCGCGCCGAGCGCTATGTGCGCGTGCCCGGCCTGTCGGCGGCCACGGCGCGCCTCAACAAGGGCTAGGCGGATGGCCCATTGGCCGGCCCGGGCTCGTCCTTGCCCAGCGCCAGGCGGGCATTGCGGCGCATGGTCTGCAGCGCATCATGGAGCTGTTCCACCTCCGCGTCGCCCATGCCGGCATAGAAATCGTCATAGAGCCGGCGCGCCGCTTCGGGCATGAAGGCGAAGAGCGTGTCGGCATCCTTGTGCGGATAGACCCGCCGCACCCGGCTGTCATTCTCGTCCGGACGCCGCTCGATCCAGCTTTTCTGCTCCAGCCGGTCCAGCATCTTGCCGATGCCGGCGCGGCCCATCTGCATCAGGTCGGCCAGCTCGGTCTGGGTGGCGCCGGGATTCTGGTTCACATGCATGATGGCGTTCCACTGCGCGCGGGTAATGCAGTGTGCGGCCATGGCGTTGTCGAAATAGGTGCTGATCAGCCGCGACACTTCATGGATGCGATACATGGCATCGGCGCGGATGCGGACGCGCCGGTCGCGGCCCCTGGCCTGGCTTGGCTCGCTCTGGGTCATGCCCTCTCCGATCTGCTGCACACCCCGCGTCCTAGCCGATTTCAATCGATTTCCCAAGCGCGGCGCCTCCCGGCCATTTCCTATTTTTGTATCCTTGCATACAAAAACACCGCGCGATAACCTGTTTCCCAGCATACAGATCGGCAGCACCGATCGTTCAGGAGGAATGCCAGTGTCCAATCCCCAAGCCAGCCGGGTGTCCCGTCGCGGTTTCATGAAGGCCGCCGGGCTCGGCGCCGCCGGCACCGCGCTCGGTGCCGTCACCATCACCAGCGCCCAGGCGCAGGAAGAATGGGACGAACAATTCGACGTCGTCGTCGCCGGTTCGGGCGGCGCGGCCTTTGCGGGGGCCATCGGCGCGCTGCATGGCGGCGCCAGCGTGGTCATGCTGGAAAAGGCGCCCTTTATCGGCGGCACCACGGCGAAATCCGGCGGCGGCTCCTGGGTGCCGAACAATAAATGGATGGCGGCCATGGGCCACCAGGACGACAAGGACACCTATCTCCGCTACGTCGCCCGCGTCTCCTTTCCCGAACTCTACAACGATCACAGCCCCACCCTGGGCATGACCGAGCATCACTGGGCCCAGCTCAACGCCTTCTGGGACAATGCCGCCGGCGTCTTCGAGAAGCTCGACGAAACCGGGGCCCTGCCCTCGGGCGTGTTCCTGTCCTGGGACGGCAAGCCGGCCCCCGATTATCACGGCCATCTCGAGGAAAACGGCCAGATCCTGGGCCGCCAGCTCGCCACCATGGTCGATGGCAAATCCGGCAGCGGCGCCGACATGATCGATTACATGTCGATCTATGCCGAGGATAACGGGCTCGACATCCGCACCGAGCATCGCGTGGTCAAGATCGTGCGCAACGAAGATGGCCGCGTCATCGGCGTGCATGCCGAAACCCCCGATGGCCTGGTGCGCATCGGCGCCGCCAAGGGCGTGATCTTCGGCACCGGCGGCTTCACCCACAATCCGCATATGCGCACGCAATTCCAGCGCAATCCGGCCATGGGCGGCTGCGCCGTGCCGACCAATGAGGGCGACCTCATCAACATGTCGAGCGAACTCGGCGTCAAGCTGGGCAATCTCAACGAGGCCTGGAACCAGCAGGAAATCCTGGAAGAAGTGCTGGAATTTTCCAGCGTGCCCAGCGGCGTCTTCTTCCTGGGCGGCGACAGCGCCATTGCCGTCAACAAGCATGGCAAGCGCATGTATGACGAGAAATACGTCTATCCCGAGCGCACCCGGTCCCACCATTATTACGACCAGTGGACCGGCGATTATCCCAATCTCTACCAGGTCTTCCTGTTCGATGACGGGGCCCGCGAATTCGGCGGCTATCTGATCCCGCCCGCCGGCGCGGACCTGCCCGGCTATGTCATTACCGGCGATACGCTGGAAGCGCTGGCCGAGAATATCCAGGCCCGTTTCGACAGCCTGGCCGAGCGCATCGGCACTTATAAGCTGGGCCCCGATTTCCTCGCCAATCTCAAGGACACGATCACCCGCTATAACGGCTTTGCCGAAACCGGCGTCGATCTCGATTTCCATCGCGGCGAATCGCCGATCGATGCCTATTTCCACGCCGTCAGCGTCGATAAGGGCAACAAGAACCCCTATATCTCGGCCATTTCCGAAACCGGCCCCTATTACGCCATCCTCCTGGCCCCGGGCACGCTGGACACCAAGGGCGGGCCGGTCTTCGACGCCAATGGCCAGGTGCTGGACGTGCATGACCAGCCGATCCCCGGCTTCTACGTGGCCGGCAATGCCGCGGCCTCACCCTCGGGCAAGAGCTATCTGGGCGGTGGCGGCACGCTAGGCCTGGGCATAACCTTCGGCTATCTTGCCGGCCAGCATGCGGCCAGCCAGGACGCGTGACATATGTTTTGCGGGCCGCATCCCTTTGCGGCCCACCTTTGCAGGGATAATGCCATGAAATCCATCCGGCTTGCCGTTTCCGCGGCGCTTTTCGTTCTCGGCTCCAGCGCCGCCTTCGCCAATGCCTGCCTCGACGCCTATGTCGCCGATGTCGAGCCCATCGTGTCGCGCAAATGCGCCGCCTGCCACAATGACCGCTCGCCCGGCTCCGGCGTCTCGTTCCAGAAGGGCAGCGGCTATGATTACCTGGTGGGTGCCGCCAGCACCGAATTGCCCGCCATGCCGCGCGTCACGCCCGGCGATTCGGCGCAGAGCTATCTCGCTCACAAGATCCTCGGCACCCATATCGAGGCCGGCGGTTCGGGCTCCAAGATGCCGCCCAGCGGCCGCCTGCGCGACAATGAAGTCGAGGCCATCATCGCCTGGATCGATGCCTGCCCGGTGGAAGAGTGAGCGCACGCAGCATCCTGCTGACGCGCCGGCGCGGGCCGGAAAATGCCATGCCCTGGCTGGTCCTGCATGACCGCTGGGGCATGCTGGAAGATGCCGAGGCGCTGGCCACGCTGCTGGGCCCGGCGGCGCTCACC
Organism: Devosia elaeis; assembly: GCF_001650025.1. Taxonomy (GTDB): domain Bacteria; phylum Pseudomonadota; class Alphaproteobacteria; order Rhizobiales; family Devosiaceae; genus Devosia; species Devosia elaeis. The sequence goes on along the minus strand of NZ_LVVY01000133.1, from coordinate 882 downwards.
ATAGCGGTGCGCGCCGTGCGGGTGCAGAATCGGGGCGGGTCCGGCTTCACCCATGGCTATTTCTGGACCATCGGCCCCATCGAGCGGCCCGAATTGTCGACCATGGGCGATGCGCTCTACCAGCTCGAATTGCTGCTGGAGGAGAATTGGGCGCGCTATGGCCGGCGCAAGCTGGGTCTGCTCGGCAAGGGACAGGGCGGCATGATGGCCCTGGTCCTGGCGAGCCTCTTCCCCGACAAGGTGGAAAAGGTGGTCGCCATCGACGCGCTGCTGCCGCTCAATCTCGGCGACATGCCCTTCACCCCCTCGCTTGCGGGGGTCGACGTGGTCCTCACCCATGCCGACCCCGTCCCGGCCGAGCGGCTGGCGGCACTGCAAACACTCGGCGCCCGCCTCACCCTCACCCCCCAATCCGACCTGCCAGCCCTGCTGCAAGCGGCCTGAGCGACAGGCTCCGGCCATCGATTCCCGCCCCGCTGCCCGCCCTCGCGTCAAGCCCGAGGGTGACGAGCGGTGCTTGAGGCAAACCCCGAACCCCCACCTCCCCCTTGATGGGGGAGGTAGCGCAGCTTGGCCGAAGGCCTAGCGGAGCTAGGAGGGGGTGCCGGCGGGCGCTGGCGCCAGAAATCAAGCACCCTGCCACCCATCCCCCTCACCCGTCTCGGCCTGCGGCCGATCCACCCTCTCCCCGAGAGGGAGAGGAATAAGAGGCGAACGCCGAACCATTCTTCTCCCCCTCGGGGAGAAGGTGGCCCGTCAGGGCCGGATGAGGGGGATGCTGCCGCAGACGCCGAACCCGCAAAAAACCAAAACTTATCCCCACCCCCATCACCCCATATTACTCTCCCCCTCATCAGCCGGGTGGAGATGGGGTTGCAACGA
>NZ_LVVY01000132.1 GCF_001650025.1 Devosia elaeis | reverse complement strand
CCAACCGCCAGCTGTCCGGCGAAATGGGGTCCACTCCACAGCGCGGTAATACGGTCGGCGGGCACATGTCCGGCCGAGACGTAAATGTGAAGCCGGATTGAAGGGGACACCACCTGACTCTGAAGACCCCCCGCACGCTTCAGGGACCGCACTTTCGCTAACGCATCAATCTGGCACCGCTCTTACCACCACTCAAAGTGGAAACGCTGTGCAGGGCCATATGGGTGGTCGTGATGTAAACGTCTATGCCAATGATGGGGATGTATACCTCGCGCCTCAACCGACATCCGCTCCCCCAAACCCGTTTCGTAAGCTTTTTGCGAAGCTGGCGAGCGAAGCGGAAGAGGATAAGGTCCTAACCTCGTATATTCGTCAGTTGGAGGTTTACACCCGCCGCGTTGAAAATGAGGAGGTGATCGGACTCGAAGAGAAACTGAGGCTGGCAGGCAGAGACCACCAGCTCACCATTGCCACGGCGCTGAAGGAAAACGTGTACGCCGACATAAAGGCAAATATCTTCTCTCCCACCTATCAGCTAATTGTCGCGACACTCATGTCGAAGGTTCATGAGCGCTTCGACACCCAAATACGGCCCTTGATCAAGGCGGGAACGGACAACGCGCATGTCGATAAGGTGGTCTCGGAACAGATCACAATCCCCATTTCCGGCGAGTTGGATGAATGCCCTCAATTTGAGGATGTGGCCCTAGACTATGTTCGGGGCATGATCTTTTTTCTTACTGGCAACTGCCACATTAGGTGGGATTAAATGCTAGTCTATCATCCCGCATTTGACGTCTACCACGGAGTATTCCGCGCACTTCTGATTCTTGAACACACGCCTGGGAAATCTATGCCTGTGGACACTTTACGCATTCTCGATCTCTATTTTGTGTTTCCATATCTTTTGGCCGAAATGGATTTCCCCCAAGGCGCGGGAGCAAGAGGACGAAAACTTGCTGGGACGCGTTCGCGCTTCAACACCTTGCCGTCACCCAGAACATTTTTAGCCCAGATTAAGGGGCTTCATAATTTGGTGACTGCCGGTCTTGCGGGCCAGGGCCTCATTTCAATGGACGCTTTGAGAGACGGAACTGTGCGCCGCACCGAGAAGGAAATGCCTCCCGGGTTACTTGCCCAAGCGACAACGGAAGACACCGAGCTGGCTGAGTATTTGGGGGGCAAGATTGCTACCGTCCCGCTGCTTGGCAAACGAGGGCTCAAGGACCGCTCTAAGCTGATGGAGTACCGTTATGACCCGGCGTGACCCATCCCTTCGGCTGATGCGCCTTGTCGTCACGAAGGGAGGCAAGAGCGCTTACGACGAGACGTTTCATCCCGGCGTGAACATGATTCGAAGCGACGGCAACAGTCGGGGCAAATCGACCATTGCCGACCTGATTTTCTTCGCTCTGGGTGGCGACCTCACGGAGTGGAAGGATGAAGCCGGCATTTGCGATCAAACCTTTGCTGAGGTTGCGTTGAATGGGTCTGTAGTTACCCTTCGCCGCGACATCTCCCGGACCGGGAGTAAATTACCAATGTGGGTCTATTTCGGCCCACTTGCCGAAGGGGGGACCAGCGCAGTCGAGGGTTGGAGCAAGCTTGCTTATGGCCGCTTCGGCGACAGGGAAGGGTTCAGCCAGGTATTATTTAGGGCCTTAGGCATACCCGAAGTCCCCTCAGATGACGCAAATATCACCATGCATCAATTACTTCGGTTGATGTATGTAGACCAGATGACGCCTGTGAATGCCATCTTTCGCATGGAAGAACGGGACTCGCCAAATAGAAGGCAGGCGGTTGGGGACCTCCTTTGTGGCGTACTGGATGAGCGGATTTACCCCAGCCAGATACGTGCCCGACAGATGGAGCGCGAATACGCTGAGGTGACTAGTCAGTTCTCCGGGCTCATGAGGGTTTTACGCAGGGTTGATGAGGGACTAGATTTCTCTGATCTGCTTAGTAAGGTCACAGACACCGAGAACGCCCGCAGCAAGGCCCTTGAGGAGATTGAAGCACTCCGGGCATCGCGGTACTCGTCAGGCCAAGGGCAGTCAGGTAAGTCGGAGGAGCTGGAGGTTCTGCGGCGTGACCTAGACAAAGTCAGCAGGGACATCGTAGCCATACAACGTGACGTTGACCGTCTCGTGCTATCAATTGAAGACGCTGCGCTACTCATAGCTGATCTCGAAAAGAACCTTGTCCAGATCGGCCAGTCGCAGGCAACCGGCGACGCGATGGGGCGGCTTGTCTTCTCATTTTGCCCGAGCTGCCTCACTCCTGTTACAGGACCGTCAGACGCACACCACTGTCACCTTTGCAAATCCGAGCTTGATGAGGCGCACGATCTTTCGCGCTACGCTCGTCTTCGAAATGAATTGGAGATGCAGCTCAAGGAGTCCCGCGCGCTGCAACAGGAGCGCGTGAAAGACCGTGCGGCTCTGGAAGAGCGGTTGGGAGGACTTCAGCGTATCAGGGGTCTGCTTTCCGAAGAGCTACTTGATCGCTCAAGGCATTATTTGACGGAGGCGGACTCTAAAATCGAAGCTCTCACACGCTCGGTGGGTTACCTCGACCGTGAGTTGATCGATCTAGACCGAGAACGCCGGTTGGCCGCTGAGGTAACAGAGCTGTCTGCTCGTAAACAGCAACTGAACGACGACCTTAACGAGTTGAGGCGGAACATCGCCATGTGGATTTCGGCCAAAGAGCAACGGCAGTCCGCAATCTACGGCCTGATATCCCGCATCACTGCTGAAATCCTAACCTTGGACGTGCCGAGCGACATTGAGCCGGTCACTCAGGAGGGCGTGAGATTTGATTTCGGTGACAACGAAATAGTGGTGAACCAGAAGCGGGGCTACTCCGCCAGTTCCCGGACGGTCATTAAGAACGCCTTCCACTTGGCGATGCTGTTCGCGTCATGCATTGACGAGCGGATGAAATACCCAAAGTTCTTGCTGCTAGACAACATTGAGGACAAAGGGATGACGCCGGAAAGGAGTCATAATTTCCAGCGCCTTATCCTACAGTTGAGTGAAGCGACGGATGTTGAGCATCAGATCATTTTCACTACATCTATGCCCGACCAGAAGCTAGGTCCTGTTGACAAAGTATGGCATCCATATCCTTG
>NZ_LVVY01000131.1 GCF_001650025.1 Devosia elaeis | reverse complement strand
CCAACCGCCAGCTGTCCGGCGAAATGGGGTCCACTCCACCTACAGGCGATAGGTCTTCTCTACGAAGCCCAAATCCGGATCCCCGACAAGTGTCCACCGTATCCACGTAGAACCACCTTCTACGCGTCGATAGTGCCCACGTCGGAAGTGCAGCCTAACCCCCGGCTTGCCCCCTGCCATCCCCGGCTCTGCATCAAGTGCCGATGTCGGTCTGGATATCGCGATGTTCAAAACGTGGTGGTCAAAGATCGGTGGCTTCTTTGATCGGGCCCGAGACCGGTTCAGCGCAGGAGCAGCCTCGATATGCTGGGCCAATAGCACATCCGACTCCAAGAGAATGGTGATGGCTCTGACCATCTCGGTCGTGATCTGGAATATTGAGTTGAGGCCAACCTCGCGGGTCTTGGGCGGCGTATACGCTGTCCAGAGGGGAAAAGCGCACCAGTGCTGACCTGCATGTACCGCCACCATCGAACCCCTCTCCTGATGCTCGATATGGATGACGCGGTGCCCTGAAATATCGAACTCATATGCCACCAGTTCGAAAGGCAAACGTGGCTCGACCGTCCCAAGATCAATGTCATGGCGTAGGGCCGCCGTCCAATCATGCTGGACCAGAAAAACCTGCGGCCTACCCATGATCATGGAGGCCATGAACTCGCGGCCAGCTGCCGTACTGGCTGAGTTGGGAGAGACAACAACACCCGCGACCCAAGCCTCCATTAGTTTGTGCAGCGCACTGCCATCGGGCCTTCTAATCGTTGAGGGATTGCGGTCCCACCAATTGATGGCCTCCTCGACGCTTGCCTGGGCAACATCTCGTTGCGACAACGGATTACGCACTACCAATTCCTCTCCAGTCTCATCATCAGCGTACAGACAATGCTACGATAGGCTTCGATGCGGGAGCCCACTCTATCATTGTGCTGTCAATGTACAGCAGGCCCATTGAACGACCCTCGACAGGCATCCACCTCTAAACCAGCCTGCCCTGAATTGCGGCAAAGCAGTGTTGAGATCAGGCTGCCTGCAGCTTGCTCAACCGGTCCTCGATCTCGGCCTTCGTCAAAACGAACCTCGAGCCTGGGAACACCCGACCAACGCATTGCAATAGCGGGTCCTCAGTCAGGTCATGATAAATGCTCTGGGCCACGGCGACGGCCTTCGCTGAAGCGGAGCGGGAGTCATCGGGTGCGATCGCGGCGGTCTCACAGATCCGGCGAACTTGACGAGTCAACGCCGGCACTGACCATCCCAGAACCGCACCCCCCTCTGGCTTAGATGTAGATGTGTCCCACAGGTGGGACTGTTCCCTGTCATCATTTGCCGTTTTAGTCCCGCTAGTGGGACTATGAGAGGCCGAACTCGCTGGAATTTCCTTTTTCTGTCCCACTGGTGGGACTGGTCGAGCCACAGGTGGGACTGGCGTTTGATTTTCGATGTTCGGCCAATTGCGAAAAAGGCGAGTGGGTGCTTCGCCGGTTACGTCGTTCCGCGCCTCGGTCAAACACCATTCGACCGTCATCCGGGTCTGATAGTAAGAACTTTCCCGCTGGCGCACGATAAAGCCATGGTCCTCAAGCTCCTTGAGGTACCGATTGGCCATGGATTTGGACTTGCCAAGAACGTTGGCGGCGCCCCGGGAGCCGAAACCCAGACGCCCATTGTTGGAGCCATTGTAGAGCTTTTTGAGCTCCACGTAGGTCGCACGGGCTCCGACCGACAAATCCTTCCAGGCCGCGCTTTCCATAATGTAATTGAACACCTGTACGAAGCCGCCCCCCGAGCTGCCCTTGCGCCTTTTCTTGCTCATCTCATCCTCACGAATCGAAGTATGGGCATGCATCTTCCGAATCAAATCAAAAAAGAACAAGTAAATTCAGAAACTTAAGCAGAAGAACGAATATCCGAGCTGCAGCAATGCAAATTGACTCTGTGGACATTTGAACGAAGAGAAACGCCGCCTAGGATCGACGTAGGAGCCACCAAAACTGCGTCGGAGGGTGTTAATAGCCTGGCATCCTCTTTGCCGTCGTACGGTCACTAGAATGCCCAATTCAGTGAACGATCACATTTTTGCCGGTTGTCAGAACGGCGACATTGGCGTCGCGTCGGCCGATTAGACCTTGGCGGAGGCCTATTGCCGCTGCAGGTCGACACTGCAGTGCAGACGTCGCAATTAGTTCCGGGCATCTGAGGCGACTGGCAACCTGCCAACGACCTGTCGGCGGTTCAATCTGATCTGCAAATCGCCAGCATCCTGAATTATCTATCAAATTCAACGTGCTATCTCCCCTACTTCGACGACCAAATCCTCCACGAACCCGCTATTCTCCCCCCAGTCGTCGCCTTGATAGCCCCTTGGGTTCGCGATTATCCGTGTGTTTCCAAGGCGGTAGTCGCAGTGCTGGTGCACGTGCCCATGCACCCAGAGACTCGGCTGGTGTCGCATGATCATCGGCTCCAGATCCGAGGCGAAAGCGGCGTCTGGGATATCGACGATGCCAGCAAGGGATCTGCGCGACGGCGCGTGGTGCGTCACGACGACTGTCGGGCCGTCGTGCGGCTGCAACAGCACGGCCTCGATGGCTGCGCGGTGGCGCTGGTGGGCGGCGCTGGTGTCGGCCGGCCAGATCGTGTCGGAGCCGTCCCACTTCCACACGCTCGCATATTCCGGCATGTGCTGCGCGGCCCAGCTCTCCGATGCATATAGATCATCAGCCAGCCCAAAGTCCGTCCAAAGAGTCGCGCCGACGAAGCGGACGCCGCCAATGACGATGCTCTGGCCCGACGACAGCACGTGGATGCGCGGCCAAGGAGATCTTCGTTTCCGCGATCCCAGACATCGAGCGCGACGTCGTAGACGTCTTGATTGCCGGGCACAAAAACGATCGGCGCCTTCGACGGCGACCATCGCGCCGGCATCAGCAAGGTTTGCTCCGTTTCGCATGCGTCTTTGTCGATGTCGCCCGCGATGACCATCACATCGTGACCGGGGATGCGGTCGGGCAGCCGGCGCCGGAACACTCCATGAGAAAGCGCCCGCCCGTCATTCGCTCCACGAAACCTCGCGGTATAGATTGGACCCTCGCCGTCCACACCACCCCGACGCCGGAAAAGGTGGCCACTATCGCGGCGTCTCATGGCTATCTGGCGGCTTGCGAGCGATGGGGCTGGCTGGGACCCCGGACGATTTCGAACATGATCGCCGAGGGGAAGCGGCGGTTGGGTGCGAGCAATCAATCATCCCGCGTCAGCGTCTTGGGGATTACAGCAAGCGACCATTGATTGTTCCCCTTGTTTGGGCGTAGCGATCAGTAATGATCGATGACGACACTGTAAGGCTGGCCGGAATATTCATTCCTTACTTCCGGGACAAGCGGATATTTGCCAAGGACAATGGTCAACGGTTCGCGCACTACACCAGCGCCGAGTCGGCCATAAAGATGCTCGATAAGGGCGAGGTGTGGCTCCGAAAATCCAGCGTGATGAACGATTTCTCCGAGATCGAATTCGGGTTTAGCAACCTTCATGCAGCATGGAACAGCCCCGCCGGCCTCAAGCTGAAGAACCTGCTGGACAGCATGTTCGAAGGCTCGGTCAAGACGATCGAAAACATGTTCGATCAGGAGATCGCGAACATCAGATCCGGGACATTCCTGACGTGCATCTCCGAACACGACCACCTGAAGGAGGAGCACGTATACGGTCGACTATCGATGTGGCGGGCCTACGGCAACGTGGCACTGGTCCTCCGCCCAGACGTCTTCATGCGCGAGACGACCGGTGTGCTGCAGGCATACTCCAACCCCGTCGACTATCACACACCGCAATCCTTCCAAGTGGCGTTCGCCAACATCGTCGCGAACGTCAAGAACGAGTTCGCATATCTGCAGGCACAAGGCGGTCAGATGGTGTGGAGCTGGATGCTGTTCATGATGCGGCAGATGCTCATTTGCACCAAGCACAAGGGGTTCTCGGAGGAGAAGGAGTGGCGCATCATCCACACTCCTTCTCAGGACAAGTCGCCGCTCATTCGCAATGAGATCGAGGTGATCAGGGGCGTAGCCCAGCCCGTCGTCAAACTGAAGCTGCAGAATGTACCGGAGGCGGAGCTAACGGGACTGGACATCCCATCGTTCATCGAAAGGGTGATCATCGGCCCCACCCAGCACCCTTGGGTTCAACGAGAGGCATTCGCCACAATACTCGAGAAAAAGGGCGTTGCAGACCCGTACGGTCGCATCGTCATTTCAGACATCCCATTGCGACAGTGAATGCGTCGGCGACGACAGGAGCTAAGGCTGGATATCCAGCGCCCAAGACTTCCGAGTGTCTAACGCAATGCGATCATCCAAAGAGGGATGGCGATGAGGACGAGCAGGATGACAATCACGTTCATCATGTAGAAGATGCCCACAACATCCTCGCGTATCCAGCGCGTGTAGTAAGGCACCGCCTCCTGCGTCGAAGCAGCGACCATATTGTCCGACAGTTTCCTATCGTCCTCCCTTTGTCCGCGCTCGACGAACTTCACCAGCCCCCACATATAAGTCTCCTCGAATCCATAAACGCTGCTACGATCACAACTGCAAGAACTGGCTGTAGTGCTCATACGGTCCTTCGAAACGCCAATGCAGGTTATGCTGCTGCGCGTCAAACAGGGTGAGCCTCAGCGTCAATC
>NZ_LVVY01000130.1 GCF_001650025.1 Devosia elaeis | reverse complement strand
CTCCCGGGAACATTTAAACAGACTTCACCGATACAAGCCTGAGGGTGACGAGTAGTGGGCTGGGAAAGGTGACGAGTAGTGGGTTGGGAAAGGTGACGCGTTGGGGTTGGGAAAGGTGACGCGTGGTGCGTTGGTCCGCTGACGAGCGATAATAGGGCGATCAGCGGATGAGGTAAGACAGCGCTAAAACAGGCTCATCTGCCGGGTTTCGAGGCGGGGCGGTTCGAAGAGGTCGATGCGCAGGGGCGGGAGCTTGGCGTCGAGGCCGTAGCGCTCGCGGGCCTTTTCGAAGCGCTGGCGGAGGAGGATCGCATAGGGGCCTTCGCCGGTCATGCGGGTGCCCCAGCGCGAATCGTAATCCTTGCCGCCGCGCGTGTCGCGCACCAGAGCCAGGACATGGCGCACCCGGTCCGGAAAATGACGCAGCAGCCATTCGCGGAACACGTCGCGCACCTCGCCGGGCAGGCGCAGCAGGATCATGGCGGCGCTGACCGCGCCCTGGGCCTTGCCGGCATCGAGAATGCGTTCCAGCTCCATGTCATTGATGGCCGGGATCATCGGCGAGGCGAAAATGGCCGTGGGGATGCCGGCTTCCGAAAGGATGCGGATCGCCTCCAGCCGCCGGGCGGGCGAAGAGGCGCGCGGCTCCATCTTGCGGCTGAGCTTGTGGTCCATCGAGGTCACCGACAGCGCGACCTTGACCAGGCCCAGCCGGGCCAGTTCGGTCAGCAGATCGAGATCGCGCACGATCAGCGCTGATTTAGTGGTGATCATTACCGGATGCCTGGTTTCCAGCATGACCTCGAGAATGCCGCGCGTCAGCTTGTGCTTGCGCTCCGCCGGCTGGTAGGGGTCGGTATTGGTGCCCATGGCGATGGGTTTTGGCCGGTAATTGCGGGCCGCCAGTTCGGCGCGCAGCGCCTCCACCGCATTGGTCTTCACATAGATGTCGCGCTCGAAATCGATCCCGGCCGAGTGGCCGAGATAGGCGTGGGTCGGCCGGGCGAAGCAATAGGAACAGCCATGCTCGCAGCCACGATAGGCATTGATCGAGCGCTCGAAGCCGATATCGGGGCTGTCATTGCTGGTGATGATGGATTTGGCGCGCTCGATATGCTCGACCGTTTCGAACAGCGGCAGCGGCTCGACGCTGCCCCAGCCATCGTCGAAGCTGTCGCGCTGATGGGGTTCGAACCGGCCGGAGCGATTGGACTGCGCGCCGCGCCCCCTGATGCGCTCGGGCTGCACCAGTTCGCGCCGCGCCAGATCGGCGTCGCGGCTGCGGCTCAAACGTTCCAGGGCTTCAAAGGACGGGGCCTGATAAAGGGCCATTTCTCGCTGTCTCCTGCCTGCTGCGCGGAAGAATCGTCGTTCTTCCAACGCATGGAAACGCTAGCAGATGCATGAGAACATAACAAGAACAAGTCTGCGTGACGGGGCAGACGCCTGGCATGCATATCGGCAGACCGGCCATGCATTACAAGACTGGACGGAGCCCGATGTGTGGCGTAGAGAAACCGCCCCGCCGGCCCCGACAGTCAAGTGAACAATTCGGCATTTCCGGCGCCTGCGATGATCGGCATGCGCAGGGCTGGCGCGTTCGCTGCTGACATGGCCTGTCGCGGAATTTTCGGAACGGGTGTCGAAAGCCGGCGGCCCTCCCCGTCGTATGGGCGACACGATCCTCGAAAGGGACACGAGATGACAATGGAAGCCACAATGGAAGCGCTGCCCGAAAGCGCGCCGCATCACCCCGACAATGCAGCGCGGAACCGGCTGGTGATCGCTGTCCTGTTGGTCTCGACCTTCGTGGTCTTCCTCAACGAGACGATCATGAGCGTGGCCATTCCCCACCTGATGAACGATCTCGGCGTGACCGCGAGCGCGGCGCAATGGCTGACCACGGCCTTTCTCCTGACCATGGCCATCGTTATCCCGATCACCGGCTTCCTGCTGCAGCGCATCAATACGCGGCCGATCTTCATGCTCGCCATGTCGGTCTTCACGCTGGGCACGCTGGCCTGCGCGCTGGCGCCGGGCCTCGAAATGCTGATCGCCGGCCGCGTGGTGCAGGCCATCGGCACGGCCATCATGATGCCGCTGCTGATGACCACGGTGATGACGCTGGTGCCGCCCGAGGGGCGCGGCAAGACCATGGGCAATATCTCCATCGTCATGGCGGTGGCGCCGGCCATCGGACCGACCATCGGCGGCTTCATCCTGGGCCATTTCGACTGGCGCTTCATGTTCTATTTCACCCTGCCCATCGCCATCGGCGCTCTGCTGCTGGGCGCGTTGCGGATCCGCAACGTGTCTACGCCGCGCTATGCGCCGCTCGACGTGCTTTCGGTGATCCTCTCGGCCTTCGCCTTTGGCGGCCTGGTCTATGGCCTGTCGAGCCTGGGTGAAGGCGCCGAGCATCCCTCGGTCATTCCGGCCTGGCTGCCGATCGTGATCGGCGCGGTGGCCATGGCGATCTTCATCGCCCGGCAGATGAAGCTGGCCCGGCAGGACAAGGCGCTGCTCGACCTGCGTACCCTGCAGCACCGCAATTACACCATGGCCCTGATCACCATGGCCATCGCCATGGTGGCGCTGCTGGGCAGCTCGATCCTGCTGCCGATCTATACCCAGAACGTGCTGGGCCTCGATACCCTGCAGACGGGCATGATCCTGCTGCCGGGCGGGCTGCTCATGGGCCTGATGGGGCCGATCGTCGGCCGTCTCTATGACCGCGTCGGGCCGCGCCCGCTGCTGGTGCCGGGGGTGATCCTGGTTTCGGCGGTCATGTGGGCGCTGACCTTCGTCAGCCAGTTCACTCCGGTCTGGGCGGTGGTGGCCGGCCATATCACGCTGAGCTTCGGCCTGGCGCTGACCTTCACGCCGCTCTTCACCTCGTCCATGGGCTCGGTGCCGATGCCGCTCTATTCCCATGCCAGCGCCATCCTCGGCTCGGTGCAGCAGGTGGCGGGCGCGGCGGGTATCGCGCTGTTCGTGGCGGTGATGAGCCTGCGCACGGCCGGCGGCATTGCCGAGGGGCTGGACCAGGTCGATGCGCTGGCGGCAGGCATTCGCGCCGGGTTCCTGTGCGGCGCCGTTATCTCGGTGCTGATGGTGGTGGCGGCCTTCTTCGTGCGGCGGCCCGCAGGCGGCGCACCGGGCATGAGCCACGGGCACTGACAGCTACAAAGATCATGATCTGATGGGCGCCGGAGCAATCCGGCGCCTTTTTTCTTAGCGCTCGGCCAGCCGGGGCATCAGTTCGACGAAATTGCAGGGCTTGTGCCGGTAATCGAGCTGACGGCTGAGAATGCCTTCCCAGGCATCGCGGCAGGCCCCGCGCGAACCGGGCAGGCAGAAGACGAAGGTAGTGCCGATCAGCCCCGCGGTGGCCCGCGATTGCAGCGAGCTCGTGCCGACCGTGGAGGCGGAATATTGGTGGAACAGCACCGAAAAGCCCTCCATCCGCTTGTCGAACAGCGGCTCGACCGCCTCGGGCGTCACGTCGCGGCCGGAAAAGCCGGTGCCGCCCGTGGTGAGCACCACATCGACGCCCGGATCGGCGACCAGGGCCTGCAAGGCGGCGCGGATGAGCTGGATATCGTCGCGGATTACCTGGCGGCTATGGCAATGATGGCCATCGGCTTCGAGGAGCGATTTGAGCAGCGCCCCGCCGGTATCGGTCTCCAGCGTCCGGGTATCGGACACGGCGATGACGGCGATGGCGAGCGGCTTGAAATCGCGATCCTCAAATCTTTGCGTCTTGAACATCGCTCTTATCCTCCGGGGTCTCGATCAGCTCTTCGGGCACGCCTGCTTCATGTTCGGCCGGGGCGGCGGGGCCATCGCTGTCCGCCCGCGGATCGAGCGCCACCGTTTCCGGGGTTTCCGGGCCCATGGGCTGGAACGGCGCGCGCGCCGCGGCATCGATGCTCTTGCGGGCGCGCATGCGCAGGAAGGCAAAGCCCGCCACGCCGGCGTGGAACAGGGCGGTGACCATGAACAGCGCCATGGGCGCGATGGCCCCCATCAGCATCGAGGCCAGAGTGGGGCCCAGCGCCAGCCCGGTGCCGTAGATCAGCAGCATGCCGCCTGCCACCTTGGCGAATTCGCCATCGCGGGCAAAGTCGTTCGCATGGGCCACCGCGATCGGATAGAGCGGATTGGCGGCGAGACCGTAAAGGGCGAAGAGCGTGAAGGTCACCCAGCCGGGCCCGGGATTGAGCAGCACGACCAGCAGCCCCACCAGGGCGGCGAAGGCGCCCAGGCCCACCATGACCTGGCGGCGGTCGATCCGGTCGGACAAGCGCCCGAACGGGATCTGGCCGATGGCGCCGGCAATGGCCGCAATGGCGAAGAGCAGGGCGATGCCGCTGGCATCCATGCCCTGCTCGAACCCATAGACCGGGGCCAGCGTGCCGAAAGCGCCATTGGTCATGCCGCAGCAGAACGCCGCCACCGCCGCCACCGGCGAAGTGCGGATCAAAAGCGGCAGGTCCAGCCGGGCCGAAGTCAGCGGGCGCGGCTGGGGACTGGAGGTGAGCGAGGTCGGCAGCACCGCGCAGATGAAGCTGATGGCGCCCACGACGAAGGGGATATAGCCGCCCGTGCCGGTCACCGACATGGCGATCTGCCCCATGGTGGAGGAGGCCATGTTGATGGTGGTGTAGATCGAAAAGATGGTGCCGCGGCTCTCGTTGTCGGCCACTTCATTGAGCCAGCTCTCCACGATCATCGCCGCCCCGGCAAAGCAGAAGCCGGACAGGGCACGCAGCACGATCCAGCTCACATCGTTGATCCAGAGCAGGTTGAGCAGGATGGTGATGGTGCCGATGGCCGCCATGACCGAGAAGGCGCGGATATGGCCGACCTTGCGCACCACCAGCGGCACGGTCAGCGAGCCGGCGACGAAGCCCACCGACCAGCCGGTGCCGATCAGGCCCAAAGCCAGGAGCGAGAAATTCTCCTCCGCGCCGCGCACCGAGAGCAGCAATCCCTGCAGCCCGCCGCCGAACATGAGCAGGGCCGAACCCAGGAACAGGGCATAAATCTTGATGACGGAAGCCATGACGCGCGCGGGCCTTCGTTAGTGTCTGCGTGTGTGCAAATCAGTCGAACGCGACCATAACGTGGCAAATTGCCATGTGTAGCCCAAAAGTCGGGCAGAACCGCCCTATTGCCCTGCCAGCACCTGACGAATGGTGGCCACCGGCAGGAACATGCGCAGCGGATTGGAGGCCAAGGGTCGGAAACCATATCTGGCATAAAGCGCCTGGCGGCGGGTCACCAGGGTAGGTCGACCATCGTCAAGTACGTCGAGAATCACGACCGCGATACCAACGCTTCTCGCGGCGATTGCGATGCGAAGCAACGCGTCAACGAGCAGGTCGCCGCCATAGCCCTGGCCGGCATAACGGCTGTCGACGCCGATCATCGAGAGAAAGGCCGCAGGAATGGAGCCATGCGAGGGGCGGGCGCGGGCAAACTTCGGAGGGAGATCCTGATAATCGACGGCATGGGCGTTGACCGCATAGAAGCCGATGACGCCGCCGGTTGCCGAAGTCATGACATAAACGCGCGTATTGTCGGCCTGCGAAAGCTTGTTGGCGGTCTTTCTGAAGAAGTTGTCGACCTGCTCGACGCCGCAGGAAAACGCCGTTCGATCATGCCTGCCTGGATCGAACGGCTCGATTGTGAAGGACCTGTCTTCCGTCACTTGGACGTAACGCGCCTCTGATGCCGGGCAAAGGCTTCCACCAATGCCGGCGTGGGCCTCGGACTATTGTCGAGCGCTTCGAAAAACGCCGCATGATCCATCGGCTCAAGCATTGTACGCTCGTGCGCCGCGATGGTCTCAAGCGCGGAAGCATAGGCAGCATTCATCGTGAAAACGCTATCGTCCACACCGCTGAGCGTCGCGGCGCGATGAATGGCCGCCTTGATGTGAGGCTTCGTGCGGAAATTCATCCGCTCGGTCGCCCGTTCATCGATGTCTTTGGTTGTATCTCGGAAAGCGCCCATTGCCACCCCCTGTTCTGTTCGGGGGGGCAATGTACGCTTCAGAGGCGTACATTGCAATGGTGATCAACCGAGGCCCAAAGCCTCCACTTTCATCCGTAGGCTCAGCAAGTCCTTCCAGGCCTGTTGCTTGGCGGGGGGATTGCGGAGGAGATAGGCGGGGTGCAGGGTGGGCAGGGCGTCGACGGCGTGGGTGCCGATGGTGACGTTCTGCCATTTGCCGCGCATCTTGATGATGCCATTGGTGGTCTTGAACACGGTCTGCATGGCCGGCCCGCCCAGGGTCATGACCAGTTTCGGCGCCACCAGCTCCACCTGCCGGTGCAGGAAGGGCAGGCAGAGCTCCATCTCCTCGGGGGTCGGCGTGCGGTTGCCGGGCGGCCGCCAGGGGACGGTGTTGACGATATAGACTTTGTCGCGGTCGAGCCCGATGGCGGCCAGCATGCGGTCGAGCAATTGGCCCGAGCGGCCCACGAAGGGCTTGCCCTGCCGGTCCTCCTCGGCGCCGGGCGCCTCGCCGATCAGCATGATTTTCGCTTGCGGATTGCCATCGGCGAAGACCAGTTGCGTGGCGCGGAACCTGAGGCCGCAGCCGGTATAATCGTTGAGAATGGCGCGCAATTCGTCCAGCGTGCCGGCCGAGGCGGCCAGCCGCCGCGCCTCGCTCGGATCGCCGCCCACCGGGCCGCTGGCCTGGGGCGGCGGGGCCGCTATCGGCGCGGCGCGTGGCGGCATGGTCGCGGGGGCAGGGGGCTTTTGTGCGAAGCGATCGACCGGCGCCTCGCCCACGGCCGTATCGATTCCGGCCGCCCGATACCAATCGAGCACCGAGAGCATTTCGGCGTTATTGAGGGCGCGATCTTGAGACATCGGGCCCGTTATGTCACACCCCGGAACGGGCGGAAAGTCGCGCCCTGGCCCCGAGAGTAAAATCCATGGCAGATGCCGGCAATCGTGAAGTGCTGTCCACAGATGTCCTGATCGTGGGGGCCGGTCCCGCGGGGCTCTCGGCTGCGATCCGGCTGAAGCAGCGCCATCCCGACATCGCCGTGACCGTGGTGGAAAAGGCGGCGGAACTGGGCGGGCATATCCTGTCCGGGGCGGTGATGGACCCGGTGGGGCTCGATGCGCTGATCCCCGACTGGCGGCTCAAGAATGCGCCGATCGGCCCGGAAGTGACAACGGACCGCTATCATTTCCTCACCCGCAGGCATGACTTCGCCTTCCCCCATTTCATGATCCCCCCGCAGATGCGGACCCGGGACGGGGTGATCGTCAGCCTGGGCGAACTGGTGCGCTGGCTCGGCGAGCAGGCGGCCGAACTGGGCGTCGATATTTTCCCCATGACGGCGGCGGTGGATGTGCTTCGCGATGGCGAGGGACCGGTGCGCGGCATCATTACCGGCGATCTGGGGCTCGACCATGCGGGTAATCCCAAGCCGGGCCATGCAGAGGGCATCGCACTCGAGGCGAAATATACCCTGATCGCCGAAGGCGCGCGGGGCTCGCTGGCCAAGGCGCTGATCGGCACCTTCGCGCTGGCGGAAACCTCGAGCCCGCAGAAATTCGGGCTGGGGATCAAGGAAGTCTGGGACATTCCAGCCGAGAAACACCGGCCCGGCCAGGTCGATCATTATCTGGGCTGGCCGCTCGACAATGGTACCGGCGGCGGCGGCTTCGCCTACCATGCCCAGGACAACAAGCTCTATCTCGGCTATGTCGTGCATCTCGACTATGCCGATCCGACGCTCTCGCCCTTCGACGAATTCCAGCGCTTCAAGACCCATCCCGCCATCGCTCCCCTGCTGGAAGGGGCGAGCCGCATCAGCTACGGCGCGCGGGCGCTGACGGCCGGCGGCCTCCAGGCGGTGCCGCACCTGGCCTTTGCGGGGGGCGGGCTGATCGGCTGCGCGGCCGGCTTCATGAATGCCCCGCGCCTCAAGGCTATCCACAATGCCATCCTGTCCGGCATCGGCGCCGCCGACGCGGTGGGTGCGGCGATTGCGGCGGGCCGGGAGCATGACGTGATCGACGATTTCGGCCATCGCATCATGGCCACCGGCATCGAGACGGAATTGCGCGGCGTGCGCAATCTCAAGCCGCTCTGGTCGCGTTTCGGCACGCTGGTGGGCGCCGCCCTGGGCGGCTTGGACATGTGGTGCCAGGCCATCCTGCGCGTTTCGCCCTTCGGCACCCTGCGCTGGACCGCGCCCGATAGCGCAAAGTTGAAGCCGATCTCGGAAGTGACCCCGCGCCGCTATGAAAGGCCGGACGGACGGACCACATTCGACCGGGCATCTTCGGTCTTCCTGGCCAATCTGGCCCATGACGAGGACCAGCCGCTGCATCTCAAGCTGGCCGACCCCGCCATCCCCGTGCGCGAAAACCTGCCGCTTTACGGCGAACCGGCCCCGCTTTACTGCCCGGCCGGGGTCTATGAAATGGCCGAGGAGGGGGGCGAGAAGGTCTTCCGCATCCATGCGGCGAACTGCGTCCACTGCAAGACCTGCGATATCAAGGACCCGGCGCGCAACATCACCTGGGTGCCGCCCGAAGGCGGCAGCGGGCCGAACTACAGCGGAATGTGACGCCGCGCAGAATGCGACGGCCTTGCGGCGCGGTCCCAAAACGGACAATGTTTGCGCCGATTTGCTGCCGGGAACGGTTCTGACCTCGCGGGTCGGTGGCGTTGCCGAAACGGAAAGGTGGCGTCCACTTTTCCCGGAACTGCTCTAGGGAGAAACCAGTCTCGTGACCCTGTTTTCCATTCGCCGGGCCCTGCCCCTTCTTGCCGCCGCCATGCTGGCGCTGACGGCGCTGCCCGCCAATGCGCAATTCGAGGCCGGCATGAAGGTGCAGGAAACCGCGCGCGACCTGCTCAAGCTGTTCCGGCCCAGCGTGACCGGCGCCTATCTCGCCGGGCAGCAGGCCATCAAGGATCTGCGCACCGACGAGGCCGCGCGCTTCTTCAACGATGCCGCCCAAGCCAATTGGGACGATCCGATCCTGATCGAGCGCGCCTTCGTGGCCCTGGCCGCCGACGGACAGATCGGCAAGGCCGCGACCACGGCCCGCCGCATGCTGGAACTCGACCCCGCCAACCAATTGGCGGCGCTGGTCGTGGCCAGCGAAGCGCTCAAGGAGCGCCGCTATGGCGCCGTGGAGCGCCAATTGCAGGTCGTGGGCGAAGACACGTTCAGCGGCATTACCGCAGGCATCATGCGGGCCTGGGCCCTGGTGGGCGAGGGCAAGGCGAACGAAGCCGAGACGCTGATGAACCGGCTGGGCGGCAACGGGCTCGGCGATTTCCTGGTCTTCCACCGCGCGCTCATGGCCGAGGCGGGGGGCAATATGCCCCTGGCGCTGCGCCTCGCCGAGCAGGCCTTCGACGCCGAGCCCTATGTGGTGCGCATGGCCGAAGTCTATGCGCGCATGCTCGCCAATTCCGGCGATTTCGACGCAGCCCGCGACGTGCTGGACCAATATGAGGCCCAGGGCATGAGCCATGCCGTGATCCGCAATCTGCGCGAAGCGGTGGATGCGGGGCGCCGCCCCGGCGTCTTCACCACCAGCGTGCAGGTGGGCGCGGCCGAAATGTTCCACGGGCTGGGCGTGGCCCTGTCGCGCGACGGCAGCCGCGACCTGGGCATGGTCTTCCTGCGGCTCGGCGTCTATCTCGATCCCAATTCCGACGTCGTCGCCCTGGCGCTGGGGCAATTGCTCGATATTTCGGGCCAGCACGAAATGGCCAATGGCATCTACGATGCCGTGCCCGCCAAATCGCCGCTTAAGCCCATGGCCGTGGTGCGCGTCGCGCAGAACCTGGACGCGATGGGCGACCGCGCCGAGGCGATCCGCCGGCTGCGCAATATCGTGGCCACCCGCCCCGATGATCTCGATGCGGTCTCGGTGCTGGGCGACCTGCTGCGCTATGACGAGCAATATGTCGCTTCGGCCGAGGCCTATAGCAAGGCCATCGAACTGGTGGGCGGCGATTCTCCGGCCGATTGGCGCTTCTATTACGTGCGCGGCATCGCCTATGAGCGGGCCAAGCAATGGCCTGAGGCGGAGGCCGATTTCCAGCGGGCGCTGGAGCTCAATCCCGACCAGCCACAGGTGCTGAACTATCTTGGCTATAGCTGGATCGACATGGACATGCACCTCGAAGAGGCGCTGGAAATGATCGAGAAGGCCGTCGAAGGGCAGCCCCAGGACGGCTACATCATCGATTCGCTCGGCTGGGCCTTCTACAAGCTTGGGCGGCTCGACGAGGCGGTCGAGACGCTGGAGCGCGCGGTGATGCTGCTGCCGTCCGACCCGGAAATCAACGACCACCTGGGCGATGCCTATTGGAAGGTGGGGCGGCGGCTCGAGGCGCGGTTCCAGTGGAACATTGCCCGCTCGGTGGACACGGTCGGCACGGTGACCGAACGCGTCCTGCCCAAGCTGGAAGACGGCCTGACCCCGGAAAACGAGACCGAATAGGGCCGATGGACGATTTCGCCACCCAGGCAGCGCCGGCCAAGATCAACCTGGCGCTGCATGTGACGCATCGGCGCGAGGACGGCTATCACGACCTGGAAAGCCTGGTCGTGTTCGCCGATATTTCCGACGAGCTGGAAGCGCGCCCCGCCGAGGCGGACAGCCTGGTCATCGACGGGCCCTTCGGCGGCCGGCTCGGCACGGAGCGGAACAATCTGGTGCTGCGGGCCGTGGCCGCCTTCCGGGCGCGCTGGCCGCATCTGGCGCCGCCGGGCCTCGCCATGCGCCTCACCAAGAACCTGCCGGTGGCCGCCGGCATTGGCGGCGGCTCGGCCGATGCCGCCGCCGCCCTGCGCATCATGGCCGGTCTGGCCCCGCAAAAGCTGCTTCTGGGTGAATTGGCCGATCTTGCCGCG
This sequence comes from Devosia elaeis, assembly GCF_001650025.1. Lineage (GTDB taxonomy): Bacteria > Pseudomonadota > Alphaproteobacteria > Rhizobiales > Devosiaceae > Devosia > Devosia elaeis. The sequence continues at coordinate 90,838 of NZ_LVVY01000130.1, read as the reverse complement.
GGGCTGGGCGCCGATGTGCCGGCCTGCCTCCTGTCGCGGCCGCTGGTGGCGCGGGGCGTGGGCGAAATCCTCTCCCCGCTCGCCGAATTTCCCCGGCTTTACGTCACCCTGGTCAATCCCGGTATCGCCGTGGCCACGGCCGATGTGTTCCGGCGACTGCGGGCGCATGACAATTATCCGCTGCCCGCCTTGCCCGACCCGCTGACCCGCCCGGCGCAACTGGGCCTGTGGCTGGCCGAGACGCGCAACGATCTCGAGCCGCCCGCCATCAAGCTGGTGCCGGAAATCGGCACGCTGATCGGCGAGATGGCGGCGAGCCCCGGCTGCATGCTGGCGCGCATGTCCGGCTCGGGCGCCACGATATTCGGCCTGTTCGGCTCCGAAGGCCAGGCCCACGAAGCCGCTCGCGAAATGCGCGGCCTGCATCCCGAATATTGGGTGGGCTCGGCGCCGCTTCTGGGGGTGTGAGGGGCACGCCAGAAGATTTCGCGTGCGCAGAGGTCTCGGCGTGCCCGACCTCGTGGTTCGACGCGCTCACCATGAGGTCTTCGGGGGATTCGCGGGGCTACCCTCCCCCTTGCGGGGAGGGCAAGCAGAGCTTGGGTCCGTGAGGACCCTAGCGGCGCTCGGGAGGGGGGCGACACGCTCGAACATCGTGGCTCCCGAACCCCCTCCCATCCTCCCCCGTCAAGGGGGAGGTGGCGCACCGCGTATGGGGCGGGGAGCCGCGCGATCCACCCGCCGTCGTCACCACCGGGCGTGTCCCGGTGGTCCATGCCTCCCCAAGATGGATTGCCGGGACAAGCCCGGCAATGACGATTTGGAATGATGGGCGGGGCTACCGGCCAAAAGCCTCAAAGACGAATGAAAAAACTCAGCTCGCGCGGCTGACGCTGTGTTGCACGACGTCGGCGAGGATGGTTTTCATCTCGCTGTCGGGGAGGGAATCGAGCGCGGCGATGGCGGCTTTGGCGTGGTCGCGGGCCTTGTCGAGGGTGCGCCTGAGCGTGTCGTAGCGGTTGAAGATCGCCACCACCTGATGCACTTCGAGATCGGTGGCGTCGGGCTTGCCCAGAGCCGAGGCGATGATGGCGCGCTCGCTGTCGCTGGCCGCTTCGAGCGCCAGGATGACCGGCAGGGTCATCTTGCCCTCGCGCAGGTCGTCGCCGACATTCTTGCCCAGCGTGCCCGATTGCCCGCCATAATCGAGCGCATCGTCCACGAGCTGGAAGGCATTGCCCAGTTCGAGCCCGTAGAGCGCCAGCGCCTTGCGGCCGGCCGCATCGGCGCCGCCCGACATGGCACCGACGGCGCAGGCGGCTTCGAACAGAACGGCGGTCTTGGCGCGGATGACTTCGGCATAATCGGCGGCGCTGGTTTCGAGATCGCCGGTCTTGGCGAGCTGGAACACCTCGCCCTCCGCCATCACGGCCGAGGCGGCCGAGAGCACGCCCAGCGCTTCGATGTCGCCGGTTTCCACCATCATCATGAAGGCCTGGCCGAGCAGGAAATCGCCGACCAGGATCGAGGCCTTGTTGCCCCAGACCATGCGGGCGGCCGGCTTGCCCCGGCGCATGTCGCTCTCGTCCACGACATCATCGTGCAGCAGGGTGGCATTGTGCATGAATTCGACGGCGGCGGCGAAATTGACGGCATGGCCCTGGCCGCGCCCGAACAGGATCGCCGCGGCCACGGTGAGCATGGGCCGCAGGCGCTTGCCGCCGCTGTCGATGAGATAGCGCGCCAGCTCCGGCACCATGTCGACATGGGAGCGGGCGCGATCCAGAATCAGGTCGTTGACGCGCGCCATGTCGGCAGCGGTCGCGGCCATGAGCCGTTCGACCGGATTCATCTCTGGCGCTTGTTTCATCTGGGGCAGAACTGACACCGCCATAACGTCCTTGTTGCCAGATCAGGCAAATCGGGTTGAGACCGTCGCCGCGAGCCATGTAGGATCGTGCGAAACCAGCCATCCGGGTGCGATGTCCCTAGACCAGCCAGCCGATCTTGTAAAACACCAAACTCCAACGCGCGACGCCTTTTTGGGTGGCAGGCTCACTCTGTCGCAGCCCCGCAACGGTTTTCGCGCCGGGCTGGACAGCGTGCTGCTGGGCGCCGCCGTGCCGGTGGGCACGGCAAAACTGCTCGACCTGGGCGCGGGGACCGGCGCGGCGGGGCTGGTGGCGCTGGCGCTGGGCCGGGCCGAGACGGCCTTGCTGGCCGAGCGCGACCCCCAGGCGCTGGCTTTGGCCGAGGAAAACGTGGCCGGCAACGGCTTTGCCGGACGCGCCGGCATCGTGGCGGTGGACGTGACGGCGGGGGCGGCCGCCCGGCGGGCGGCGGGGCTGATCGACAATGGCCATGACGTGGTCATCGCCAATCCGCCCTTCTTCGCCGCCGGCCGGGGCACATTGGCGCCGCAGGCCGGCCGGGCGGATGCCCGGCACATGGAGGTAGGCAGCCTCGATCTCTGGCTGCGCTGCGCGGCCGCCTGCGCGACGGCGGGGGGAAGGGTGATCGTCATCTATCCGGCCGAGGGCCTGGCCGAACTGCTCGCAAGCCTGCATCGCAGATTCGGCGCGCTGGACGTGCTGCCGCTGGCGCCGCGCCCCGGCGCCGCCGCGACCCGCATCCTGGTCCGGGCAATCAAGGGATCGCGCGCGCCGCTGATTCTGCGGGCCACGCGCGTGCTGCACGGGGAGGAGGGCAACGCCTTTGCGCCCGAATTCGAGGCGATCTTCCGCGGCCAGGCCTGCCTGGACTGGTAATCGGGCGGGCGGCACCCTAAATCCTGCCGGAAAATCAAAGGAGTGGACATGAGCGAGACAAAAGCGCCGAAACGCAATTGGCTGAGCCGGATCGTGCGCCGTCTGCCTGTCATTCCCGTGGTGCGCCTGCAGGGCGTCATCGCCGCCGAACAGCGCCCCGGCCGGCTCAATATCGCCGGCGTCGAACCGCTTCTGGCCAAGGCCTTCGCGATGAAATCGGCGCCGGCCGTGGCTATCGTCATCAATTCGCCCGGCGGCTCGCCGGTGCAGAGCCGGCTGATCTCCAAGCGCATCCGCGACCTGGCCGACCGGAATGGCAAGAAGGTCATCGTCTTCGTCGAGGACGCGGCCGCCTCGGGCGGCTATTTCATCGCCGTGGCGGGCGACGAAATCCTGGTCGACCCATCCTCCATCGTCGGCTCGGTCGGCGTCATCATGGCCAGCTTCGGCTTTGTCGGCGCCATCGACAAGCTGGGGATCGAACGGCGCGTGCACACGGCGGGCCGCAACAAGTCCACCCTCGATCCCTTCCTGCCGGAAAAGGCGGAAGACGTGGAGCGCATCAAGCAGTTCGAGCTCGATATCCACCAGGTGTTCATCGACCATGTGAAGGCCGGCCGCAAAGGCCGGCTCAAGGCGGCGGACGACGTGCTGTTCACCGGCGAATGGTGGACCGGAATGCGCGGCGTCGAACTGGGCCTGGTCGATGGCATCGGCGACCTGCATGGCACCTTGCGCGAGCGCTATGGCGAGGACATCGAGCTCCGGCAGATCGCGCCCAAGCGCCCTTTCTTCGCATTGCCCCGGCTGGGATTTTCCGCCCAATCGATGGTAGAAGACGTCACCCATTCCATCGAGGATCGCGCCTGGTGGGCGCGCCTCGGCCTCTAGGCTCCAACGGTCCGTTCCGCCATGCTGCTGCGCATCCTGCTCTTTCTCGGTCTCGGCCTGCTCATCTATCTCGGCATTCGCCGCATCTGGATGGATTGGTCCGGCAAGTTCAAGAAGGACGACGAACAGGCGCGCCTCGCCCGCCGCCAGCGCGACCTGGCCGAACGCCAGCGCCCCGACGTCATCGATCTCAAGCAGGACAAGGACGGCACCTACCGGCCCAAGGATGGCCGCGACCGGGACGACGGCTAGGCCGCGTCCGTCAGCAGGATGCGGCGGCACCAGGCCATGAGCGCGGCATCGTCATGGGCGAAGGACCAGGCGGCCGCCAGCCAGCGTTTGGCCGGCATGTAATCACTGATGAGATTGTGTTGGGCGAGCCAGGCCATGGCCTGGGCCCGATCGGCATCCGTGGCGGCGGGCGAGATCTCGGGGTCGAGATAGGCCACGGCGCTCCAGGCCTCCATCCGCGCATCGCCGATCACCGCGGAGGGGCCGAAATCGAGCACTGCCGTCACCCTGTTGTGGCGCGCCAGGACATTGCCCGGGAAATAATCGAGATGCACCAGCGCCGGACGCTCGGGCTCGGGCAGCATGGTTTCGGCGGCAAGAGCCACGGCCGCGCGCAGGTCCGGCGGGCATGTCGCCAGGCTGTCTCGCGAGCGGGCCTGCACAAAGCCCTCCCAGCGCGGCGCCCGCAGGCTTTCCCCGCCAAGCAACGGGCCGAAAGCGGGACGCGCCACGGCGATGGTGGAAATGGTCGCGGCCGAATCGAGATAATCGGCCAGCAGTTTTTCGCGATCTTCGCCTTTGCAAAGCGTGAGCAGATGCGAAACCGGCTCGCCCGGCAGGCGCGCCTCGATGGCGAGCACTCGGCCATCCATTTCATGGACGCTTTCAACCGCCGGCGTGCGGAAGGGCAGGCGCCGCGCATTGGCGGCGATTTCCCGCAGCAAGGCGGCGCGGGCCTCGGCTTCGACCAGGCGCGCGCCGGGCCGCATGATCCGGGCGACGCGATCCTCGCCCAGCGCATAGACCTGCGCTTCGCTGCCTGCGCCGAGACGCGGAGCGCCGGAATGGCCGAGGCGGGCGAGGATGTCCTGGTCGGAGGCAATCATGGGCGGCATCTGCGATCGGCATTGCAATGGTGTCAATGGGAAAGCCCTCTGCGCCATTGACCGCCCGGACCCGCCAAACTAGAGGTTTGTCCCGCCTATATGCAGGATAAAATCATGACCGCTCGCCCCGCCCATATGGACCCGACGAATTCGTTTCAGGGTCTGATCCTGACGCTGCAGAATTTCTGGGCGGAGCAGGGCTGCGTGGTATTGCAGCCCTATGACATGCAGATGGGCGCCGGCACCTTCCACACCGCGACGACGCTGCGCGCCCTGGGGCCCAAGCCCTGGAAGGCCGCCTATGTGCAGCCCAGCCGCCGCCCTAAGGACGGGCGCTATGGCGAGAATCCCAACCGGCTCCAGCATTATTACCAGTTCCAGGTGATCCTGAAGCCCTCGCCGGACAATATCCAGCAGCTCTATCTCGATTCCCTGGCCGCCATCGGCCTCGATGCCTCGGTGCACGACATCCGCTTCGTCGAGGACGATTGGGAAAGCCCGACCCTGGGCGCCTGGGGCCTGGGCTGGGAATGCTGGTGCGACGGCATGGAAGTGAGCCAGTTCACCTATTTCCAGCAGGTGGCGGGCTTCGAATGCGCGCCGGTGCCTGGCGAAATCACCTATGGGCTGGAGCGCCTGGCCATGTATGTCCAGGGCGTCGAGAACGTCTATGACCTCAATTTCAACGGCCGCGAGGGCGATGAAAAGGTCACCTATGGCGATGTGTTCCTGCAGAACGAGCAGGAAAGCAGCAAATATAATTTCGAGGCGGCCGACACCGAAATCCTGTTCCGCCATTTCGAAGACGCCGAAAAGGAATGCCGCGCCATCCTGGCCAAGGGCGCCGAAGGCAATCGACAGACCATGGCCATCCCGGCCTATGAACAGGTCGTCAAGGCCTCGCACAATTTCAACATGCTCGACGCGCGCGGCGTGATCTCGGTCACCGAGCGGCAGAGCTATATTCTGCGGATCCGCGAACTGGCCAAGGCCTGTGGCGAGGCATGGCTGCAGACCGCGGGCGGCGGGGCGGAATAACGCACGATCCGCTCATCGATGATTTGCGGGCCATGGTGGCGTAGGGCCTGAAGCCGGACGCTGGATCATCACCCTCGGTCCTGCCCTGAGGGTTCTGAACTTCTTGATGGTGCGGCAAGTGTAACGCCCTCGGGTCAAGCCCGAGGGTGACGAGCGGCGAGTGGGGTGGGCCCTGGCCCCGAAGACCTCATGGTGAGCCTGTCGAACCACGAGGTCGGGCGCGCCGGACATCCCTGCCACGACCTCGTCCTTCGACAGGCTCAGGATGAGGTCTACCGGGATAGTGTCGGGCTTTCGGGATCGGCGCGCTATTAAGCCGCCACCGGCGCCTCTACCTCCAGCACGGTCAGCATGTGGCGCTTGTCGGCGCGGTCGCGCCAAGTGATGGACTGGCCCTTGCGCAGCCCGATCAGGGCCGTGCCGATGGGGGTCATCACCGAAATCTTGCCTTCGTCGATATCGGCATCGGCGGGATAGACCAGGGTGACGGACACTTCCTTGTCGTCACTGGTGCGATAGGTGATGCGCGAGCCCATGCGGGCCACGTCTTCGGGAACCTTCTTGTCCTCGACCACGCGGGCGCGATCGAGCTCGCCCAGGAGGCGGTCGGCCAGATCGGGCATGCGGTCGAGCCCGGCAATGGCCAGGTCGTTGAGCTTGGCATGGTCGGCCTTGCCCAGCACGATGGCGGGGGAAAGGTCGCGGCGGATATCGTTCATGATGGAACTCCTTATGTCCCGGCGCGCGCAAGCGCGGCTGGCGGGGCATTGATTGTGAATGGGGATGACGGGCGCCGGATGCGATGTACCGTGAGCCCTAAACAGGCTCCGGCGTGAGCATGCCTAGGGCATCTATCCTGCGAGCAGGATGGTGCAGCGATGGGTAAGGCGCGTTGTCATGACGTAAAAGCTAGGCGATGCGTGGCCAAAGTCAAGCCTGCCCGCCATGCGCTCCGTTGCAATGATGCGCTTGACCTGCCAGTGTCCGCCGCAATGACTGGCATTGCCGCCGCATTCGGCGCGGCAGCATCTTGGGGAGTCTTCGCGATGGAATGGATCGTTCTCGCACTGGCCGCGGGCGTCGTCGGCTATGCCATAATCATCTATAACGGCCTGGTGTCCAAACGGCAGATGGTGCGGGAAGGCTGGTCGGGCATCGACGTGCAATTGAAGCGCCGCACCGATCTCATCCCCAACCTGATGGAGACGGTGAAGGGCTATATGGCCCATGAGCGCGAAACGCTCGACGCGGTGGTCAATGCCCGCGCCCGCGCCACCAGCGCCGCCGCTGCCGGGCCGGAAGCCCGCGCCCAGGCGGAAGGCGAATTGAGCGCGGCCCTGGGCCGGCTGCTGGCCGTGGCCGAGGCCTATCCGGACCTCAAGGCCAATACGACCTTCCTCGAATTCCAGAATGCCTTGCAGGGCGTGGAAGAGGAAATCCAGATGGCCCGCCGCTATTACAACGGCGCGGTGCGCAACCTGAACATCCAGGTGGAAAGTTTCCCCTCCAACCTCGTCGCCAATGCCTTCAAGTTCGAACAGGCCGAATATTTCGAGCTGGAAAACGAAGCCGAGCGGGCCGTGCCGCAGGTGAAGTTCTAGGGCGAAGCCATTCAAGCACGCGATGCGGCACCCTCCCCCTTGCGGGGAGGGCTGGGGTGGGGGATCGCACGATCGAACATCGTGGCTCCCGCACCCCCTCCCATCCTCCCCCGTCAAGGGGGAGGTGTTCGGCCGGTGGCACCCGGGCATCGATCGCGGAGACGCTAATATGGAGATTCCGTCTGCCATGTCATTCGGTCAGATTGGTTCGCACAGAATGTTGCATGCGCGCTTTCTCGCCGCCTTCGCCATGCTGGTGGCCCTCGCATTTCCAACCCTCGCCCGCGAGGAATTCCGGGCCTATGCCTCGGAGGTGACGGTGCGCATCGATGGCTCGGTGGCGGTCACCGAAACCATCGATGTCAATGCCGAGGGCATCGATATCCGGCGCGGCATCTATCGCGATATTCCGGTGACCATGCTGGGCGACAGCGGCAACAAGATCCGCATCGCGCTCGAGGTCGAGGGCGTGACCCGGGCGGGACAACCGGAAATGTTCCGGGTGGAGCGCATGGGCGATTTCCAGCGCATCTGGATCGGCGATCCCGATAGCCTGCTGCGCCGGGGCGTGCATCGCTACACGATCCAGTACAGCATGGAGCGCATGGTGCGGCCCAGCGCCGATGGCGGGGATGAGCTCTATTGGAACGTCACCGGCAATTACTGGGATTTTCCCATCCTGAGCGCGGTGGCGCGGGTGCGCCTGCCCGAGGGCGCGGTGATCCGCAATCTCGCCGCCTATACCGGCGCCGCCGGATCGCGCGAGCAGGCGGTGACCATAACCCGCGAGAGCGACAGCAGCGCCATTTTCCACAGCCAGCGCGAATTGGGACCGGGCGAGGGCATGACCATTGCCGTCTCGTTCCAGGAAGGCGTCATCGCCTATCCCGAGGGGACCGATGCGCTGGTGCAGGCCATTTCCGACCAGCGGGAAGTGCTGTTCTCGGTCGCCGCGGTGCTGGCGCTGCTGCTCTACAATTTCACCGCCTGGCTGCGCGTGGGGCGCGATCCCCCCAAGGGCCTCATCATCCCGCGCTTTCATCCGCCTAAGGGCTTTTCGCCGGCGCTGACCCATTATGTGCACAAATGGGGCTTTGCCAGCTCCGGCTGGACGGCCATGACCGCGGCGATTTTCGATCTGGGGGTCAAGGGGCTGGTCCGGATCGACAATCCGGGCAAGACGCTGACGGTGACCGCCACCGGCAAGGCGCCGGAGGACAAGCTGCCCGTGGGCGAAAAGGTGCTGTTCGACTATTTCTCGGCCAAGGGCGCGGTGACCTTCGACAAGGCCAACGGCACCGATCTCAACACGAGGCGCGGTGAATTCACGGCCGCGATCGAGCGGGAGAATCGCGCGGTCTGGTTCAACAACAACACCATTTTCGCCGTACTCAGCTTCGTGCTGGCGGTGCTCATGGTCGTCGGCATGGTGGCGCTGGATATCCTGGAGCCGATCTGGCTGTTCGTGGCCGTGGTATCCGGCGTGTTCTTCGGCATTATCGGCACGGTGCTGTTCGGCAGCGTCAAGTCGGGCGGCTGGCTGCAGCGCAGCATCGTCGGCGTCTGGATCGCCGTGTTCGCCTTCAATTTCGGCGGCGGGGCGTTGGAAATGTTCACTGGCCTCACCATCAACATCGCCGCCATCGCGGCCGGCTCGCTGGTGCTGATCAGTGTGGTCTTCGCCGTGCTGATGCGGGCGCCGACCGTGCAGGGCCGCAAGGTCATGGACGAGATCGAGGGCTTCCGCCTCTATCTCGAAACGGCCGAGAAGAACCGGCTCAATATCGAGGGCGAGCCGCCCATGTCGGTGAGCCGCTTCGAGCGCATCCTGCCCTATGCCATCGCCCTGGGGGTGGAAAAGCCCTGGTCCGAGCATTTCGAGGCCGAGCTGAAACGCAATGCGGTGAGCGACGCCGAGCCGGGCTACCGGCCGGGCTTTTACTCGGGCGGCCGTTCCTTTTCGGCCGGCAATCTGTCGCGGGCGATCACCACCGCCTCCTCCGGCATGGCCGCGGCCATGGTGGCGGCGCAACCGGTGCAGGCTTCTTCCTCGGGATCGAGCGGCGGGGGCTTTTCCGGCGGCGGTGGCGGCGGCGGGGGCGGTGGCGGCTGGTAGCTTGCGCCAGCCCGCCATGGACAACCCCGCGCCTGCGCGCTAATCACCCTCACGCCTCAAAAACCGGTTCTACCCATGCCCGAACTTCTGCTCGAACTCTTCTCCGAGGAAATCCCCGCCCGCCTGCAGCGGCGCGCCGCCGAGGACTTGAAGAAGGCCGTCACCAACGCCCTGGTCGATGCGGGTCTGGTCTATGAGGGCGCCAAGGCCTTCGCCACGCCGCGCCGCCTGGCGCTGACGATTTCGGGCCTGCCGGCCCGCTCGCCCGATATCCGCGAGGAAAAGAAGGGCCCCAAGGTCGGCGCGCCGCAGCCGGCCATCGACGGCTTCCTGCGTTCGGCGGGGCTGGGCTCCATCGACGAGGCCAAGGTGGAAAGCGACCCCAAGAAGGGCGATTTCTACGTGGCCACGATCGAAAAGCCGGGCGCCGACGCGGTGGACCTGCTTTCGACCATCCTGCCCAAGGTCATGGGCGATTTTCCCTGGGCCAAGTCCATGCGTTGGGGCTCGGGCAGCTTCAACTGGGTGCGTCCGCTGCGCGCCATCACCGCCACCTTCGGCACCGAGAACGACGAGCCGGTCAATGTGCCGTTCGTGGTGGGGGGGCTGGCCTCCGGGCAGACGACGTTCGGGCATCGCTTCCTGGCGCCCGAGGCCATCCGCGTGAAGCGTTTCGAGGACTACCAGATCGCCCTCGAACGCGCCAAGGTGGTGCTCGACGCCGACCGCCGCAAGGACATCATCCGCACCGACGCCGATAATCTCGCATTTGCGCAAGGGCTTAGCGTCATTCACGACGAAGCCCTTCTGGAAGAAGTGGCGGGGCTGGTGGAATGGCCCAATGTGATGATGGGCTCCTTCGATCCGGAGTTCCTGAAACTCCCCGAGGAAGTGATCATTGCCACCATCCGCGCCAACCAGAAATGCTTCTGCCTGCGCGACGGCGAGGGCAAGCTGGCGCCCAATTTCATCATTACGTCCAATACGATACCGGCCGATGGAGGCGCCGTGGTGGTGGCGGGCAATGAACGCGTCATCCGTGCCCGTCTCAGCGATGCGGCCTTCTTCTACCAGGGCGACCTCGCGGTGCCGCTGGAGCACGGCCTGCCCAAGCTCGAGGACATGGTGTTCCACGCCAAGCTGGGTAGCCAGTTCGCCATGGTGCAGCGGCTGGTGAACCTGGCAGCCGAAATCGCGCCGCAGGTCGGCGCCGATGTGGAAACCACCAAGCGCGCCGCCATGCTGGCCAAGGCGGACCTTGTCACCGGCATGGTGGGGGAATTCCCCGAGCTGCAGGGGTTGATGGGGCGCTATTATGCGACGGCGCAGGGCGAGAAGCCGGAAATCGCCCAGGCGCTCGAAATGCATTACAAGCCTATGGGGCCCTCCGACCGGGTGCCCACCGAGCCGGTTTCCATCGCCGTGGCCCTGGCCGACAAGCTCAACGTGCTCTCGGGCTTCTGGTCCATCGACGAAAAGCCGACCGGCTCGCGCGATCCCTTCGCGTTGCGCCGCGCGGCCCTGGGTGTCATCCGCATCATCACCGAGAACGGGCTGAAATTCCCGCTCAAGGTCGATGCCGACCTGCTCGCCTTCTTCCATGATCGGCTGAAGGTATCGCTGCGCGATGCCGGCGCGCGGCACGACCTGGTGGACGCGGTGATTTCCGCCGACAGCAACGATATCCTGCAGATCACCCAGCGCGCCGAGGCCTTGTCGAGCCTTCTGGCCAGCGATGACGGCGCCAACCTTTTGGCCGGCTATCGCCGCGCCGCCAATATTCTGGCGGCGGAGGAGAAGAAGGACGGCCGGACCTATGCCGGCGCTGTGGACCAGGCGGCCCTGAACCTGCCCGAGGAAGAGGCGCTGGCTTTTGCCGTCGACGGGGTGCATGCCGCCGTGGCGGCCCATGTCGGCCAGGACGATTACAAGGGCGCCATGGCTGAACTCGCCACCCTGCGCGCGCCGGTGGATGCCTTCTTCACGGCGGTCCTGGTCAACGACGCCGACCCGGCCATTCGCGAAAATCGTCTCAACCTGCTGGCGCGCCTGCGCGATACCATGCATCTTGTGGCTGATTTCGGTAAGGTGGCGGGGTAATTCTGGACTCCTGCACCTCACCCTGAGCTGTCGAAGGGCGAGGTCGGCGTGACCGGCTTCGTGGTTCGACAAGCTCACCATGAGGTGTTCGGAGAGCTGGAACATGTCCGTCGGTCTTCTCGCCCTTCTCGATGATGTTGCGGGCCTCGCCAAGGTGGCGGCGGCATCGCTCGACGATATTGCCGGGCAGGCCACCAAGGCGGGGCTGAAGGCCGCCGGGGCCGTGGTGGACGATGCGGCGGTGACGCCGCGCTATGTCGATGGCTTCACCGCCGACCGCGAATTGCCCATTGTCGGCCGCATCGCCTGGGGCTCGGTGCGCAACAAGCTGATCTTCCTCTTGCCGGCGGCGCTGATCCTGAGCCTGGTTGCGCCCTGGATCATCACGCCCGTGCTGATGCTGGGCGGGGCCTATCTCTGCTATGAGGGGGCCGAGAAGGTCTTCCACGCGCTGCTGCCGCATGAGGCGGAGAGCCACGAAGCCGGGCTGGAGCCGGCGGCGCTGGATCCGCAATCGGAAGAGGACACCCGCGTCGCGGGCGCCATCAAGACCGATTTCATCCTCTCCGCCGAAATCATGACCATCGCGCTGGCCGCCATCGAGGTCGACAATTTCTGGACCCGTGCCGCCATCCTGGCGCTGGTGGGGGTGGGCATCACCGCCTTGGTTTATGGCGCCGTGGCGCTCCTGGTCAAAGCCGACGATTTCGGCCTGTTGCTGGCGGGCAAGGGGCGGCTGGGCTCCACGCGCAGCTTCGGGCGCTGGCTGGTGCGCGCCATGCCGATCTTCATGCAGGTGCTGGCCGTGGTGGGAACCGCGGCGATGATCTGGGTGGGCGGCGGCATCATCCTGCACGGGCTCGCTGCCTTCGGCCTGGCGGCGCCCGAGCACTGGATCGAGCACGCCGCCGAATGGGCGGCCCATGCCTTGCCGGCCGTCGGCGGCTTCGCCGGCTGGGCCATGACCGCGCTTATCGATGGCATTTTCGGACTGGCCTTCGGCCTGGTGATGATCCCCGTCGCCGGTTACGCCATCGCGCCGCTGTGGCGTGCGGTGAAGGCCGTCCTGCCGAAGCGGGCTTAACGGGCCGCAGGTCGCAATCCGGCGCTTATTACCATTCCGGCAAAGGTGGTAATAGGCGCCTCAAAACGGCGCCGTGAACCCGGCGGCCTTTTTTCCCTTGAATGGGGCCATGCCCTCGCGGGCGAGTTCGTCGGCGCGTTCGTTGAGTTCGTCGCCATTGTGGCCCTTCACCCAGTGCCAGGAAATGTCGTGGCGCCTGGTGGCTTCGTCCAGGGCCTGCCAGAGCTCGACATTTTTCACCGGCTTCTTGTCCGCGGTCTTCCAACCATTGCGCTTCCAGCCGTGAATCCAGCCCTGGACGCCGTTCTTGACATATTGGCTGTCGGTATGGATTTCGACCTTGCAGGGCCGGGTGAGGGCGTTGAGCGCCTCGATGGCGGCCGTGAGCTCCATCTTGTTATTGGTCGTCAGTGGCGCGCCGCCCTTCAATTCCTTGCGGTGCTGCCCGAATTGCAGGATGGCGCCCCAGCCGCCCGGGCCCGGATTGCCCGAACAGGCGCCGTCGGTATGGATGATGACGGTGTCAGCCATGGACCGGCCGCCTGTAGATATGGAACTGGCAGGCAAGGCCGCCCGGCTCGGTTTCGACATGGGTCTTTTCCATGCCGATCCTTTCGAGAATCGCGAGGGAGGCGGCGTTGCGGGTGTCGGCGAAGCCGATGAAGTGCTCGCCTTTGCCGCTCCTGAAGAACCAGTCGCGCAGCCCCGCCGCCGCTTCCGTCGCATAGCCCGCCCCGTGAAAATCCTCGAACAGGGCGTAGCCTATTTCAGGTTCGCCGGTGGGGGGATAAATCCCGAAGCCGGCGCGGCCGATAAAGGCGCCGTCGCTCTTGCGGGTCAGGCGCAATTTGCCCAATTGCCGGGTTTCGAACAGATCGATCCAGGTCTTGAGCGCTACTTCGGCCTCCGCGCGCGTCCAGGGCGCGCCGCTCGCGGTCAGGTAGCGGGAAATATTGGGATTGCCATGCAGCGCGACCAGGTCGTCGAGCTGGTACAGCCGCCAGCCCGACAGAATGAGCCGTTCCGTCTCGAAGAGGTCGAGCCCGTTCATCGTCCCGAAGCCGCTTCCAGATTGCGCAGCACCTTGGGGATGTTGAAGGCGATGTTTTCTTCCGCCGTGGTCCTGGTCTCGACCTTGACCGCATAGCGCGCGGCGAAGGCGTCGATGACTTCTTCCACCAGGCTCTCCGGGGCGGATGCGCCGGCGCTGACGCCCAGCGAGGTGAGATTGCCGTAGAGCGACCAGTCGATATCGCTGGCGCGATCCACCAGCGTCGCGATCTTGCAGCCCGAACGCAGGGCGACTTCGACCAGGCGCTGGGAATTGGAGGAATGGGGCGAGCCGACCACGATCATGGCATCGACCAGGGGCGCGACGGCCTTGATCGATTCCTGGCGATTGGTGGTGGCATAGCAGATGTCTTCCTTGTGCGGCCCGTTGATGGACGGGAAGCGGGCGCGCAGGGCGGCGACGATTTCGCGAGTATCATCGACCGAAAGCGTGGTCTGGGTGACGAAAGCCAGGGTTTCGGGATTTTTCGGCACGAAGCGATTGGCGTCCTCCACCGTCTCGATCAGCGTGACGGCGCCGGGCGGGAGCTGGCCCATCGTGCCGATCACTTCGGGGTGACCCTGGTGGCCGATCAGCACGATCTCGTGGCCTTCCTCGAAATGGCGCGAGGCTTCCACATGCACTTTGGAGACCAGCGGGCAGGTGGCATCGAGGAAGAACATGTTGCGGGTGCGCGCTTCGGCGGGCACGCTTTTGGGCACGCCATGGGCCGAGAACACCACCGGCGCCTCGGTGTTGGGGATTTCCTCCAGCTCCTCGACGAACACGGCGCCCTTGGCCTTGAGGCCTTCCACCACATATTTGTTATGCACGATGGCATGGCGCACATAGACCGGCGCGCCATATTTCTGGAGCGCCAGCTCCACGATCTGGATCGCGCGGTCCACGCCGGCGCAGAATCCGCGCGGTGCGCAGAGCAGAATGTCGAGGTGCGGCCTTTTTTCCATGCCAGATCAGATGCTTTCAGCGCCCCGGCAAGTCAAGTGCTGTTGCAGCCGCGCGGGGCATGGGCAATATGTGTCTGGAGCTTGGGAAGGGAATAGGCCGTGAGTTTGGCGCAGGAAATGTTTGCGATTGCCCCGGCCCTGGGGAAAGCGAACCTGAGCGCCAGCCAGCTCAAGCTGCTCGCCGGCAAGGCGCGCTGGATCTTCCGCGTCTGCGAGGCGGGTTTCCCGACCATTCCCACCATCGCCATCACCCGCGCCGCCTGGGACGAATTGCAGGCCGAGCGCGGCCGCCGCGACATAAGGCTGCGCACCCATTGGGTGGCCTGCCTGTTCAAGCTGGTCGACAAGGACGGCAAGCCGCCCATGCTGGTGGTGCGGACTTCCGCCGCGAGCCACAATGGCGGGCTGATGCCGGCGCGCATCGGCATTCCGGCGCCCGCCGCGCCCGAGGACGCGGTCGATCCCGGCCGGCCGCTGGCGCGGGCCATCAAGCAGGCCTTCGAGAGCTACGGCTTTTCCGGCCGGACCTGGACCGGCGGGCGGCAGGAGGATGATCGGGCGCGACAGATCGTCCTGGTGCAGGCGGTGGCCGAAGGCGCGGTCGAACAATTCCTCACCCGCAATGCGGCGACCGGCGCCCTGGGCCCGGCGCCGCTCAATGGCGGGCCGCTGCCGCGCCTGCCCGAGGGGGTCAACGCCCTGATCGCGCTGCTCGACGCCAAGGCGGGACGGCATATGAGTTGCCTCGTGGCGGTCAAGGATGGACAGGTGCAGTTCATGTCGGCGCGCTCGGTGCAGGCCAGCGCCGGCGCGGAGCTGGAAGCGGCGGTGGATCGGGTCGAACGCCGTATCTGGACCCCGCATAGTGCCGTCAGCCGGGTGGATGCCAACCGGCTGGCGCTTATGCTGCATCCACGACTCAAATCGTCCGAGGGCGTCTCGCCCATCGCCATGGGGCTGGGCGTGTCGCCGGGCGCCGCCAGCGGCATCATCGTCTTCAATGCCGAGGATGCGGCGCGGCTGCGCGCCCGCGGCAAGCATTGCATTCTCGTGGTCAACGAGACCGGCCCGGCCGATATCGAGGGCATGAAGGCGGCGACCGGCATTCTCACCGCGCGCGGCGGCATGTCGAGCCATGCCGGCGTCATCGCCCGCATTACCGGCAAGCCCTGCGTGGCCGGGGTGCGTAATCTGTCGGTCGATGCCGCCGAAATGGTCTGCCATATCGGGGACCGCGAATTCCGCGCCGGCGACCGGCTGACCATCGATGGCACCGACGGGGCGGTCTATCTCGGTACGCTGCCCCTGGCGCAACCGCAGATCGGCGGCGCCATCGGCAAGCTGCTGGGCTGGTCCGATGCCAGCCGCGACATCGCCGTGCGCACCAATGCCGAAACCATGGAATCGGTGCAGACGGCGCTGAGCTTCGGCGCCGAAGGGGTGGGCCTCGCCCGCTCCGAGCACATGTTCTTCTCGCCCGAGCGCATGGTGGCGCTGCGGCGCATGATCCTCTCCGAGGACGAGGATGCCCGCTCGCGGGCCATTGCCGGGCTCGTGGATTACCAGACCGGGGATTATTCGGCGCTCTTTGCCTCGATGAAGGGGCTGCCGGTCAATGTGCGGCTCTTCGATCCGCCGCTGCACGAATTCCTGCCGCGTACCGACGAGGAAATCGAGGAAGCGGCGGCCTCGCTGGGCGTGGCCGTGCGGGCGCTGCGCATGCGGCTGGAACGCATTGCAGAGATCAATCCCATGCTCGGCCATCGCGGCGTGCGGCTGGCCATCACCTATCCCGAAATCCTGCAGATGCAGATGCAGGCCGTGCTGGCCGGGGCCCGCGCCGCCAGCGAGAAGCAGTCCGAGCCGGTGGCCGTGGAGGTCATGGTGCCCTTCGTCTCGACGGCTTCGGAAGTGTCCTGGGTGCGGGAACGGGCCATGGCCATTCTCGACAATTCCGGGCTGACGCGCTCGGAAAGGGTGCGCTTCTCCTTCGGCACCATGCTGGAATTGCCGCGCGCCTGCCTCCGCGCCGGCGATATCGCCGCCATGGTCGATTTCATCTCCTTCGGCACCAATGACCTGACCCAGACCACGTTCGGCATTTCCCGCGATGACGCGCCGACTTTCCTTGCCGCCTATCAGCGCAAGGGGGTCTATGAGCGCGACCCCTTCGTCACCATCGACGAAAAGGGCGTGGGCGAAATGATCGAGATCGCCATTGCGCGGGGCAGGGCGGCAAATCCCCGGCTCAAGATCGGTATCTGCGGCGAGCATGCCGGCGACCCGGCATCGCTGAAATTTTTCGCCGGGCTCGGCATCGACTATGTGTCCTGCTCACCCTATCGTGTACCGATTGCCCGGCTGACCCTGGCGCAGGCTTCGGCTTAAACTGGCGTCGACATCACCCATATAGGGTGAAGCGACAGGTCGGCATCCGACCATTTGGACAAAGGGGCATTGCCTTCGTGAAGACATTTACTTTTGCTCTGGTTCTGCCGACCTTGCTGGCCTTGGCCGGGCCCGTTTCGGCGCAATCGCCCGCCCAATGCGCGGCCATTGACGACGACGGCGCCCGGCTTGCCTGCTACGACGAATTGTTCCGCAATGCGGGCGGGACAGGTGACGCGACGGCAATCGTATTCGAATCCGAGCAATTGATTCCGGCGCGGCCCAGCGGCCGGGCTCCGGCCACCATCACGGTGTCCTGCCAGGCCAACGGATTGCAGGTGGCCTTCGGCTTTGCCGGCAATACGCTGTCCTCGCTGGGCAATGATGTGGGCCTGACCCTGCAATATGATCTCACGCGCCGCAGCAGCACGCTGCCGGTCAATGCCGAAAACAATGCCGTGCTGATCGACAATACGCGGGATGCCCTGGCCTTCATCGACAACCTGGCCGGCGTGACCAACCTGACCGTGCGCGTCACCCCTGCCAGCACTCGCACGCTCTCCGTGCGCTTCCGCGTGGACAGCTTCGCGCAGGACGTGGCACCAGTCGTTGCTGAATGTTCGTGAGCTGATCGCTCGGCACACGGAATTGTCATCAGGTCGGAAGGCTCCGCTGGCGCGGCTCTTGGATTGAGGTTCTCGCCGCGCCCGGGCCGGTTTCAGACGGATATCGGGCGTGCGGACGGTCCCCGCGTACAATATGCCGCAGCCCTTTTAGGCCCGCGCCGCATCCTCGCCATATCCCTGCCCTTTCAGGGCCCCGATACGCATTTACTCCCCGCTAACCCTAATAAGAGATGATCACGCTCGTCGGCATTTGAGCGTCACATTTGCCGCGCCTGAGTTGTGTTTTGTAGCGTTGAGTAGCGTTTATGGCCCTTTCCCACCGGCCCCAGGTGCGTCCGCACCGGGTCAGAGCGGTTCGCCGGGGATCTGCCCTTGCCAGGACGATGACAGTGGGCGTCGTCGCGTCCCTGACCTATCTGGGCCTCGCCAATGGCGCCTTCGGACCGGCCTCCGGGCCCTTGGGCGAATATGGCGTGCCGGGACAAGGTGAACCGCAATTTTCTCTTGCCAGCCTTACCTATTCGGGTGTCGATCCGGTCATCACCGGGTCGGTCGACCACCTCTTCGCCTCCGCCAGTTTTACCGGGCCCAATCGGGCCGAGAAGACCGACCGCGTCCGGCCGGCCGTCGACGTCATGGCCATTGCCAGGAGCTTCGAGGAGGCCCGCACGCGCCTTGCCGCGCTGCGGTCGCCGGCGGATCCGGCCGCTCTCGGCCAATCCAGCGTTGCCGATGCCGGCGACAATGACGAGCCTGGTCCGCGCATGTCGGTGGCCGCGCTCCATCCCAATGCCGCCGCGGCGCTGGACGCCATTGCCGGCATCGCCCCGGGCAGCCGGGAAAATCTGGGCGATATACCCTTGCCCGACACCATGCCCGAGCAACTGGCCTATGCCCGCGCCAATGCGCCGGTCAGTTCCGAACCGCTGGAGCCCGAGGAACTCAAGGTATCCGACCGCGAGCTCTGGTGCATGGCCACGGCCATCTATTTCGAGGCGCGCGGCGAAAGCTATCGCGGCCAGGTGGCGGTGGCACAGGTGGTGATGAACCGCACCAAGGACCATCGCTATCCCGACACCATCTGCGGCGTGGTGTTCCAGAACCAGCACAAGCGCAATGCCTGTCAGTTCTCCTTTGCCTGCGACGGCATTCCCGAAGTGGTCAACGAGCGCAAGCCCTGGGAACAGGCCGAGGATATCGCCGCCAAGGTGACGAGCGGCGCGCTCTACCTGGCCGAAGTCGGCGACGCCACCCATTACCACGCCACCTATGTGCGCCCCGCCTGGGCCCCGCGCATGGACAAGGTGACCCAGATCGGCCTGCACGTCTTCTACAAGTTCAAGCGCGGCTGGCTGTTCGGGTAGGGGCTGGCGATTACCGATAGCGGGGCGTATTCACGGCGATGAAGGAATTGCCGGTCTGCGTCGCAAAGCCCTGCCAATGGCCGCCGGACCAATAGGCGAACCAATTGCGATTCTTATCGGCCGGCGTCACCTCGATGCCCGGATAGAGCACGTGTTTTGAGGTCAGGCCGTCCGTCGAATAGGTGCCGGTGGCGGTGCTGGTGATGCTGACATAGCTGACCCGGCCGGCCTCGATCTTCTTGACCGTGGCGGTGGAAAGCGGGTCGGTCGAGACCCAATCGGCATAGCTGACTTCGTAGTCCCGTCCGTCGAATTTCACCAGCTTGTCGGTGTCGAACCCGGCCGGCATTTCGTCGGCGAAGACCTCCAGCACATAGCCGGGGCCGATGGCGGCCAAAGCGGTGGCGCAAAGGGCGCCCAGGGTCATGCCCAGAAGCATATGGCGTGTCGGCAGGTTCATCTTGGCCACCCGATCTGTTTCAATTCGGCACAGATGCCTTAACGGATCAGTAACCATGGCGCTGCCGGGCCGCGATGGGATTGTTAATTTATGGTTAATTCCGCCGAGGTCAGGCGCGGGGCACTTGGGCGCTAATGGCTTCAAATACCTCGATAAAACGGTCATGCGCCTGATGGGTGGGCCAGGGGCGGATCAGCCGGTCGAAGGCATCGACGTCGAAGGCGGACTGGCCCGGCTCGCCGAAGAATTTGCGGGCCTCGGCCGGATCGAAGCCGGCCAGGTGGGTGGCCTCGAAATAGGCCGCCTCGCGATCGGCTTTCTTGACCAGCTTGCCCAGGGCCGCGGGCATGGTGGCGGGCAGCGAAAATCGCAGGTAAATCGCTGACAACAAACGATTTTCCACGTCCTTGTAATTGCCGCCCATCGCCGCCTTGAAGGGGGAGATGATGTCGCCCATGACATATTCGGGGGCGTCGTGGAACAGGGCCTGCAATTGCGCCACCGGGCCCGCATCCGGATTGGCGGCGCGGAACAATTCGAGCACCAGAACCGAATGCTGGGCGACGGAAAAGGGATAATCGCCAAGGGTTTGGCCGTTCCAGCGGGCGACGCGCGCCAGGCCGTGGGCAATGTCGGAAAGCTCGACATCGACGGGCGAGGGGTCGAGAATATCGAGACGGCGACCGGACAGCATACGCTGCCAGGCACGGGAGCTTTGGCGTGACATCGGGGGCGACTTGGTTAGCAGACTGTTAGCGCCGAGAGTAACAGATGCTGCCGATTCGAGAATGGCGGTGCCACGGCAAAGGCGATAGGCACCCTCCCCCTCGCGGGGAGGGCAGGGGTGGGGGGGTACGTTCAGGCATCGAGGCGCCCGCACCCCCTCCGAGCTTCGCTAGGCCTAGCGGCCAAGCTGCGCTACCTCCCCCCTCAAGGGGGAGGTGAAACGCCGGTGGTTGCCCTGCCTCGGGCTATTCCTCCCCACCGACCTCGCTAAATGTGTACGTCGCCCAATCCGGCAATGAGAGCGCCACCGGCTTGCCATCGACCGTCACCGCCTCGGGATCGGTGATGCGGTCCAGGCGGAGGATGGCTACGGCTTTTCCGTCCACGACCTGGCCGACATTACCGGCCTCGCGGCTGCCGGTGGCGAGGGCGCTGCCGGCGGGGGCGGCGATGCCGGAGACGATGACGGGGCGGCGGCGGGCGGTGCCGCGATGCTTCATGCGGGAAACGACTTCCTGGCCGACATAGCAGCCTTTGACGAAATCAATGCCATCCAGGATGTCGAGGCCGATATCGTGGGCGAAGGCGTCGTTGGCGGGGAAATCGTTACCCTGATGCAGGATGCCGGCGGCGATGCGGGCGGCGTGATAGACCCGGTCATCGGACCAGCCGCCGGTCTCGGCCACAGGCGCGATCACGCGCCAGCCCAATTGCGCCGGGCCGCGCCGGTCGCGCTGGGCGCCGGGGACCTGCTCCAGGGAAAAGCCGAGGCGATGGCTGTCGCGCAGATCCTCGATCTCGGCCTTGGCGCGGAGCCTGTACATGCGCATGCGCTTGAAGAAATCGTCGGCGACGCTTTCATGCGCGTCGAGCCAGAGGGCGTCGCCCATCCAGCCGGCCAGGCCCTCGGCGAGAATCTTGCCCTGCGGCGATAGCAGTGCCCAGGCCGCCGCATCGGCCGCCTCGCTATCCGGCACATGGCCGGTGACCACGTCGTTGAGGAGCTTATGGGCATCGGGGCCGGAAAAACGGAACAGGACGCGGTCGGCGCGCAGGTGGATAGTCATCGGACACTCCAGACAGAGGTTCCCGCTTTCGCGGGAATGACCCGGCGACGGGATGGACAGGCAAGCCCGCGAGCTTCTAGAACCATGCGCAATCCAACCAGACCGGGACCGCAGACATGGCGCAGTACGACACCATTTTCAAGAACGCCCATGTGGTCAACCAGGACGGCGAGGGGCTGGCCGATATTGCGGTGAAGCATGGCCGCATCGCCGCGCTCGGCAGTGTCGACGGCAGCGCGGCGGAGATCGTCGATTGCAAGGGGCTGCATATCCTGCCCGGCGTCATCGATACGCAGGTGCATTTCCGCGAGCCCGGACTGACGCATAAGGAGGACCTGGAGACCGGCTCGCTCGGGGCCGTCATGGGCGGGGTGACGGGTGTGTTCGAAATGCCCAATACCAATCCGCTGACGACGAGCCGCGAAACCTTCGAGGCCAAGATCGCCGCCGGCACCAATCGCATGCATTGCGACTTCGCCTTCTATATCGGCGGTACGCATGACAATGTCGGCGAACTGGCCATGCTGGAAAAGCTGCCGGGCTGCGCCGGCATCAAGGTGTTCATGGGCTCGTCCACCGGCTCGCTGCTGGTGCAGGACGATGCGGGGGTGGAGGCCATTCTGCGCGCCATTTCGCGCCGCGCCGCCTTCCATTCGGAAGACGAATATATGCTGGAGGAGCGCAAGCACCTGCGCGTGCCGGGCGATCCGTCGAGCCACCCGGTCTGGCGCTCGCCGGACGTGGCGATGCGCTGCACCACGCGGCTGGTCAACCTCGCCCGCAAGACCGGCAAGCGCATCCATGTGCTGCATATTTCCACCAAGGAAGAGATCGTCTATCTGGCCGACCACAAGGATGTGGCGAGCGTGGAAGTGACGCCGCATCACCTGACGCTGGACGAAACGGCCTATACCCGGCTGGGCACTTATGCGCAGATGAACCCGCCGGTGCGCGACAAGGCGCATCGCGAGGGCATCTGGAAGGGTGTCGCCAATGGCGTGGCCGATATATTGGGCTCGGACCATGCCCCCCATACGCGGGCGGAAAAGGACCATCCCTATCCCGAAAGTCATTCCGGCATGACCGGGGTGCAGACGCTGGTGCCGACCATGCTGGACCACGTCAATGCCGGGCGGCTGAGCCTGCAGCGCTTCGTCGACATGACCAGCCACGGCCCCAACCGGCTGTTCGGCATCGCCAACAAGGGCCGCATCGCGGTGGGCTATGACGCGGACCTGACAATCGTGGACATGAAGCGCCGCGAAACCATCAAGAATGACTGGATCAGGAGCCGCGCCGGCTGGACCCCCTATGACGGGGTGAGCGTCACCGGATGGCCGGTGGGCACCGTGGTGCGCGGGCACAAGGTGATGTGGCAGGGCGAACTCGTGACGCCCAGCAAGGGCCAGCCGATGCGGTTCCTGGAGGCGCTGATATAGGGGAGGGCGGGCGTCCCTCATTCCTGGACGCTTCCTTACCCACGGAGTCATTCCCGCAGCGGGAACCTTTGTTTGCGATCCCTGTATCGGTAACGGAGGTCCCCGCTTTCGCGGGGATGACATCGTGAAAAGTCACGGACTGGTGCGCCCGCAGTGAAACTCCTCCTCAAGGGGGAGGGGCGCAACGAACCGAGCTCGTAGCGCGCGCTGAAGCACTCGGAACAAGCACTGGCCGACAGGATCGAGGGGGCCATCCCCCTCCCCATCCCTCCCCGCAAGGGGGAGGGTGCCGGGCCGGTGTGTGAGACACAAATGCTGCCTCATACTGGATGCGGCACCTCCCCTTCACGGGGGAGGATGGGAGGGGGTGCCGGCACGCACGAGACATTTGTCCATATGCGATAGCCCTCGGGTCGGACCCGACGGCAAACGGTGTCTGGGGCAGGCGCGATAGTCTCGCGACTTGACCGGACGCACGACGCCCGCCATCTTTCCCGGGCGCGGCCGTTTCGGCCGGCGTCATTGTGAGAAAGCAACAGAGATCATGCGACGATAGGTTAAATCCGGCGGCACTGGCCGCTCCCGCCATATTGATAAGCTGTTCTTCGCGTCGGTCGCCGGCAATGGCCTGAGACCGAGTGCTTGTTTTCCGTGCCCTAACCCCAAAAAGGAGGCGGGCGCGGACAGCGCTCGCGAAGCCATGTCTCAATTTTCATCGCTATCGTCATCCCCGTCCACGTCCACGGGCCGCAACAGGCTGTTTCGGGGCCTGCGCCTGGGCGTGGCCATATGGGGCCGCCGGCTGCGGCGGCAGCTCCGGCGCTATGCCCGACCGCGCCAATTCTGTCCCGACGACCTGCGCCAGGATGTCGGCCTGCCGCCTTTGCCGCCCCGGCATGATTGGTGGAGCAATGGCAGACGGTGGTAGTGGTTCTGTGGGTTGAATGCGGGCGCCGGCTTTCCCTCTCCCCTTGCGGGAGAGGGTGGATCGCGCGCAGTGCGAGACGGGTGAGGGGTCTCGCCGCCTGCGCGGTGCTTGCGACGGCAAACCCCTCATCCGCCCCTTCGGGCACCTTCTCCCGCAAGGGGAGAAGGGAGAAAGAGCTGCGTCAGGCGGGGACGTGCTGGTCTAGTGCCAGGTTCAGGATGGCGGCGATGTCGAAGCCGGTGGCAAATCCAGATCGCGGATTTGCCCGGGGGTGAACCATCGCGCTTCGAGGGCGTCGTCGCCGGGCTGCGGGTCGCCCGCCTGCCAGTCGCAGCGGGCGGCGACGATGACGAAGTGGAACCGGAGATCTCCGCCGGCGTCATATTCGATGGCATCCACCGCGGTGAGCACCTTGCCGAAACGCGCCACTATCCCGGTTTCCTCGGACAATTCGCGAAGCGCGGCCTCGCCCAGGTTTCGCCGCGTTCGATTTTCCCGGCCGGAAAACTCCAGCGGCCGGCATCGGGGGCTTTAGAGCGGCGCACCAGCAGGAATTGCCCATGCTTGCGGACAATCGCCATGACGCCGGCAATCGGCCTTTCCATCGCCAAAGCCCTCAATCGCCGGCCACGAAGGCGGACCATTCGCCGCTTTCGCTGATGAAGGTGCGCCAGAAATACCAGGCGCCCATACGGGCGAGCTCGTCGATCTGCGCCTTGTCGAGCAGTCGATAGGCGTCGACCTGTTGGGCGGGCGTCAGGGTTTCGGGGTTTATCTCGGCCAGGTAGGGCCAGATGTAATAGGTTTCGCCGCCGCTATCGGGATAGAAGGCATAGGGCTGGTCGAGGAGGTCGACCAGAAGGCCCAGGATCTGGCGGCCGTCATCGTCCTCGGACACGTCCTTGAGATAGGCCAGCGCATCGTCGGGATCGCCGAAGCTGACCCGGGGTGGAAGGTCCTGCGCGTCGATGATCGCCTGCAAGGCCTCGATATCGCCGGTGCGGGCGGCGTCGATCAGCTGCTGCCGCTTCTCCCGCACCGGCGGGGGCAGGGCGGAAATGTCGCTGCTGATTTCGGGCTCCGGCCAGACATAGTCTGACTCCGCCTCCTGGGCGGAGACCGGCAGGGCAAGGGCGAAAGCGGCGGCGAGGGCTATGGCGAGGCGCATGATCGAATCTCCCTTTTGGGGAAGGTTAGGATCATTCCGTGTCGCGCGTAAGGCGCCGCTATTGCAGGATGCGCTCGAGATTATATTCGCCGTTGCGGATGCGGTCCGGCAATTGGGCGATGAGCTCGGCGGTGGCCTCGTCACCATGCAGGCGCACGAAGGTGGCGAGCGCGGCAAAGAGCGAGGCATGGGCCAGCGCGGCGCTTTCGATGCCGTCTTCCTCGGCACCGTTCCAGGCCTCGGCCAGATATTCCAGCGCCAATTGGCGTTCGGCCTGGCCATGGTCGAAAGGACCCAGCCCCGAGACGGGCGCAAAAATGGACTTCGTGGTGCTCATTATGGCGGCATAACACGCATGGCCCGCCGCGGCGCGGCGGAAGTAATGCAAAGGTTAATGCGGGGTAGGCAATTCTACCAAGGCGTTAACACTCTATTCGGCAAACCGCGTACGGATTTCGCGGGCCAGGCGCTGGGCTTCCTGCAGGAGCCGCGTCAGCGCCTCGCGCGAGGCCGGGGTGCATTGCTTGTGGAAGCGCGAAAAGGCGGTGTAGCCGCCATTGAAGGCGCCGGCCAGGCGCTGGCGGCGGTCTTCGTCGGGCTCGTCCAGCGCGATCAGTTCGGCCATTTCCGCCCGCCAGTCCTCATTGCCGGAAGCGCAGAGCGGCTGGAGGAAGTAAAGGCTGCCCATGATCTCGGCCAGCCGCTCCATCTGGCGCTGATAGGGCGGATCGATGGCGAGAACGGGGCCGGTGAGGGTGAGAAGGAGGAGCATGCTGCAAAGCCAGCGGGCGCCGGTACCCCCACCCCTGTCCCCTCCCCACAAGGGGGAGGGAGACGATGGAACCGGGCTTGCGCCTCCCTCCCCTTGAGGGGGAGGGAATGAGGGTGGGGTGGGGCCAGGGGCGCGATCGCGGGACGGAAGCTGCATCATCCCGCCCTTCTACCAGCTCAGCCCCAGAACCTTGAAGCATTCCCTGATCACGTCATCGAGCCTGGACGTGGTGCGCAGGGCCGGGAGCATGCCGGGATCGGCCCATTTGTGGTCCGAAATCTCGTCCGAGGGGGTGATGGCGCCGGAAAAATCGGTGGTGGTGAAGACCGCCAGGCGATAGGCGCCATGGCGGCCCAGCTCCTGGGTGATGGCGTGGCGGGGATTGCGGATGACGATGCCCAGCTCCTCCTGCACCTCGCGGATGGCGCATTGCTCGATGGTCTCGCCGGGGTCCATGCGGCCGCCGGGAAAGGTCCAGAGATTCTGGTAGGGTGCGAAGGCGCGCTTGATCAGCAGGATCCTGCCGTCGCGCACGATGCCGACACTGGCGGCGTTGGGTTGATCTGTCATGGCCTTGTGGCGGTTTGCGATTCGTCTGCCAAGAGACTACCTCTCTCAGGGTAAAGGAGACACATCATGTGCGGACGCTATGCGTCGACATTGCCGCCCGAAATGATGCAGGCGCTGTTCCAGCTGCTCAACAGCGTCGAAATGGTGCCGCGCTACAATATCGCGCCGACCCAGCCCATCGTCGCCATCTGGGAGGCAGAGGGGCGGCGCGAGGCGCATTTCGCCCGCTGGGGCCTGGTGCCGGGCTGGGTCAAGGACCCGCGGGAGTTTCCGCTCCTGGTCAATGCCAGGGCCGAGAGCATGGCCGACAAGCCCGCCTTTCGCGATCCGCTGAAACATGGGCGCTGCATCGTGCCGGCCAGCGGCTATTACGAATGGCATACCGGGCCGGACAAGCAGAAGCGCCCCTATTACATCACCCGCGCGGACGGTCAGCCGCTGGCCCTGGCCGGGCTCTGGGCGACCTGGAGCGGGCCAGAGGGTGAGGAAATCGACAGCGTGGCGACCATCACCGTGCCGACCAATGCGCAATTGTCGGTGATCCATCACCGCATGCCGGCCATCCTGCTCGACGCGGAAAGCCAGGATGCCTGGCTCAATGTCCGCGAGGTGCGAGCGCGGGACGCGGCGCAGATGGCGTTGCCGCTCGAGGATGGAGTGCTGCAATTCCACCCGGTCTCCACGCGGGTCAATTCGGCGCGCGACGATGATCCGGGCCTGATCGAGCCGGTGGCCGAGGAAAAGCCGCAGCCTGCGGTGAAGCAGGCCGCAACCGGCCGGCAGATGGACCTGTTCTGAGCTAGATGATCTCGAAATAGCCCAGCGCGTCGCCGATGGCCTCTTCCTCATAGCCGAGATGGCTGAGCAGGACCTTTTCCAGCGCGCGGAAGACTTCCACCGCATCCTCGAAATGCTCCCGGCCCGGCGCGTCGGCGAGGGCGATCAGGGCATCGATCAACTTTTCGAGCAGGTGATGCACGACCACGTGTTCCGCCTGGAGGCGGTCGGCAATGGCCTTGAAGGCGGGGCCCTGTGCGGCGATCGAGGGGAAAATCGCCTGGTCCTCGATGGAATGATGGCCATGCACGAACTGGCAATATTGCCCGCACAAGGTGCCGAAGCGGCGATAGTTCGAGACCATGACCAGATCGGCGGTCTCGGCCTTGATATCGTCGACGCTGGCCTTGCCCTCGGCGGCGCGCTCGATGAGCCGCCCCAGCACGACCATGTTGTCGCGCAGGTGGTCGTGGATCATCTTGAGGTGCTCGCCGGGCGCCTTCTGCGCCGCAGTGAGGGCGGGCAGTTCGGGAATGGCCGGACGGGTGGCGTCGTCGAGGAATTGAATGTCTTTGAGCAGCATGGGGGAGAGATGGGACGATGCCGCGCGCCGTGCAAGAAGGCACATCGGGGTGACCGGGTGACATCCAGTGAGGGATGGCTTCGGGCCTAGCCCAGCATTTTTCCGGGGTTCAGAATCCCCTTGGGATCGAGCGCATTCTTGATCGCGCGCATCATCTCCAGCGCTACCGGGTCCTTCACCTGTTTCAGCAGGTCCACCTTGAGCTGGCCGATGCCGTGTTCGGCGGAGACGGAACCGCCGAGCTTGAGGACGACATCGTAGATGATCTCGTGCACGGCCTCGTCATATTCGGCCATGAAGGCCTTGGGATCGGCGCCGACGGGCTGGCTGAAATTGAAGTGGATATTGCCGTCGCCCATATGGCCGAAGGGCACGGGGCGGATGCCGGGCACGCGTTTTTCGACGGCGGCGGAGCCCTCGGCGATGAGGCGCGGCACGGCGGCGATGGGCACGGAGACGTCGTGCTTGATCGAGGCGCCTTCGCGCGACTGGCACTCGCTCATCTGCTCGCGGAAGGCCCACATGCGGGTGCGGTCGGCCAAGGATTCCGCCATGGTGGCGTCGGAAATCAGCGTGGCCTCGAAGGCTGCTTCAAGCGCCGATTGCAGCGAGCCGGGCGCGGTGCCGGCCATGCGGGTCAATTCGATCAGCGCATACCAGGGCGAGGCGCTGGCGGTGGGGTCGGCATCGAGCATCTGGTGGCGCAGCTGGATGTCGAGGCCGATCCAGGGGATGAGCTCGAAAGCATTGAGCCGGGAGCCGGCGCGTTCGCGCATGAGCCCGAACAGCTCGAACGCGGCCTCGGGCGAGGCGATATTGACCAGCGCGGTCTCGTAATCCTCGGGCAGGGGATAGAGTTTCAAACTGGCGGCGGTGATGATGCCCAAAGTGCCTTCGGCACCGACCAGCAGGTCCTTGAGATCGTAGCCGGTATTGTCCTTCTTGAGCGCATTGAGGCCGTTGTAGAGCCTGCCATCGGCCAAAACCGCCTCGACACCCATGGTCAATTCGCGCGCATTGCCATAGGCCAGCACGTTGACGCCGCCGGCATTGGAGGAGAGGACGCCGCCAATGCGGGCAGAACCCTGCGAGGCGAGCCAGAGCGGAAACATCGCGCCCTCCGCCTCGACCGCGCGATGGGCATTTTCGAGAATGGTGCCGGCCTCGGCCACCATGACGCCCGCCGCGGCATCGATCGAGCGGATGCGGTCGAGCTTTTGAAGGCTGAGGATCACCTCGTCACCCCGCCGCGGCACCTGCGCCCCGACCAGGCCGGTATTGCCGCCTTGGGGCACGATGCCGACATTGTTTTCGTGCGCCCAGCGCATGACGGCCTGCACGGCGGCGACATCGGGTGGCGTGACAACGGCGGCGGCTGCGATGTGGAACCGCTTGCGCGGCTCGCTGAGCCAGGCACCCATCCTGGCGACATCGCCGACGACATTGTCGCCCCCGACAAGGGCGGAAAGGGCGGAAACGATCTCATTGGCGGGCAGGGACATGACAAATCCGGGAGGCACAACAGATAAGCGGGCGGCGCGCTTGTCCGCCCCCGATCCCATGTGCCACAAGCAGGCGGACGACTCCAGCATTGAGGACGCGCGCTCGCGCGAGATGACATGACTTCCCTGGTCTGGCCGGAAATCTATTTCATCCGGCATGGCGAAACGCCATGGAACGCAGAACGCCGTTATCAGGGCCGCAAGGACATTCCGCTCAATGAAAAGGGCCGGGGCCAGGCCAGCCAGAACGGCCGGACATTGGCGGCCCTGTTCAAGGCGCGCGGACTGAAGCCACAGGATTTCGAATGGCACGCCTCCCCGCTGGGCCGTACGCGCGAGACCATGGATCGGGTGCGGCTGGGATTTTCCCAGCACCTGCCGGAGGTGCAATATGACGTGCGGCTGATGGAAATCAGCTTCGGCGTGCTGGAGGGGAGCCTGCACGAGGAATTGCCGGCCAACCTGGCGCGCGCGCCGGGCGAGCGGGACGAAACCTATTGGGATTTCCGGCCCGAAAACGGCGAGAATTATCGCGATGTCGAAGCCCGGCTGGTCGAATTTGCCGGCGTGCTCAACGGCCCCTCGGTGGTGGTGGCCCATGGCGGCATCGCCCGGACGCTGCGCGTGCTGATCGAAAGGGCGCCGATCGTCGACGTTATCAACTGGGCCCCGCCCCAGGACGTGATCATGCATTTCACGCCTGGCCGGATGGAACTGATCGGCGCCGGCGACGTGTAAACTTGTTGCGGGGTCGGATCGGGCTTATCTTGTGGGGACATGAGCCGATGGAGGCGCCTGTGAACGAGATCAGAGTGATTGAGGGCACGACAGTCCAGTTGCGCGAGGAAGAGGATGGCGCACAGGTTTTTGTCGTGCCGGCCGGCTTTGAGTTTCCCAGGGGCGAAGTCACCATTCGCAAGGATGGCGACCGGTTGATTATCGAGCCGGCCGTCGCCGAACGAAAGGCACCACAAACCTGGGCCGAATTGTTCGATCAGATGGAGACGATCGACGTGGAATGGCCCGATGTCGATGAAGGGCTGCTACCGCTGGACGACATCGAACTTTGAGCGACGTCGAGATTATGGTGGATACCAATATCGCGTCGCATTTCATGCGGTATCCAGAGGGTAAAACCGCGCAAAGGATGCGGAGCCAAAGCGTACGCAGTGTGGGAATCTCGATCATCGCGGTGAGCGAGCTGCGCTTCGGAGCGGCCAAGATTGGCTCCGCCAGGCTGCATGACCAGATCGAATGGGTATTGACCCGGATGACGGTGTTGGCCCTCGACGCACCGGTGGACGCGGCCTATGCCGATATTCGCGCCTATCTGGAGCGACAAGGCACGCCGATAGGGGCGAACGATTTGCTCATTGCGGCGCACGCTCTTGCCCTGGATTTGCCGCTCGCCACCGACAATATCCGTGAATTTTCCCGCGTGCCCGGTCTTCGCGTCGAGAACTGGCTCGATTGACCTCGGGCCGGGCGCTGCCTAGAAAGCGCACAATCCAAGGGGCTGCGCCATGTCTTTCAATACGTTCGGGCATCTTTTCCGTTTCACCACCTGGGGCGAGAGCCATGGGCCGGCCTTGGGCGTGGTGGTGGATGGCTGCCCGCCGGGCATCGCGCTGACGCCGGAGATGATCCAGGCCGATCTCGACCGCCGCAAGCCGGGGCAGAGCAAATATACGACCCAGCGCCGCGAGGCGGACGAAGTCAAAATCCTCTCCGGCGTGTTCGAGGATGAGCGCACCGACGGGCCGCGCACCACCGGTACGCCGATTTCGCTGCTGATCGAGAATACCGACCAGCGCTCCAAGGATTATTCGGACATCCGCGACAAATATCGGCCCGGCCACGCCGATTACACCTATGACCAGAAATACGGCATCCGCGATTATCGCGGCGGCGGACGCACCTCGGCGCGCGAGACGGCGGCGCGGGTGGCCGCCGGCGCGGTGGCGCGGCAGGTGCTCAAGGGCGTGACGATAAGGGCGAGCCTGGTGCAGATGGGGCCGCACAAGATCGATTATGCCAATTTCGACTGGGACCAGGTGGGCGAAAACCCGTTCTTCTGCGCCGATGCCAAGGCGGCCGAACTCTGGGCCGATTATCTCGACGGCTTGCGCAAGAACGGCAATTCGGCCGGGGCGGTGATCGAGGTGGTGGCCGAGGGCGTGCCGGCCGGCTGGGGCGCGCCGATCTATGGCAAGCTCAGCGCCGATCTGGCCTCGGCGATGATGAGCATCAACGCGGTCAAGGCGGTGGAAATCGGCGCCGGCTTCGAAGCGGCGGGCCTGACCGGCGTGGAAAATGCCGACCAGATGCGGGCAGGGGCCGAGCGGCCCTATTTCCTCTCCAACCATGCCGGCGGCATTCTGGGCGGGGTGAGCAATGGCGACCCGGTGGTCTGCCGCTTCGCCGTCAAGCCGACATCCTCCATTCTGACGCCGCGCCAGACCGTGACCACGGCCAACGAGGACACCGATATCATCACCAAGGGCCGTCACGACCCCTGCGTGGGCATTCGCGCCGTGCCGGTGGGCGAGGCGATGATGGCGCTGGTGCTGGCCGACCACATGCTGCGGCACCGGGGACAGACCGGGCGCGAAGGCGGCGTGGGGTTTCAGCGGAACTAGGGGCGTTCACTGCCGAGCCAAGATGGCGACATATCCCCACCACCGTCACCACCGGGCTTGTCCCGGTGGTCCATACACACGGTAAGATGGATTGCCGGGACAAGCCCGGCAATGACGAAAAAATTGAGTGACGGTGACTGCCGTTTCAGTCGATGAATGGCGTCAGCTCAGCCCAAACGAAACCCGAACAGTCCCCGCTTTACCCGCAACTCTCCCCGCGCTTCCAGATATTCCATATGCGCGCCGATGGTCATGGCCGCGGCGCGCCGGACTTTGGCCGGCTGGGTGGGGTAGATGGCGTCGACGACGGCCCCGATGGTCCTTGCGCCGTTTCGCACTGCGGCGATCACCTGTTCGTTGCGCATCTGTCGATGGGCCTTGAGGGCGGTGGCGTGGGCTGGGCCGTCGGCGATGGGGCCGCCATGGGCGGGGAGATAAAGCCGGTAGGGCAGGGCGATGAGCTTGTCGAGCGAGGCGAAATAATCGGCCATCGAGCCGTCGGGCGCCGAGACCAGGGTGGAATTCCAGCCCATGACATGGTCGCCCGAGAGCAGGATGTCGGTGCCGGCGAGGCCGAAGGCGAGGTGATTGGCGCAATGACCCGGCGTGGCGTGGACGACGAGGCCGAGATCGCCCGCTACGACGGTTTCGCCATCGAGCAAAGTGCGGTCCGGCACCAGATCCCAATCGGCGGAATTGCGCAGGGCGTTGCGCTCGAATCGGCGCAGGGGGCGGGACAGCCGGTGTGGCCCGCCGAACCAGAGCGGGGCGCCGGTGTCGCGGCGCCATCTGGCGGCGGCGGCGCTGTGATCGCGATGGGTATGGGTGAGGATTATGGCGGTGAGCGGACGGCCGGCCATGGCGGCCCTGAGGGCGGATTCGTGGCGCTCGTCCTCGGGGCCGGGATCGATCAGCGCCAGTTTTTCCCGGCCGATGAGGAAGCTGTTGGTGCCGGTGAACGTGTAGGGCGAGGCATTGGGCGCGGTGACGCGGACGACGCCCGGCGCCTGGGGCACGGCTTGCCCGACATGGGGACGAAAGTCTGTGTCGAAGTGGAGGGCCGGAGCGGAGCTTGCCATTGCACGAACGATAACGAGAAAGTAAGAAGCCAGGGACGGAATGATCCTGGCTCCGATCGGGGCAGGCATTCACTTTACGCATGGAAGGTACGAAATGGCCGTGACTTTGACCACGCCCAATACGCTGCTCGGCGTATTCCAGCCCAAGGGTGATGTCGCCAAGCTGGCGATCAATGGTGCGATCGTCGTGCTGGGCACCCTGCTCATCACTGCCGCCGCCAAGATCAACGTGCCGGTCTGGCCGGTTCCGGTGACGCTGCAGAGCTTCGCCATCGCGGCGCTGGCCGCGGCCTTCGGCATGCGCATCGCGGTCGCCACCGTGGCCCTCTACCTGGCCCAGGGCGCTTTCGGCCTGCCGGTCTTTGCCGTCGGCGGCGGCGCTGCCTATCTGCTCGGCCCCTCGGGCGGTTTCCTGCTCGGCTTCCTGGCCCAGGCCGCCATTATCGGCCATGCCGCCGATCGCGGCGCTTCGGCTCGTCCGCTGACGCTTTTCGCCGTTATGCTCGGCGCCACTGTCGTACTCTATGCCTTCGGCTTCGTCTGGCTGATGTCCATGGCCGGCGCTGCCCAATGGGTGGACCAGTCCAATGTCGTCGGCTCGGCCTTTGCCCGTGCCGTGCAGCCCTTCATCGTCTGGGATGTCCTGAAGATGGCCTTCGCTGCGCTGACGGTGACCGGGCTCTGGGGACTGTTCTCGGCCAAGCGCTGAGCGTTTCGAGCCTGGAGATTGCAGAAGGCCGGTGGCGACACCGGCCTTTTTCTTTTTGCTTTTCTTGAAAGCCTCAAAGGCTATTTCCCCAGCCGCCGCAGGAAGGCGGCGGTTTCCACCTCGTCCTCGTCCAGCCCGGGCACCGGCTTCAGCCGGCCCGAGCGCCGCAATTCGCCGTTCTGCCAGGCTTCGGGAATGGCCGGGTGGATGTAGCATTGCCGGCATACGGCTCTCGTATTGCCCAGCCGCGCCGCGACCTGGTCGATGAGGGCGTTGACGGTGCGGGTCTGGGTGGTCCTGGTCTCGGGCAACTCGGTGGCGGTGAACAGCCCGAAGGCGCGCACGCTCGCGGCCCAGGTGCGGAAATGCTTGGAGGTGAAATCGGGCCCGGCAAAGGCGGCGATGTAATCGTTGACGTCGCGCGAGGAAATCGCCGACCGGCCGGCTTCGTCTTCATATTGGAACAGGTGCTGGCCCGGCATGTCCTGCAGGCTCTTGAGCAGGTTGGCGATGCGCCGATCGGCCAATTGCAGCTTCCATTGCTTGCCCGACTTTCCCTTGAAGTGGAAATGCAGATTGGCGCCGGTGATCTCCACATGGCGATTGCGCAGTGTGGTCAGCCCGAAGCTCTTGTTGTCGCGGGCATAGGCGGGATTGCCGACGCGGATCAGGCTGTTGTCGAGCAGCCAGACCACCGAGGCGACGACGCGCTCATAATCCAGCGTGCGGCGGCGCAGATCGCTGTCCACCTGCGCGCGCAGGCCGGGCAGGGCGCGGGCGAAATCGGTGAGCGTATGGAACTTGGTGGTGCTGCGATGCTCGGTCCAGCCGGGGTGATAGCGATATTGCTTGCGGCCCTTCTCGTCGCGGCCGGTGGCCTGGATATGGCCGTTGGCGTCCTTGCAAATCCATACCTCCCGCCAGGCGGGGGGAATGGCGAGGGCGCGGATGCGCGCCAGGTCCTCTCCCGAGGGGCGATTGCCCTGCGCATCGGCATAGGAAAAGCCGGCGCCCCGCTTCTGGCGGCGCCAGCCGGAATCTTCGTCAGAGGAAAAGGCCAATGCCGGGGCCGGCCCGATCTCCTCGGTCCGCATCCGGTCCAGAACCTGCCGTGCCAGTCGCATGGAGCGCTCCCTTTGCTCCCGAAATGAGGAGGACGGGCGATGCGTTCCCCCATGCGCACAAAGGTGAAGGCCGGAACGCGGGGACGCATGGGGCGTTGAACAGGCAAGTGTCGTCATCAGGACTTTGCCATGCCCGCCTCCCGCCCGATCTGGAAAGGCCAGCTCCGCCTGTCGCTGGTCGCCATCCCCGTCGAATTGTTCAGCGCCGCCAAGACCGGCGCCAAGCCGAGTTTCCGGCAAATCCACGAGCCAACCGGCAAGCCGATCCATTATGAAAAAGTGGTGGCCGGCGTCGGGCCGGTGGACAAGGACGAGATCATCAAGGGTTTTGAATATGAGAAGGGCGATTATGTCCTGCTCACCGACGACGAGATCGACGCGGTCAAGCTGGAGACGCGCAAGACGCTGGAGCTGACCCAGTTCGTCGGCGCCTGCGAGATCGACCCGATCTATTACGACAAATCCTATTTCGTCGTGCCGACGGACGAACTGGCCGAGGACGCCTTCCGGGTCATCCGCGACGCCCTGCGCAAGACCGAGAAGGTCGGGCTGGGCCAGCTCTCCATGCGCGGCAAGGAATATCTGGCGGCCATCAAACCCAGCGGCACCGGGCTTATGCTGGAAACGCTGCATTACGAGGACGAAATCCGCAAGGCGGACCCCTTCTTCTCGCAAATCTCGGGCAAGAAGGCCGAGGCCGACCTGCTCGAGGTGGCGACGGCGCTGATCGAGAAGAAAACGGCGCCCTTCGATGCCGGCGCCTTCAAGGACCATTACCAGAATGCGCTGCGCGAGCTGATTGCGCGCAAGATGAAGGCCAAGGGCCGCAAGATCAAAGCCAAAGAGGACGAGGCGCCGGAACGGCCGAGCGGGGAGAACGTGGTGGACCTGATGGCGGCGCTCAAGGAAAGCCTGGAGGGTGGAAAGAAGGCGACGGGCAAGAAGACGCCGGCGCGGAAGAAGGCGAGCTGACGATGATGCGCGCCAGCAGTTTCCGTTCCCGGTCGTCACCCTCGGGCCTGACCCGAGGGGTCTTTACGTTGCTGATGCGTCGAAAGGACAGGACCCTCGGGTCAAGCCCGAGGGTGACGATTTGTGGGGAGGAGGGGCCAAAGGCTGCGATCTGGGAGGAGAGGCCAAGGGTTGCGATCTGCGGGATGGATAGGCCGAGGGCGGTGACCTTCGTGGAGCGTTGTCCATGAAATCTCCCCAGGACCTGCTCAAGGATTACAAGGCCAAGCGCAATTTCACCAAGACGCAGGAGCCGGCCGGGGCCGCGCCCCGGGCGGGCAAGGCGGGGCGGGGCGCTTTCGTAGTGCAGAAGCATGACGCCACGCGGCTGCATTACGATTTCCGCATCGAGCTCGACGGGGTGCTGAAAAGCTGGGCGGTGACCAAGGGGCCGTCCAACAATCCCGGCGACAAGCGCCTGGCGGTGCGGGTCGAGGACCATCCGCTCGAATATGGCGGGTTCGAAGGCACGATTCCCGAAGGCGAATATGGCGGCGGCACGGTGATGCTGTGGGATCGCGGCACCTGGGAGCCGATCGGCGACCCGCATGAGGGACTGGACAGCGGCGACCTCAAAATCCGCCTGTTCGGCGAGCGGATGAAGGGCGAATGGGTGCTGGTGCATATGAAGGGGCGCGACACCAAGCGCCGCTCCGGCCCCGACCGGGAAAACTGGCTGCTGATCAAGCATCGCGATTCCTATGCCCGCGACAAGGACGCGCTGACGACGCGGTTCACCCGCTCGGTGGCGAGCGGGCGCGATTTCAAGGGCATCGCCGCCGGCGCCGCGCCGGCGAAGAAGACCGACGTGCCGGCCGAGGCCGTCTGGCATTCCGACAGCGAGAAGGCGGACCAAGCCTACGAGACATCCCGGAACCTTGCCAAGGCGAAGAAGGGCAAGGCGCCGGCCTTCCGGCCGGTGCAATTGGCCACCCTGGTGGATAGCGTGCCAGCGGGCGAAGGTTGGCTGTTCGAGATGAAATATGACGGCTACCGGTGCCTGGCCGCCATCAATGGCGACAGCGTGCGGCTCTATACGCGCAGCGGGCTGGACTGGACCGAGCAATTCTCCGCCCTGGTAGAGCCGCTGCAGAAACTCGAGCTGGGTTCGGCGCTGATCGATGGGGAGATCTGCGCCTTCGACGCCAGGGGGCGGACTGATTTCACCACCCTCAAGAATGTGCTCTCCAATGGCGGGCGGCTGGAATATTTCGCCTTCGACCTGCTGCAACTGGACGGCAAGGACCTGAGCAAGAAACCGCTGATCGAGCGCAAGGCCTTGTTGCAGGAGCTGCTGGGCAAATCGGCGCGGCGGGACCCGGTGCAATATTCCTCCCATGTCACCGGCCATGGCCAGAAAGTGCTGGATGCGCTGTGTCGCGAGGGCCATGAGGGCATCATCGCCAAGCGGGCCGACGACGCCTATCGCGGCGAGCGCACCAGGAGCTGGCTCAAGATCAAATGCCTCAAGCGCCAGGAATTCGTCATCGGCGGCTGGTCGCCCTCCACCAAGCGCAAGGGTTTCGCCTCGCTGCTGCTGGGCGCCTGGGACGGCGACAGGCTGCTCTATCGCGGGCGTGTCGGCACCGGCTTTTCGCAGGATTTGCTGATGGAAATGGATGCCAGGCTGCAAAAGCTCGCCAGCCGGAAAAACCCGTTCGAGGCGGTGCCGCGGGAACGGGCGCGGGGCGTGCATTGGGTCAAGCCGGAGCTGGTGGCCGAGATCGCCTATACCGAACTCACGGCCGATGACATCCTGCGCCACCCCAGCTTCATCGGATTGCGCGGCGACAAGCCCGCCAAGGAGGTTCGCATGGAAAAAGCCATTAGCCTGGACGATGGCGAGGCGGTGGCCGAACGGCTCGGCGTGCGGCTCACCTCGCCCGACCGCGTGGTCTATCCCGGGCAGGGGATCACCAAGGCGCAATTGGTGGCCTATTACGAGGACGTGGCCGCCGCCATGCTGCCCCATATCGAAAACCGTCCGCTGAGCCTGGTGCGCTGCCCGCAGGGCCGGGCCAAGCAATGCTTCTTCCAGAAGCACGATACCGGCGGCTTTCCCGAGCAATTGCGCTCATCCCCGATCGCGGAAAAGGACGGGGAGAAGAAGGATTATTTCTACATCACCGAGCTGGCGGGGCTGGTGGCCGGCACGCAGATGAACACGCTCGAATGGCATATCTGGGGTTCGCGCCTGGCGGCGGTGGAAAAGCCCGACCGGCTGGTCTTCGACATCGATCCGGACGAGGGGCTGGATTTTTCCGCTATTACCGGCGCGGCTACCGATATCCGCGACCGGCTGGAGGATATCGGGCTCAAGAGCTATCCCATGGTTTCGGGCGGCAAGGGCATCCATGTGATCGTGCCGCTGAAACCCGACAAGGAATGGCCCGAGATCAAGGCCTTCTGCCGGGCGCTGGCGGCCGGCATGGCCGAGGACGAGCCGGATCGTTTCACGGCCAATCTCTCCAAGGCGAAGCGCAAGGGGCGGCTGTTCATCGATTATCTGCGCAATGAACGCGGCTCGACGGCGATCTCCCCCTGGTCGGTCCGGTCAAGGGACGGCGCGCCGGTGGCCGTGCCACTGGGCTGGGACGAAGTGCCCGGGCTCAAGCAGGCCAACGGCTTTTCGCTGCAAGACGCGGCTGTGCGGGCCAAGGGCAAGGATGCCTGGCCCGACTATTTCAAGCAGCGCCAGAAGCTGACCGACAAGATGCTCAAGGCCGTGGGGGCGGAGGTGGGGAAATAGGGCGGCTTTTAGCTGTAGCGCGCCAAGAGGTTTGCGCACATTCGACAAGAGGTTTGCGCAATCGCCGGGCCTCCATTTGAGCGCCATTTAAACACTCTCAAACACCTCGTTTAAACGCCGCTTATAGCGCCCTCAACAGGCCGGCGCATCCCCCTTCGCAACCACCTGCCCAGTGACGTGCAGCCCGACCCTCATAGAGGCCACGCGGGCCTCGGCGTCGGCCCAATCGTAGGCGGCTATCTGGACCGTCCAGCGTCGGCCGCCATGCTCCCAATCGACAGCGAAGATGCCCATGGCCCTGCCGTCGCCATCGTAAACGATGCAGTCAGGGTCCGGCGCATTGGCCGCCAGCGCGCGCCTGGAGCGCACCTCGCCGAGGTCAACGATCTCCATTGCCGCCCCCGCTGATAATCAGCTCACCCACCTTTTTCGCACCCTTGCTGGACAGCGTGTAGGTTGTCTCGACCGGCTCCAGGTGGAAGCCCGCGAACAGGTCCCGGACCTCCTCGCGGTCGTTGATCGAGAGGATGAAGCGGCCCTGCACCTGATGCAGGAGAGCGGCCATCCGCATGAAGTCTTTCCGCTCGAACATGCCCGGCCCGTAGTCGCCCTCATTGCCCCAATATGGCGGGTCCAGATAGAAAAGCGTGCCCGGCCGATCGTAGCGGGAAATGAACTCATCATATGGCAGGCGCTCGATCACCACGCGCGCCAGCCGAGCATGAACCTCCTCCAGCATCGGCCCCAGACGGGTGATATCGAAGCGGGCCGGCCGATCGACCGCCACCCCGAAATTGCGCCCCGCCACCTTGCCGCCGAAGGCGGTGTTCTGGAGGTAGAGGAAGCGCGCCGAGC
Source organism: Devosia elaeis (assembly GCF_001650025.1). Classification (GTDB taxonomy): domain Bacteria; phylum Pseudomonadota; class Alphaproteobacteria; order Rhizobiales; family Devosiaceae; genus Devosia; species Devosia elaeis. The sequence goes on along the minus strand of NZ_LVVY01000130.1, from coordinate 51,567 downwards.
GCTCCAGGTCGGTCAGCGTGGCCGGGTCCGTCCGGGCCAGTCGCTCGAACTCGGCGCGGGTTGTCAGCTGGAAGCGCATCATGTCGATGAAGGCCACATAGTGCCGCTGGAGCACCCGGAAGAAGGTGGCCACGTCCTGGCTGTAATCGTTGATGACCTCGGCCTTGGGTGCGTGCTGGCGGCGCAGGAACACGCCCGCCATGCCGACGAAAACCTCCGCGTAGCAATCGTGCGGGGTCGCATCGATCCGCTTGATGATGACCTTCGCCAGGTTGCGTTTCCCGCCGATATAGGGCGCGAGCGGCGCAAGGGGCTTTACAATGATCCGATCAGTCATGGCTCCTCCTTCCACGCGGCGGCGGGATGAAGGCGACATCGCCCAGCACCCGGCTGCGCAACCTGAATGTGTCTGCATGGCCGGCATGGCCGACCCAGCTCATCACCACCTGACTGACCTGATCGAGGCTGATCTTGCCCTCGTGATATTGGCGCGCCATGCGCTTCATCTTGCGGCGCATCCGGCCGGCGCTGTCCTTTCTGATCTTCCGGTGGGTCGCCCAGATGCGATAGCCGAGGAAGTCGAGCGGGCGGCCGTTCTTGGTCGAGACGGGGAACACCTGCGTTTTGTGGTTGAGGCGCAGGCCGAGCTGGGCGTGGAGGAAATCCTCGATCGTGCGCCGCACGTCATGGAGGTGGGCCTTGGTCCCGCCGATGATGGCGAAATCGTCCATGTAGCGAAGGTATCGCTTCTCGCGCAGCTCGTATTTCACGAACTCATCCAGCTCGTGCAGATAGACGTTGGCGAAGAGCTGGGAGGTGAGGTTTCCGATCGGGATGCCGCGCGGCATGATCGCGCCGGGATCGGCGGCGCTGTCGATGATGCCCTCGATCAGCCAGAGCGTGTCCGGGCAGGCGATGCGCTTGCGGATCAGCCGCTTGAGCACGTCATGGCAGACGCTCGGGAAATACTTCGAGACATCGGCCTTGAGCACATAGATCGAGCCTTGCTCGCGCAGGGCTTCGCGCAGGAACGCCTGCGCACGATCGGCACCGGCATGGGTGCCCTTGCCGGGGCGGCACGCATAGGTGTCGAAGATGAAGCGTTTGCCCCAGATCGGGTCGATGGTCTCGATCAGGGCGTGCTGGACGATGCGGTCCTTGAGCGGCAGGGCAGCGATGCCGCGCTCCTTCGGCTCGAACACCTTGAAGTGGCGATACGGGCCGGTGCGATAGGTTTTCCAGATCAGGCTGTTCTGGATGTCGATCAGGTTGGGTTCGAGGTCGCGCTCGAATTGCAGCACGTCCTGCTGGGCGCGGCGGCCCTTGATGACCCGGCCCCAAGCGCGGTGCAGCGCCTCGAACGTGGTGAACGATCCATAGAGGTCGCTATAGGTCTTGGCCATCATTCCCCCGAGGGCGGCCGGAGCAAGGGGTCGCCGGCATGCGGCGGCTACTGTCCCGCTCCGACCTGTTCAGTTTTTCGGCACTTGGCCGAGGATCGCAGGGCCTTTCGGATGGTGCTCTGGGAGAAGCCCCGTGAGGCTTCAACTTCTGGCGATCTCCGAGAGCGGGCCGGAAGCCGACATTCGTGTTCACGTTCGACCGCTCGTTGTTGAGGTTCAGAGCGAACGCCCCGGCATTCGCGCCATTGTTCCGACTGCCGCCACGTAGCGGCACGCGCTCAAGCCACATTACCCGCGCCCCTGTTCTTGCAGGCTCTTGAACCACCCACCGATCATCCGGCCGATCTCATCGAGATGGCGGCTCCATACCTCGTAACTTTTGAAGGAGAGATGCCCCAGCTTCTGGGCCATCCTGATCTGGCTGCGCAACAGGTCCAGCTCGGCGTCAAGGTCCTGCATCGTGGTCTTTTTGAAGTACCGGCGATTGCAGATGATTATGAGCCGGAGCAGCGCCCACATGGTGGTGCGGATTTCCTGCGAGAGCACATGCCGCTCGGCCTTCGGAAACTGTTTCAGCACCACATAGCCGTAAGCAATCATGTCCTCGCACTTGCGACGGATTTTAAGATCGTCCACCGCAGCCCCCGATATACGCAATGGTGTTCAAGAGAAGGGACGGGCTATCGCCCGTCCCACAGATGTCAGGCGGTCAGATTTCAGAGCACGAAAGCGGGCCGGATGCCGACAGCCGTGCTCACGCTCGACCGCTCGTTGCTGAGGTGCAGAGCGAACGCCCCGGCATACGCGCCATCGGCCCGACCGCCGCCACGTAGCGGCACGCGCTCGCCCACGTTGCGGGCATAGTGGCGGCCCTCGACATCGCCATCATGCGGGAAGAGGCCGAGCAGCTTGGCAAGGTTCGGTGCCGAAACCCCGCTGGCGGTGGCCATCGCGCTGAACGGCTGCGAGGTGCTGGTGTCGCCGTCCGACTGGTTGGTGACGCTGGTCGAGAGGATCGGATTGCCCGAGCCGTTCGCGTTCGAGGCGTCATACTTGAGCGTGTTGGCCGTGCCGGGGTTCACCAGCGTGCCGTCTTGCAGGATCGCCCGCCAAAGGTCCGAGCCGGGGCTATGGTCGATGTCCGTCACGGCGGCGTTGTTGTCGGGGATGATCTGGATTTCGCCATCAACGAGGCGAAGGCCGCGAACCCATTCCCAGACGTTGCCGCAAAGATCGGCAATGCCTGCCGGGCTGTTGTCGTGGAACCAGCTCACCGGCCCCGAGCCGGTCAGGACACGCCCATGCCCCTCGGACACGCCCGGCGCATGGCCATCGGTGCGGCGGCCGACCTCATAGGTCTGGTCATGATGCCGCCCCCAATTGGTGTTGCCGCGCGGCTGGAAGCCGTTCTTCCAGCACCACAACGCGACCGCCACGAACTCGGCATTCGTCATCATGTGCCAGCCCGGCCCCTTAATCGCGCAGGCCGCGTCCGAGGCCGTAAAATTGATGTTGGCCTGCGGGTCCTGACCGGGCAGCGAGAGCGCATGATCGTCATGCAGAACCGCCTGGAATTTGCCGATGAAGATTTCGCTCTTCTGGACGCCGCCCACCACGAAGGCGGGATGCACGCCCGACCCGAGACCGGGATCGATGTCCTCGACATTGAAGCGCGGGACAACGCACATGATCGACGGATAGCCCTTTGCGTCATAGAGCACCGTGTTGACGCCGCCGCTGGCGGCCTCGACGGACTGACGCAAGGCGTCCGGGGTGGAAATGGTGACACCCATAGGTTCTTACTCCTCGTTTTCGGTTTCGTCGGGATGTTCGGGCAAAGCCCAAAGGCGCAGCGTCACGGCCTCGGCCGTGCAGGGCTGCGGCACCGGCACGATCTCGATGACTTCCTCGCCATCGATCTCGACGGTGACCTCCTCATCGGTGTAGCGACGGGGAGGAATGATGATGACGGCCGCATAGGCATCGCCCGTCAGGTGAAGGTCTCCTGCCGTGTCCACGAACACGGAAATCACGCGCTCGATGTCGCGCTGCTCTTCGGCCAGATCGATGATGATCTCGCCGTCGCCGAGGCTAAGGACGCACTCGACAAGCTCGGCCTCGACCTTGGTGCCTTCGTTCATATGTTCGATGTTCATGGCCGCCCTCACTGGTAACGGAGATTGAGAAGGGTCCAGCGGATGCGCACGTTGTCCGCGCTGCCCGTCTGCCGGATTTTGAAGCCGTTGCGCATCTTGTCGTACGCTTCGAGCGTGCCGACCGCCGCGATGTTGGTGGCGTCCTCGACTTCCAGCTCCACGCCGTAATCGGCGGCCGGGAGCGTGTCGGGGAAGGCGACGGACGCGAACGGCTCATAGGAGGCCACCCACGAATTGGTTGCCTGAATGACGCGCAGATCGGTGAGCGTGACGGCCGAGAGGCTGTTGCCGGTGTTGTTGGCCGGGACCTCGATCCGGTAGAGCGGCAGGCCGGTGTCGGGCACCTGCTGGTCGATCTGGACGCCGTAGGAAACGCCCCCGGTGTTGACCAGATAGGCGAAATAGGTCCGCGCCTCATCGCTTTCGTTCGAGGGCACCGAGACGTGGTAATCGTCATCGGGCAGGCTCACGATCATGCCGTCGATCTGGGCGCGGGATATGCCGGTGCCGACATCGCCGGTCTGGGACAGGTGCAAGGCGCGGATTTCGGTCTTGGTGAGCACCATGCCGGTGATGACGTGCTTGTTCTTGATGGTGACGGTGCCCTGCGCCAGCACGCGGCCGCGCAGGTTCGCCAGTTCCCGCGCCAGAAGGCCGCCCAGCCCGAGCGCCTCTTGAACGCCCGCGAGGATCGAGACCTGCTGTTCGGGCGAGAAGGCGTCATACCCGGCCAGCCGGGCGGCGAGGCTGGACCCGCCTTCGCCGCGCGCCTCGACCACCTCATCGGCGATCTGTTTCAGCCAGCGCGTGCGGTTGGCGAGCTGGCGGGCCTGCACGTTGGAGATACCATCGGGGCCGCCGACAACCGGATCAGTCAGCTCGATCTGGTAAATCCCCGAGGGATAAGTGTTCTGTTCTGGAAGGTTCGCCATTCCTTGAGGCTCCTTTGCTAGAAGATGATGGTCCACGCGCCGTCGAGGCTGATGTCATCGGCCTTCTCGATCGGAGCACGGGTCTTGCGGGCGAAAAGGGTGTCGTCGGCCGCGATCAGGCCGAACTCACGAATGACCATCCCGTTGGCCTCGGCCGTCTCAAGCCGCCAGTTGAACTGGACGCGGCCGGGAGCCGGGTACTCATGGCCCTGCACGGGCTTGATGAAACCGCCCGTCAGGCCGGTGTCGTCGGGGGTCGGGCCGTTGCCGTTGGTGCCGACGCCGATGCGGGTGATGATCTTGCCCGCGCCTTCACCGGCAATGAGCTGGGCAAGCGCGTTGCGCGCGCCGACCATAATCATGTTGTCGTCGCGCCAGCTCTCGACCAGCACGCCCGCCCTTCGGACGTTCACGAGCAGGGAGCCGCGCAGGCTAAGCGTTTCGGTGGCTTTCATCGGGGCCTCAAAGTGCTGTTAGCTGGGTGTTGACGGGACCGCCGTGGTAAATCCCGGCGAAGTAGGGGCGGCCGCCATCGTGATCGGTCTCGCCGTCATAGATGTCGCCCGCGTGCCGGTGCTTGCCGTCATGGCGGAAATGGCGGGTGAGGATGATCGGCATGGCCGGGTCGGCGGCCGAGGGCTGGCCTTCGCCGTATGTGATGCCCGCGTGCAGATACCGGCCATCGTAAAGCGGGATGACCTCGGCCCGATCCTCCATCGACATGGCGATACCGGTGGTCAGGGTGACCTGCCGGTTGGCGTAAAGCTCGCCCGTCTCGCCCCAGCCGGCATGGTCGGGCACGCCGTCATGGAGGAGCGCGCCGTCATGGAGGTGGCGGACACCGTGATCGTGGACGATCGAGCCGTCATAGCGGCGGCCCCAAGGATACACGTCCTCGCCGATGTAGCGCGCCAGCGCGTCCATCTCATCGTGAACGTCGATGGCGTCCTCGGTGTTGGCGCGGAACCCGACATCGACCAGATGCGAGCGGGCGTTCTTCCATATCTCGATCAGGTCAACGAGCTGGCGGATGCGGGTCGCGTCAACGCCCTTGTCCTCGCCCAGATCGAGCAGAACGCGGAACATGGCCCAGCGGGTGCCGCCACCATAGGTCTCCGCGCCCGAGTGGTTGCGCTCGCCGTCATAGAGGGTGACGGGAAGCCCCTCGACAATCTCGGCATCGGCATAGCCGAGCGAGCGGATCGCCTCGCGGATCGACCAAGGCGTGCCCCGGTGGCGGTGCAGCTCGATGGCGCGGCGGATCAGCGCCCGGCGCTCGGTGGGCGTCTCGGCAAGGTCCCAGCCTTCCGCGCCCATGATGTGGAACTGCCAGCCCAGAAGGTGGAGCGCGTCGTCGGGCAGCTCATCGATCCGGTAAACCAGCAGCGGGGTCAGGTCGATGTCGCCGAGGCGGCCGATCAGCTTGAGCAGCGCGCGGCTGCGCTCATCGTTGATCCCGGCCGGGAGGAGGCGCAGATCGTCGTCAGCCATCGGCCACCCCCGCGATGGTCAGGACGATATTTTCGCAATCGGCCCATTCGGAAGGATCAAGCTCGCGCCATTCGGGGGTGGTGAGCTGGACGCGATAGACCCCGGCCACCGAGAGCGCGGAAATGATCTGGCTGGGCACGAGGTCGCGGCCGAGACCCCGCCGACGCTCGGCGGCGAATGACTGCGCGGCCGCATGGACCGCCGTGATCGCGGTCTCGGGATCAACGTCGCGGAACAGCGTGATCGCGGCCGTGATGTCGTAGGGCACGCGCACGGGCGGGGCAACCTGCACCGTATCGGTGAGCGGGCGCACCCTGTCGTCGGATACCTGCGCGGTGACGGCTTCGAGCAGTTCGGCGCTGGGCAGGCCGGTATCGGTGAGGACGTGGATGCGCACGAGGCCGGGGCGCGGGCTAAGCACCGCCGCGTCCATGATGGACTGATGGGTGCTGACCGCGTGCCAGCGATAGGCCCCGACCGGCCCGGCGACCGAGAAGCGTTCCGGGGCCTCGCGGATGCGCTCGCGCAGCCGGTTGTCGGTTTCCCGCGCCCGGCCGCCAAACGAGGTCGAGACGTTGACCGCGCCGGAGACGTGCGGGATCGGATCGAGCAGCGCGGCGATCTGGCCCTGCACATAGCCGTTGGCGATCTCGCCGGGCGTCTGGGCCTGCGCGGTCGCCTCGGCCGCCAGCTCCCCGGCCTTGATCTCGCGGTCGGCAAGGGTGGCAAAGACCACCTGACCATCGGCCGAGCGCACGCGCGTTCCTGCCGGGACGATGACCGAACCGGGCTGGACGGCCGAAAGGGTAAAGCGCAGCGTGGTCTGGGCGGCCGCCTCGGGCAAGCGGGTGACGCCGAGCAGCTCGCCGAGATAGTCGATCATCGGGAAGGCGGCGAAGGCCAAGAGGTTCTGCTTTGCGGCCTCCTGAATGGCCACGCGCACCAAGCTCTCGCGGTACGAGATGATGTCGATGATAAGCCGCTCGACCTGCGCGGGCTGGAGCTTGCGCCCGGTATAGGTCTCGTAGTCGGCGATCATCTGGGCCGTGAGGGCGGCCGGATCGCGCTCGACAAAGCTGGGTTCAGGCAACGGCATCGCGGACCTCCGTTGCGATCAGCTCGCCCTGTCCGTCGAGCCGCCATTCGACGGTGATGTGCATGTGGGCGCGGCCGAGTTGGACGGGCACGAGGCGCACCACCTCAATGCGTTGCTCCCAGCGCCGGAGCGCATCGACGCCCTCGCGCACCACATGGGGCACGGCCTCTTCCATCGGATGATCGAGATAGTGCCAAAGGTCGGACCCGAACTCGGGCCGGTGCGGATCGGACCCCTTGGGCGTCAGGAGGATGATGCGGATGCACTGGTGAATGTCATCGAGACCCTCGACAATCTCGCCATGCGAGCCGAGCCGGGGTTGCCAATGAGCAGCCGTAATCTGTCGAACATCCTGAACCATGGCGCGATGATCGCGCGCAGGCGGAAACCCTCACACCCGGACAGGTGTCCGGGCCAAAGCGGGATGGCGATGCGAAGGGATGAGCAATGCTACACCGGAACGGCCGCGCTCGCCAACCTGGCTATTGCGGAACGTCGGTTTTCGCGGGGCCGGGAAGAATGCCGCCATGCACATGGGTGTCGCCGATATTGACCCCGTTATGCGTGACCATGCCGCCGGTGATTGCCACTCCTGCCGGCGAGATATCGACCTTGACGCCGCCCACCGAGAGCATGAACGTCTGGCTGCCCTTGTCATAGGTGAGCGAGGCTCCGTCGCCATAGACGATCGTATGCACGTTCGGGTCCGATGAAGGTGGCGCATCGGCTTCCGAATAGATCGCGCCCGCAATGACGCCGGCCTCCTCGCCCTTGTCCATGATGACGACGACATGCTCGCCGGTTACCGGCATCCAGTATGTCTTGTCGCTCTTGGTCTTGCCTTGAAGGACCTGAAGCCAGAAGCTCTGCACATTGTCGTGGTCGGGGAACTGGACGCGGGCCTTGGCGGTGGCCGGGTCGGTCTCTGTCACGATGCCAATTCTAAGGGACACGGCGCACCTCGATCTCGGTGGTGTAGCCCGCGCTGCGCTCGATGCGATGGCGCGAGGTCTCGACGTAGTATTTGCCCGAGAGCTTGCCCAGGCCAGTAACCTGGATGTTGTTGCCCGCGATCATCCGGTGGTCGCCGACGATCTCGATCCGGCCGGTGAGCTTCTTGGCATTGGCCTTTTTCAGCTCCGCCTCGGCGCGGGTCCTGGCCTGCCCCTCACTCTCGACGCGCGCCTTGACCTTGAGGGTGTCGCCGGTCTTTACGTCCGGGTCCTCGACCGTCACCTCGATCAGCTTGGCGGTTTCGGGATCGTGGTAAGATAGCGTGCAGGCCTTGTAGACCTCGTGGGTCTTGTCGTTGAAGTCGAAGCTCTTCATCTCGGTGCGCGGCACAATCGCCACCGGTTCTTGCTCCTCCAGGCTCTTGATGGTCGAAAAGAAGATCACCTTCTCGCGCACCGCAAAGACGTGGGCGTACTCTTCGGCGATGCGCTTGAGGAACTCCAGGTCGCGCTCGTCGTTCTGGGTCACCCGCTTGATGGTGATGTCCTCGATCTCGCCATCGACCGACATTCCATGCTCGCCTGCGATCTGCTCTGCAATCTCGCGCAGCGTCTTGTTCTCAAAGCTCCTTGTCTTCTTGGTGCGCAGGCTGTCGGTCACCGGCGCGGCCAGGCCGCGAATGATGACGGTATCGGGCGGGCCGGTAAAGTCGATCTCATCGACCTCGAACTTGCCGCACGGCAGGAGGCCCTGACCGAGCCAGCCGATCGAGAGGTCGATCACGTCGCCCTTCTCTGGATACCAGCTACCTTTCCAGCGATGGAGCTTGTCCTCGAACCGCGCCTCGATCTCGTCGGACTTGCCGTGGTCGAAATCGGTATAGACCACCATGAGCGCGTCCGAGCCGATATTCGCGCCCTGATAGATCAGCACCCACGTCGCCTGCGGGACCATCATGACTGGCGGCCCCGCTTCCAGGGCGGCAGGTCGCGGTCGAGAACCACCTCGTCAGGCAGCACCGGAATGCGCAGCTTGATGCCCGAGGCGATGAGCGGACGGATCGGCACCGCAGTGTTGGCGGCGATGATCGGCTCATAAAGGTGCGGGTCGCCATAGTAGCGCCAGGCCAGCAGGTCCCAGCGGTCGCCCTCGGTGGTGATGTGCTCGACATATTGCTGCATGGTCACTGCCTCACGATGGAGCCGGACGAGACCCCGCCAGGATCGCCCGAGGGCGCGGCCGGCGGCGGGCCAGAGCGGGCATTGCCACCGGCACCGCTGGCGCGGGCCACATTGTTGACCACCGAAATCACCGCGCCCAGCAGGCCGCCGAGACCGCCAAACCCGCCATGCTCGACCAGCGACACGCGGGCGGTGACCGCGACCAGCGCGCCCCGGCTGTTGGTCTGGCGCGCCGTCGAGCGGATCGACTTGATGACGAACATGCCGACATACTGGCCCGAGCCGTAGATGAAGGGCAGCGCGGTGTGCATGGAGCCGGCGACCTTGAGCTTGGCCAGCTCGGCCTCGGGGTTGCAGTAGGAGACATGGAACATCAGGTCGATGTCCACCTCCTCCAGATCGTCGCCGATCCATTGCAGGCGCGGCTTTCCCTCGATCACGTCATGGCGGGCATAGTCATAGCCGCGCTTGTTCGTCACTCCCTCGAAATAGGTGATGAGCCGGAAGCTGATCGGGCCGAGCATGGCGAACATCGTTAATACTCCTGACGCTGTTGGCGCTTCAATTCATCCTGGATCAGCTGCACCATCTCGTAGCTCATCGAGCGCAGAAGCTCGCGCATCTGCTCGCGCGATTGCGCGCTGCCGCCTTCGCCGCCCCCGGCGCCCGGCATGGTGATGTTCGGGCTGAAATCGATCGAGACCTGGACGCCCGGCTGGGCCGCGCCGATCGCGCCGGCCGGGCCGGCCGCATCCGCGCCAAGGCCCACCTGGGGCATGGCCAGCGAGACGGCCGGCAGGTTGATCGGGTTGATGGCCGGGAGCTGGCTGGCGGCGGCAGGCATGGACAGCGTGGCCCCGGCCAGCGCGGCCGCCATGCCCGCCGTCATGCGCCGCACCGCCTCGATCGCGGGCGCAGGGCGGACGGCATCGGCCAGCGTTTCAGCGAACTGGACGCGATGCAGGTCCGAGAGCGGGCCGACCTTGGCGGGCGAATGCGGCAGGTGGTCACGCATGACCTGGACGGTATCGCGCACGGCCTCGACCGCCTGGGCCGCCCCGGCGCGAATGCCGGCCGCGAGCGTTGCCATCAGCGAGACGCCCTCATTGTGGAACGAAGCCTGTGCCACGATCGAACGGGCCGCCCGCACCGCGTCGTCGGCCGCGCGCGGAATGCCGGCCGCCTGATTGATGGCGTTGGCAGCGGCATCGGAGACCGCGTTGACGCCGGCCTGGGCGGCGCTCATGTCGAGGACCGCGACACCCTCCAGAGCCGTCGCCAGATCGTTTGCGGCCGCCGTGGCGCGCTCGATGGAGGCGGGATCGCGGGCGGCCAGATCGACGGCATCGGCGCTGGAGAACAGCGAGGTCACCCGGTTCCACGCCGCGCCGGCCATGTCGGCAGCGTCGGAGATGAAGCCGACGAGCGTTTCGCCGATCCCGCCGAATGCGCCGGTGATGGCTTCGATCGGCGACCACTCGAACAGCGCCTGCAAGCGCCCCCAGACGGCATCGACCAGCCCGAAGGCGGCCTCGATCGGGGCGGCGATCGCTTGCGTGACGGCCGACCAGTCGATCTCTGGGGCGTTCGGGATCAGCGTTGACCAGTCGAACTCGGCAACGCCCTCCAGCACCTCGGCCCAGGAAAAGCCGGGAATGAAGTCCAGCCACCGGATCGGCGTCAGCCAGGTCAGCCAGTCAAGCGCGGTGAGGAAGCCTTCCCAGGTGATCGGCGGGATCAGCACCGACCAGTCGAAATCTGGAATGATCCCGTCCCAGGTGATCGCGCCCCAGGCGGCGGCGACGGTCTCCCACCACCCCGAAAGCCAGCTCGAAAAGCCTTCAAACGCCGTTTGAACGTCGCCCCAGAGCGAGACGAAGAACGCGGAAATCGGCTCCCAATATTGCCAGATGAGGAAGGCGGCCGCCGCGATCGCCAGCGCGATCAGCACCACCGGGTTCATGAGGAACGCCAGGCCCATGGCGCGGGCCGCGCCGGTGACCGCGCGCAGGCCGGTGAGCAGCGCCCCGCCCAGCGCCGCACCCATGGACGCCAGGCCGGACAGGAAGGCCGGGACGGCCGTCGCCGCCCCCATGACCATGCGCCCGACAAAAAGACCGATCGCGACGGACGCGGCACCAATCTTCGGGAGAAGCCAGACGAACGCCACGCCGATCTTGGACAGCGCGATCAGTCCGACGCCGGCCATGGTGGCGAAGCCGCCGATGATTGAAAGGATCGGCGCGATCACCAGCAGCGCCCCGGCTGCGATCAGCGCGATCTTGAGCGCGATCTCGGCAAGCCAGGGATTGGCCTCGGCCCATCCCATCAGGACTTGCACCACGCCGGCCGCCACCCGCGCCACCTCGGTGAGCGTTGGCAGGAGCAGATAGCCCAACGTGATCTGCAAGCCCTCGATCGCCGAGGCGAACTCGACCTGCGCGCCCCGGTAATTGTCGGCCATGTCGGCGGCGACCTGGGCGGCGCGGCCTCCGCTGTCGGTAATCAGATCGACATATTCGGCGACCGAGGTTCCCTGCGCCAGCATCTCGGCTGCGCCGGCCGCCGCGCGCTGCCCGAAGATGGTCGAGATGATCTGGAGCTGTTCTTGCGTGCCCAGATCATCGATCGCATGGCCGACATCGGCGAGCAGATCGACCATCGAGCGCATGTTGCCGTCGCTGTCGGCGACCGAGATGCCCAGCTCTTCGAGCATGGTGGCGGCCGCCCCGCCCGGCGCGGCCAGCCGCTGGAGCATCGAGCGCAAGGTGGTGCCGGCCATCGACGCCTGGATACCGGCATTGCCGAGCAGGCCCGCCATGGCGGCGCTCTCTTCCAGGCTCATGCCCGCCGCCCGCGCCACCGGCGCGATATACTTCATGGTGTCGCCGAGCATCGGGATATCGGTGTTGGCGGTGGTGAAGGTCTGCACCATCACGTCCGCCACGCGCGTCATCTCCTCGGCCTCAAGCCCGAAGCCCGAAAGGATGTTCGAGGCGATATCGGCGGCCTGGCCCAGATCGGTCGAGCCGGCCCGCGCCAGTGCCAGCATGGACGGCATGGCGGCGAACTGCTCATTGGCGTCAAACCCCGCCTTGGCGAGGAAGGCCATGCCATCGGCGGCCTGGGTGGCGGTGAAGGTGGTGGTCGCCCCCAGCTCGCGCGCCTGGGCCGAGAGCATCTCGAACTCTTCGCCGGTGATGTTGTTGGTGACGGCGCGGACCAGCGCCATGCTTTCCTCGAACTGCGCCGCCGCATCGATCGGCCCTTGCAGCGCCCCCCAGATTTGGTTCGCGGCCCCCTGCGTCAGCGCGCCCGAGACCGACATCTGGTTGCCCCATGCCTGCATCGCGCGGCCGCGATCGGCCATCGCGTCGAGGTCTCCGATCGCCCGAGCCATCTCGCGGGCAGGTCCGGTCAGTTGATCGACCGCCTGGATAATCACCGCAAGATTGAAAATGCTGTCCATATCGAGTTAGACTTTCGGATTGGCAGAAGCGAAAAGGGTCAGGCCATGGAATTTCTGTTTCTCTTCTTCATTCTCTTCGGCGTCGGCGCGATCCTCGGGCTGGCCTATGTCGGGATCAAAGCCATCATCATGGCCACGCGCGGCTCGGCAGCGCTGACTAAGACGGTCGGCGGCGGGCTGCGGCAGGGCTGGGCGCAGGCGAAGGCCGAGCACGAAGCCGCCCAGCTCAAGAAGAAAGAGCGGCTTCGCGCGCAGCCTTGACGGCCTTGGCGTGATCGGCGGCCTCTTCGAGCCAATCGGCAAGATCGGTGATGTCCATTCCATCGATCTCGGCCGCCGACCATCCCGTCACCGTTACGAGCGCGAAAGCATCTCTTGGGGTAGGGACTTTCCCGGCAGCGCGCTCATGATCGCCCCCACGTCATCCATCTCCATCTCGTCCAGCTCCTCGGGCAGCACCGGATTGCCGTCGATCTCGGTGAGCTGGGCGGCCAGCGCCATCGCATAGCCGATCGGGTCCTGGGCGGGATTGACGTGACGCGCGGCAAGCCGCATGTCCTTGCCCTTCCCCTTGCGGATGGTCGCAACCTTGCCCGAGCTGGGCAGCGTCACGGTCTTGACGCCTGCGGGCGCGGCGCTGGCGGGGGCGGTCTTGTCTTCGGTCTTGTCAGTCATTTGGCCTGTCTCCTGGCTGGCCTGACATCACGATGAAAGCGGCGGGCGCTGGTCAGGCCGGTCAGCGCCCGCCGCCCCTGCCTACGCCCCGATGTTGAGGCGATAGGTAGCCAGTACGTCCTCTCCGGCGACCTTGTAGATGTTCTCCAGCACGTCGATTTCGAAGATCTCGTTTCCGTCGATCTGCATGGAGGCGTAGTAGACCGAAAGGACGGTATCCACGACTGCCGGCTCGTGCTGCTTGAAGGTGCCGAGCGGGAACTCCTTGAAGGCGGCCGTCAGCATCATGACCACCGGAACCTCGGCGGTGCGGCCCTGGCCGGTATAGGTCTCAAGGCTGGCCCGCGCCTGGAGGCGCACCGTCTTGAATGGGTTCACCGCCTCGCGCATCACCTCCTGGTAGAAGGACGCCCATTTGACCTTGGCCTCCATCTTCTCGATGCCCGAGAAGAACTCGGCCGTGCCGACCATGCCGAGCGCCTTGTGCTCGGCCATCTTGTGCTTGATCTGGGGCAGCTCCAGCTCCTCGGCGCGACCGAGGAGGGAGTTGCCGTCCAGATAGATGTTCGCGTTCGTCACGCGGTTGATGGCGATCTTGTTGACCATGGGTCAAACCTCCTTACTGGCCGCCGCCGAGCTGGCGCAGCATCTCGATGTTGATGAAGCTCTCGAACGTGATCCGCTCGGCCGGCGTGGGCGGCATGAACTCGATGTCGAACACCAGATGCCCGAGCGCCAGCTGGGTCGGCTCGTTCTTGGCCGGATCGTAGATGCACTTGCCGTCGATCAGCGCGCCGCGCCCGATCAGCGTGCGCATGAAGGCGTTGACGCTCTCCTTGATGTCATCGATCAGCGCCTGGTTGATCGGCCGGTCGATGAACTGGAGCATGGAATATTCGATGCTCTCATGGATCACGTCCGCCGTGCGGCGCACGTTGATGAAGTTCTTCGGGTGCGTGACGGTCGGCCAGGCGGCCGAGCGGTTGCCCCAGGTGCGCAGGCCCGTCCCGAACGAATTGAACAGCGTGACGATGCCGTTCTCGTTCAAGAGGTTCACCTCGGTGGTGGGGTCGTTAATCATGGCCGAGAGCTTGCGCTCGACGCCGGTGATGCCCTTGATCTCGTTGTTCGAGGGCGACCACCAATAGCCGCGATCATTGTCCACCGCGCAGATGACGCCGGCCAGGCGCTGGCTGAACGGCTCCAGGCGCTCCTCGTCGGTCGCGATGTCATAGACCTTGAGGTGCGGATAGCAGAGCACCATCCGCTCGCCCGAATAGTTGAAGTTGATCGAGCCGTTCGGGCCGCGACCGGCGATGGCCTCGGCGAAGGTGGTGCCGATCGGCGCATCGACCAGGGCGACGGCGCGCAGCTTGGACGCCATCACGTTCAGCTCGGTCGCAACCGCGTTGAGCGTGCCATAGACAGGGGCGATCAGGATTTTCGCGAAAAAGCCCATGTCATTATAGGTGTCCTGGAACGCCTGGAGGCCGGTGCGGTTGCCCGCCACATCGACCGTGCCGATGATGTCCGAGGGCTGGACCTTTTCGAGGTCGGCATAGTCGTAGGCGACCAGCACCGAGGCCGAGGCCGCGATCGCGCCGCCGACGAGGCGCGTGACGATGCCGGCGACGGGATCGATCTCGTAATCGACGCCCAGCTCGTGGGTGGTGTTGCCGTCCGAGGATTTGACGACGAGATTGAACACGCCCTGGTGGTCGAGGGTGAGCCGATCATTGGACGCAAAGCTCTTGGCCGCCTCCGGCTGGGCCGTCGAATGCTCGTCGGGGTCGAAGACGTTGACGACGATGGCGATGCCGCGCCCCTGGTCGAAGATCGCATCGAGCGCCTGGGGGATGGTGAAGCCCTCCATCTGCGGCCCGAAATACTGCGCCGCGTCACGATCGGACAGGACGAGCACCGGCTCGTTGACGGTGGCGAGCGTGCCATCGACCGCAAAGATCGGCGCGGTGCCGACAAGGCCGACCACGGCGGTCTTCACGCCCCGGATCGGGCGCGGCCCCTTGTCGATCTCGATCGTCTCGACGCCATGAAGGAAGTTCGCAGCCATTACTTGGTCTCCTTGTCAGCGGGCTGGGGAGCGGTCTTGCCCTGCGCCTTGGGCGCGGAGCGCTGGGCCGTCACCGGGACGAGCCGCTTCTGGGCCACAAGGCTCTGCACCCATTCGTTGTTGTCCGGCAGGGTGACTTCCCGGCCGTTCATGAGGATCACGTCCGTGCCATCGCGCAGCGTGGCGGCGGACATCGGACCCTTGTAGATGAACTTACCCATTGGCTTTCGAACCTCCGTTGTGCCGGGTTTCAGTCGTCATCAGGCTCACCAGGCGGGGCCTGGGTGGTGCCGTAATCGTCTTCGGTGTTGACGCGCTTGAGGAGCGGCAGGTCCTCTTCCTCGGCGCATTCGACCACAGTGACCGAGTGCGCCATGGTCAGGACGAACGTCCACACGCCCTGGCGCTGGTCGAGGAACTGCTCGCGCACCGGCATGAGCTTGCCGCAGCCGGACGTGCGCCAGCCGGTGAGCACGAGCCGGATGGCGTCGAGCACGTCATAGGCTCCGGCGTGGTCGCGCAGGTTGCGCATCAGGAGCGTGATGTCCCACTCGACCCGGCGCTCCTGGACAACCAGGTCGATCGAGCGCGGGGCCGAATAGGTCGAGCGGCCGAAGGCGACCAGCACCGTCCCTTTCGGGTGGTGCATGTTGTAGGTGTCGGGCTTGTCGGGAAAGGCTTCGACCTTCACCCCGGTGAGCTGGCCGGTCAGGCGCTCGACAATGGCCGCTTCGACTTCGCCGATCATCGCCGCACCGCCATGGCCAGGTGGTCTGTCAGGATTTCGCCGATCATGCGCCGGTCATCGGTCGAGACCCCGAGATAGGGCCGGGCCGGAATGGTGACCTTGCGCCCGCGCCCGGCCTGGCCGCCGAGCTGGTGGATGCGCGCATAGATGCGGTTGGTGCCGACTTCGGCCTTGAGCCGGCCCGAAGCATAGGTGAGCGACTGGTAAAGGTGACCCCTGTCGCGCAGCTTCCTGGCGTTCGAGCCGCGCCGCAACAGGGTCGCGGGCGAGTGCGCTGCCCAGGGCGAGCCATCCGGCCCGCTCTCGCTCTCGAAGCGCTGCTCGGTGGTGGCGAGCAGGGCCGAGCCGATCTCATCGAACACCGGCTTGAGGTTGGCGGTGCGATCCAAGAGGCGCGTCAGCGCATCGCGGAAGCCGTCATCCTGGATCGTGATGGAAACCTTGACGCCAGCCATCAGTACCCCCGCAACCTGTCACGCGAGAAGGTGCGCACCGGCCCCTCGCGCATGGTCGGACCGCCAGCGGGCTGGACGGTCTCATTGGCGGGCGTAAGGCCCAGATTGATGTCGCCGGTCGAGACGGCGCGCAGGAACTTGATCGCGTCCTCGTAGCGCTTGCGCTGGTCTTCCATCACGTCGATCTGGCGCAGCGAGAGCAGGCGATACATTGCGATGTTGCACGCAATGATGCGCAGCGAGCGCGGCGGGTTCGGGAGGGGCAGGCGATACCGCCCCTCCAGATAGCCGTCGATCTCGTCCGATGCGTCCTCAAGCGCACGATCGAGCGCCTCGGTCCTGATGCTTTCGACATCGGGATCGGTGACCTCCTTGAGCTGTTGCTCGGAGAAGCGGTCGATCATGTCCTGGGCGGTCGCATAGGCCATCGGTCAGCTCGCAGCCTTTCCGCCACGGCCGCCGCCAGCCGGCTTTTCATCCGGCACGTCGATCTCGGTCTCCTGAACGACGAGCTGATCGTCGGCCATGAGCTGCGCGAGCTGCGCTTTCGAGAAGGCGTCGAGCGGATGATCGACCGGGCTGGACGGATGGTTGATGCCAGCGCGGCGGCGGCCGTCGCGCTTGGCGGTGATGCGAAGAACTTTCAGCTTTGCCATGGATCAGCCCTCCCTTACGCCAGCCAGGGAGCAACGAGCAGCTCGGCCGTGCCCTTGTAGACGTTGGTCGCACCGGCCGCATCGCGTTCGGCATTGAGGATTTCGAGGCCGGCCCCTTCGAGCGAGGGCGGAACCACCAGCAGCTTGGGCGTGAGGCCCAGCGGGCGGCCGTAATCGCCCTTCATGCCGGACAGCGCCTCGCGGGCGGTCTTGTAGGCCGCCTTGTCGAGGGTCTGTTTCGAGCCGTAGGCGAACTGCCAGAAGCCGAAGCCGACATTGGACCGGCCATCGACGCCGTAGACGAACTCCTTGCGGTTGAACACATTGTCGTCGGTCGGCGCATCCTGGCGCACCATGTCGTAGTCCTTGCGCACCTGGTAGATGATCGGCTTGAGCGTGCGGCTATCATCGATCAGGAACCACGGCGCACCCGAGCCGCCGCCGGTGTTGGAGACGGAAACCGTCTTGCCATCGGCGTCGAGCACCGGGTGATCGGTGTCGAAGAAATTCTGCCCGTCGTAGCAGGGCGAGGTGAAGCCGGCCTTGAGCAGCTCGAACACGAGCTGGTTGGGATGCGCGGCGACCGAGCGGCCCATTTCCTCGAACAGCGGCGCATAGACGCCGTACTGATCGTCATCAATGTCCTCGCGCGGGACAGCGATGGTGCCTTCCCAGGTCTTGTTCTTGATGGCGTAGTCATGGAGCTGGATGCCGTGAACGACGCGATCGCCGATCCACTCGCGCAGGTTCGGGAGCTTCCCGAGCCAGCCGTACTTTTCCTCGCGCGTGGTCGAGGGAACGCGGGTGGCGAGGCGCTGCCACTGCGGATCGGCCTGCCCCAGACCCCGACTGAACGAGGTCTTGAAGCCGGTATAAAGGCGGCCGAGATTGGCTTGGTTGATAATCATTGAGCGGTTCTCCTGTTAGCCGAGCTGGACCCAGACGCCGAGGTCATCGACATCGACAATCCGGCCGGCCTTCGAGCGGCTGGCGCTGCCGTCCGTCTTGGCGACCGTCTGATCGTCCACGATCCAGGCATCCGACCCGATGTCCGAGCGGGTGATGAGGTCGGTGCTGGCCGAGTTTTCGAAGCGGAACACACCGGCGCGCACCGGCACGTCGATCTCACCGGCCGCCCCGTTGCGGTTATCGGCATGGGCATCGGCCCGGCCGACCACGACAAGGCCCGTCCCGGTCTTGCCCGGCTCGGCATTACCCGAGGCGAGCACCACGATGGAGCCGGCGAAAATCCGGGTCGATGCCTTCACCGGAAAGCTGAAATCCTTGCCGGTGCGCTCCGGCGTGTTGCGGTCCTTGGTGAGCGCGGCCATTTACTGGGCCTCCTTCTGGCGGGTTTTCTTGAACTCCTCGGGGTCGATGCCCATCGCCGAGCACATGGCCAGGTCATCGGCATCGAGCGCGCCGTCGCCCTCGACCTTGCCGCCGGGCGCGGCACCCGCCGTCAGGATGGCCGGCTGGCCGCCCAGGAACTTGGCGAAGCCCTCGGGGTCCTTGCTGTGGTAGGCGACTGCCCAATCGCGATTGGCGGGCGGCACCTTGCCGTCCTTGATGGCCTGATCGACCACCTGGGTGGTCTTGTCGCCCATCAGCTCCTTGACCTGGGCCTGGAGGCTGGTGACCAGCTCGGCCGGCACGTACTTCTCCGGGTCCGGCTCGGTCGCGGCCGGAGCCTTTTCGATGGCGGCCTGGACGGCCGTGACAACGGCGTCAGGTGCATCGTCTTCCTTCGCGCCGGCCGCCTTCGCCATGGCGGCGATCGCGGTGGCCTGCGCACTCGACCCGGCAACAAGCTGGGTCGCATGAGCGACAACGGCCTTCCGGTCGCTGTCTTCCGGCAGGCCGAATGCGCCTGCCAGCTCCTTAAGAAGCTCTTCCATGGTTTCTCCCTCGGGTTGGAGCTTGGTCGGATCGGTCTCCTGGCTGGCGAGCGCCGTCAGCTGGAGGTTCGGATTATTGGTGAGGCCGGCGCGCAGGACCTTGAGGACCTCGCCGGATTTGGTGTGCTGGAAAACGGGGGAGACGTAGCGATACTCGCGGGCCGCGATCGCCGAGGCGGCGCGGGCGGTCCATTCGACCCGACCCCAGATGCCATCGGCGCGCGCCTCAAGCTCTTTCACCCAGCCGGCCGCCGGCGCAGTGCCGCCGACGCCCTTCACCGCCGCCAGGTCCGTCTGGTGATCGTAATCGATCACCGGGTCGAGGCCGGCCTGGCCGCTGGCGGCGAGCACGGCCGCCGCGTCATTGAGCTTGTAGGGACCGCGACCATCCCGGCCGGCAAAGCGCCCGGCGGGGATCAGGTGCACCCAATCGGGAGCCTGGCCATCACCGGGCAGCGCGATCGAGTGTGTCGCCAGCAGCACGTCCATATTCGAGGCCCTTGCCCTTTTCCTGAAATGAGCGGCTTGATTGCCGGCTCGTTCTGGGCAAGTTTTATGGGCAGGCTCCAGCCATCACACCCGGACAGGTGTCCGGGGCCAGTTTCGGGCCAATTCCCCGGCAGATGACAGTGACGTGCGAGGGCGGCTTTAAATATCGCCGTGGCACCCCCTTAAACGCATTTAACAAGCGTTTAAAAACTTTCCGGGCATCGTAGGGCCAGAAAGACACAACGGCCGCCAGCGGGCCTCTGTGGCGATTTTGGGAAAGCTGCGGAAAAATCGGCCGATCAGAGCCGGGTTTCGTCCTCAAGCCAGAGCGCGATCGCGGCCGGGATGCTGTCAACGCATCGGTTCCATCCCTCGATCTGCTCGGGCGTCATCTCGGCGGCCGTCACCTCGTGCGGGGCGACGGTCCAGTGCTGGGCCAGCCAGGCCAGAAAGGCGTCCAGCTCGCCATCGGTCACTTCCGCCAGGCGGCGGGATAGATCTTCGACCCGCTCGCTCATGACCCGACCCGGCGCAGGCTGGTGACCTTGATGCGCCCGTCTTCGCCGCGCTCGACCTCCATCACATATGGCTCGCCCTCAAGCGTGATGTGGCGGACATTGCCCTGGGCGCTGGCCTGGCCGGCGTCGATCATCGCCTGCACGCGCATCCAGTCGGCCGCCTGCGGCAGTGTGCCATCGGCCGCCTGGCGGCGCACGGTCTCGGCCGGCAACACCACGGTCGGCCGCGTGCCGCCGACCCGCACCGCGCCAGTGGCGACCGGATGCCCGGCCCCGGTACCGGGCGAGCGCAGGAAGCTGGAGAAGGATCGGCCGGCCACCATCGCCTGGATCGTGGCGCGGGCCAGATCGTCGTCGGTCAGGTCGAGCTTGCCGGTGGCGACATCGAGCATGTGCGCCATGTTCGCGCGGCCGACATTGTAATCGAAGCCCGGATCGACGCCGCCCGGCACCTGGCGCACTTCGCCGGTTCGGTTGTTCACCCAGGTGCGCGGCGGCGACGAGGGCGGCGAGCTGGGCGAAAGCCCCATGCGCTCCAGGTCGCGGTCGCCGAGCTGCTGGACGGTGCAGCGGCAATTCCATCCATTGGGCGGCGCGTGCTGATCCCACCACGGATCATCCCAGCGCAGCACGGTGTTGTGCCAGTCGCGGTGCTGGTCGCGGGTGCGATCGTCAAGGATCGCCACATAGCGCAGCCAGGGGCGCGCGGCCGCCACGCCCTCGATCCGCTCCCAGCGCCCGGCGGCATAGGACATGCGCAGATTGGTGTCGTAGATGATCTGGAGCCGGCGCGGACTGCCCAGCTGCACCTCGCGCGCCTCGCCGGTCAGCGGGTCCGTCATCACGTCGCGGCCCCACCATCCCTTTTCCTGCAACAGCGGCGTGAGCTGGCGCTCGAACTCGCGCAGCGTGGTGCCCTCGGCGATCGCCGCGTCCATGGCCGCGCGAATGTCGGCCAGGATATCGAGGCTCGCCACCTTGGCGACTGTGAAGTCGCGCGAGTGTTCGTCGCGCTCCATGTCCTGCCAGGAGAAGGTGATCGCATGGCCCTTGCGGCGGAAGGCGTCGATCGCCTCCTGGGGCGCGAGCGGCTCAAGTTCGATTTCGTCTGCCAAGTTCAACCTCCAGCCTGCCTGCCAGGCGCGCCGGGAAGCCGGCACGCAACAGCACGTCCTCAAGGGCCGAGGTGTCCATGGTGGCGATCAGCTCGGCCAGGCGATCGCGCGCCTCTTCAAGCGAGCCGGCGTCGGCCAGAAGTTCGCGCACCGGCGCGACCATCGGGCCGATGACCTCCTCCCATTCACCGGACACCTCATCGACCAGGCGGTCGATCTGGTCGGCCGAGTGACGGGCGACCCGCGCCGGCCGGGCGGAATGGAATGAGGGCAGCGCCTCGGGCGCAGCCTGTCCCGGCGGCGTCAGCAGGTCGGCATCGGGTTCCGGCTCTGGCAGGCCCAGCTTGTCGCGCACCACGGACTGCTCGACCTTCATGCCGCGATCGACCAACTGACCCACCGCCTCGGCATATTGCTTCATGTCGATGTTGGACGGCAGGCCGATGACGATGCGGGGATAGTTTTCCTGCGGCCCCCGATTGAGGTCGATCAGGGGCCTGACCAGATCGCGGTTGATGGTGGCGGCCAACTGGCGGGCGTCCGATCGCATGATGTCGCGGCGCACGTCCTCATGGACCTTGGCGGCCGCCAGCGAACCGGACGAGACCTCGGTGGTCAGCGTCTGGCCGAGAACGGCCTTGGACACCTGGCGATCGAGCCAGTCGGCGAGCTTTTCATATAGGTCGGTCGCGCCGCCCTGCTTGGCCGCCTCGACAAACTCGATCAGCATGTTCTGCGGGATGATGGCGGCGGCGTCCGAGCCGATATTGGCGACGGCGCGCAGGAGCACTTCCTTGTCGGCCTCGGTCGCGCCCGTATGGTATTTGCCGACGCGCAACGGCTGACCATGGACCTCGATATAGGTCACCCAATCCTTGAGGTCGTAATTCTTGAACAGGTACGCCCAGGCGGCCGCGCGCGCGATGCCACCCCGGATCGGAATGCCGGACTTCGCCTTGCTGACATGCTGGATATACTTGAACGGCCGGAGCGCCTCCAGCTCGCCAGGGCCGCGCAGATAGAGCGTCTCGCCATCCTCGCGGTCGAACTCGAACCACCGCTGGTCGCGCCGCTTGAGCAGCGCCGGCCACCATTGCCTGGCCGAGGTTTCCCAGATGATCTCGGTCACCGAGAAGCCCTTGCCGATCGCGTCGAGGATATCGAACAGCTCGTCCTCAAGCTCCTCGCGGCGCAGCCAGTCGCGCACGAGGTCGGCATTATCGACATCGACCTTATCGTCCGAGGCGCTCTCGACGGTGATTTCGAGCTGGGCGACGGCGCGCTTGCGGGTGCCGAGCACCGAGAGATAATGGAGGTCCTTTTCCTCCATCTCCTCGGCCAGCTCCAGATAGGCGATCGCGTCACCCTGCTCGGCATCGCGCAGGAGGCCGGTGAGCCTGGCCGGCGTCAGGCCCTGGGCGGGATGGCCGCCGACAACCTGGCGGACGCTGGCGAGGGACGGCGCGGCCTGTTCCTCGCGGAGCTTGTTGAGCTGGACCGGCCGGCCCCACTGATCGAGCAGCTGCGCCATTACCATGCACCCCTTCTTCCAAACCTCGGCCCGACCTGCATGGCGCGATCATCGTCCTCGCCGTACCCGGACAGCTTTCGCAGCCTCGGCGCGGGCTGGTAGCCGTATTCGATGACGCCATCGGACGCGCCCGCCAGGCCCATGAACGCCGCCCAGGTCCGGTCGGCGTGGCCGGCGGCGTCCCGATCGGCGACAAGGCGCGGATGGCCGGTCGGCCCGACCGTCTTCTTGAGCTTGTGCAGGTCCGCGCGCAGCACCGGGTCGCCGGCCGGGATGCGGACCCGCTTGTCCTCGAATAGCTGCTTGGCGTTGGTGGCCATGTCGAGCTGGCGGGCCGGCGTCATGATGACACCCTCGACGCGCAGATCGCCATAGCGGCGCTGCGCATCCTCGACTGGCTTCTCGCCCATGCCGGTCTGATCCATGACAAGCCGCACCGGATTGTAGCGGACCATCAGCTCGTTCAGGCGATCTTCCTGCTCGGAGAAGCTGGCGTTCTTGAGCGTCACGATCTCGCGCGCCCAGAAGGTGTCGCCGACCTGCTCCCAGACCCAGGCGACCCAGAGGTCATTGCGCCGGGCGATGTCATTGCCGATGAAGCACGGCCCGCCCTGATAGCCATCGGGGTCGCCGGCCATCTCGCTCTCGACGCCGAGGATCAGATCGTATGGAAGCCAGGAACTGGCCTCGTCCAGCCACTGCAACTCGTATTCCTGCGCCCAGGCATCCTCGTCGGCTATACCGGCGCGCAGCTCATCTATGTCGCGCGGAAGGCCATCGGCGACGGCCTGGTGGATATCGACAATGTGACGCGACCACGCCTCGGCGTCGTCGGCCGTCATCAGCTCGTAGAACTTGTTGCCCTTGCCGTTCGGCGTTGAGACCACGCGGATGCGATGGCCGGCCGAGATGACCGGAAAGAGCGCCTTCCAGATCGCCCGGCTGTCATGGTGGAAGGCGAACTCATCGAGAAACACCGAGGCGGAAAAGCCGCGCGCCGTATCAGGATTGGCGGGCAGCGCCGTGATGCGCGAGCCACCCGGCAGGGTGACCTCCAGCGCCTTGTAACGCACGTCACCCGACCCCTCGACCTCGTACTCATTTTCTTCAAAGGCCATTTGATATGCCTTTGCGTGGACCTTCACACCCTCGTCCATCGCCTCTTTGGCCTGGCGCTCGCCACGCGAAAGGATCACCCAGCGGCGGCGCTGGTTCAGCGTGAACGCCTCGAAGCAATCGTCCACGATCTCCAGCGTGGTGGTGAAGGTCTTGCCGGTCTGGCGGGCGAACATACCGATCTTGAAGCGAGACCGATCAAGGAACCACCGGCGCTGGAAGCCGTGCAGCGGGACAGCGGGGCCGTTCATGAGAAAATCCCATACACGTCTTCGCGGATACGGCGCAGCACCGCCTTGGGATCGGCGCTGCCGGCTTCGCCATCGGCCAGCTCGGCCTCGGCCTCGGCAAGCTTGCGGTCGATCTTCTGGGCGAACTCCTGGCGCAGCACCGCCTCGCGGTCGAGGTCCTGCTTGGACGCCTGGGCGAGCTTCTGGAGCGCGGTGGCCACGAACATGGCCTCCTTGGCGTCGAGCGAGACGATCTCGCCATCCTCGGAAATCATCAGCTTGTTGATGAAGGCGTGCATCAGCTCGATGTTGAGCCGTGCCGTGCGGCTTTCCGGGGCCTCGCCATAGCGTCGGACAAGCGCCTCGGCGATGGTGCGGGACCGCCTGATCTCCGCGCCGATCGCGTCGAGCTGCTTGACGTGACGGCCGAGCGCCGAGCGCGAGACCTCAACGTCCAGCTCGCGCAGCTTGTCGAGCACCTCATCGATCGTGCGGCCGCGCTCGCGCAGATCGCCGATCAGTTCGCGGACCTCGGCGGGAAGGCGGCGGATGGAAGACTGGCGACCCATGCCGGTCACCGGAAGGAAGTCGGGCGTTTGACACCCTCGACCTCGACATCGCCACTGGCGACATCAGCGCCGCGCGAGGTCAGGACCGCGACCAGGACCGTATCTTCGTACCACTCGAAGATGACCAGGTGGCGCGTGCGCAGCCATTCCAGATCGGCCCGCACCACGTCGCGGGTGACGCCGCGCCGGTGGCCGGCCGCCCGGCATCCGTCATAGACGACACTCTCGTTGGCACTGCCGCCGATATCGGCGAGCAGGCGCAGGATGAAAAGACGCCGGTCCTCGGTAACGAAATCCTTGAAGCTCATTTTCCAGCCTTCAACAAATAGTCCTCGATCCGCGAGAGCGAGGTGGATACCGCCCGGAGCTGCTGGGTCTGGGCCTTGCTGTCGCCGGCCAGCGCGGCGATCGCCTCCTTGAGCCTGGACAGGTCGTTCTGGTCAGGCAGGTGCTTGAGGTCGCGATCGATCAGGTCGGTACGTCGCTCCAGCGCCGCGAGGCGATTGGTGTGCGCGCTCATTTCCTCCTTGGACACCAGATCGCGCTTGAAGGTTTGGAGGAGATACCCGGCCACCGGAATGATGACCACGTTGAGCAGCGGCAGGTACGGCAGAATGATATCGACAAGCGTCATGACCTGCCTCCTGCGACCGGCGCGAGACTGGCGTCGAGGGCGATCAGCGCAATGACCGCTGTAATGATGAGCACGGCAAGGCACCAGTTGATGACCAGCCAGCGCCGCCGCTCTTTATAGTATCGATCGTGCATCCCGCACTCCTTATCGGCTGGCCGCGCAGGCGCGCGCCTGGGCGCGCATCACCTGGTAGTCGGCCAGCATCTGCTCGACCGCACTGCCATCGGGCAGGTGCTCGACCTCATCGGCGGCGCGATCGAGGAAGGTGGCGGGATAGGCCGCCACCGGAACGCACGCCACGCTAGAAGGTCCCGTCGCGCATCCGGCCAACAAGCTCGCCACGATCACGAGGGCGATCGGTCCCGGCCTCAAGCATCCTGTCATTGACTTCCCCTTGCCATTCGTCGGCCCGTGCGCGGCGATAATCGGTGATGAAATCCTGCGCGATCCGGGCCAGCAGGCCGACCAGGAAGGCGACGATGCCCTCGATCATTTGAGGACCTGGTTGAGCTTGGCCGTGACGATCGCCTCGACATCGGCCGGCGTGAGGTTGAAGCGCTGGACCGCGCCGGGCGCACCCTTGGTCAGCACCCAATCGACGGCCTCGGCGACAACGGGCGCGCGGACATCGAACTTCACCTCCTCGCCGCGCGATCGCAGAAGGGCGATTGCATGGTCGAGGCCGGTGACGGCGGCGCTATGGAGGGCCTCGCGGCTGCGCCCGTCGATCTCGAAACCGAGCCAGTCATTGAGCCGCTTGGACAGCCAGCCGAGTAAGGCAGCAAAGAGTGCCGCCAGGATCGAGACGATATAAGGCCCGACCAGATCGACGGCCGGGGCGAGCGACACGGTGCTGTCGGCCGCCAGGGCCAGGGTCGGCGAGAAGGCAAGGAACGCGAGGATCGCCACGATCAGGATCATCAGGGCGAAAGGCAGCTTGAGGGGCATCGGTGGTTTCTCCGGTTCAAAGGCGGGCGGCGACCTCGCGGCGCAGGCGGTCACCCACCTTGCGCGCGGTGTCGAAAGAGCGGTCGAAGGACAGGGTGGCGATGTCCCACTTGCCGTTCTGGCGGATGCCGAGGTTCGGCTGCACCTCGGCGTGGGTCAGCACCGTCTTGTCGGTGACGGGGATGGAATAGAAGCGGCAAAGCTCGGCGATGGCCTGGACAGCCATCTCCCACTGCTCGCGCTTCATCGGATATTTGCCGTGGTTCGCCATCGTCACACCCGGCCCGCCCATGCAGCAGATCGAGATGCCGATCGCGCCGGTGTTGGCGTTGAGCGTATGGGCGGCATAGGCCCCGCGCGGACAGGTGACGTTGGCGCTGATCGGCCACTTGCCGCGAACCAGCTTCGGCGTCCCGTCGATCAGGAGGTGATAGGCGTTCTGGTCGAGGCCGTTGGCGTTGTACGCGCCCGCCGTCCAGTGCAGATGCACCCGGCGCATGGCGGCGCGCGGCATCCAGGCCGCCGGCACGATCGAAGCGGCCGGAGACGAGGATGGCGCGGATGGCGTCGAGGGTGCGGGCGCGGTGGCAGCGAAGGCGGCGCGCGTCTGCGGCCCGACGATCCCGTCCACGAGTAGGCGGCGAGAGGTCTGGAAGGCGCGGATGGCGGCGCGGGTGCGCGGCCCCATGATGCCGTCGATCGGTCCCGGATCAAAGCCGAGGGCAGCGAGCTGTCTCTGGATTTCGATGGTGGTCATTGGTCCCGGCTCGATTTGCACTCATTCGCAAATCAGCGTGCCCAATGCGGCGGCCAGCTCACACCCGGACAGCGTTCCGGGGTTCCGGCAATCCTTGCTTACGATGTACGGAAAAGCGCGGCCGCGCAAGATCACTCGAACAGGTCGAGCTGCGATGTCGGTAGGTTGGCGCGGTGGCGGCGCACGGTGCGGATATGGCAACCGAGGGCGCGGGCGATCTGGCTTTCGGAATGACCGGCCGCGAGACGCGCAGCGATCGAACGGGAGAGCTGGCGGCCATAGCAGCTCGGCCCCAGCGGAACCTCAAGCGCCCCAGCGCCGAGGGCGTCGAGGATCAGGGCGGCGGCGCGCATCCCGACCGAGCGCACGAGGATATGGTCGCCGTCGAGTTTCTTGCGGATATAGATTTCGGTGCCTCCATGGTCATGGGCAAGCTGGACGGCCGCCGTCATCCCGGCCACCTCGGCAATGCGCCGAAGGGTCGGAGGCAGATCGTCCAGCTCGTCCAGGACCGGATCGTCAGACATCGCCGGCCCCCAGCTGGATGCCGCGAATGGTATGCACGATGCTCACGGTGCGATCGCTGCACCGATAGGCAAGCCGGGCCGTGAAGGTGCCGCGCCGGGTCCGCCAGAGGCCGGACGAGCCGCACATGACATATCCACGCGCCATCATGTCGTCGTGGTCGTGGACAAGCGCGCTACCGAGGCGGGCGAGGCCGGCCTTGTCGATCTTGACGCGCCAGGACCTGTTCTTGCGGCGGGCCATCAGATCAGCCCCCGGTCCACGGCCAGCCATTCCGGCATCGTCACGACATGATGCTTGCCCTGGGCCGCCACCTCGACGGCGAGCGGAAGCCAGACGGCGCCCTCGCGCTCGCCATCATCCGAAACGAGGATCGCCCGCTCGGTGCGCGCATGGATTTGAACGTCGATATCGACAAGATCACTCTTCATCGTCCACCTCCTGCCCGCTGGCGGCGCGGGCGAGGACCTCGGCCAGAGCGCCGGCCGTCTCCAGCGTCATCACCACCTGGATGGCGACGCCGCCCGAGCGGACACTCATGGCGACGTGATCGGCACCGGATGAAACCTCGATATTCAGCTCCGCAACTTCGCTCATCATCCTGCCTTTCTCTTTGCCATCTCGCGGCCGCGCCACGATTTGAGGGCCTCGGTGACCATCCGCGCATCGGCGGGGTCGAGCCATTCGGGATCGCCGACACCATCCGGTCGGTCATCGCGCCGGGTGACCCGAGCGACGAAGGCGCGGAGGCCGTCCCGGTTCGCCTTGTCGGGGATGCCTTCGCGGCACATATCGCCCCAGATCGCGAAGACCTTGCGGACGTGCGGCTTGTCGGACTTGCGGAACGGCCGGGCCGCCTTCGCGCCGCGCTTGCGCAGCTCGGCGATCACCTCCTCGCGCTGGCGCTCGCTCATCTCCTTGACGGATCGGGAGCCGGAGACGTTCTCAAGGAAGTCGCGCCAGACGGCCTCATCCTCCAGCCCGACCACCTGGCGGCGGCAGACATGGATCGCCTTTATGGACTGGCTCATGCTGCAACCTCCCGCTTTGCCGCCATGAAGGCGCGGAAGTCATCCTCGTTGTCGCGAACGAATTTGAGGGTGGCGAGCACCGCCTCCATCTGCTCGGTGTGAAGCGTCGCCTCGGCGCGCTTCATCTTTCCGGTGCTGACCTGGCGCTGGTAGACGGAGCGGCGCATGGCCAGCTCGTACTCGACCTCCATGATCTGGGCACCGATCGAGACCTTCTTCATGCCCGCGCCCTCCAGACGATGGCGCGGCGGCCGGACTGGTTGGGGCGACGGATGCCGGCGTCCACGATCGCGCCGGCCTTGCCCAGCTCGGACACCCGAGGCCGGACGGTGAGGATCGACATGCCGATGCGGCCGGCCACCTCGTCGGCTGTGAGACCATCATGGGCCGAGGCGCGGATGGCGTTCATCACCATGGAGCGCACGCGGGCCGCGCTGGGTGCGACGGACGCGGCGGCCGCGCGGCTGGTCTCGGTGTCGCGCGCGGCGGGATATACATCAGAGAACTGCATCTGCCGTTGCATGGCAAACTCTCCTCTCTCGCTGGGCTGGCTCATCAGTGCGGGTTGCCCGTATCCGCAGACCGCCTTCGCGGTTTCGCCGGGGTGACAGCCCGCCTTCCGGCGGGCCGCCTGATTGCAGGAGCGCAGATTTCAGATGACGAAAGCGGGCCGGAAGCCGACATTCGTGCTCACGTCCGACCGCCCGTTCCCGAGGTTCAGAGCGAACGCCCCGGCATTGACGCCGCTGTTCCAGTCGCCCCCACAATAAGGGACGGTTTCGCCGTCGCCCCAATGACCCCAGGTCCAGTCCGGGATCACCGCGTCGTCGCTGTCGTCGGTCACCGCGCTGGGCAGGAACAGGAGCGAAAGGTCGAAGCCGTCGCCGGCCTCGACATGGAAGCTCGTCGGGAAGCCGTCATCGCTGCCGGGGCCATACTTGACGCCCGTCGAGACCCACTCGCCGCTACCCGGCCGCTCGGTGCTCCAGACATTGATCGTCTCGTCGCCCGCGATGGTGAGGCCATCGACCATCTGCCAGACATTGCCCCAAAGCTCATGCAGGCCGCGCCAACTGGCGCTGCTCTCGCCGCCGCCGAGCGGGCCGCCGCCATCGACATTGCCGCGCGCGATCAGGGTCTGCATGTCCGCGCCACCCTTCTCGATCATCATCAAAATCTGGATGGCCGAGAGGTCGTAGATCGACCACATGCGCCAGCCCGGCCCCAGCGCCAGGCATTGCTCCTGCGCGGAGGTGAAGTTGATCGAGGTCCACGGTTTGAGGCCGGCGGCCACCGCCGCGTTCCCGTCGCGGCGCGCGGCGGCATAGGCCCCGATGCGAATGGCGCTGGCCTCGGTGCCGTCCGGGCGACGGAAGGCCGGGTGCAAGATAAAGCCGCCCATCGGCTGATCGGACACCGCCCAGGTCAGAAGGCCGCCATCATGATCGACCCGGACATAGAAGGCGGGGATTTCCACCATGGCCTGGCCGTCCTGCTCGACGGGGCGGATGCGCGAATAGATCGGGTGGCGATCAAAGTCGAGCCAGTCCAGCTCACGGCCGCTGCCGTCGAAGCGCTGCCAGCTGCCGTCCATGGAGAGCATCACGCCGATCACGTTGTCGGCCGAGCAGACGCCGCACTCCTCAATCACATTGTTGCCGCAGTCGATGAAGTCCCAGAGCTGGCGCGCATGGTCGAGCGCCTCCATCGGCGGGACGCCGGTTTCAAGGACCTTGCCGAGCAGCTCGGCACGCATCTGCATTTCGTTCGTAAGCATGTCCGTTCTCCTGTTCAGTTGGGTTTTTCAGAATTGGCGGCGGCGGTGGCCGCCGCGACCTGGGCGTCGATGGTCGGCTTCATCGCCCAATTGCTGGCCACCACGCGGGCGGCATCGGCGGCGACCTTGCGCAAGAAGATTTCGGCTTCCTCGGGCGTGTCGGCGGCAACGATGGCCATGCCGGCAAGCGTCAGGGTGGCCGCATGAACGCTGTCGCCGAGCCGCGCGCCGGACAGCAGGAGGCCGAGCTGGGCGTGCAGCTCATAGGCGCGCGGGGAAATCATCACGCGGCCGCTAGATCGATGGTGATTGGCTCCCACCGGGCGCGGGCATCCGGGCGGCGGTAGAAGCGCACATATTCCTTGGAGCCGATGACGCGGATGGCATCGCCCAGCGCCTCCATGGCGGCCTTCCAGTCGGCATCATCAATGTTGAGGCGGCGCAGCTGGAAGAGCGCGGCGCGGTTGATCCGGCCCTCCTTGTCCACCTGGAAGGCGTGCTCGACCAGCGCCCGGATTTTATCGTTCGCGCCCTCGGCCCAGGAGCCGATGCACTGATCGACCAGGTTCTTGGCGATCTGCAATTCCGGCCCGAAGGTCAGCTGCTCCTGCACCTGGACGGTGACCTTGAGCAGGCCGTCATAGCTGGTGAGCGTGACGTTGCCCTTGGTGCCACCCTTTTTGGTGCCGTACTTCTCGGCCATGAGGTCGAGGGTGCTGGCGATGTCATCGAATGTGTGGCCGCGAAACCGGGCGATGCGCGCGGACAGCTCCTCGGCATAGCCGATCATCTTGCGCACGGTCTGATCTTCGAGACGGTGCTCGGGCTTGACCACTTCGACGGGGACGAGGCGGCCGCCCGCATCCTTCATGTACTGGTCGCCCATCAGCTCGATCTGGCCGGTCTGGGCGTAGTTATCCGCCTCCATGGCGGCGATCGTTTCAGTGCCTGACATGATTGCTCTCCGTGTTCAGGTGGTTTGAAAGGGTGTTTAAAGCGCGCTCAAACGCCTCTCGCTCGCCGCGCTCGCGGGGCGTGAAGCGGGCGTTTTCAAGGTTGCGGAATGCCTTGAGCACGCTGGCGATGGGCGTCGGGACGAGAGGCCGGATCGGCTGGGCCGCAGGTGCCGGGACCGGCAGGGTCGGCTTGACCTCGACCGGCTCCGGCGTGGGCAGCGGAACCGGGTCTGGGTCCGGCTCATCGATCGGCTTGCGCATGATGACGGCCTCGGCGAGCGTGCGCAGCTCGGAGGCGGTCAGCCGCCAATCGTCCTGCGGCTCACTCATGATGCGATCGGCGATCTCGAAAGGATCGGTGTCGGGGTCCGGCGCGACCTGGTAGTGCGCGTTTTCCTCGGCCTGCTCGTAGATGATCTCCTCGATATCGCGCAGCTCCTGGCGCATCTCGGGATCGACATCGCGCAGGTGGCCGATCTTGCGGCACGAATGCAGGACGGTGGTGTGATCCCGGCCGCCAACGCGGCGGCCGATCTGGGGCAGCGAGAGCGTGGTGTGCTCGCGGGCAAGGAAGATCAGGACCTGCCGGGCGCGGACGATGTTCGATGTCCGGCGCGGCGAGGCGAGGTCGTTCCAGTCGATGCGGTAATATTCGCTCACCGCCTTGGCGATCGAGCGAACGGTCAGGGGCGCGGGTCTCATGCCGGCGCTCCATTGTCGGCCGGGACCGCGTGCGGGCGGGCGCGGCGATGCTGGTCGAGCCGCACCACCTTGTCGCCCTGGATCGAGCGCTCGGGGATGCGGTGCGTGGCCGGGACAATGGCGCGCTCCAGGCACTCGACCCGATCGGCGATGTCGAGCAGGGATGCGCCGGCCAGGCGCAGATTGGTGTTGTTGAGGCTGCGCGTCAGCATCAGCCCGTTGACCTGCGAAATGAGGGTGCGGATTTCGTTGGCGAGCATGGCGTTCACTCCTGTGCGCCGAGGTTTGACCAGGCATGGCGAAGGGCCGAGACCGTGATCTCGGCACCGCCGCCGCTCATTGCGGCATAGGCAAGCACCTTGCTGACCCCGCGCAGCGCGCCGGGCTTGCTGGCGATCTGCTGGAGCAGGTCCAGCTCGGCCTTGCCTTTGACATTCCAGGCGGCCGCCAGCGCCCGCACGTCGCCGATCGTCGGGCGCGAGATGAACAGGCGCGATCCGATGCGGGAGAAGAGCTGGGCGAAATGGCTGGCGCGGGTGCCGCCGGTGAGACGGGCATAGACTGCCTCGTTACCGACAAGGGCGAGGCCGATGCCGGTGGCGTCGTGGATCGAGCGCATCTGCTCAAGCGCGGCGACCGAAAGGTGCTGGGCCTCATCAATGATGAGCAGGCCCCGCGTGCCCTCGACGCGGCGGCGGATGGCGCGAGCGATCTTGCGCGCGCCGCCGGCTGCATCCCTGATGCCGACCGCCTCGGCGACCTCCTCAAGCGCGGGGACCACCGGGGCGCTGTCCGGTGCCATGGTGGCGATCCAGACAGACGGGTTCGTGTCACGGTACTGGCGCAGGCTGACCGTCTTGCCAACGCCGGGACCGCCATAGATGCAGACGATATCGCCGGCCATCTGGCCATAGGCGAGGGTGTCGATGATTTTCAGGCTCGACGGCGAGCGAAAGAATGTCGGAATGGCCGGCAATGCGCCCGCGACATCATCTTTTCGGCCGCGCGCCGAGAGCCAGTTTTCGACCTTACCCTCGATCTCCTCGTTCGAGCCGGCGTATTTGCCCTGGAGCCACTGGTTGAGGGCCGAAGGTGAGATGCTGATCTCGCGGGCGGCGGCGGCCTGCGAAAGGCCGGCCTGGCGCATCGCCTCACGCATGCGCTCGCGAGCATCGGTCGGGACGCTCACCAGCGTGTCCATGTCGCTTTCGGTGGGCACCGGACGCTCGATATGGACAATGTTGGTTTCTTCGGTCATTTATTGGGTCTCCTTTCGTTCAGGGGATGGCCGGTTGGCGGTACTATCGCCGCCGGCCGCTTTTCCAAGGGGCCGCCCTAAAGCTGCTCCTTGAGAAACTTCTGGTGCAGCGCGCGCACGTTGGCCGAGAAGCGCTCGGTAAGCTCATCATCCCGGTCTTCCGGCAGATCGAACGGCACATCATCGGTGCCGGTGCGCTTGGCCTCGCTCTGCGGATCGAAGGGCTTGGCCCAGTGCGCGGCGATCACCTTGTGATCGACCGATGGCGCGGGATCGTCCGGCGCGGGCTTGGTGGCGTTTTCGTAAAGGGCAGCGCGCTCCAGGGCGCTCATGCGCGACACGGCGGCCGCTTCCCGCTTGGCCGCCTTGGCCGCCTGCTCGCGGAACTTCTTCAGCTCGCGGCTCGTCGTGGTGTCGTTGAAGGCAACGCTCGGGCGGTGCTCGGCCTGGCACAGATAGTCGCCGGCCAGCGAATAGATGAAGATACCAGCGTGCAGATTGTCGGGATCGAAATGCGCCACGATGCGCTTGCCCGAAAGCCGCGCGCTGGCCTCGCTCCAGTAACGGTTGCGGCCATGGGTGCTTTGGCCGGCCTTGATCGACACCATGCCGGTCTGATCGACGCGGACCACCTCGCGCACCATCAGCAGCATGTTGCGCTGGCGCTGCGAGAACTTGCGGAAGACGATCGAGCGGGTTGCCTCTTCCCACGCCTCATCGAAGCTCAACAGGCCCCGACAGGCTTCTGTCTGGCGGCCCTTCTGGCTGTTATGGCGGGCGATCTCCTGATCGAGCACCGCCCGCAATTCTTCCGCGTCGATCGCGGTGGCCTTGCTGTAGCCGCGCTCGATAAAGGCGGGATGCGTGGCGACCTTCTCGTGGATGCCGCCGATGCCGAAGGCGCGCTCGATCGGCTTTGCGCCGGGCGTGCCTGTCACCCTGTCGGGATTGGTCCACTTCGGCGTCATCCCCAGGGCCGGCAGAAGGCCCAGCCCGTCGAAGTCCTTGTCCTTGAAGCGATGGCGGCCGGGCGCGCCCGCCGTCATCGTCTTGTTGGCGGCAACGCGGGTGTTGTCGAGCCATACGAACTGGGGCGCGCAGACGCCGGTCAGGTCATAGGTGGCGAGCCGGAACAGGTCCGTGTTTTCCGTCTTTCCCAGACGCCATGCGAGGATTTTGCGGGTACGCAGGTCCTGATAGAGCCATGCCGTAGCGGTGTTGATGATCTCGCCATCGGGGAAGCGGACCCAGAGCCGATCGAATTTCAAGCCGTCGCCATTGACCGCCTCGCCAGCGGCGAACACGGTAGCGTCCCGCTGCTGGCGCGGGAACAGGGCGGCCATGGCCTCCTCGCCCTCGCGCATCAGGGTAAGGGTCAGCCGGTCCACATCGGTCTCGATCCGCCGCGCCATCGTGCGCTCGGACGGGATCGTCCAGCCCTCAACCGCCGCGACTTCTTGCAGGCGGCGATAGGTGTCGGCATGGGATGGCTGGCGGCGGGTCAGATAGTGACCGGCATACCAGTCCCAGGCGCGCGGATCGCACTCGGCCTTGGCTTCCGTGTTTCCGGCGTATCTCGGGGCAAGGGCGGCGAGCCAGTCCTGCCGCTCGATCCCCTTCACCATGGCGAACCAGCGCCGGATCGTGGCCGGGTTGACCTCCGCCTGGCTCGCAACATGAGCGATAGCCGTGAGCTTCTTGAGGCCGGCCGCCGTCAGATCGGCGACCGCCTCCAGGGCCTTGAGGCGGCGATTGGCCTCCTGGTGGTGAGCATCGGTGAGCCGCTCGAAGCGCGCCCACAATCCGTCCTGGTCGTAACCCTTGCCGCGCACCGGCTTCTTCGGGGCGCTGCGCAGGATATAGGCTGCGCGCGCTTTGTCGGGCAGGCTGGAAAAGTGGTATTCGAAGCCGCCGCCACGGCCGGCGCGATCGCGGCGCTGCCAGCCCTCGCGGGCGGCGCGGCGGATCAGCGCGCTGGGGGTCGATGGCAAATCGGGCAGGCCCAGCTCGGCCCACTCGGCTGCGGTGCGCCACTCCATCATGTGCGCCCCCGCTTGATCGTGACCGGAGACATGCGCTTGAGCTGGTTGCGCCGGTTGCGCAGCTCCTCGATCTCCTGATCGATGAAGCCGATCTCGGCACCGATCGCCTCCTCGCCCACCAGGAGCCGGCACCCGACCTTCTCGGCGATCATGGCGAGCAGGTCGTAATCCTTGGTCGCAAGGATCATGGCGACCAGCCGCACCACCGAAATCTGATGCGTCTCGCGGCTCTCGGCCGTATAGGCGTCGAGCATGTTCTTGGAGATGTCGTCGCCGAGCATCTCGCTCATCTTGGCGGCGACCTCGTATCGGGAAAGCGATTGACCCTTGAGGCTGCGGCTCAACGCCTGGCGCAGCTCTTGGTCGAGACCGGCGATCGATCCGGGACGGACCTCGGTCGGCGTCGGAACCACGAAATATTCATCGAACGACATCTGCCGGTCATCGCGGTTGCGATAGCTTTTGCGGCCACTCATGCCTTGCCACCATCGGTTGCATCGGCGTCGGTCGGCCGCTCGCATCCGGGGATGACGAACTGCGGCCCGACCTCGGTCATCTCGATCGGAAACTCGAACTCGCCGATAAGCTCGGCGCGATCCTCGATACGACCGGCGGTTTTGCCGATTTTCTTCATGGAAAGATCAGTCATGCCCCCCCCCCCCGAAAAAGAAGCGGCCGGACGCGCCGCGCGCGAAGCACGGTTTGTCCGGCCAGTTGGGGAGGAGACCTTTTGCGGACTGATGGCGCACGCAAATGCGATCACCATCATCGCGTGGCGCAAATCTTCCAGATGCGCCATGACATCGAGCGCCAGGCCACCATCGATCCTGCGCGCTGAACTGAATGATGCGGCGCGAGCCGTCAGGAACGCTGCACCGACCGTAAATCCGACCGCCACGCACGCCTCACAAAGCTCGGCGATCTTCTCGTGAACGATCGCGTCGGGCAGGCGCAGGATCAGGCCGGCGCGCTCGGCGTCGGTCGCCATGGCGATGATCTGCTCGGCCGGCGGGAAAAGGGTGTCGCTGATCGGGGTCGCGCGCGTCATGCCAGCGCCTCCCGGATCGAGATGGCGGACGCGGCGGTGACACCGCGCCCGCCTTTCCCTACCTTCGGATGGCTCAACAAACCCAAGGAGAGGGAAATGGGAGAAACTGATATCGGTCGGGACGCCGACCTGCGCGAGGAAATGGACTGGACCCTGCAAGGCCAAGCGCACCTGATTTGCGCGCTGGCGTCGGCCCTGGAGCGCAGCGGGGCGCTCGACCGGGACGCATTCCAGCAGGTGATCCGCGAAAAGGTCAGCTGGCTGGCGCACCACAACGCTGACCTGCGCATCGCCGTGCCGCTTTTGCTGGCGGACCAATGGCTCACTGCTCCACCTCCGAACCCTGCTGATCCGTATGACGGGAGCGTCCGCGATTACCTTCGGCCTGCATGAGCACGTCGAGGCGCTCAACCTCGCGCCGATAATGGTCGGCGCGATAGTTCATCTTGACGGCCCAGGCCGCCCTGATGCGATCGCGTTCGAGGTTGGTCAGGCCGCGCTCATTCCAAGGCGCTATGCCCATATTGGTCGGGGCGCGCATGTTTATGCCGCCCGTGAATTTTTACGCTGACGAACGTGCGCATTCGGGATAAACTTCACACGTCCGAATAAGGGGCGGTTTGGCATCCCGTCCGGCCCGTATCGGTCGGGCCAGATTTCCTGGGGGTCCACACCCAGGAAGTCGGCGACAAGGCGTTCGATCGCAGGCCACGGCTTGCGCAGGACCTGGCGTAGCGCGCTTTCGTGATACCCGTTCGCGATAGACAGCTCGCTCATGGTCTTGCCGCGCATGCGGATCGCGGCCTTGATCTCTTCGGGGTGCCAGCCTTTGCCTTTGCGGGCAATGCGCGCGGGTCTCGCCATCAAGAGCCTTCGCTTTCGTTTTCATCGCCTCCAGGAGTGCTGTCCGAGGGGCGATAAGTGCGGTGTAAAATGGACACGTTCGAGATATACATTCACATGAACTTACGCGATTTGCAACCACGTTTGTACGCGTCAGAGTTCGAATGGCGGAGAGCGTCCGCAGTTAGGCTTCTAAATCATTGTATTTCAAAGATTATCGCAAACTCTGACACGCGCAGACGTTTGTGTGCGGCAATGTCAGAGTTATGAACGTGAAGTCTGACGCAGATCACACGTTTGTACGCAGGATGGAGCAGCTTGTTGAAATGGCCGGAGGGCGCGGACAGCTTGCAGCCAAGTCCGGCCTATCAAGGAGCGTTATCGACAAATATCTTCAAGGTGCATCAGAGCCGTCACGCCCGCGCCTGGTCGCCCTGGCGGGCGCTGGGCCTGTATCGGTAGCCTGGCTCGCAACCGGCAAGGGGGAGATGAGCGCCGAGCCCCGCGCTGCGGATGATGATGGTGCGCACGAATTGGATAAGTGGTTGTTTTCCCGCGTGATTGACGGCATTCGCCGCACCTATGAAAAGGTCGGCGGCAGGCTCCAGACCGTCAACGAGGTCGAGCTGGGCTTGGAGATGTATCACCGGATCGTGGCCGTCGCCGAGACCCAGGATGAACAGCGCGGGGCTTTGCTGATGGCGCTCGATCAGCTGGAGCGAGAGTTGCTCGAAAAAGGCAGACGGGCGGCGTCTGGTAAACAATCGGCCTGATCGTGGTCAGTCACGACGAGCCGGTTTGAACGGTTTTTAAATGCCGTTGA
Organism: Devosia elaeis; assembly: GCF_001650025.1. Taxonomy (GTDB): domain Bacteria; phylum Pseudomonadota; class Alphaproteobacteria; order Rhizobiales; family Devosiaceae; genus Devosia; species Devosia elaeis. The sequence goes on along the minus strand of NZ_LVVY01000130.1, from coordinate 13,470 downwards.
AAGGTGGGTTTCAATGTATTTGAATTTACAGGCGGTTGCGCAAACCTCGTGTCGCAAACCGCCCGCTACTCCCGATGTGCGCAAACCTTCCCCCTTGGTCGCGTCATCCTTCTGTCGGCCCGTAAGGCCATGATTTCCCGGCGTTTGTGCCGTTATGTCCCTTACCATCCCGCATTATCCCGGAATGTGCAAACCTCGTGTCCGTCAACACTTTTAGCGCCTTCAGGTTTAAGCGGACACGGTTCTAATCGCTCTCTCTCTCTTAAGGGGTGAGAGGCAAGAGCCGCGATTCCAGCCCAATCCGGATCGTCACCCTCGGGCCTGACCCGAGGGTGACGAGCGGTGGGTGGGGGGATAGAACCGCTTCCGCTTGAACGTGAAATGCCGTCAGGTGCCGTCCGGCGCTACTGTCACCACCTGGAGCCGGGCGAGGGCCGTGGCATTGTCGAGGTGCGAGCGCAGATCGCTATTGGTGACGATGACGTCGATATCGTCGAGATGGGTGACCTGGTGGGGAGCCTTGCGGTCGAACTTGCCCTCATGGGCGACGAGGATCACCTTGCGGCTCTGGGTGAGAATTTCGCGGGTGAGCTCGACTTCCATGGGGTCGAATTCGAGCACGGCGCCATCCCGGTCAATGGCGCTGGCGCCGATCAGGGCGATGTCGAACTTGAATTTCTGCCGGCTGCCGCCGCCCAGGGTGAGGATGGAGGTGTCCTTGTTGCGCACATAGCCGCCATAGGCATAGACGGTGGCATCGGTGTGCAGGGCGCAGGTATAGATCACCTCGAGATTGGGCGTGGCGATCAGCACGCCGGGAAAATCGGCAATCACATTGTGCAGGTGGTGGAAGGTGGTGCCCAGGCCCACGAAGATCGTGGCGCCGTTGAATAGGAAGGGGCGCAGCGCCTCGACAAGCTGCCGCTTGATCTCGATCTCGGTGCTGTGCCGTTCGCTATAGGTATAGCGGGCGACGCCAGGCGCCGCGAAGGCGCCGCCGAATCCCTTGACCAGAAGGCCGCGCTCGCCCAGCACCTTGAGGTCGCGGCGGATGGTCTGGGTGGTGACGGAGAATTGCGCCGCCAGTTCGGAGACGGCGGCCGCGCCATTGGCGCGCACCGCCTCCAGGATCTGCGCCTGGCGCTGGTTGAGATCGGCCATGCCGCTTTCGGGCGTGTCCGGCGCGGAATAGGGCGAATCCATCCGCGCATGACCGCTCATTTCAACCGCACGCCCAGATAGGTGCGGTCATCGGTCAAGGCAATGTCGGTGGTGCCCTTGGTGCTCATATAGCGGCCGATCTTGTGCAAGTCCTCGGCCTCCACCTCGCGGAACGCCTGTTCCCAGGCGGCCACGCCGAAGCCCTCTCCCAGCTTGAAATAGCCATCGGAAAATAGCTCGATCGTTTCCACTTCGGCCAGTGGGTAGGAACGTGTCTCCACATATCGTTCCGGCACGGCGAAGCCATCGAGCCCGCCATAGCCCAGGACGGGCCCGGTGACGTTCTGAAAATCGCCCTGCGCATGGCAGATGCCGCCATGCACCAAAGCCTCGATCTCGGCGGCGGGAACGGCCGGCAGATGTGCCCGGCAAGCCGCGAGCGAGCGGCTTTCCAGTTCCGCCAGGACGCCAGCATCGGCGGTTTCGGACCCGGCGGCCTGGTGGCGCGTGCCCAGCCAGGTGATGGCGGCGGCGAGGCGGTCGCAGGTTTCGGTATCGCGGTCCAGCGCCTCGAAATAGCGCCAGGTTTCGCGGCGCATGATGGCGGTAACGTCGTCCAGCGGCTTGAGGACCTGCAACACGTCATTACCGTTGATGCGCAACCCGCTGTCGCCGAGCGCCACCACTTCGAGCCGGTCGCCGATGATCATGGCGGCCATGACCGTGCAGCCGCCGCGCAGCTTCCAGTCGGCCGTGACGGCATCGAGCGCGTCGTTGGCGACATAGCCGGCATGGATGGCCCGGCCGAGATAATCGATGAAGTGCATGCCGCCGGCATATTGCAGGTCGGGCTGGCTGGCATCGCCCTGCGCCAGGATGAATTTCTCGATGGCGCCCTGGACGATGCGCGAGGCGAACTGCCCCGAGAGCATGCCGTTGTAGCGGGTGCCGTTGCGGTCGGTTACGCCGTCGATGACGGCGTAACCACGATTGGGCATGATGACGAGAGAGTCCTCATTGGCGTGTGGAGCGCTGAACTTCTTGCCCAGCGTGAAGGCTTCCAATTGCTGCATTCGGATATGGTCCCGTCATAATACCAGGTTGTCGGAGGCTTATTCGCCGATGGCCACGCGCCACAGACCGAGCACGCCTTCGGCGCCGCCCAGATCGATCAGGGGCTTGGGCCGGACGACATTGACGTCGCTCAGATTGGGCGTGCCCGGAGGAGGAGCCACGTCGGTGCGCACCGAGCGGCGGCCGATCTCGTTGGCCAGCAATTCCTGGGTGGACTTGGACAGGGCCCAATCGATGAAGGCCTTGCCGCCTTCCGGATTTGGTCCGCCACGGACCAGCGCCACGCCATCGGGCGTCGCCACCGTGCCGTCGGAGAGCAGAATCACGCCCATGGGCGCGCCGCCATGCACATATTCGAGCGCATTGTCTTCCAGCGTCAGGCCCATCGAGGTTTCGCCGTCGGCGACGAAACGCGGCACCGAACCCGAGGAATCGGTGAGCACGAAATTCTTGGCGATTTCGGCATAGGTGTCCCAGCCTTCATCGCCGAAAATGGTGAGCACCGCCTGGAGCTGCTGCATGGCCGAGCCGGAATTGTCGGCGCGGGCCGAAGCGATCTGGCCCTGCCACTTGGGATCGGCAAGCTCCGCCCAGCTCTTGGGCGCATCGTCCAGCGAGAGCATGTCGGTATTGACCGCCAGCACATAGACCACCGAGGTATAGGGGGTCCAGGCGACATCGGTGACGAATTGGGGGTCGATCGTGTCGAATTCGGGCGGGTTGTAGGGCTCGAGAATATCGGCCAGTTCGGACAATTGGCTGCCCGAGATGGACCAGATGACGTCGGCCGCTGGCGCGCCGGCTTCGGCGCGGGCGCGGCGGGCGACATCGCCCGAACCGAGCTGCACCACTTCGGCCTTGAGGCCGGTATCCGCTTCGAACACCGGCAGGAGCCGGTCCACGATCGAGGATTTATGGGCGGTATAGATCACCACCGGGCCTTCCTGGGCCTGCAGAGCCGGGCTCAGGGCCGTGGTTACCGCCAGCGCCAGTGCCATGCCTAGGAATGTTCGTTTTGCAACACGCATGATTTCCTCCTGTTCTCCCGTGATCAAAAATTGATCCGCCACGATCATGAAACGACATTCCACTTGTTGCAAGGCGAAAATCGTGGTTACAATTTTGACACAATGAGAACAGGCTAGGGGAGGGCTTGCATGGCCTATCTGACCGTTACCGACGGCGTGAAGCAGTTCACCGGCTTCCGGGCGCTGAACGGCGTCTCCATTTCCGTGGAGCGTGGGGAATTCTTCACCCTGCTGGGGCCGTCCGGCTGCGGCAAGACCACCTTGTTGCGCGCCATTGCCGGCTTCAACGACCTGACCAGCGGCAGCATCATGCTCGACGGGCAGGACCTGCGCGCCATCCCGCCGCACAAGCGCGATATCGGCATGGTGTTCCAGGATTATGCGGTGTTTCCGCATCTGTCGGTGTTCGACAACGTCGCCTTCGGCCTCAAGCCGCGCAAGGTGCCTGCCGAACAGATTAAGACCCGCGTGGCCGAAGCCCTCTCCGCCGTGCATCTGCAGGCCCTGGCCGAGCGGCTACCCGCCGCCATGTCCGGCGGCCAGCAGCAGCGCATCGGGCTGGCGCGCGCCATGGTCATCAATCCGCGCCTGCTGCTCATGGATGAGCCGCTGTCCAATCTCGACGCCAAGCTGAGGATCGAACTGCGCGAGGAAATCCGCGACATCCAGAAGCGCGTCGACATCGCCACCATCTATGTGACGCATGACCAGGAAGAGGCGCTGGCCATTTCCGACCGCATCTGCGTCATGAGCGCCGGCCATATCGAGCAGATCGGCACGCCGCAGGAAATCTACGGCAATCCGCAGACCCTGTTCGTCGCCAATTTCGTGGGCACGCTGAACACGCTCGCCGATGGGGAAGGGCGCGCCAAGCTGCTCGCCGAACTGGGCATTTCCGCCAATGCGGCGCATTGGACGATCCGGCCGGAACGGCTGTCCCTGCTCGAGGCGGGGCAGGGCGCGCCTTCCGGCGCGGTCGCCCTGGCCGGCACGATCAGCAAGTTCACCTATCTCGGCCGCGAGGCCCATGTCCTGGTCGACACGCCTGCCGGCGCCCTGGTGGTGCAGGTCTCCAATCCCGCGCTCGGCGCCGTCCGGACCCCTGGCGAGGCGGTCTCCGTCCTGGTCGAGCGCAGCGCGCTGATGGCTTTCGACGCCGACAGCAAACGTCTGTCCCTGGAGGGCTAGGCCATGTCCCGCAAATTCGATTTCTGGACCCTGGTGATGATCGGCACCTGGGGCATCCTGCTGCTTCTGCTGTTCATCCCGGTCGGCTCGGTGCTGCTGTCGAGCTTCTTCGACACGTCCGGCAATGCCACGATCGAGAATTACCTGCGGTTCTTCGCCGAGCCGCGCTTCCAGCGGGCCTTCATCAATACGCTGGTGGTCGGCTTCGGCGGGCTGGCCGGCGCATTGCTGCTGGGCTCGATCATGGCCTTCTGCATTTCGCGCTTCCAGATCAAGGGCAGCCGTTTCGTCTCGCTGCTCGCCATCCTGGCGCTGGTCTCGCCGCCCTTTATCGGCGCCTATTCCTGGATCGTGCTGTTCGGCGCGGGCGGGGTGGTGCGGGCCTGGCTGCGCGATTTCGGCATCATGATGCCGCCCATCTATGGCGTCGGCGGCATCCTCGTCGTCTTCGCGCTGAAATTCTATCCCTTCGTCTATCTGATGGTGTCGGGCGCGCTGTCCAACGTGAACCGCTCGCTCGAGGAAGCGGCGGAGGGCCTGGGCCTCACGCCCCTGCAGCGCACCTTCAAGATTTCCTTCCCCATGGTGTTTCCCGCGCTCACCGCGGGAGGGCTGCTGGCGCTGATCCAGTCCATCGCCGATTTCGGCACGCCGCGCCTGTTGGGCCGGGGCTATAACGTGCTGGCGACCGAGGCCTATACGCTCTATTCGGCCGAAGTGGGCTCGAACATGTCCATGGCCACCACGATCAGCGTGGTGCTGATCGCGGTCTCCCTGGTCTTCGTGCTGCTGCAGCGCTTCATGTCGCGCCGCAATGTCTATCACGGCAACATGATCAACAAGCCGACCAAGATAAAGCTCAAGGGCTGGCGCAACGTGCTGGCGCATTTCGCGGTCTATTTCATCGGCCTGTGCGGGGCCATGCCGGTGATCATCTCGGTCATCTATTCGCTGCGCCGCACCAATGGCCCGGTGTTCCAGGACGGCTTCGCGTTGCAGAGCTATGAACGCATCCTGTTCAACTTGGGCGACGTGGTGCGCAATTCGCTCACCTTCTCGGCCTCGGCCGTGGTGATGATCGTCATCGTCGGCACCATTGTCGGCGTGCTGGTGGCCCGGCGGACCACGCTCAACACCTCGCTGCTCGATGGCGCCTTCATGATCCCCTATGTCATGCCCGGCATCGTCATCGGCATCGCCTATATCGCCGCCTTCAATACCGGGCCGCTGGTGCTGACCGGCACGGCGTCGATCATCGTGCTGTCGATCTTCATCCGCCGCCTGCCCTATACGGTGCGCACCACGTCCTCGGCCCTGCGGCAGATATCGCCCTCGCTGGAGGAGGCGGCGATCTCCCTCGGCTACAGCCCCTTCCAGGCCTTCCTGCGCATCACCGTGCCGCTGATCGTGCCCGGCATCATCGCCGGCGGCATGCTGAGCTTCGTCACCGCCATCAACGAGCTCTCCTCCTCGCTGGTGCTCTATGTGGGTTCCACCATCACCATGCCGGTGCGCATCTACCTGCTGATCCTGGACGGCGATTTCGGCACGGCGGCGGCCATGTCCACCATCCTGCTCGTGCTCAGCGGCATCGCGGTCTATATCGCCTTCCGCCTCATGGGCCGCAACGAGCAGGCGCTGCTCTAGCCCAGGCGCAATCGGCAAGCCATCTCACCCCGCGGGACCGGGTCCCGCGGGGTTTTGTTTTGCCGGCGCGGCAGTGAGCACAAAGGGCAGGCCGGCGCACGCCGTCCCGGCATCATGGCGATGCCGGGGCGCTGGAAGCGGCGATCGCGGCCGCCGCGTCGGTATGGCCTTGCCGCCGGCCTTGGCGGGAACTGTGCCGGAAACAAAAAACCGGACCTCCGAAGAGGCCCGGTTCCATTGGTCGGAGTAGCGTGATTCGAACACGCGACCCCCTGCTCCCGAAGCAGGTGCGCTACCAGGCTGCGCTATACTCCGTCAGGCGTGTGACCTCGGGAAATTCCTGCCCGGAAAGCTCCGGGCGCGTCACGACGTGGCGGCGTTATAGCCTCGCGCCCGCCTCTGTTCAAGCGCTTCCCACAACCTTTTCCGCAGGCCTCGACATCGTGTTGCGAAGCACGGTCAAACCGTGTAGGAACCGCGCCAGTTGGGGCGTCGCCAAGTGGTAAGGCAGCGGTTTTTGGTACCGCCATTCCCAGGTTCGAATCCTGGCGCCCCAGCCATGATTCTGCATGTCTGTCAATATCCCTTGCGTTACGGACTTCGAGTTATCCAGAACAATCGTGTTCTGGGGGTCGAGTCGCAGTAACTGGGGTACATGCCTGTGATACATAAGGCAGGTACATATGGCACGCGGACCCCATCTTCTTCGTCGAGGCGCCGTCTATTACTGGCAGCGGCGGTTGCCGACTCACATCGCAACACGCTTGCGAATCTCTCATGTCAAGGTGAACCTCAGAACCAAGGACGTGGCCGTTGCCCGTCGCCTGGTCCCGCCACTCGATGCGCGGGCAATGGAGGTGTTTGTGGATAAGAGCGCAGAGATCAGCCGGGAACAGCTCGGTTCCCTGTTCAAGGCGGTGCTGGTGGAGCACCAGCAGAAGCTCGGCCTGTTGGCCGATCTCGAGCGGGCCAATCCAACGGCCGAGCGCGCCGAATTGCTGGAGACGGAGCTGGCACAGGGCCTAGCTTATAGGCTGCTGTCGGAGCAGGGCGCCAATGCCCATATCCATGAAGAGGAACAGCAGCGGCTGCTGGAGGAAGGGCGTGGCGCCGATTTTATCGTCAAGGTGATTGAACACATCGCGCGGCTTCATGACGGGGATGAAATCAAGATTTCCCGGCAGCGTCTGGCGCGGTATATCCGGGATGCGGGCGCCGAGGTGAATGCGATCAGCCTGACCCGGGCCCAGCCGGTTTATCTCAGGGCTTTGGGCGAAGCCCTGCTGGGCGCCGAACAGCGCTATGGAAACCGGCCGGTTTCCGAGCTGGATTTCGTCACGCTGATGGAGGAGGCGAGGGGAGGGTCGTCGCAAACCCCCGCGCCGACCGCTGCAATTGCTAACAATGACTTGGCCACCAAGGACGTTGCTGCTGTGCGACCAAAGCCGCAGGGCAAAGCAGGTGGTATCGCCGAGGTGGCAATGGCGCTGGAGAGCAAACGCGTTCAGGACGGTGAGTGGGACAAAAAGACAGCTCGACAGGCCAAGTTCATTTTCGACCTGTTTGGTCGCTACATGGCAGAAGAGTTCGGCATCGCCGATCTGTCTAGTGTGCACCAAGACCACCTCGCCGATTTCGACGGTTTCCTCCGTTCGTTGCATATGAGTTTCGGCAAAAGCCCCGATGACAAGAAGCGCTCCATTGCCGAAATCCGTATCATCGCCCAAGACAAGATACCCGAGTGCGGAACGCTACAAGGTGCAACGCGCAACCGCCACCTCACATTCCTGGGGCAGCTTCTCAAATATGCCCGCAGCGGTCTTGGTGTTGCTCTCGATCCGGAGCTGTCGACCACGGCGTTTCGCGCCAAGAAGAACAAGCGTGGCCGCGATCAGCGGTCAATCCCGGACAAAGCGGATGTGCAGAGACTGTTCCAAAGGCCGGTCTTCATCGGCTATGCGCATTGGGACGATATCGACACGCCCGGGACAGAGTTCTTTCACCGCGCCGAATATTACTGCACCATTCTGGCCGCCTATGAGGGAGCGCGCCGCGAGGAGTATTGCGGGCTGGCGGTGGACGATGTCATCCAGGACAATGGCGATATTCCCTATATCCATATCGCGCCCAATGCATTCCGCCGCATCAAGAATCTGCAATCGGTGCGTAACCTGGCGCTCCATCCCGAAATCATCCGGCTCGGTTTTCTTGAGTATGTCGAAGCCATCAGGGCCCTGGGCTACCAGCGCCTGTTTCCAGATCTCTATTCGCCGTCCTCGCGCTCGCTATTGGGAGACCGACTTTACAAGCAGATGCTTTCATCGCTGCGCGCGGTTGGTTTCACGCCACATCAGGTGCGTCACTTCTTCGGCGACGAGCTCAAGCAGAACGAAGTCATGAAGGAGTTCCGAGCAGATTTGCTTGGCCATGGAGGGGATTCCGAGACGACCGAGCGCTATTGCAGCCCAATCAGCATCGCCAAGCAAATGGAGCATTTGCTGAAGCTGCCGGTGGTGACGGCGCATCTTGAGCCGCAGCCGATCCGGTTGGTGCCCTGGGTGGAAGCCAAGCAGGTTGCGCCGTGGTCGAAGGCAGCCAAGGCCGCGCCGCGTCCATAGAGTTGGCCGGAAGATATCGTGATGGTCCGCAACGCTAAGGCGGTGACGCATTCGTGATGGCCTGCCTTTCAGGGTTTGGCTCGATCATTCGCGACGTGTTCATTCACTAACACATTGGAGCAGGACATGCAGATGGTTGAATTGCCCGGTGTGAGTTTCGGCGGCGTGTCCAGAGGCGACGGATGGAGCGCAAGTGGGCGGTCTGAATACCAGATGGGCAGGGAACGGCACGACGGTCTTTCGCTTCAGAAAGAACGCGGTGGACACATCGTGACGCATGTCCGCCAGTGGCTTCTTGTGCCCCAGGACGTCGATCCAGGGACATGGAGCCGTGATCGGATATGGCAGGCGGCCGGAGAGGCGGAGCGCCGCAGGGATTCCAGAGAGGCGCGGTATTTCGATATTGTCTGGCCCAGGCAGCTGAACACCGAATGGGCCGAAAGCTGCGTAGAGGAGCTTTTTCGACCACTGGTGGATATGGGGTTGGCCGTCCAGGTCGACTGGGAGAGATCGCCGGCCAAAGATGGATTGCCGAACGATCATCTTCACGGCCTGATTTCGACGCGAGCTTTGTCCAATGATGGATTCGCGAGACGGAAATGTCGCGAGCTCGATGTCTGGTTTCGTTTTGACGTGCGCGTTCGCGTCGCTGAAGGGTTCAATTCTCTGGCGAAAAGGCAGGGTTTAGAAATAAGCTTCGATCCGCGCCCCAATGTCGAGCGTGACGGCACACTGCCCCCCGAGGATAAACTGCCAAAAAGAGTTTTGGGTGGCCGCCGGGCGGGAGGCGGTTCGCCAATTTTGAAACGACGCGATGCACAACGCCAGTTGCGTGACGAGCATCAGAAAATCAAAAAACGGATCGAGGCGCTCAACGCCGACAGGCAGGCGGCGCTGGACGCGTTGGAGCAGGCCTTTGCCGACCTTTCGGTCCTCACATCGTTGCAGGCGAGCACAGATGAGTTGGCTCCGCTTTCCGTCGAGAGTGCCATGGCCGCGCTCATGGAGCGCGGGATAAGTGTCGAGCAGAACATTCCTATCGAGAACGTTGGTTTGGTTCTGGTGATCGGCGATGCCTTCATTGTCGATCGAGGCGATAGGATACTCCTTGAGGAGCCCATACGAGAACGAGGCGCTCGCGCCATGCACAGTCTGGCGCGCTGCAAAGGTTGGCGAGATCTGACTTTGATGGACTCCTCCGGCATGCCTATGCCGGTGCCCACCGATCCGGGTGTCGTGTTTTCGCTTGCCTCGCCGGGTCCTGACTGGTCTCGACTGGAACGACTTGGTAAGCACCACGTCGTTCAGGCCGTTAACGCCATAGTCGGCCTGTTGAAATCCGCAGGGCCGGAGGAGCGCGCCAACACGTTAGGCCGCGTCAGTCGTTGGCAGAACCCGCATTTGATCCGGATGGTCGCGCAATTGGTGGCTTATGCGCAGTCGGAAACTGAGAGCCAGGTTCCTGCCCGAACCATAAAGCAGATGACTATGCACGCATTGGCTGGTCGATCCGACCTTTTGAGCATATTTCAGCTCGAGCAGGATCTTGTTGCGATGACCGTTCCTGGTAACGCCTTGTCCCGACCGTTCCGACCTCATCCACGCCACCTTGACTACTATGGACATGGTGAGGAAACGAGATCGATTTTCATGGACGATGAAAGGGAAGGGGCCGTTTGATGTCTCGCCTTATCCAATCGCTCCAGGACCTGACGTCTGTTGAGGGCGCATTGCAGGACGCGTCTCGGCTTAAGAAGGACTTGGAGCGTCGGGCCTGGGCGGCGTCGGGCCGGACGGTCAGCCGAGCGCGACAGTTGATCGCTGAGGCAACGCTATCGCTGTTGGCCGAGAAAACGGCCATTGACGCAACCAGCCTTGAACAGGCAGTCAAACGCATTGCCTTGAAGAGCGATCAGTTTGCAGTCGATTTGAGCGAGGATTGGATAGAGGCCGCCCTGGGCCGGCGCTCAGACTGAGGCGTTCGACTGCTCGATTTCGCAATCAGGTTGAATCGCCTGTAGTGTTCACCCGGGCGGTCTTTGCAGAGAGCATGTTCTCGGCCAGAAGCGACAGTTTCTGCTCAAACCCCTTCATGGCCGCGGCGAGTTGGCGCTGGGCGACCATTTCCTTTTCGCTGAGCTGTGCTGTCAGTTTCTCGATCTTGCGATCCCTAGCCACGATCTGCGCTTCGGCGCTCGACAGAGCCTTGCTGGACTTATCGAGCTCCCGACCCAAGTCGACGACTTGCTCGTCCAGCGCAGCATTGACCGCCCCTAGCGTTTCCACCTCGGCCTCCAGGTCACCGAGCATCCGGTGCAGCCGCTCAATCTGATCGCGGGTTCGCACCGCTTCAGCTTTTCGGCCCTCGGCAAAGATCTGCGCGACGACTGGCCGGACCAGATCGAGGATACCCGCCGGAAGGTCGTCCACCGCTTGCGGCGGCTCCTCACGCAATGTTTTAAGATGCTTCAATACCGTTGGTTTCGAGCCACCGCCGATCGCGGCGATCACCGCGTCGGCGGTGGCGCGTTGGTTGTTCAGATGAAGCTGCGCGACGGCTGTGTTTCGGCGTGCAAAATTGACCCCGTTATGGGGGTAATCGGCATCTAATTTTGACCCCCTGGATTTGTTGAGCAGACTGCCTGTTTTGGATTTGACGGGCGGTTGGGGGATGAAGGGCGTGGATACGATTGCACGGGTTCGTCGGGCATATTTCGTGCAAGGCAAGTCCATCAAGCAGATCGAGCGGGAACTGCATGTTGCGCGCAATACGGTGCGCAAGATCATCCGTTCGGGCGAGACGAGCTTTTCCTATGAACGCGAGAAGCAGCCGCTGCCGCGGATCGGCCCATGGCAAGCTGAGCTGGACCGACTGCTGCTGGCCAACGAAGGGAAGGCGGCACGCGAGCGGCTGACGCTGATCCGGGTGTTCGAGGAACTGGCGGGCCTCGGTTACGAGGGGAGCTATGATGCGGTCCGGCGCTATGCCCGGAACTGGAGCCGGGATCGCTCGTCCAATGTGGCTTCGGCGTTTGTGCCGTTGAGCTTTGCGCCCGGAGAAGCGTACCAGTTCGACTGGAGCCACGAGATCGTGCTGCTCAACGGCACGACGGTAACGGTCAAGGTTGCCCATGTGAGGCTGTGCCATAGCCGGATGATGTTCGTTCGGGCCTATCCACGCGAGACCCAGGAGATGGTGTTCGATGCTCATGATCGGGCCTTCGCGTTCTTCAAGGGCGCCTGCACGCGCGGCATCTACGACAACATGAAGACAGCGGTCGAGACCATCTTCGTGGGCAAAGAGCGGGCCTATAATCGGCGCTTCCTGCAGATGTGCGGCCATCATCTGGTTGACCCCGTCGCCTGCACGCCGGCCTCCGGCTGGGAGAAGGGTCAGGTCGAGAACCAGGTGGGCCTGGTGCGGGAACGCTTCTTCACGCCGCGTCTTCGGTTCCGCAGTTATGATGAGCTGGAGACCCGCAAAAACCGTGTCTTCAGGATCGATGATGCCGTGATGGCCGGCTGATTTCAGCGCTTTGGCATATTTGGGCGTTATTTGACCCTGTTTTTGACCGCCTGTGGTGCCCCACAAAGGGCATTTTCCCCGTTCCCGGGCAGACTCATGCCGTGACCGCGCGCTTTTCGTGGAAGACCAAGCGATCGAAGTTGTAGGCCAGATTGGCCAGCGTCAGTTTCGCCTCGGCCCGCGCGACGCCGATGGTGCGGATGAACAGGCCGAACCGGTTTTTCTGGTGAGCAAACACGTGCTCGATCCGGGCGCGGATCGAGGATTTGACCGCATTGGCCCGCGCGGTCGCGATCGGCATTGATTTCCCCTTGGGCTTGCGCCGATGGATGCGGCTGGTCAGCATGCGATCGGCCAGCCAGGCCTCGTTGCTTTGCGAGCGGTAGGCACTATCGGCCCAGACCTCGCTGCTGGTGTTTTCCCGGTCAATGACCTGGCGCAGCATCCGGCCATCGGGATGGTTGGCCGAGGTCACCGCTGCGGCCCGGATGAAGCCATAGCGCCGGTCGATGCTGATATGGCTTTTGTAGCCGAACACCGGGATGGCGATCATGGGCAGTGGCGTGCCGTCGGGTCGGTAGCGCACCTTGCCGCCGATCTTGAGGGTCCAGCGCGCGTCGGTATCCTTCTGTGCGGCTTTGGCCGGTTCGTTTGGCCAGATCTGCTTGGCTGACTTGCCAGCCTTGATGGCGTCCCGCTCGCCGTCGGTATTGCGCTGCTTGGGCGCCGGCACCAGCGATGCATCCACGATCTGGCCCGACATCGGGATGTAGCCCTTCTTGTGCAGTTGCCAGTCGAAGGCCTTCATCACCCGCTTGAGCGTGCCGGTCTCGGTCATGCGGTTGCGGAAATGGCGGATGGTGTTCTCATCGGGCGTGCGATCGCCGAGCGAGAAACCCAGGAAGCGCATCCAACTCAGGCGATCGCGGATCATGAACTCGGTGCGGGCATCGGACAGGTTGTGCTGGGCCTGCAGGATCAGGATCTTAAACATGGCCACCGGATCGAACGGCGGCCGGCCACCCTTGCTGCCGTCGCCATAACCCAGCCCCTCGACCAGCCAGGATCGAAAATACTCGAAATCCACCGTCTGCTCCAAAATCTCGAGCGGATCGCCATGCTCGCTGAGGGCTTCAAGATGATCGTTCAGGCTGAAAAGGGAATGCGGGTCCATGATGGCGCTCCATGATCTGCTGCGCGTCAAACAGGGTGAGCCTCAGCGTCAATC
>NZ_LVVY01000129.1 GCF_001650025.1 Devosia elaeis | reverse complement strand
CCAACCGCCAGCTGTCCGGCGAAATGGGGTCCACTCCATTGTGTCGGCCTAGTATGCCAATCTTGCCAAGCTCTAATGCCACCAACCTTCTGACGTAGTTCGTTTAGGAGCCACGGTACTAACGCGAGAGCGATAGCGGCGGTAGTTGCACCTGCTGCAACGCTCCAGGCACGTGAGCCTTCGCCTTGACGGAACTTCAATAGATTTGCTGCTGGTCGCTTGGCAGGCACATACATCGGGGCTTCAAATCCAAGCAGCACCGGACCAGTTTGCACTGCTGTCACTAGGGCATCTACGAGTGCAGCCGGGTCGGTCCCACCGTGATCCAAGTGTGGTCCTAATACCCACCAGCCCATATTCCCTTTTGCGGGAGAGCCAACATCGACAACAATAACGTGCGGGGCCATCAGCTGACTTCCTTTGTTTGGGCGTCACATAAGCCCTAGTTCTCAAAAGGTATACGGACAGCGGACGATCGAAAACGCCCCAAAAGTGTTCGATATGGGTTGACTTCAAATTTATCGGACACTATTCCGATTATGCCATAGACATTTTCGGACATAGGTTTAGACCATGAAGATCGGCTACGCCCGAGTATCAACCACCGACCAGAACGAGACCGCCCAGGTAAACATCCTTACCCGCAACGGCGCTGAGGAAACCTTCATCGACAAGGCCAGCGGAACATCCCGTGACGGTCGCCCCAAGCTCGCTGAGGCCATCCGCTTCGCCCGTAAGGGGGATGTGCTGATGGTGACCCGGCTAGACCGGCTGGCCCGCTCGGTCATCGACCTTCATGCCATCTCCCGTGAGCTGGACGCGAAGGGCGTGGACTTAATCGTCACTGAACAGAGCATCGACACCACTACACCCACCGGGCGGCTCATGTTCAACATGCTGGCTGCCATAGCCGAGTTCGAGACGGACCTTCGCAAGGAGCGCCAGCTCGAAGGCATTGCCAAGGCCAAGGAGGAAGGCCGCTACAAGGGCCGTCCTGTCACCGTGGACGCTGATGCCATTCGCACAGCGTTGGCCGCTGGTGACCGTCCCATGGCCGTTGCCAAGCGGTTCAACGTGGCGCGTTCCACGGTTTACCGGGTGATGGGTGAGGAGCCCGTGAAGGCTTAGCTGTGGATAACTTCAGGGGCGCTTTGGCTTGGTTGCCCGCGTCCGTGAAGATGGGTGTCTATTGGTTTTGGCAGTGAAATGGGCTCTCACCGTTAGATTGAGGGGTGGCATGACCGTTACGAGGCAAGCACTTCGAGTATACGCCACGCTGGAGGGGCTAAAACCAAAGTCCGAGGCTGACGTTCTGGACGCGCTTATCCCCTTCTTAACCCCCGTTCTTGAATTTCTCGATGGGAAGGTCTTCGAACCATCACTACTGATCGCAGGCCTCAAGAAGCTGTACGGCTGGAACATCACCACTGAGGTAGCCAACGTTTTCCAGGATAGACTTGAAGCCCATGGCTACCTCAATAAGCCCGACCCACGTGCCAGAATTTGGGTTGTAGCGCTTCCTGACGACTTCGAGAGACGCGGTGGCGATGCCTACGCGACCGAGGTGCAGGAAGCCGTTGCCGCGTTCCAAGCGTTCTCGCGAGATTTGAACGATTTACTCCATCACCAGCGAAGCGACGAAGAGGCCTTGGACATCTTGGTGAGGTTCCTCGTAACCTTGGATGTTTCCATCAGCAATGGGTCAGATAGGAGCGTCGGGCATTCGGAGCTGCTCAAGGACCTTCAGCCTGAGGCTACGCATTTGCATGCAGATGAGCGCTATCTCTGCGCACGTTTTGTCGATCACGCAAGCAAGACCGATCAGAAGATGTTCGAGAAGCTGACAAAGTTGGCGTCTGTGGGCATGCTTACTGAGGTGGTTCAGGATTTCGTAGAACCGAGTAATAGTGAGGAGAAATCGGGACTGACATTGGTGCTAGACGCCCCCTTGGCGCTTGCGGCGCTCGGAGTGTCTGGACAGCAGGCCCAACGAGACGTTCAATTAAACATCGAAGCTGCGCGAAAGCTCGGTTGTAGCGTCATCGTGTTCGAGGAGAGCTGCAATGAGATGACGCGGATTCTGAGGACAACGCTCAACACTCCGAGACAGAACCGACATGGGCCAACCCATATGGCCATCGTCAAGGGGCAGGTTACTGAGCAATTCGTGGGGGCCGTCCAGCGAGACCCGGAAAAAGCACTGCGGCAGAACGGCATAACTGTCCGTCAGATCACGCTCGCGAGCATGCCTTCGCTTCACGTTCATTTCCCCGACCGACTGTTTGAGGAATTTCATGCGGCAATCAACTGGAGGCAGGGCTACCCGGAGGCCGTCCGCCATGATGCTACCGTGATGGCATTGACTTGTCGGTTGAGAGAAGGGGGCAGGGCCACCGACATCTTTGAGAACAAATTCGTTTTTGTGACGAATAATGGCGCCTTCACTCGTCTCGCCAGGGGCTTCGCAATAGACCATGGAATAGTGCAAGAGCGACATTGCCCACCAGTGGTGCAGCATTCGGCGCTGGCGGTGGCCGCTTGGTTGCGCACCGGCTTTGGGGCGATTAGTGAAATTCCCATGGCGCACCTGCTCGCCTATTGCGAGAGGGTGCTTAACGTGAAGAAGGAGGTAGTCGATAGGGCGAGGGAGGTTCTTCGAAAGTACACCCCCGAACAGGAACAGCAGTACGACCTGCTGCTTCAAGACGCTCGCTCTGTCACAAGGCTGATGGACTTCACTCTTGGCGATGAAGACCGCCTAACAGAGACAACGGTGCCGCACTTGCTCGAAGAGATGCGCTTAGCCACAGCGGCAGAACTTACAGAAAAGCACCAACAGGAGCTGGAAGTTCAGAGGAAGGCGCGCTCCCAAGAGCGTGAAACCGCTAACAAGGAGCGGTCTCGGCTCGCCCGGGAGCTTAGCGCCCTTCAGGCAAAACTCGAAGCAGATGAACTAGATCGTGTGCAAGGTGAGAGGCTTGAGCGGTTGCGGTTCGTTGGATTAGTGGAGGCAAACAATACCGCTATGGGCAACGTTCGCCACGCTACCACAACGTCCGCATCAGTAGTCGCTCTCGTACTCATTGCGAATGCCATCTTCGGGTGGGTAGATTGGCAGCAAGATCAACCCGTTCTTTACTGGGTTGGGACTTCGTTGGGCATTTACGGAGCCCTTCAGCAATTTGTCGGCTGGCCCACTTTTGGGTTTGGCTCACTACTTAACTGGTATGGTAGGCGCAGGCTTCAACGGCGCGTCGAACAGCAGGGTCTCGTACAAATCGCGGCCAAGGAATCGTTGACGTGGAGCTATGGGAAAGCAGCGCTGGGGGCTGCGCCAATTGTCGCTTGAACGCCGGGTCAGCCACCGATAGCGGCGACCCGCGGAAAGTTCGTATTGCGGGTCTCTAGAGACCGCCCACGAACCCGATGAAGCGCCTTCCAGAGCTGAGATAGGCGTCACTTGGAACCAGCGGGTTACGCTTCCATTCGGCTAGTAGGCGCTCCGCTGTTTCTTCTGTGAACGGCCCGGCCACTAAGCCGTAGTTTCCATTTTCGGATAGCACAACGCGGGTGCTGTGCGGAGCCAAGACAGAGCTGAGGTTGGGCAAATTGCCAATGTCGCGGGCGCTGGCGAATACCGCCCATCGGTAGCCGTCTGGCAGTTGGGGTGATGAAACGCTGATGGTCGCACCTCGGTCCGCAACTGGCGCGACTCCCGTTGCTTGTTCTGCGTTGCACATCACCTGCACGGTGAAGTTCCGCCCCTTTTCTGCCAATTCACGCACGTTCAAAGGTTCATCAGGGGCGGGCGAGGGAGCTGGCAACCGGAACAGACTCAGGTACTCAGCCAACACCTCACCCTTGATAGCAAAACCCACATTTGGTGCTGTAGTCCCCATGGCGGCGAGGAGCGCTTCATCGTCGATCTTGGAAACCGCCACGCCGAGGATGCGACCGTATTCGTCCAAGATTGGACCACCGCTGTTGCCAGGCTGAATACCTACATTGGTCGTGAACCGGGTCTCAGCTCCGAAGAACCCGGTGTCAGACGAGACGATACCCGTACCAACGTTGAGTGACGAATTGAGAATGTCTGCCAGTGGGAAGCCAAGGGCGACCACGCTCTCACCAAGCTGAGCGGGCTCGGCGCGTATCTCGGCGACAGCGTGTGTCTTTGCCGCCTGTAACTGTAAGACAGCGAGGTCAACGACTTTGTCGCTCGTGACCACTCGGGCGGGGCCGTAGCCAACCACGTCGATTGCCGAACAACCGTCAATGACATGGTGGTTGGTCACGAGTACGCCCCTTTCAGCCACGAAGAAGCCCGTTCCCGATGACCGTCGCGTATCTGGAGGAGTAGCTTCTGGCTCAGGCGCTGTGTTGGGCACGTCAGTTGATGAGACTGAGCCGTCTCCTGGAGGGGCATAAGCGAGAGGGTAAGAGTAAGACGCCATGAAGGTGGCGACCATTGCTCCCAGCTCATTCCGGGACCGTTCCCACTCGACAGAGAAACCTGCGCTTTCGCCAGGGGTGCGGTTGATCAGGATATAGAAGAGCTTGCCTGCTCTAGTGCCCGAAACCACGAACTTGTCAGCGTTCAGCACCTGGTAGTTGATGCTCCGTCCGGCGCTGGTCGAGGACAGCGTCTGGTAGAGGCTCTCGTAGCTTTCCTCAGCGAAAGGCTTCCTGATGGTCTCCAGGCGAATAGAGCCGTCAGCACTTGTGTATGCCGTGCCCCTCCTCGTCTCGCTGACAGAGGACAGTAAGCTCTTTGGCAACAGCATGGCCATCATGCCCCGCGCGTCTTCCACGATGTCAAATCCGAGGTCGTGGTAGAGCCCGCTTGCTGCGTCTTCCAGCAGTCCCTTCTGGCGCGGTGTTAGGACGCCTGTGGGTGCGTCCCCGATGGAGTTTTGGAATTCCTGGATGGCGCGATAGGTGAAGTTGCCAAAGGCGCTGTCGGCCAGTGCTTCATAGTGCCCCAGGAGGATGAGCTGCGACTGCAGTAGGCTCCTGTCCTCCTCCGCCATGCCGTTGAACCATCGCTGGCTGCTGGCGAAGTCAGCGTGAGCCGCTGGAACGAAAAGAGCAATGAAAGCGCACGTGAGCGCCGCTTTGATTGTGTAATGCAGACTAAGCATGAGAAAGCCCCCAGAGTACTTTGGGGTGAATGAGGGGGCAATTCAAGCGAGGCTGTGCGGATAGTTAGGAAAACAAACCGTCGTAGCCAGCAAGAGCTTTCGGTATGACGCCCACGATGGTCGCAGGCATAGGCACCGCGAAGACTGATGGGCAGCTGGTGGGGTCGTTCGATTCCCTGCGCCCTAAGATCCTCTGATTAGTTAAGATTACATTGCCCCGTCGCTTGAACAGTCTTCACCAGGCA
This sequence comes from Devosia elaeis, assembly GCF_001650025.1. GTDB lineage: Bacteria > Pseudomonadota > Alphaproteobacteria > Rhizobiales > Devosiaceae > Devosia > Devosia elaeis. Next base: position 25,249 of record NZ_LVVY01000129.1, on the reverse strand, counting down.
CGTATATAGGTCTCATCCGCTCACTAGGGGGGCGGAGCTGACCTTGAAGTTGTCAAGCCCCAAGGCGACCAGCAGTCGAACGAGTATCATTACGATCTCCAAGATTAGCGGGACGTTGAAGGTGCGGGCCGCGAAAGCTGCCGCACAACTAATATAGTCAATATCCTCGACTAGGTGCCATCAGAGCTACGTCGGCTCGTCTTGAACAGTGTGGGGTAGGAGCGATGCCGGAAGCACACGGCGCTCTTACCCCCTATCGCACGGAGCAATCCATGCCTGCATGGGCTCCCTTGGTTAGGACATATCCACACTTCGACCCCCTGCTGACGGGCGAGAAAGCCGCTTCGATAGCTTTGGACCCCCAGGCAGTAGCTGCACACACCTTCTACCCGTTCATAAAGTACGACGAGCGCTGGACGCTCTTCGCTGAGGCTGGCGAGCCAGGCAGGCCGAAGGAACGTCCGATACGATATGCAGCTCGTCTAGATGCTTGTATCTTCTCTTACTACCGACACATGCTGTCAGAACCCTACGAGCGCAGGCTCGAAGCTGAGGGACTGACCGAGACTGTGTTGGCCTACAGACGCGTACGCGCATCTACAGGCAAGGGCGGCAAGTCCAACATTGATTTTGCGAAAGAGGCTTTTCAATACGCCCAGGCCCTAGGGGACTGCTGCGCAATTTCGCTCGACATCAGCAGCTTCTTCGAGAGCCTTGACCACCAGCGGCTGAAGTCGCTCTGGGCTTCGCTATTGGGCTTGGAACGCCTCCCTCCCGATCATTTCGCTGTCTATAAGGCGATGACCAGATACGCATATGTCGAGAAGCTGGAGGCCTATGAGCGGCTTGGATTTTACGGCAAGAAGGTAGGGCCGGGTGGCCGTTCGGTCATGGGCTTTCTTGTGGACCCAAGAGCCATCCCTGTTCAGCTCTGCAAGGGCGAACAGTTTCGGACACGCATAGCTGGAGGTGATGGCAGTGGCAGCATCATAAAACTAAACAGGACCCCTCATGGGGTGCCACAGGGCGCACCGCTATCCGATCTTCTTGCCAACCTCTACTTGCTCGACTTCGACATGCAGATGAAGGCCTTGGCTGAGAGCGTTGGCGGACGGTACCTCCGTTACTCGGATGATATCCTGTTTGTCGCCCCTGTCACCGCCGAACATGCGACCCGATTAGAGGCTGAAGCTCGCGGAGCTATATCGCGCTTCGGCGATGCGCTTGTTATCAAAGAAAAGAAGTCCTTCATCCACGAGTTTGCTGCGGATGGAATGGGGCAGATCGTTGCGACAATAAAGCCAGAGGGGAGCAACAAGGGTCTTGAATACCTTGGGTTCAGATACGACGGTCGAAACGCATACATCCGCGACAAGACACTCAGCGCCCTACACCGAAAGATCGTCGCCAGTTGCCGGGCCGTGTCGATCCACCTGGAGCGTCGCTATCGGTCGAAGTCCCCGCAAGAGATCATAGCGCTCTATAACTTCGAGGCCCTGTATCAGCGGTTCGGGGCGGTTGATGCGTTCAAGGATAAGCAGACGGAGTACCGAAACTGGACGTTTTGGACGTACGCCAAGAAGGCGATTCGGACCTTCGGACCACTGGGTGCCCCTATGACGCATCAGGTTTCGCGATTGCGTAGACAGATAAGAAAGCGCCTAGCCAGCGAAGTCGCAAGAGCCTGCGCTAGGCGATGATATACATTGACCACCGCTACAAACGCCGCTACAAACGGCCCTAACACGACGGCCAAAAGCCCTTTAAAATCAATGGTCAAGGCGCGATGGTCGCGTTTCTTCTCGACCGCACCAGTCACTCCGGTGACGAACAATAAGCTGCCGCAAGGCGGCTTTTTTGTTGTCTTGTGTTCAGAGCGGGGTCTGCTGGTGCTGGACGAGCTTGAGTTCGCCGTCGAGCACCAGATAGGTCGATGAGCAGAGGGCGCTATAGACGTCGCCGCCGTCGCGGCGCGCCTCGGCCTTATAGGCGATGACTATGGCGACGGAATCGCCGGGCGTGGTCAGCGTGGTCTCGGTCATTTCGACATCCTGCCAGCGCGGTGCCTGTTCGATGGTCTGCAAGATCTGCCCGCGGTCGAGAATGCCCATCGGGCCAAAGACCATCACGCATTGATCGGCCATGCGTGTTTCATAGGCCTCGATGCCGTCGAGCCACAGGCTGCGTTCGATAGTCCAGACTTGCTGCATGATTGCCTCCATCGCTGCTCGAAGCTCAACTATCGGGGCAGCGATGGGTTCAATGCAATCGGAAAGGCGTTCAGCGCGCCGTCAATTCGACGACCGGAATGGTTCGCGTGGTCTTCTTCTTGTAATCGGCGAATTGGGGGAAGAGGCTGGCCTGGCGGGCATAGATGCGGTCGCGCTCCTCGCCTTCGACGATGCGGGCCTTGACCGGAATGCGCGAGATTTCGGTGCCGTCGCCAATCGAAATGGCCGCGTCGGGATTGGCCTTGAGGTTGTGAAACCAGTCCGGATTGCTGTCATTGCCGCCATAGGAGGCAAAGACGAACCAGGGGCCTTCGCCCTCCGCTGATACATGAGGGGCAGGGTGCGCTCCTGGCCGGACCTGGCGCCGATGGAATGCAGCAGCAGCACCGGGGCATCCTTGAAATAGCCGCCGGGCCTGCCCTTGGTGGCGTTGAAATCGTCGATCACCTGCGCATTGAAGTCGGACATGCAAACCTCGAAACAGGAAAAGCTGGGTCCCCAATATGGGGCGGCGGCGCCGGGCCGCCAAGGTGGAGTGCGATTATTCCGGCACGGCGATGCGCGGTGACCTGAAGCCCATGGCAATCCAGGCGAGCAGCAGCTTGCCATAGAAACCGGCGGTGACGGCCTTGCCGGCGGGCAGGGCGTCATCGAGCAGGTGATGCTCGGGAAGGTCGGAGGTCATGGTGCGGATCTGCGTGGCCGGGCGGGTGGCTTCGGGCCAGAGGCCGGCATAGAGGCTGAGCCAGTGGCCGCCCTGGAATTCGAGAAAGACCGGGCTGTTGCAGCAGGTGGTGAGCACGCGGCGGGTCGGCGCCTTGTCGCCGAGGCGATGGGCGCGCAGCAAGTCAGTGCCGTCGGGAAAATGCACGCGGTCCTTGCGGTAGAGGATATAGGGCGTGCCGCCATTCGGGCCGGCCAGCGGGAAGGCCGGGGGCAGGGCGTCGAAGCGCCGGGCGGCCTCGCGGCAGGAATTGCAATGGCATTCGGTGGCGAAGAACGGGTCGCCGCTGAGCTCGAGATGAAAGCTGCCGCAGGCGCAGGCGAGGCGGGTGGTTTCGGTCATGGGGTCTCCAGTCTTGGCGAACGTTATAGAGGAGAGACGAGCGAGCGGAGGAGATTTCGACCAGCGGGCGTGTCCAGTTTTTGTCGTCATTGCCGGGCTTGTCCCGGCAATCCATGTCATGGGGCGTGGACCACCGGGACAAGCCCGGTGGTGACGATTGAAAAGGGATCGGCGCATCAAATGGAAGGGCTAGGTCCGCGAGGACTTCAGCTTTTCCGGGGCCTTGAAAATCCAGGCATCGTGCAGGCGCAGGGACAATTCCTCGTCATCGATGCGGTCGAGCCGGACGAGCATGGCGTCGTAGCCGACATAATGCTCGGTCTCGTAGTAGATGTCGGGAGAGATTTCCATCAGCAGCACCTTCTGGTCCACCGGGCATTGCAGCACGGCGGTCTGCGCATCGAGCATGCGCACGAAGGCGGCATCGCCGACCTTGAGCGCGGGCGTACCATAACTGGTGGAAGCCTCCACAGGCGCCAGGTTACGGGCCTGGGCCAGGCGCAGCAGGCGCGCGAAGCCGGCATCGAGATTGGCATTGTCGGTCATGTCGAAATCTCCCCGGATCGGAGAAAAAGCCTTTCGCCCACACTGGCGCAATGCAGGCCGATTGGCTACAGCTTGTTCTGCCCCTGAAACAATCAGGACACGAAAGGGCTCCCGATGAGCGACGAATCCGAAATGGCGCCCGGCCTCGAAACCGGGATCGACAACGATGCCTTCCGCGATGCGGAAGGCTGGATCAGCGCGCTTTGGCTGGAGCGATTGCGGGCCTTCATCGAAGCGGGCCGCACGGAGGACGTGGCGCTGGTCATGGCGCCGCTGCACAGCTCCGATATCGGCGACGTGCTGGAGCAACTCGACCAGGGCGAGCGGCTGGCGCTGGTGCGCATGCTGGGCGAGAAATTCGACTTCTCGGCGCTGACCGAAGTGGATGAAAGCATCCGCCTCGAGATCATGGAGGCGCTGTCCAATTCCGAAATCGCGCGCGGCGTCGCCGAGCTGGACAATGACGACGCGGTCTATCTGCTCGAGGACCTGGAAAAGGAAGACCAGGACGAGATTCTCTCGGCGCTGCCGGCCTTCGAGCGATTGGCGCTGAAGCGGAGCCTGGATTTTCCCGAGGATTCCGCCGGGCGGCGGATGCAGACCGATTTCATCGCCATCCCGCCCTTCTGGACGGTGGGGCAGACCATCGACTACCTGCGCGCCGACAAGGATTTGCCGGACGAATTCTATCAGATCTACGTGGTGGACGCGGCTTATAAGGTGCTCGGCACCCTGCCGCTGGACAAGTTCCTGCGGGCGCAGCGGGCCACCAAGATCGACGCCATCATGAACGCCAATCTCGTACTGGTGAAGGCCGAGGACGACCAGGAGGAAGCCGCGCGCATCTTCGAGCGCTATGACCTGGTGGAAGTGGGCGTGGTGGACGAAAACGGGCGGCTGGTGGGCGTGCTGACCATCGACGACATCGTCGACGTGATCCAGGAAGAGGCCGAGGAAGACATCAAGCTCCTGGCCGGCGTGGGCGACGAGGACGTGTCCGACACCACGCTCGACACCGTGCGCAGCCGCGGCCCCTGGCTGGGCGTCAACCTGGTGGCGGCGGTGCTGGTTTCCTTCGTCATCGGGCTGTTCAATGCCACGATCGAGCAGATGGTGGCGCTGGCGGTGCTCATGCCCATCGTGGCCTCGATGGGCGGCAATGCCGGGGCGCAGACCATGACGGTGACGGTGCGGGCCCTGGCCATGCGCGAACTGGATGGCGGGCGGCTTCGCCGGCTGATCCGGCGCGAAATGGTGGTGGGTTTCGCCAATGGCGTGATCTTCGCCGTGCTGCTGGGCGTGGTGACTGCCCTGCGCTATAGCGATGTGGGTTTGGGCGTGGTGATCGGCATGGCCATGGTCATCAACATGATCGTTGCCGGCACGTTCGGAATTCTCATTCCGCTGACGCTGGACCGGCTCAAGGCCGATCCGGCCATCGCCTCGGCGGTCTTCGTCACCACCATTACCGACATTGTTGGTTTCTTTGCCTTTTTGGCTATTGCCGGGCTGTGGTTCGGGCTGTTCTGAGGCGTAAAAGTGAACGAAACGCGGCTGTGGAGTGTTGCAGTTTGGCCGCTTGCTTCCCATCTGGCGGGCGGTTAACGATTCACTACCGGCCCTTGCGGGGGTCGGAGTGGACGACTGACAAGGAGCGATCTATGCGCAGTCAACCGAAAGCCAATGTCTTTCACACCGTGAGCTGGGCGCTGGTATGCCTCGTTTCCATGGGGCTGGTTTTCTCCGTAGTAGCTGGCGTCTAGGACATTCCGACCATAGCGCTGGAGTTATTCACTCGACAGATTACGGCAAGGGCGCCCGGCCACTGGGCGCCCTTCGTCTTGAAGATGAGGATATTCGATGAAGCTCTTGATCGGGAATCGTAATTATTCAACCTGGTCGCTGCGTCCCTGGCTGGTCCTGCGGCATTTCGAGATTCCGTTCGACGACGAGGTGCTGCAGCTTTCCGGGCCCGATTGGCGCGATAAGATCGCGGCGCGCTCGCCGACGGGCAAGGTGCCGGTGCTGATCGACGGCGACCTGGTGCTGCCCGAGACCATCGCCATCATCGAATATCTGGCCGATACGTTTCCGGACAAGCCGATCTGGCCGGCCGACCGCAGGGACCGGGCGCTGGCCCGGGCGGCTTCGGCGGAAATGCATGCCGGGTTTCCCGCCCTGCGCAATCACGCGCCGATGAACCTGCGGGCCAGCCATCCGGGCCGGGTCGATCTCGATGCGGTGCGCAAGGATTTGCATCGGGTGGAAACATTGTGGGGCGCGCTGCTGGAGCGTTCGGGCGGGCCCTATCTCTTCGGCGCCTTTTCGGCCGCCGATGCGATGTTCGCGCCGCTGGCCACACGGCTGCGGACCTATGAGCTGCCCATATCGGACATGGCGGGGCGCTATGTGGAGGCCATCTATGCGCTTCCGGCCTTCCAGGACTGGCTGGGCATGGCCCTGCAGGAACCCTGGATCGTGGATGACGACGAGATCGACGTGATCCAGGGCCGCGTGGCGCCGGGGACGCTGGCATGATTCATATGGTCAAGCTCTGCGTCGGCGTGGCGACGGTCGAGGAACTGGAAAGCTATCGCGACGAGCGCGCCCATTGGTGGGGCGCCGATTACGGCGAGGACGTGCATGTGCACCGCACCCGCATGATGCCGAAACGGCGCGAGGAGATGGAAGGCATTTCCTCGATCTACTGGGTCATGTCGGGCACGATCTGCTGCCGGCAACCCATCCTGCGGCTGGCCCCCTATACCAATGCCGAGGGCAAGGATTATTGCGACATCATCATGGCGCCCGACATCGTGCGGACCTTGCCCTATCCCAAGCGGCCCTTCCAGGGCTGGCGCTATCTGCGCCCGGAAGACGCGCCGCCGGACATGGAAAGCAACGACAACGAGAATTCAGCCGAAATCGCCGCCGAACTGGCGCGAATGGGGCTGATTTAGCCCCATTCGGCAGACCTCATCCTGAGACAGGCTCACCAGAAGGTCTTCAACGCGTCCGCCTCTCCCTTCTCCCCTTGCGGGAGAAGGTGCCCGAAGGGCGGATGAGGGGTTTGCGGTTTTATCACTCGCTCCTCTGCGGAGGAGAGAACCAATCACCCTGATTTTCTGCTGAACGCAGAAAATCTGTCCCTCTCCCGCAAGGGGAGAGGGGAGGCCGGTGTCGGGGCTTGAAGCCTTACTCCGCCGCCCGCGTGGCGAAATGGGGCCGGCGGTCCATGACTTCCTTGAGGAAGGTGCCGGTATGCGAGCGGGGATTGGATGCCACTTCCTCGGGTGTGCCCACGGCGACGATTTCGCCGCCGCCATCGCCGCCTTCGGGGCCCAGGTCGATGATCCAGTCGGCCGTCTTGATGACTTCCAGATTGTGCTCGATGACGATCACCGTATTGCCGCCCTCGACCAGTTCATGCAGCACTTCGAGGAGCTTGGCCACGTCGTGGAAATGCAGGCCCGTGGTGGGCTCGTCGAGCATGTAGAGGGTGCGGCCGGTGGCGCGCTTCGACAATTCCTTGGACAATTTCACGCGCTGGGCTTCGCCGCCCGACAGGGTCGTGGCCGGCTGGCCCACCTTGACATAGCCGAGGCCGACGCGCTGGAGCGTGGCGAACTTGTCGCGGATGACCGGGACGGCGGAGAAGAAGTCGACGCCCTCGTCGATGGTCATGTCGAGAATGTCGGAAATCGACTTGCCCTTGAACTGGACTTCCAGGGTTTCGCGATTGTAGCGCTTGCCCTTGCAGACGTCGCAGGTGACGTAGACGTCGGGCAGGAAGTGCATCTCGATCTTGAGGACGCCGTCGCCCTCGCATTTCTCGCAGCGGCCGCCCTTGACGTTGAAGGAGAAGCGGCCCGGCCCATAGCCGCGCGCTTTCGCCTCCGGCAGGCCGGCGAACCATTCGCGCAGGGGCGTGAAGGCGCCGGTATAGGTGGCGGGATTGGAACGCGGCGTGCGGCCGATCGGCGACTGGTCGATATCGATGACCTTGTCGAGGAATTCGAGGCCGGTCAGGCTTTCATGGGGGGCGGGGACCACGCGGGCGCCGTTGAGCCGGCGGGCGATGGCCTGGTACAGGGTGTCGATCATCAGCGTCGACTTGCCGCCGCCAGAGACGCCGGTAATGGCGACGAACATGCCCAGGGGCACGTCGACCGAGACGTTCTTGAGATTGTTGCCGGTGGCGCCCTTGACCGAAAGGGTCTTGCCCTTCTTGCCTTCGCGGCGCTCGGCCGGGACGGGAATGCCCATGCGGCCGGAGAGATATTTGCCGGTGAGCGAGTCCGGGTGATTGAGAATGTCCTGCGGGGTGCCCTCGGCGACGATATTGCCGCCATTGACGCCTGCTCCCGGGCCGATATCGAGCACGTAATCGGCGGTGAGAATGGCGTCCTCGTCATGCTCGACGACGATGACGGTATTGCCCAGGTCGCGCAGGCGCTGGAGCGTTTCGAGCAGGCGGGCATTGTCGCGCTGGTGCAGGCCGATGGAGGGCTCGTCCAGCACATAGAGCACGCCGGTGAGGCCCGAGCCGATCTGGCTGGCGAGGCGAATGCGCTGGCTCTCGCCGCCCGACAGCGTGCCGGAATTGCGCGACATGGAGAGATATTCCAGCCCCACATCGTTGAGGAATTTCAGCCGCTCGCGGATTTCCTTGAGGATGCGTTCGCCGATCTGGCTCTGGGTGGGGGAAAGCTTGCCCGAGAGGTCCGCGAACCATTTGGAGGCATTGCGGATCGACATTTCGGTGACCTGGCCGACATGCAGGCCATCGATCTTCACCGCCAGGGATTCCGGCTTCAGGCGATAGCCGCCACAAGCCACGCAGGGCTTGGCCGACATGTATTTCTCGATCTCCTCGCGCATGCCGGCGCTTTCGGTTTCCTTGTAGCGGCGCTCAAGGTTGCCGATGACACCTTCGAAGACTTTCGAGGTCTTGTACTGGCGCAATCCGTCGTCATAGACGAAATCGATCTTGGTCTTGTCGGTGCCGTAGAGCACGGCGTGCTGCACGTCGAAGGGCAGCTCGTTCCAGGCGGTGCCGGTGGAGGCGCCGTAATGCTTCACCACGGCCTGGAGGGTCTGCTGGTAATAGGGGGCGCTGGTCTTGGACCAGGGCAGGATGGCGCCGTCGCGCAGCGACAGGGTGGGATCGGGGACGATCTGGTCCGGATCGATCTTCTGCTCGGTGCCCAGGCCATCGCAGACCGGGCAGGCGCCGAAGGGATTGTTGAACGAGAACAGGCGCGGCTCGATCTCGGCAATGGTGAAGCCGGAAACCGGGCAGGCGAATTTTTCCGAGAAGGTGATCTGGCGGGCAGTGCCGTCCTCGTTCTTCTCGTCGGCGAATTCGATCAGGGCGATGCCCTCGGCCAGTTTCAGCGCCGTTTCGAAGCTTTCGGCCAGGCGGCCGGAAATGTCGGGCGACACCACCAGGCGGTCCACCACCACTTCGATATCGTGCTTGAACTTCTTGTCGAGCGCGGGCGCGTCCTCGATCTCGTGGTATTCGCCATCGATCTTGACGCGCTGAAAACCTTTACGCATCAGGTCGGCCAGTTCCTTCTTGTATTCGCCCTTGCGGCCGCGCGCGATGGGGGCCAGCAGGTAGAGCCGCGTGCCCTCGGGCAGCTCCAGCGTGCGGTCCACCATCTGGCTGACGGTCTGGCTCTCGATGGGCAGGCCCGTGGCGGGCGAATAGGGAATGCCGACGCGCGCATAGAGCAGGCGCAGGTAATCGTAGATCTCGGTGACCGTGCCAACGGTAGAGCGCGGGTTACGCGACGTGGTCTTCTGCTCGATGGAGATGGCGGGGCTGAGGCCCTCGATATGCTCCACATCGGGCTTCTGCATCATTTCGAGGAATTGCCGCGCATAGGCGCTGAGCGATTCCACATAGCGGCGCTGGCCTTCGGCATAGATGGTGTCGAAGGCGAGCGACGACTTGCCCGAGCCGGAAAGCCCCGTCATCACGATCAGGCTGTCGCGCGGCAGCTTGACGTCGATGCCCTTGAGATTGTGCTCACGGGCGCCGCGCACGACGATTTCGCGGTTGAGGCTCGGCTTATCGGTCATTCTTTGTCCAATTGGTGTCGCACCGGCGGGGAGGGGGGGCGGACGAAGGCCAAGAAATAGGGCTTCCACGGCGCGCCCGCAAGTCAACTTGCCGGATCAGAATGTCGTGAACGTAACCAGAACATGGGAGATTCGGTCAAGATGGGTTAGGGCAGGGCTGCTGACAGGGGGAGTCAGGAGCGGTGCAATTTGCCGGACGGGGCCGGGCGCGGGCCAGCGGGCGAGATCGGTTGACAAAAGCAGGAATGAGAACATAAATAGAACAAAGCGCCCCGGCAATACGCCCCGACAAACGCCCCGAAAGGTGTGGGTAGGCGGTAAATTTACCGGTGTGGCGCGGCTGAAAGGTTTATGCTGCGGCGAACGGGCAGGGAAGCGCATGGGCTCCATGACCCTGCAGGCGCAGTGAGCGTCCCGCGATCCATGCAGACCGGGACTGAATTGGAAGGAATGGTGCCATGGCTGGCAGCGTGAACAAGGTTATTCTGGTCGGCAATCTGGGCAATGACCCGGAAGTGCGCACCCTGAACAATGGCGGCAAGGTGGTGAACCTGTCGGTGGCGACATCGGAGCGCTGGAAGGATCGCAATACCGGCGAGCAGCGCGAAAAGACCGAGTGGCACCGGGTGGTGATCTTCTCGGAAGGCCTGGTGCGCGTGGCCGAGAGTTACCTGCGCAAGGGCTCCAAGGTCTATCTCGAAGGCCAGCTCCAGACGCGCAAGTGGCAGGACCAGTCCGGCCAGGACAAATATTCGACCGAAATCGTGCTGCAGGGTTTTAACGCCTCGATGGTGCTGCTCGACGGGCGCGGCGACAATGCCGGCGAGGGCGGCGGCTATGGTGGCGGCGATAGCGGGTTCCGCGGCGTGCGCGACAATAGCGGCGGCGGCGGGGCGCGCCGGCCCTCGGCCAATGCGCCGGCCTTCGAGCCCGGCGGCATGGACGACGACATCCCGTTCTGAGCGGCATCGCCAGGGCGCATTTGCAGACTGTCCGGCGCCGGCCGAAACATCACCCTCGCGTTTTTACGCGGGGGTTTTTGTTTGAGTGCCGGGGAGCGGCAGACGTCGGCGTGGGGACAGGAGTAGACCTCATCCTGAGCCTGTCGAAGGGCGAGGTCGTGGCACTCAGACTTCAGCGGGCCCGACCTCGTGGTTCGACAGGCTCACCATGAGGTCTTCTGGGCACTTGTTTTGCTCGACACGCTACCCCTCGGCCACCCCTCACCAGGGGCGCGGCCCTCTTACCGGCTGAACGGCACTTCGGCGCGGAGGCTGTCGCCGGTTTCGACGTAGATCACCTCGAACACGACGTGGATGGCTTCCTGGCTGAGCTGGATCTGGGCGGAAATGTTGAGGTCCTTTCCCTCTTCGTCCTTGTCGCGCTCGCGCAGGTTGAAGAGCAGGTTCTGGCCGCGCTTCTGGCCTATGGCGACGCCGTTGAAGGTGGCGTTGGAGCTCATCACGGCCTCGTAGCGCCGATTGGCCTCGACATAGGCCATGGTGCCCGCGACGGACAGATTGGTGCCGGCCAGGGTGCAGCGGCCATTGTAATTGACCTTGTCCTGGTTGCCCTGGGACAGGGAAAGGCGGCAGACCACGCTTTCCTGCCGCGCGCCGATGAGCACGCCGCGCCCGCGCCATTCCCCGATATAGGACTTGAGCAGGGCGACATCGGCCGGCGCAGCCATGGCCGGGCCGATGGCGGCAGCGGCCGAAACGAGAAGGCCGGCCAGTGCGAGCGCACGGGTCAGAGGTCCGAAGGTGATCATGGCGTCAGCGCCTCCAAATGGCAAAACGAGCCCCCCGGCCGTTCGGCGAATCTTCGATATCAAATTTATGCGCGGCTTGCGCGGGCATTTGTCGGGACGTGATGGACATTGCCGGGTTCATGAGGCGCCGGGCTGCCGGATTTCGGCCGGTCTGCCCTGGCGGGTCGTGTGGGTATCGGCCATGGGATCGTCGGGCGTGGGATCCTCGTCGGCCATGCGCACGCCGATCCGGCCGAGCGGGTGGAAGAATTTGCCGCCGGCGGCCAGCAGGGCCGGCAGGATGAAGAGATCGCCGATCAGCGCGAAGGCCAGGGTGGAGACGAAGAGCGTACCGAACAGGGCCACCTGCGGCAACTCGGAAAAGGTGACGATGATGACGCCCGCGCAGAGGATGATCGTGGTGGCGACGATGGCCCCGCCGATGCGGTTGAGCGTGTGCTTGACGGCGTCCAGATGCGACAGGCCCTCGTCGCGGCGCGAATGCAGGTAATGGGAAAGGAAATGCACCGTGTCGTCCACAGCGATGCCGAAGGCGATGGTGAGGGCGATGACGGTGGTGAGCTGCAGGCCCTGGCCGGAAAAATACAGCCAGGCCTCGGTGCCGAGGACCGGGAACAGATTGGGGATGGCCGAGGCCAGTGCGACCCGGAAGGATTGGAACGCGAAGCCGATCAGCCCGAGATTGACGATCACCGATAGCGTCAGGTCGAGCTGGAGGCCGCGCACGATATCGTCGGTGGCGAAGGTGGTCAGGATGCGGAAGCCGCCGATTTCGGCGTCGGTGATGCCGGCCGCCGCCAGGTCGGCATTGAGGTCGTCCACCAATTGCTTGAGCAGGTCGGATTCGATGATCGTCGGCATGAAGCCGGTGACCAGAGCCTGCGTGCCGTCATCGGTGACGAAGCGGCGCTTCATGAAGGGGCCGACGGCGTCGAACACCTCTTCGCGGGTGAAGCCGGCCGCGGTGTAATTGGTCATGCTGGCGGCCGAGATGACCTTGTTCTGCCCCAGATGGCTTTCCACGATCTGGTGCACGACGCGGATCTTTTCGAAATCCACCGGCCCGATATTGGGATCGCCGCCGATCAGGGGCACGCGGACATAGAGCGGCGCGACGCCGCCCACTCCGTCGTCGATATCTTCCGCCGCCGAGAGCGCGGTGGAATCCCGGGCCACGAAGTCCTCGAAGGAGAAATGCGGCTTGATCAGCGCATAGGGGACGAGCAGCAGGATGGTGACGATGATGGCGATCACCGAGACCGGCCGGCCGAAGCGCCGGGCGACGAACCAGGCGAGGGGGAGCGGGGCGGTCAGCACCATGCTGGTCCTGGGCGGCGCCTTGAAGCCGAGGCGGATGGAGAGCTTCAGCAGCAGCGGCAGGAAGGTCATCAGGCAGACGAAGAGCAGGAAAGTGCCCAGGGCGCCGGCCATGGAGAATTCGCGAATGCCCTGGCCCGGGGTCAGCGCCAGCGAGGCGAAGCTGACAAAGGTGGTGAGCATGGTCAGCGCCGCTGCCGGGCCGACCAGCTTGACCGTGGCATCCACCGCCTTGTTCGGCTCCATGCCGTCGCGCCAGAAGGCGAGCCAGTTGAAGACGAAGAACATGGATTCGGCGAAGGAGATCACCAGGACCAGCGTGGTGACGATGATGGTGAGGAAGGAGAAGGAGCCGAAGAACATGAGGATCATGCCCATGGACCACATCACCGCCAGGAAGGGCGTGGCGGCGACGATGATGGCGCCGAAGAAGGAGCGCAGCGCCAGAAGCGCGATCAGCGCGCCGAGGCCGAAACCCCAGATGGTGAACTTGACCTGGTCGGACACCGAGGCTTCGAGCATTTCCGTGGTCCAGATCGGCGGGCCGGTCAGCTCGATCTGGATGTCCTCGGACTGGTAGAAGGCGATGGTTTCGCGCAGGCTGGCGATCAGCGCCTTGGCGCCGTCGGCCTTCACCTTCTCCTGGTCGGGGAAAAGAATGATCACCACGCCGGTCAGGTCCGGGGTGATGAGATTGCGCATCATGGGATCGTTCTGCTGCAGATCGATCAGTTCGAAGGCGACTTCGTCGGGGGTGAGCAGGCCTTCGGGGATGGCCGGGACCGAACCGCCGCCGGGCAGGGGCTTGCGCAGCGTGAAGGGCGACATGGTGCCGACGGCGTAGTCGTTCAGCTCCAGGTCGAAGGCGAGGAAGCGGATTTCCTCGATGATCTCGGGATCGGCGAGGCGCTCGGAACTGACCAGAACATAGATGTCGTTCTCGAAGGTGCCGAACGTGTCCGACAGATGCTCATAGGCGTCGTAATATTGGCCTGAATGGGCATAGACGCGCAGCAGGTCGCCATCGACATTGGCCTTGGGGATTTGCGAAAAGGCCAGGATGGTGAAGGCGAGGACGGCCAGGGCCACCAGGCGCGGGAAGCGCAGCGTGGTCAGCCCGATATGTTCGAGGCCGAAGCCGATGGAGCGCTTGTGGGTAATGCGGTCGCGGGCCCGCTTCAGAAATGAACCAGAAGACACCGAGACCCGACTCCCCCATCCGGCGAATGCGCGGATTTTTACGGGGTGGCGCCGGGTCCGTCCAGTATTCACACTTATGATCGCGGGCGATCATGCATGGCGGCGGACCCGCGCCGGACACGGGTCCGCCGCCCGGCTCAGCCGGCCAGGGCGGCCTTGTTGGCGCGCAGGAAGTCCCCGAGGGCCTGGGGCTTCCGGCCCGTATAGCGCTCCACCACATCGGTGACGACGCCATGATGGCCGGAGACGGCGTCGCGCTGGAAGGCGACGAGGACTTCGGCAAAGCCTTCGGGAATGCCGGCGGCCACCATGCCGGCCTTGAGATCGGCGGGCATGAGCGGGACGACGGCGACCGGCTTGCCGCTGATGTCCGCATAGAGGGCGGCGCGCTGCTCATTGGTGACCGCGGCGGGGCCGGTGACGTCCTCGATGCTGTCGCCTTCCGCCGAGAGCAGGGCGCCGGCGGCGGTGCGGGCGGCATCAGCCCGGGTGACATAAGCGGTGCCGCGATCGCCGATCAGGCCGAAAAGCTGGCCGGACGCGATGACATGGGCGGCGTCGGCCAGATTGTTCTCGGCATACATGTGATTGCGCAGGATGGTGAAGCCGAGGCCGGAAGCGGCGAGGGCGATCTCGGTCCAGAAGTGCTCGGGATTGAGGCCGGCATCCGCATTGGGCCGGGCGGCCGGGGCGGAAGTATAGACGAGGTGCCTGACGCCGGCCTGTTTCGCGGCGGCAATGGCGGCTTCGTGCTGCGCGCGGCGGGCGCCAACGCCGTCGGTGGAGACCAGGAGCACGCGCTCGACGCCGGCAAAGGCGGCGGGCAGGCTGGCCGGATCGTTGAAATCGAGCTTGCGCAGCTCCACGCCCTTGGCGGACAGATCGGCGAGTTTGGACGGATCGCGGGTGCCGGCGATGATCGTGGTGGCGCCGCGCGCCAGCAATTCCTCGACGGCGATGCGGCCGAGATGGCCCGATGCGCCGGTGACGAGAAAGGGGACATTGTCGAATGCGCTCATGGTGCTCTCTCCTGAACAGGGAAACGGATATCGGCTCGCTCCCCTTGTTCCGCTGCGGATGGGAGAGTAAGTATCGAAAAGTGAGTGTCTATCTAGTGGCCGGCGCGATGGCTGAAAAGGAGGCACTTTTTCGGCAATAGATTACCTTGGGGTAAGTGCATGCAGCAGGGTCAGGAACTGGCTTCACTCTATGTGGAGCGCTGGAATGCGGCATCGGGCCTGCCCGGACCCTGTCCGGTGCGCGACGTGCTCGACAAGATCGGCGACAAATGGAGCATGCTGCTGGTGATGACGCTGGCTTCGGGGCCCAAGCGCTTCAACCGGCTGCACCGGGACATCCCCGACATTTCCCAGAAAATGCTGACCCAGACCCTGCGCGACCTGCAGCGCGACGGGCTGGTGGCCCGCCAGGTCTTCGACACCAAGCCGCCCGCGGTGGAATATCGGCTGACCCCGCTCGGCCATTCGCTGATCGTGCCGTTCGGGCACCTGATCGAATGGGCCAATGAGAGCATCGGCCGCATCGAGGCGTCACGGCTGCATTTCGACGCCGATTGAGGGCGCGGACATGCCCAGGGCGCCCAGGCTCAGCGCATGGACCAGGGGCGCGGTCTTCCGCCGCTGGGCAAAGCCGAGCCCTTCGAGGCCACCCCACATCATGCGGACGGTGATGGCGACCTGATCGGCGGTGATATCCGGCCGGACCAGGCCGGCGGCGCGGGCGCGGGGCACCAGTTCGTCGAGATGGGCGCGGAAGCGGCTGCTGAGATTGCGGTCCAGCGCGGGATTCTGGCTGATCAGGTAGACCAGCCCGCCGGTCTTGACCTGCTGGTCGAGGATTTCGGCGAGGAAGAGCGCCAGCCCGTTCGGGTCCTGGCCGGCGCGGGCCACCACCATGTCGAGCTTGTCCAGATTATTGCTCATGATCGCATGGACCAGGGCGATGCGATTCTCGAAATTGCGGTAGAGCGTGGCCCGGCCGACGCCCGCCGCGGCGCAGATTTCCTCCAGCGGCACATCGAGGCCCTTTTCGGCGAAAGCGATTTCGGCAGCGGCCAAAATGGTTTCGCGCCGCGCCGCCGCATCCTTTCGCTGTCGCTTTTCCACCATCGATAGCCTCTTGACTGTAAGCGGACACGGGTGTCCACTTTTGCGGTCCGCCGTAGGAGGCGGGCCGTTCGCGCCAAGCCGCAATAACAGAGCCGGGATAGGCTGGCCAAGGCATGCGCGGGCAATTGGGGTCATTTCGGAGGCAAGGGAAATGTCTAGTTTGGCAGCGGGCGCCTGGACCCGCCTGCTCGCGCCGCGCATTCTGGCGGTGGTGATCGCGCTTATCGGCGTCGTCCTGACCGTGGGCGGCGCGCAATTGGCCGCCCTGGGCGGCTCGCTCTATTACCTCGTTACGGGTCTGGCCTGCCTGGCCAGCGGTTTTTTCCTGTGGACCGGCCGGATGCTCGGCGTGTGGATTTTCGCCGCCATGCTGGCCTGGACGCTGGTTTGGGCCATCTGGGAGGTCGGCTTCAACGGCTGGGCGCTGATGCCCCGTCTGGTCGGCCCCTTCGTCATCGGCCTCTACATGGCCCTGCCGTTCAACTGGCGCCCGCTCCGGGGCGCGCCCAACCACAAGGCGGCGTAAGACCGATGAAAGCGCATACATCCATTCTGGCCGCCCTGGCGGCTTCCACCATGGCGCTGCCGCTGATGTCGGTGGCGCAGGAAGTCACGGTTTCGCCCTCCTGGTCGAGGAAGGGCAGGACCAGCCCGTGACCACGACCGGCCCCGCCGAGGCGCCCACCCGGCCCATTCCCGGCATCGCCGCGCCGGGCAATGAATGGCGCTATGCCAGCGGGGCCGCCAATGGCGCGAAATTCGCGCCTTTCGACCAGATCACGCCGGAAAACGCCAAGGACCTCGAACTGGCTTGGCAGGTGGATTTCCCGGTCGATGTCACCATGTATAACGGCATCACCGCCGCGCCCATCCAGGTGGGCGACACGCTCTATGGCTGCACCAACAACAACCTGATCTTCGCGCTGGATGCGGAAAACGGGGAGCAGCGCTGGCGTTTCGATCCGGGCTCGGACCTGTCCGGGGTCATGTCCAAGAAGTGCCGCAGCGTTTCCTATTACGAGGCCTCCCAGCCGGTCGAGGAATGCCAGAGCCGCATTCTCGCCGCGACGGTGGATGCGCGGCTCTTTGCCGTCGATGCGCGCTCGGGTGAATTGTGCACCAGCTTCGGCGAGGACGGGTTCGTCAATCTGCTGACCGATCTGGGCGAGGTGAAGAAGGGCTTTGTGCTGTCGACCTCCGGCCCGACCGTGACCAATGGCGTCGCGGTGATCGGCGGGTGGATTTCCGATGGGCAGGAAGTGGGCGAGCCCTCGGGCGTCGTTCGCGCCTTCGACGCGGTGACCGGCGATTTCGTCTGGGCCTTCGATCCCGGCAAGCCCGATTATCATGGCCGGCCGCCGGAAGGCGAGATTTACGAGCGGGGCAGCCCCAATGCCTGGGGCCTGTTCAGCGCCGACGAGGAGAACGGGCTGGTCTTCATCACCACCGGCAATGCCACGCCCGATTACTGGGGCGCCCATCGCAGCGAGAATTTCGAGGAATTCACCTCCTCGGTCGTGGCGCTGGATTCGGCCAGTGGCGAAGTGCGCTGGCATTTCCGCACCGTCAATCACGACATCTGGGACTATGACGTGGGCGCCCAGCCGGCGCTGGTGGACCTGCCGGGGCCGAATGGCGAAATGATCCCGGCGCTGTTGCAGCCGACCAAGCGCGGCCAGGTCTTCACCCTGAACCGGCTGACCGGCGAGGCCATCGATCCGATCGAGGAGCGGCCCGTGCCGCAGGGGGCGGCGGAAGGCGACTTCACTGCGCCGACCCAGCCCTATCCCACCAATATGCCGTCCTTTGCCGGTCCGGACCTCACGGAAGCCGATATGTGGGGCATTACCCCGCTGGATCAGCTCTGGTGCCGCCTGGAATTCCAGAAGCTGCGCTATGAAGGCCAGTTCACCCCGCCATCGGTGGGGGGAAGCCTGCAATTCCCCGGCTATATCGGCGGCATCAACTGGGGCTCGGTCTCCGTCCACCAGGACGAGAAGGTCATGATCGCCAACTGGACGCGCATGCCCAACCGCGTGCAACTCATCCCCCGCGAGGAAGCGGACCGCCGGGGCTGGGACGCGGCCGATGCCGAAGGCAATTTCACCGTCTCGATGGCGCTTGGCGCCCCGCAGATGGGAACGCCCTTCGCCGTCACCAACGAGCCCTTCATGTCCCCGCTCAAGGTGCCCTGCCTGCGCCCGCCCTATGGCATGCTGACCGCCGTGGACCTGGAGACCTATGACGTGCTCTGGGAGCGTCCGATCGGCACCGCCGCCAATTCCGGTCCCTTCGGCATCAAGTCCGGCCTGACCTGGCAATTGGGCGCGCCGATGACCGGCGGCACGCTGGTCACCAAGACCGGCGTGGTGATCTTCGGCGGCTCGCAGGATGGCTATATCCGTGCCGTCGACATGCGGACCGGCGAGGAATTGTGGACCCACAAGCTGCCCAATGGCGCTTCGGCCAATCCGATGAGCTATGTCAGCCCCTCGGGCAAGCAGTTCATCGTCATTGCCGCCTCCGGCGCCACCGGCATCTACGACAACCTCAACGGCCATCTGGTGGCCTATGCGCTGCCGGACTGACTAGGCCTGTCCTGACGCTTGCAGCGGCGCCGGACAATATCCGGCCCCGTTTTCGTGGCCTCAATTCCACATTGCAAAGATATCTTTGCAAAGATTTGTTTGCGGTTTATCATCGGGCGAACGAGAGGGGTTTGCCCATGTCCGAGCGCCGCACGATCAGCCGTATTCGCCCCAATGCCATGGCATTGCGGGCGCTGGCGCATCCGCAGCGCCTGCGCATGCTGGGCCTGCTGCGGATCGAGGGGCCGGCCACGGCGACGAGCCTTGCGGGGCGGCTGGGGCTGAATAGCGGCGCCACCAGCTATCATTTGCGGCAATTGGCGCGCCACGGCTTCATCGAGGAGGATGAAGGGCGCGGCAATGGACGGGACCGCTGGTGGCGGGCGCGGCATGAATCCACGACCTTCCTGGAGGATGACAGCGACGAAGACGCGCTCGATGCCGGCATTGCCTTCGCCCAGGCGGCGCTCAATGCGCAGATCGCGCTGATGCAGCGGGCGCTGGAGCGCCATATCGAATTGCCGCCGGAATGGCGCAAGGCGTCCACAATCAGCGATTTCAACATTCCCCTGACCGCGGGGCAGGCCGAGGCGCTGGTGGAAAAGCTGCATGCGGTCCTGTGGGAGGCGATGGAGACGGCGCCCCAGCTCGGTGCCGCCCGGGAGGCGGGGATGGAAACCGTAACCATCCTGCTACACGCCTTTCCCCGCGCGCCGGAGGAGTTCTGAGATGGGCGGCAAGGGCGCGCTGATGGCGGTGGCCGGGGCCACGATCGCTTCGGTTGGCGGCACCCGGGTTTCGGTGGTGGCCATTCCCTGGCTGGTGCTGACCACCACCGGCAGCCCGGTGCTGACCGGGCTGGTGGGCATGGCGGAGCTGCTGCCCTATGTGGTGGCCAAGGCCCTGGCCGGGCCGCTGATCGACCGCGTCGGGGCACGGCGGATTTCCATCTGGAGCGATTGCCTCTCGGCCCTGGCGGTGGCGCTGGTGCCGCTGCTGTTCTGGGCGGGCATCCTGTCGATCTGGCTCCTGCTGCCGGCCGTGGCGCTGCTCGGCATCCTGCGGGCGCCGTCCGACGCGGCCAAGCAGGCTCTGGTGCCCAGCGTGGCGGCCTTGGGTCATATGCCGCTGGAGCGGGTGACCGGCGTTCTCGGCGTCAGCGACCGGCTCGCCGGCACGCTGGGCGTGGCGGGGGCAGGGGTGCTCATCGCCCTGATGGGCACGGCCCCGGCCCTGCTGGTCAATGGCCTGACCTTCCTCCTGTCCGCGCTGCTGGTCGGGTTGGGCGTGCCGCGCGCCATATCTGCCGAGAAGACGGCGCGCACCAGCTATCGCGCCGATTTCGCCGCCGGCTGGGCGACGCTGCGCAACGACCCGGTTCTGGTGGGCATGGTGGCGATGATCGCGGTGACCAATCTGTTCGACCAGGCCTATGCCATCGTACTGCTGCCCGTCTGGGTGCAGGGCGCGGGGCTCGAGGTGACCTGGGTGGGCCTGTTCCTCGCCACCTTTTCGGGTGGCGCCATCGGCGGGGCGGCCATAGCCGCCGCCTTCGCCGAGCGGCTGCCGCGGCTGGCCATCTATGTCATCGGCTTCATCTGCGCCGGGCCCTCGCCGATGCTGGCCCTGGCGTTCGCGCTGCCGGTTCCGGCGATCCTGGCCATTCTTGGCTTCAGCGGCTTTGCGGCGGGCTTCCTCAATCCCATCATCGGCGCCATCCTGTTCGAGCGCATCCCGGCGCCCATGGTGGGCCGCGTCATCGCGCTGGTGGGGGCGCTGGCCTGGGCGCTGATGCCGTTTGGCGGCCTTTATGCGGGCGTTCTGGTCGATTATGCCGGCCTGTCCGTGGCGCTGGGCCTGACCGGGATGCTCTACCTGGCGGCGGCTTTGTCGCCCCTGGCCATCCCCCGTTTCCGGCAGATGAACCGGGCGCGGCCGGCAAGGGCGTGATCTCCACAGCCCCGGCCGCCGGAAATTGGTAATTTGCGCCGGAATCGCCTATCTATCGGGGAACGAGAACCAACGTAGAATCACCCCGTGACAGATACGCCTGAAGATGTGAGCGGCGGCGCGCCGTCCTCGGACATCGCCCCGATCTATATCACTGACGAAATGCGCAAGAGCTATCTCGATTACGCCATGAGCGTGATCGTCAGCCGCGCGCTGCCGGACGTGCGCGACGGCCTCAAGCCCGTGCACCGGCGCATCCTGTTCTCGATGAGCGAGAACGGCTACGAATATAACAAGCCGTTCCGCAAATCGGCCCGCGTGGTCGGCGACGTGATCGGTAAATATCACCCGCATGGCGACAGCGCCGTCTATATGGCGCTGGTGCGCATGGCCCAGCAATTCTCCATGGGCGAGATGCTGGTGGAAGGCCAGGGCAATTTCGGTTCGGTGGACGGCGATATGCCGGCGGCCATGCGTTACACCGAAGTGCGCATGCAGAAGATCACCAATTCCCTGCTCGACGACCTCGACAAGGACACGGTGGATTTCCGCGACAATTACGACGGCTCCGAAAAAGAGCCGAGCGTGCTGCCGGCGCGGTTCCCCAATATGCTGGTCAATGGCGGCGGCGGCATCGCCGTGGGCATGGCCACCAATATCCCCACCCACAACCTGACCGAAACGATCAATGCCGCCTTGGCGGTGCTGGACAATCCCTTCATCACCACTGAGGAATTGCTGGAGCACCTGCCGGGCCCCGATTTCCCGACCGGTGGCATCATCCTGGGCCGGGCGGGCATCCGCCAGGCCTATGAGACCGGGCGCGGTTCGATCATCGTGCGCGGGCGCTCCACCATCGAGGAGGTGCGCAAGGAGCGCGAGGCCATCGTCATCACCGAGATTCCCTATCAGGTGAACAAGGCCTCGATGGTGGAGAAGATCGCCGAACTGGTGCGCGACAAGCGCATCGAGGGCATTGCCGACCTGCGCGACGAATCCAGCCGCGAAGGCATGCGCGTCGTGGTCGAGGTCAAGCGCGATGCGCTGCCCGACGTGGTGCTGAACCAGCTCTATCGCTTCACGCCGCTGCAATCCTCCTTCGGCTGCAATTTCGTGGCGCTGAACGGCGGCAAGCCGGAATTGATGAACCTGCGCCAGATCCTGGATTGCTTCATCGAGTTCCGCGAGGAAGTGGTGACCCGAAGGGCCCGGTTCCTGCTCAACAAGGCGCGCGACCGCGCCCATGTCCTGGTGGGCCTGGCCATCGCCGTCGCCAATATCGACGAGGTGATCGCGCTCATCCGCACCGCGCCCGATCCGGCGACGGCGCGCGAGCAATTGATGACCCGCCGCTGGCCGGCGGCCGATGTCGAGCCGCTCATCAGGCTGATCGACGATCCGCGCCACCGCATCAACGAGGACGGCACCTTCAACCTCTCCGAGGAACAGGCACGCGCCATTCTCGAACTGCGCCTTGCCCGCCTCACCGCCCTGGGCCGCGACGAAATCGGCGACGAGCTCAATGGCCTTGGCGCCGAAATTGAGGATTATCTCGACATCCTGCGCAGCCGCGAACGCGTGCGGGCCATCATCCGCACCGAGCTCGAAGAGATCCGCGAGCAGTTCGGCACGCCGCGCCGTACCGAGATCACCGACCACGCCGCCGATTTCGACGACGAGGACCTGATCGCCCGCGAGGACATGGTCGTGACGGTCAGCCATAGCGGTTATATCAAGCGCGTGCCGCTCTCCACCTATCGGGCGCAGAACCGGGGCGGCAAGGGCCGCTCGGGCATGTCGACGCGCGACGAGGATTTCGTCTCGCGCCTCTTCGTCGCCAATACGCATACGCCGGTGCTGTTCTTCACCAGCCGGGGCATTGCCTACAAGCTCAAGGTCTGGCGCCTGCCTTTGGCGGCCGCCAATGCGCGCGGCAAGGCGTTGATCAATATCCTGCCGCTGGAGCAGGGCGAGCGCATCACCTCGATCATGCCGCTGCCGGAGGACGAAACCTCCTGGGGCAATCTCGACATCATGTTCGCCACCACGCGCGGCACGGTGCGCCGCAATTCGCTGGCGGATTTCGTCGAGGTGCGCCAGAACGGCAAGATCGCCATGAAGCTGGACGAGGGCGACGAGATCGTCGGCGTCGAGACCTGCACGATCAACAATGACGTGCTGCTGACTACGGCGCTCGGCCAGGCCATCCGCTTCCGGGTGGACGATGTGCGCCTGTTCAAGGGCCGCGATTCCATGGGCGTGCGCGGCATTCAGCTCGCCGAGGGCGACACGGTCATCTCCATGGCGGTGATCAACCATTCCGACGCCACGGCCGAGCAGCGGGCCGCCTATCTCAAGCGCAGCCGCGCCATGCGGGGCGAGGTCGACGGCGAGGATGTGGCCTCCGACGAGGCCGGCGTGGAAGCCGGCGAGCTCGACCAGGAATTGTACGCCAAGATGGGTGCGCTCGAGCAGTTCATCCTCACCATTTCCGAAAACGGCTATGGCAAGCGCACCTCCAGCCACGAATACCGGATCACCGGGCGCGGCGGCAAAGGCATCGTCGCCATGGCGGTCAACAAGCGCAACGGCCATCTGGTCGCCTCCTTCCCGGTGGAAGACGAAGACCAGATCATGCTGATCAGCGATGGCGGCCAGACAATCCGCCTGCCGGTGGGCGGCGACAAGCCGATCCGCATCGTCAGCCGCGGGTCGCAGGGCGTCATCGTCTTCGACACGGCCGAGGACGAGAAGGTCGTCTCGGTCGAGCGCATCAGCGAGCCCGAGGGTGATGAAGACGAAGGCGGCGCGGCGCCGCCGGCCGAACCGGCAAGCGAATAGGCAAAGGGGCGCTGCGGCGCCCCTTTTTCATTCGGCCGCGCGGCGCATGATCGGGACATCTTGCCAAGCGCGCGGCGGCGTGGCTTGCTGCGGGAAAGGAGACGATCATGATCGACCCGAATATCATCCTGCCCTATGTGCTGGCCTGCCTCCTGTTTTCCCTGGTACCGGGACCCTCGGTATCGGTGGTCGTCGCCAATTCGCTGGCCGGCGGCACGCGCGCGGGCCTGCTGACCATTCTCGGCACCGAATTGAGCATGCTGTCCATGGTGCTGATCGTGGCCATCGGGCTCGAGGCGGTGATGACCTTCGTGTCCGGCGCCTTCGAGATCATCAAGTTCTGCGGGGCGGCCTATCTGGTCTGGATCGGCTGGAAGATGTTCAGCGCGCGCGGCCACATTGCCCTGGAGGGCGGCCAGCCCGAGCCGGTCCTGCGCTATCTCTGGCAGGGCGCGGTGGTGAGCTGGTCCAATCCGAAGACGTTGCTGTTCCTCTCGGCCTTCCTGCCGCAATTCGTCGATCTTTCGCGCCCCGCCTTCGGGCAGATCCTGACCCTGGGCCTGATCGTCATGGCCGTGGCCACGCTGACCGACGCCATCTATGCCGTCGCGGCGGGACGGGCCCGGCATGTGCTGACTGCGGCGCGGGTGCGGCTGGTCAACCGCGTCTCCGGCGTGGCGCTGATGATCGGCGGCATCTGGCTGGCCCTGCAGCGACGCGCCTGACATTTAACGTCAAGGATTGACGCCAATGCCTTCTACGAGAATCGAAACCCGCCAGGGCTGGCTGGGAGCGCGGCGCGGAGAATTCATCGAGGCGGTGCAGCAGGCACTGGTGGCGGGCATCCGCATTCCCGATCGCGACCGCTGCGTGCGTCTGGCCGAATATGATGCGGAGGCGATGATCGTGCCGCCCCATGTGGGGCCGCATTACACAATCGTGGAAATCAGCCTCTTCACCGGCCGCTCCATCGAGGCCAAGCGCCGGCTCTATGCCGAGCTGGTCGCGGCCGTGGCGCCGTTCGGCCTTGCCCCGCACGATCTCAAGGTCATCCTGCACGAAGTGCCCCGGGAAAACTGGGGCCTCAAGGGCCTGCCCGGCAGCGAAATCGAACTCGGCTTCAAGGTCGACGTCTGAACGCGACGCGCGAGTGGCGGGGATCATGCGGCAAACACCGGCCCCCACCTCCCCCTTGACGGGGGAGGTAGCGCAGCTTGGCCGACAGGCCTAGCGAAGCTAGGAGGGGGTGCTCCCACACACCGGCGCCTGATGTCGACACCCTGCCGCCCACCCCCTCACCCGTCTCGGCCTGCGGCCGATCCACCCTCTCCCCGAGAGGGAGAGGAACAGAGGCGCGCCGCACCATTCTTCTCCCCCTCGGGGAGAAGGTGGCCCGAAGGGCCGGATGAGGGGGCTGCTGCCACAGACGCCGAACCCGCAAAAAACCAAAACTTATCCCCACCCCCTCCACATCCCTTATCCTCCCCCCATCAGCCGGGTGGAGATGGGGTTGCAACGAT
>NZ_LVVY01000128.1 GCF_001650025.1 Devosia elaeis | reverse complement strand
GATCCTAAACGCCATCATCAAACAATCCACAGTTGCTTGTCCCGGTGGTCCATGCCCCTCGCGAGATGGATTGCCGGGACAAGCCCGGCAATGACGGCCGCCCCCCCCCGCTTCCCGGCGGCGATTTCCCTGAAAACCTGAAATGCCCTAAAAGGGCGCCGACATTGCGGAGGCACAATGCCGGCATCGCCGTTCGAACTTTCGGCCCTCAGGGACATCATCACCGCCCGTTTTCCTGCGCTGGAAAACGCATCCTTCCGCCTGCTGTCCGAAGGCTGGGACAGCGTCGCCGTGGATGTCGATGACCGGATCATCTTCAAGTTTCCGCGGCACGAACGGGGCGAAGCCGCGCTGCGCCGCGAGGTGAACATTCTCGGGCTGGTGGGGGCCAAGGTCGATATACACGTGCCCTCCCTGACGCTGTCCGAAACCCCGCTTGTCTTTTCCCGCCACGACAAGATAGCGGGCAATCATCTCGTCACCCCGCAATATGAGGCGCTGGACGATGCCGCTCGCCGGGCCCTCGGTGCGGCGATGGGGCATTTTTACGCCCAATTGCACGATATCGATCCCGCCGAGGCCGTGGCGGCCGGCGCCCTTCCGGTCGAAGCCTGGCTCGATGCCGACGATATCCTGCGCCGCATCCGGCCGGTCCTGCCCGAAACGCTGTGGCCCTTCGCCGAAGCGATCATGGCAGGCTGGGGCGATCTCGACCCTGATCCCTACGGCACCATTTACGGCTTTTTCGACGGCATGGCTGGAACATGGCCTTCGA
Organism: Devosia elaeis; assembly: GCF_001650025.1. Taxonomy (GTDB): domain Bacteria; phylum Pseudomonadota; class Alphaproteobacteria; order Rhizobiales; family Devosiaceae; genus Devosia; species Devosia elaeis. The sequence continues at coordinate 39,275 of NZ_LVVY01000128.1, read as the reverse complement.
CCATGCCGCCGGGCGGCTCAACGGCGTTTACGACTTCGCCGATTCCGGCCTCGGGCCCCTGCATCAGGATTTTCTCTATTCCAACCTGATCTCGGCCGATCTGACCGCGCGGATCATCACGGCCTATGAACGCGAGACCGGCCGCCATATCGATCGGGACAGGGTGGACCTTCTCACCGGCACCCATCGCCTGTGGGAACTGGCCATGGAAGCCCATCTGCCGGCCCATATCGATGCGCTGGTCGAAGCCATCGCCCTCTGGGCCGGGCGAAGCCGCTAGCTAATATTGCGCCACCCGCCGCGCATAGGTGGACATGAAATCGAGCGAGGCCAGCACGCCGCGCAGCGACATCCAGCTTTCGACCGGCTTTTCCACGCCCACCAGCGGCACCGACAGGGTCAGCGCATTGCGTTCCGCCATCCTTGCCAGCACTGCCTCCCGATCGGCGCCGACGAGGAAGAACTGGTTGGTCACATTGTGACGGGTTTCGATATCACTGCCCCAGCTCAGCGCGATCGGGGCCTCGCCACCAAAGCGCAGCAATATCGGACGTTCGACATCATATTCGCCGCTCGCCGGCGCCACTGTGATGGCCAGGTCGATCTCGCCATCGAGCCGGTTGTGGATCAGCGTCAGCTTGTAGGCCGGCAGGCTGGCATCGTTCAATTCCGCGCTACCGGTGCTGGCAAAGCAGGAATAGCCGTAAAAATCGGCGGCATCCTCGTCGATATTGTCCGGGCAGGCGGCCAGCCAGTCGCGGTGATATTCCCGCCATTCTCCGGAGGAATGATGTAACGGCTGGGCCAGGGCCGGGCCGCCGAGCGCCAACAGCGCCGCAAGGCAGATCGCATTGCGCATTCGGTCTCTCTTACCTTTGCCCCCCGGCCGGTTTCTTGTATCAGCTTGGGGCGAAAAATCGAATGGGACATCGGTATGAGCACCGAAACGATCAATGGCCATATCCTGTTTTTTGTCGCTTCCGAGGGCCCCGCCCTCAGCAGCGAACAGGATGCGCTCGACCTCCTGGGCGAGACCTATGGCACCGAGGCCGAGATGATCGTCGTCCCGGCGGGTCGCTTCGCCCCCGAATTCTTCGATCTCAGCACCAGGCTGGCCGGGCATTTCTTCCAGAAGCTGCAGAATTACCAGATGCGTCTCGCCATTGTCGGCGACATTGCCGGCCATGTTTCCCGCAGCACGGCCCTGCGCGACTTCGTCGGCGAAACCAATCGCGTCGGCCACCATATCTTCGCCGCCGACCGCGCGGCGCTGGAGGCCGGCCTTGGCCGGAAAGCCTGACCATGGCGCGGATCAAGACCGAGGCGGCCTCAGCCGAATTGTTCGCGCCCGAGGCGGGTTTCCCCGATTTCAGCCATGAGGAGATGCTCATGGCGCGCGGCGCGCTTCTGGTGGCCGGGGTCGACGAGGCCGGGCGCGGGCCACTGGCCGGGCCGGTCGTGGTCGCCGCGGTGCGGCTCGATCCGGACCGCATCCCCGCCGGCCTAAACGATTCCAAGAAGCTGACGCCCGAGCGGCGCGACGCGCTCTATGAGGAGATCGTCGCCAGCGCCGAGATCGCCATCGTCTCCGCGCCGCCCAGCGACATTCTCGCGCTCAATATCCGCGGGGCCACGCTCGCGGCCATGGCCCGCGCCGTCCGCGCCCTGCCCCGCCCTGTCGACCGGGTGCTGGTGGATGGCCGCGACGTGCCGCCCGGCCTGCCCTGCCCCGGCGTGGCGCTGATCGGCGGCGACGGGCGCAGCGTCTCCATCGCGGCGGCCTCCATCGTGGCCAAGGTCACAAGAGACCGCATGTGCGCGATCATGGATTGCGACGCGCCCCATTTCGGCTTTGCCGGGCACAAGGGCTATTCCACCGCCGCCCATCTCGCCGCGCTGGACCGCCACGGCCCCTGCCGCCACCACCGCTCCGAATTCGCGCCGGTCGCCGCTTTGCTGGTGCGGAAGACCACGCTGGTGGTCGCCGGTTAACCCCCCGCTAACCCCTTGCGAACGCTCCATTAACCTCAACGCTTTATAAGAGCCTTGTTAGTACTGCGTTAGGGTTAAGTGCATGTTGCGTACCGCGCGTACGGCCAGCAAGGCCGATGCGGAAAGGGTGGCCACGCGCCTCCCGATCGATACTATCCTTGTGGGCGATTGCATCGACCACATGAATAGTTTGCCGGCCGGCTCCATCGATCTCATTTTCGCCGATCCCCCCTATAACCTCCAGCTCGAGCAGGGGCTGACCCGTCCCGACCAGTCCAGGGTCGATGCGGTGGACGACGATTGGGACAAGTTCGACAGCTTCGCCCATTACGACGCCTTCACCCGCGCCTGGCTCTCGGCGGCGCGGCGGCTGCTCAAGCCCGATGGCGCGCTCTGGGTCATCGGCTCCTATCACAATATCTTCCGCGTCGGCGCCGCGCTCCAGGATCTCGATTTCTGGATGCTGAACGACATCGTCTGGCGCAAGGCCAATCCGATGCCCAATTTCCGCGGCACGCGCTTCACCAATGCGCATGAGACGCTGATCTGGGCCGCCAAGAGCCAGAAAAGCCGCGTGACCTTCAATTACGAAGCCATGAAACTGGCCAATGACGACACGCAGATGCGCTCCGACTGGCTCTTCCCCATCTGCACCGGCGCCGAGCGCCTCAAGGACGAGGACGAGAACAAGCTGCATCCGACCCAGAAGCCGGAAGCCCTCCTGTTCCGCATCCTCAATGCCACGACCAAGCCGGGCGACATCGTACTCGATCCCTTTTTCGGCACCGGCACGACCGGCGCCGTGGCCCGCAAGCTGGGCCGGCACTTCATCGGCATCGAGCGCGAGCAGGCCTATATCGCCGGCGCCCGCCAGCGCATCGCCTCTATCCGCCCCGGCGTTTTCGAGGCGCTGCAATCGGTGACGCCCAAGCGCAAGGAAGCCCGCATTCCCTTCGGTTCGCTGGTCGAGCAGGGCCTTATCGAGGTGGGCGCGCAACTTTTCGACGCGGGCCGGCGTTATTCGGCCATGGTTCGTGCAGACGGCTCGCTCGTCTCCGGTCCGCATCAGGGGTCGATCCACAAGGTCGGCGCGCTGGTTCAGGGTTCGGAGTCATGCAACGGGTGGACCTTCTGGCACCACGAACAAGCCGGGCGAATGGAGCCCCTGGATACGTTCAGGACCGACATTCGCCAAAAACTTGATTTGCTTTCTGCCTGATCCTGACCTCCAATCTCCCCATCAGGCTCTATCAACTGGCCGCCGGTTTGCCCCGGCGGCCTTTTTGTTGGCTAGGGCGTAATGAGCGCTACGGTCGGGAAGTAGGTTTCGTATCTCTGCCGGTCTCGCGTGAGCAGGGGAAGCTGCGCCACGGCAGCCTGGGCGCCGATGAAAAAATCCGGCAGCACCCCCGTTCGTACCCCACCGGCCTGGCGGTAGCGCTGGAACGCCTTTGCCGCCAGAAACAGGGCCTCCCGCGGAATTGCCGCATGCACCAATTGCATCTGTGCAAACAGGTGTTCGACTTCGGCCGCCGACCGGTATCGCACGGCTATTTCGGCAAATATCACGTCATTGATGACGAGGGGCCCGCGGCGACGGGCCTCATCGAGCTGGGTGACCGACCAGGTTACCCATTCGGCATCGCCGGTTATGACATCAAGCAGGACATTGGTATCAACGAGGGTCAATCGTCACCGCGAGTCAGCGCCATGACCTCGTCAGTGGTCATTCCGGGGCCGGCATGACCGACAAATTGCGAGAAGAAGCTCGACCGCTCGCCACTGGCCGCAACGATAACGATTTCACCCTTGTCATTGCGCCGAAAGTCCACGGCGCTGCCGGGCTGCAAGCCGAGCAGCTCGCGAATGGGCTTGGGTATCGTCACCCGCCCGTCCTCGGTTACGGTTGATGTCATGACCACCTCCGTCGCGCCTAAAATAGTACTCAACGCAGCAGCAGACAAGACTCAGCTCTCCAGCCCCGCCTGCGCCAGCACCTTGCGGAACAGTGTCGGCAGCGCTTCGCCCTTCAGCGCCTCCGGCTCCGCCCACCAGCCGCCATCCAGGCCGTCGGGCACGACGATTGCCGACCACACTTCCAGTTCCAGCCGGAAATGGGTGAAGACATGCACCACCTGCCCGCGATGGTGCCATTGGGCCTCGCGCGGATAAGCGGGGGTGCCGAGTTCGGCGCTCCAGTCCGATCCGGGCACTTCGGTCATGCCGGCCAGCAGGCCCTTGGGCGGGCGGCTTTGCAGGTAAACGTCGCCCGCTGCATCGGTCATCACGAAAGCATGGCCCTTTCGCACCGGCTTTTCGGCCTTTTCCGGCTTGACGGGATAGAGCAGCGGCGTGCCGTCGCGCGCGGCCACGCAGGCGGGCTGCAACGGGCAGAGGAGGCAGGTGGCGCTGCGCGGCGCGCAGATCGTGGCGCCCAGGTCCATCATGGCCTGGGCGAAATCGCCGGCCCGTTCCGGCACCGAAGCCTGCAGGGCTGCGCGCAATTGTTCCTTGGCCTCGCGCACCGGCACGTCCAGCGCATGATAGCGCGCCAGCACCCGGTCGAGATTGCCGTCGAGCACGGCCACGGGTTCGTCGAAACAGATGGCGGCGATGGCCGCGCCGGTATAGGCGCCGATGCCGGGCAGGCTTTGCAGCGCCGCCGAACTGGCGGGAAAAACCCCGCCATGCTCCCGCACCACGGCCTGGGCGCAGGCATGCAGGTTCCGCGCCCGGGCGTAATAGCCCAGCCCCGCCCATTCGCGCAGCACCGAATCGAGCGGCGCGGCCGCCAGGTCCTCGACGCGCGGCCAGAGCCCGGTAAAGCGCAGGAAATAGGCTTTCACCGCCGCCACCGTGGTCTGTTGCAGCATCACCTCGCTCAGCCAGACGCGATAGGGATCGGGACGCAGGCCGGCTTTCCGATCCGCCGGCGACACGCGCCAGGGCAGGTCGCGGGCGTGGCTGTCATACCAGGCCAGGACGGCCGGCGCATCGATGGGATGGGGATTGGAAAGGGGCAATTGGGGCATTTCTATTGGTAACGCGCGCACGCTACCTGCGGGGTCAAGCGCGGTCCATTCAAAATGACCTCTCGCGCCCTTATTCCGGTGGCTCCTTCGCCTCCCTCCCCTCAAGCGCAGGGCTATCGCATGTGGCCAAGCGTATCGTGCCTGCCGGCACCCCCTCCCATCCTCCCCCGTCAAGGGGGAGGTGCTGCATCCAGTGTAGGGCGGTATTTGCTTCTCATACGCCGGCCCGGCACCCTCCCCCTTGCGGGGAGGGATGGGGAGGGGGATGGCCCCCTCGATCTTATCGGCCCATATGCGATAGCCTTGGGCCCGCGCTTTGGATCGCCCGAAACACTGCCCTTCCCCCAAGGGAGGCCCGGTGGGGTTCTCATCTCTTGCCCTTGCCCCCGCCCCGCGCTACTCCAATCCCATGCCCAGGGACGAGCCACCCGAATATAAGCGCCGCAACAAGGCCGTTTCCGTCGCCGACGCGCTGGCGGGGGCGATCGATCCGGTCTTGCGCAAGCGCGGCTTTGCCGGCCGGGACATCATCACCCATTGGGCCGCCATCGCCCCGCCCCCCTTCGACAGGACCTGCCGGCCCGACAAACTGAGCTGGCCGCGCGGCAGCAGCAATGCCGATGGCGCCACTTTGGTGCTGCGCTGCGCGCCGGGCCAGGCGCTCTTCGCCCAGCACGAGGCGCCGGCCATTGCGGCGGCGATCAACCGCTATTTCGGCTATGTCCTGGTCAAGGATGTACGGCTTTCGGCCGAGCCGTTCACCCCCGGTTCAGCCGTCAAGGCGCAAAAACCCTTCCAACCGAGCCAGAGCACCATCGCAAAGGTCGGCAAGCAGACCGAAAAGGTCGAAGACGGCGATCTGAGGGAGGCGTTGCAGGTCCTGGGCCTGGCGCTCTCCAGCAGATCGGAACGACGGAGCCGCTAGCAGTTCACCGGGTGTTGATGGGAATGCCCACTTGCCGACACCTTCGGCCCGTGTAGTGTCCGGCACATAATCATCAGGAGCCTCTCACGTGAAATTCAATCGCCGCGAAACCATTCTCCTTGCCGCCGCTGCCTCGGCGCTCAGCCTTTCGGGTATCGGGATTGCGCAGGGCGCCGAAGGCGACGTCATCGATGAGGCCCGCCTGATGGCGCCGGCCGGTGGCCTGGAGGACCATGTCGAGGGCAATGCCGATGCTCCGGTCACCGTCATCGAATATGCCTCGCCCACCTGCCCGCATTGCGCGGCCTTCCACATCAATGTCTATGAGCCCTTCAAGGCGGCCTATATCGACACCGGCAAGGTCAAGTTCATCGTGCGGCCCTTTGCCCGCAATGCGCTGGACGCAGCGATCTTCATGCTGGCCGAGGCCGCCGGCCCCGAGCATTATCACGAAGTGGTCGCGACCTATTTCAAGACCCAGAACGAATGGGGCATGTCCGAAAAGCCGCGCGACGCCATCTTTGCCATTGCCCAGCAATTGGGCTTTACAGAGGAAAGCTTCAACGCCGCCTTGACGAATCAGGATGTGCTGAACGGGATTGAAGCGCAGAAAAACCAGGCGCTCGACGATTTCGGGCTGACGGGGACGCCGACATTCTATGTCAACGGCAAGACACTTTCGGGGGGCAAGACGCTCGAGCAGCTCGCTGCCGAGATCGATCCCCTCGTGCCCGCCGACTTCGTCGCCGCTGACGCCATGGCGCCGGCCGCGCAGTAACACTCGACAAGATGCTTCGGCTCCATCGCCTCCCTCCCCCTTGAAGGGAAGGAATGAGGGAGGGGGTCCATCAGTGGATCGCTGCACCACCCCCTCCCCGGCCCTCCCCGCAAGGGGGAGGGGGCGAAAGAACCCATCCGCCGGCGCGCCGCATTACAGGCGGCGCCGATGAAATTCTCTCGCCTCCGCCTTCACGGCTTCAAATCCTTCTGCGACGAAACCGTGCTTGTCATGGAGCCGGGGCTGACCGGCATTGTCGGCCCCAATGGCTGCGGCAAGTCCAATCTTGTCGAGGCCATGCGCTGGGTCATGGGCGAAAGCTCCTACAAGGCCATGCGCGCCTCGGGCATGGACGACGTCATTTTCTCCGGCTCCGGCAATCGCCCGGCGCGTAATTCGGCCGAAGTCACGCTGGTCCTCGACAATGCCGACCGCACCGCTCCGGCCGCGCTCAACAATGCCGATGTGCTCGAAGTCACCCGCCGGATCGAGCGGGAGGCCGGCTCGGTCTATCGCGTCAACAGCAAGGAAGTGCGCGCCCGCGACGTGCAATTGCTGTTCGCCGATGCCTCGACCGGCGCCCATTCGCCGGCCATGGTGCGCCAGGGGCAGATCGGCGAATTGATCGCCGCCAAGCCCACGGCTCGCCGCGCCCTGCTCGAAGAGGCCGCCGGCATTTCGGGCCTGCATTCGCGCCGCCACGAGGCCGAATTGCGCCTGCGCGCCGCCGAGGGCAATCTCGAGCGCGTCGACGACATTATCGGCCAGATCGAGACCCAGCTCGAAACGCTGAAACGCCAGGCACGGCTGGCGACCCGCTATCGCGGCCTTTCCGGCGAGATTCGCCGCGGCGAGGCGACCCTGTTCCACATCCGCTGGGTCGCCACCCGCGTGGCCGAGAAGGAGAACGAGGCGGCCCAGGCGGTGCTGATCCGCCAGCTCGCCGACGCCACCCATGCCCAGCTCGATGCGCAGAAGGCCGCCGAAAGCGCCGAGGCGGCGCTGACGCCGCTGCGCGAACGCGAGGCGGTCACCGGGGCGGTGCTGCAACGCTATACGATCCTCTCCGAACAGCTCGCCGACGAGGCGCGCCGGATGAGCCAGCGCCGGGCCGAGCTCGAGGATCGCCTGCGCCAGATCGAAGCCGACGGTTCGCGCGAGCGCGAATTGGTGGCCGAAAGCGAGACCACCCTTGCCGCCTATGCACAGGAAGAGGCGCAGTTGAGCGCCGAGCAGCAGGCGGCCCAGGCCGAATATGACGCCGCCCGCATCGCCGCCGACAATGCCCGCGCCGCCGTGGCCGAAGCCGATGCCGCCGGCCGGGCGGCCGCCGATGCCCTGGCGCAATTGCGCGCCCGCCGGGCCCAGGCCGAGCGCAACCTGCTCGATGCGCGCGGCCGCCATGCCCGCCTCGCCCAGCAATTGGCCGAGGTCGAGGCCGACATGGCCGGCGTCATCGCGGCGCTCGATGCCGACGAGACCCTGGCCGGGCGCCGCGCGGCGCTCGATATCGCCCAGGCCGAGGCCGGCGCCGCCGAAAAGGCCGCCCTCCTGGCCGAGGAGCAGGCCGGGGCCGCCCAATCGAAGCTCGACATCGCCCGGCCGCGCCTGGCCGAGCTCGACGCCCTGGTCACCCGGCTCGAGGCGGAGGCGGCCACGCTGGCGAAAATGCTCAATACCGGCGCCAGCCTCTGGCCCGCCGTCATGGACGAGCTCCAGGTCGAGCCCGGCTACGAGACCGCTTTGGGCGCCGCCCTGGGCGACGATCTCGAAGCCTCTTCCGACGCGGGCGCGCCCATGCATTGGTCCATCGCCATCGATCGCTATGACGATCCGCCCCTTCCGCAGGGGGCCGAGCCGCTGTCGCGCCATGTCACCGGGCTCAACCTGCTCGAACGCCGCCTCGCCCAGATCGGGCTGGTCGATGCCGTGGATGGCCCGGCGCTGATGCCGGCGCTCAAGCCGGGCCAGCGCCTCGTCACCCTCGATGGCGCGCTCTGGCGCTGGGATGGTTTCGTCGCCGCCGCCGATGCGCCCAGCGCCGCCGCGCAGCGCCTGGCCCAGCGCAATCGCCTCAACGAGCTCGACGAGGAAATCGCCCGCGCCAAAGGCGAGCGCAATGCCTGGAAGCGCGATGTCGAAGCGCTGGCCGCGGCTCTGGACGCCGCCCGCCAGGCCGAACGGCAGACCCGCGAGGATTGGCGCAAGGCCCAGCATGCCATCGCCGCCGCCCAGTCCGAACTCGACAAGGCCCAGCGCGCCATCGGCGATCTCGCCACCCGCCGCTCCACCCTGGAGGAGGCCCGGGCGCGCCTGTCCGCCAGCCTGGCGGAGGCCCGCGCCATGCAGGACGAAGCCGAGCGCGCCCAGGCCGAGGCCGGCGGTGAAGGCGAAATCGCCGCTTCGGCCGAGTCGGCGCAGCGCCAGCTCGCCGCCCTGCGCGACACGGCCGACCAGGCCCGGCTGCAATTGGCCAATGTCGAATCGGCCGCCCGCATGCGCAGCGCCCGGCTCGATCAATTGGCGCGCGACAAGGCCGCCTGGCAGCGCCGCCGCGAGGGGGCGCAGGGGCAATTGGCCATTCTCGACCAGCGCAGCGGCGAGGTGGAGGCCCAGCTGTCCGGCCTGGCCGAGGCGCCCGAGGGCTTTGCCGGCCGCAAGGCGCAGCTCGACGACCAGATCGAGACCGCCCGCGCCGAGCACCAGCAGGCCGGCGACCGGCTCAACGCCGCCCAGAATGCCTGGCGCGAAGCCGACAAGGCGCTGAAATCAGCCGGCGACGCGCTCAACGCGGTGCGGATCGAGCTCACCCGCATCGAGGAACGCCTCAAGGGCGCCATCGCCCAGCGCCAGCAGATCGAGCGCCAGATCGAGGAAACGCTGGGCATTCCCGCCGGCAAGACGCTGGAAGCCTCCGGCATCCGCCCCGAGGAAGCCCTGCCCAACGAGCAGGCCATCGAAAGCAAGCTCGACCGCCTCAAGGCCGAGCGCGAGCGGCTGGGCGGGGTCAATCTTTCGGCCGAGAAGGAGGCCGAGGAGGTCCAGCTCAAGCTCGACAATATGGTCAAGGACCGCGACGACATCATCGAGGCCATCGCCAAGCTGCGCGCCGGCATTGCCGCGCTCAACCGCGAGGGCCGCGCCCGTCTCAACGAGGCCTTCGGCAAGGTCAATGCGCATTTCCAGGAGCTGTTCACCACCCTGTTCGGCGGCGGCACGGCGGAACTGAGCTTCGTCGAAAGCGACGATCCGCTCGAAGCCGGGCTCGAGATCATCGCTCGCCCGCCGGGCAAGAAGCCGCAGACCATGACCCTGCTGTCCGGCGGCGAGCAGGCGCTGACCGCCATGAGCCTCATCTTCGCGGTCTTTCTCACCAATCCCGCGCCGATCTGCGTGCTCGACGAGGTCGACGCCCCGCTGGACGACGCCAATGTCGAGCGCTTCTGCAACCTGCTCGATTCCATGCGCCAGCGCACCAATACCCGCTTCATGGTGATCACCCACAATCCGATCACCATGAGCCGCATGGATCGCCTGTTCGGTGTCACCATGGCCGAGCGCGGCGTCAGCCAATTGGTCTCGGTGGATTTGCAGACGGCCGAAAGTTTCCGCGAGGCGGGATAGCGTCCACGGCGCCAGAATCCCCCCGTCCTGCCATGACTCTGCCATCATCGGGGTGTGGACAGCATGCCGCACCCCCTCCCTGCTGCAAATATCATTGTTGAAACAAAGATTTAGAGCAACCAAGGCCGCCTTGACACCAAATGGGGCCACCACTATGTTGCGCGCGACTTAAAAGGGCGCCCGTGAATGCGGGGGACGGCCGGCCAAGGGGAGAAGCGGATGAACGTACCGCGGGATAACCAGGGCCAGCCCGATCGCTCTGGAGAGGCGACGCGGGATCTTGCATCGCGCATCGCCTCCGCCAAGCGGGAGCGGGAGCGGGAGGACGACAGAGCCTCACGCGATGCTTCCCCGGAGATGAGCGGTCTGGCGCGTGGTTTGCGCATCGGCACCGAATTCATCGCCGCGGTCCTGGTGGGTGCCGGCATCGGCTACCTGATCGACCTTGGCCTGGGAACCAGCCCCTGGGGCTTGCTCATCCTTCTGCTGATGGGCTTCGCCGCTGGAATCCTGAACGTCATCCGAGTGGTGGCGGAAATGAATGCCGCATCGCCTGCCCCGCCGGGTTCCGATATGGGACCGGGCGCGGAAGACGAAGAGCGGGACGAGAAATGATGACGCTTAGAGGGCTCCATGGCCGGTACTGACCCGATCCACCAGTTTGTCATCTATGACCTGTTCGAGCTTTTCACCCTGGGCGGTGACGGCACGGAAGGTTCGGGCACCACCTTCGCCTTCACCAATTCAGCCCTGTTCATGGTGCTGACCGTGGCGGTGATCACGCTGTTCCTGCTCTGGGCCAGCGCCGGCAAGCGCCTGGTGCCCAACCGGCTGCAATTGACGGCGGAACTGCTCTACGAATTCGTGGCGGGAATGGTCAGAAGCTCGGCCGGCAAGGAAGGCATGAAGTTCTTCCCGCTGGTGTTCAGCCTCTTCACCTTCATCTTCGTGGCCAACATGTTCGGCATGGTGCCCTATTTCTTCACCGTCACCAGCCACATCATCGTCACCTTCGCCCTGTCGATGATGGTGTTCATCACCGTCATTCTCTATGGCTTCATCAAGAACGGCCCGAAATTCCTCAAGCTGTTCGTGCCGGCCGGCGTGCCGGGCTATATCCTCCCCATCGTGACGCCGATCGAGGTCATTTCCTTCCTCTCGCGTCCCATCAGCCTGTCGGTCCGTCTCTTCGGCAATATCCTTGCCGGCCACATCACCCTCAAGGTGTTCACCGGCTTTGCCGTGATGATGATCGCCGGCCTGGGTGCCGTGGGCTGGGCAGCCGCCATCCTGCCGATGACCATGGCTGTCGCCATCACCGGCCTCGAGTTTCTCGTCGGTTCAGTTCAGGCCTATGTCTTCGCGGTCCTGACCTGCATGTATCTCAACGACGCGATCCACCCGTCCCACTAACCACAAATTTCGGCGGATGGCCCGCCGGACCCCAAAGTCGCTTGAAAGGACATTAAAATGGAAGCTGAAGCCGCAAAGTTCATCGGTGCCGGTATTGCCACCTTCGGTATGGCTGGTGCCGCCCTGGGCGTGGCCAACATCTTCGGCAACTTCCTCTCGGGTGCCCTGCGCAACCCGTCGGCTGCCCCGAGCCAGTTCGGTAACCTGATCTTCGGTTTCGCCGTGACCGAAGCTCTGGGCATCTTCTCGTTCCTGGTTGCCCTGATCCTGCTGTTCGTCGCCTAATTCGCGACGGCACGAGACTATCGCAGCCGGACTGGTTCCGGCTGCGCTCCCTTCTCCGGCCCCTGGCCGGATGACCGGATTATGCAATTCCGGCAAGGGCGCAGCTTCTGCGCCCGGAATTGTGTCAACAAGCAGAGAGAGCTGCCTTGCTTTTCGGCCCGAAAGGCAAAGAGTTCTAACGGGACCTCGACCAGATGGTAACGCAAGCCTACGCTCAAGAAGCGGAAATTCCGGCGGAAGAACACGCTGGCGAAGCTGTGCAGGTGGTTGACGGCGTGCACGCCGATCCGACCGAGGGCACGCATGCCACGACCGAAGCGCATGGCGATGACCATCATTCGGATGTTTTCCCGCCCTTCGACCCCGCGACCTTTCCCAGCCAGCTCCTGTGGCTCGCCATCACTTTCGGCCTGCTCTATGTGCTGATGAGCAGGCTTGCCCTGCCCCGGCTGGGCGGCATCCTGGAAAACCGCAAGGCCCTGATCGATGCCGATCTGGCGGCCGCCGATGCGGATCGCCAGAAGACCGACGCTGCCATCGCCGCCTATGAGAAGGCGCTGGCGGAAGCCAAGGCCAAGGCGCAGGGCATCGCCACCGAGACCCGCTCGGCCATCCAGGCCGATCTGGCCAGCAAGCGCAACGCGGTGGAAACCGAGCTGTCCGCCAAGGTCAGCGCCGCCGAGGCCCGCATCGCCCAGACCAAGGCGGAAGCCCTCACCCATGTCGATGATATCGCCACCGAGACGGCCCAGGCCGTCGTGGGGCAGATCGTCGGCGACGTCCCGGCCGACAGCGTCCGCGCTGCCGTGGCCAAGGTTAAGGGATAAGAGCCATGCCAGATTGGTTGGATAACAGCTTCTTCGCCATGCTGGGCCTCGTCATCTTCGTGGTCCTGATCATCGCCATCGGCGTTCCCGGCATCATCGCCAAGATGCTCGACGGCAAGATCAAGCAGATCGAAGACGACATCTCCGAGGCCAAGCGCCTGCGCGAGGAAGCGGCCGCCCTGCTCGTGGAATATGAGCAGAAGCGCGCCGCCGCCGAGCAGGAGGCCGAAGGCATCGTCACCGCCGCCAAGGTCGAGGCCGAGCGCCTCACCGCCGAAGCCCAGGCTTCGCTGGCCGATCTCGTCACCCGCCGCACCAAGAATGTGGAAGACAAGATCGCCCAGGCCGAAGCCCAGGCCATCGCCGAGGTCCGCGCCCGTTCCGCCGACATCGCCATCGAGGCGGCCCGCACCGTTCTCTCCGACGAGATGAACAAGAATGGCGGCAAGGTCATCGACGCCGCCATCGCCGACGTCGCCGGACGCCTCAACTAGGACCGATCCGGTCTCACCAGAATCAAGGCGGGCAGCAATGCCCGCCTTTTTTGTTTGGGAACCTATCGGCTCCTGCCCACCCTCCCCCTTGAGCGGAGGGTACCGAAGCTAGGCCAATTGGCCGTAGCGCAGGTAGGGAGGGGGTGTCCGAGCCAAGTTGGAACACCAGGCGCCCACCCGAGCACCGCCAAGGTCCTTACGGACCTAAGCTGGGCTTGCCCTCCCCGCAAGGGAGAGGGCCCGGGCCGGCGTTTGGCCTAAAAACTTGCCCCACACTGGATGCGGCACCTCCCCCTTAACGGGGGAGGTAGCGCAGCTTGGCCGAAGGCCTAGCGGGGCTAGGAGGGGGTGCAGGCACGCACGAGACATTTGCTCGTGTGGCCATCGCCCCCCCTCGGGTTCGGCCCGAGGGTGACGACGGGAGAGTTTGTCAGCATACCCACCCACCGCCCTTCCCTTCTCCCCTCGTGGGAGAAGGTGGCTCGCGCAAAGCGCGAGACGGATGAGGGGGGGCCTCCCCCCACACATCCCCTGCACAAACGCCAACCCGCGATTGACGCCTCGCAAAATCTCCATCATGGTGCACTCGACTGCGGGAGAGACCGGCCCAGCGCCGGCGCCGAAGGAGCAACCGCCCCGGAAACTCTCAGGCATCAGGGACCGCAGTCAGGTCGTACACTCTGGAAAGCAAGCCGCTTGCGGCTTCTCCGAAGGAGCAACCGGCGCTCAGCCGGGAAATCTCTCAGGGCAAGGACAGAGGGGGCACGCATTCCGCCACGTGGCGGAGCCTTGTCGTGTCGCCGTCCAGCCAGAGAGAGTCCATGGCCGATATCCCTTCCGAAGATCTCAAGCAGACCCCCCTCTACGAGCGCCACGTCACCGCCGGCGGCCGCCTCGTGCCCTTTGGCGGCTATGCCCTGCCGGTGCAATATCCCACCGGCATCATGGCCGAGCACAAATGGACGCGCGAGCATGCCGGCCTGTTCGATGTCAGCCATATGGGGCCGGGCTTTCTCATGCTCGCCAATCCGTCCGGCGACGCGGAAGCCGATCATGCCGCCATTGCCGGCATCATCGAGCCGCTGATCTGCGGCGACATTGCCGGGCTCAAGCCGGGGCAGATCCGCTATACGCTGCTGCTCAATGCGGAGGGCGGCATCATCGACGACCTCATGGTCGCCCGCTCGCCCCTCGTGGCCGGCGGTCTCTATATCGTGGTCAATGCCGGCACCAAGGACAATGATTTCGCCCTCATCGAGAAAGCGGCCGGCGACAAGGCCCGCCTGATCCGCGCCGATGACGATTATGCCCTGCTCGCCCTCCAGGGCCCCGAGGCCGTCAATGTCATGGCCGCCCTTATCCCCGAGGCCATCGCTCTCGGTTTCATGAATTACGGTGCCTTCGAATGGGGCCGCGACAAGGTCTTCGTCGCCCGGTCCGGCTATACCGGCGAGGACGGGTTCGAAATCCTGGTCAATCGCCACGAGGCCGTCGCCCTCTGGGACGAATTGCTCTCCGATCCGCGCGTCAAGCCAATCGGCCTGGGCGCCCGCGACAGCCTGCGTCTCGAAGCCGGCCTGCCGCTTTACGGCCATGACCTCGACGAAACCGTTTCCCCCATCGAGGCCGATCTGGGCTTCGCCGTTTCCAAGCGCCGCCGCGAGGCCGCCGATTTCCCCGGCGCCGGGCGCATTCTCGCCGAGCGCGAGGGCCAGCCCGCCCGCAAGCGCGTTGCCCTCCTGGTGGAGGGCGCGCCGGCCCGTGAAGGCGCCGAAATCCTCAACGCGGCGGGCCAGGCCATCGGCGTGGTCACCAGCGGCGGTTTCGCGCCCTCGCTGGGCCGCGCCATCGCGCTGGGCTTCGTGCCGCCGCAGCTCACCGCGCCCGGCACAAAGCTCCAGGTTTCCGTGCGCGGCCGCGCCCAGCCGGCCGAAGTCAGTGCCAGCCCCTTCGTTCCCCACCGCTATTTCCGCAAGTCAGCCTGAGGCCTCCCCATGACCACTAAATTCACCCCCGACCACGAATATATCCGCGTCGACGGCGAGACCGGCATTGTCGGCATCACCACCTACGCGCAGGAGCAATTGGGCGACATCGTCTTTGTCGAGCTGCCCGCCATCGGCAAGGTGCTCAGGAAGGGCGACGAGGCCGCCGTGGTCGAATCCGTCAAGGCTGCGTCCGAAATTTACGCTCCGGTGTCCGGTGAGGTTGTCGAGGTTAACAGTCTGCTAACCTCAGAGCCCGGAATGCTGAACTCCGCGCCCGAAGGCGAAGGCTGGATTTTCAAGCTCAAAATCGCCGATTCCGCCGAGATCGACAGCCTGCTCGATGCCGACGGCTATGCCGATCTGACCCTCTAATCCCCTGATCCATATGCGCTATCTTCCCCATTCCGCCCATGAGCGCGCCGAAATGCTCGGCGTCATCGGCGCGCCCGATATCGACGCCCTGTTCAGCGCCGTTCCCAAACCCGCGCTCAAGAATTTTTCCCTGGATTTACCGGCACATAGCCCGGAATTCCTGGTCGAAGCCCATATGCGCGCCCTGGCCGGCCGCAACCATGCCGCCGGCGACGGTCCCTTCTTCGTCGGGGCCGGCGCTTACCGCCATCATATCCCAGCCACGGTCGACCATTTAATCCAGCGTTCCGAATGGCTTACGGCCTATACGCCCTATCAGCCGGAGATCTCGCAAGGCACGCTGCAGATGCTTTTCGAGTTCCAGACCCAGGTGGCCAAGATCACCGGCATGGACGTCGCCAATGCTTCGCTCTACGACGGCTCCACCGGCACCGCCGAGGCCGTGCTCATGGCCAGGCGCCTGACACGCAAGAATAAAATCGTCCTCTCCGGCGGCCTGCACCCGCATTACCGCGACGTGGTGAAGGCCTATCTCAAGGACGATCCGGACCTGGTCTGCCTCTCCCCCTCCCCGACCGGACAGGGCGATATTCTGGAGCAGATCGACGGCAATACCGCCGCCATCGTCATCCAAACCCCTGATTTCTATGGCCATCTTCGCGACCTGAAATCCGCCGCCGACGCCGCCCATGCCCAGGGCGCGCTGCTGATCGTGGTGGTCACCGAAGTGGTGTCGCTGGGCCTGCTCGAAGCGCCCGGCGCCCTGGGCGCGGACATCGTGGTGGCCGAAGGCCAGTCGATCGGCAACGCGCTCAATTTCGGCGGCCCCTATCTCGGGCTCATGGCGACCCGCAGGGACTTCATCCGCCAGATGCCGGGCCGGCTTTGCGGCGAAACCGTCGATGCCGACGGCAATCGCGGCTTCGTGCTGACCCTGTCCACCCGCGAGCAGCATATCCGCCGCGAGAAGGCCACCTCAAATATCTGTACGAATTCAGGGCTTTGCGCCCTAGCCTTCTCCATCCACATGGCCCTGCTCGGCGAAGCCGGCTTCACCCGCCTCGCTCGCCTCAACCATGCCAATGCCATCCGGTTGGCCGATGCGCTGGCCGGCGTGCCGGGCGTGGAGGTGCTGAACAAGACCTTCTTCAACGAGATGACCATCCGCACCGCCCAGCCCGCCGCGGGCCTGGTCGAGCGCCTTGCCCGGCGCGGCATCCTGGCGGGCGTGCCGGCATCCCGCCTGCTGCCCGGCGATCCCGAGGTCGAGAACCTCATCATCCTGGCCGCCACCGAACTCACTACCGAGGCCGATATCGCCGCCCTGGTCGCGGCGCTTATGGAGGAGCTGGCATGAGCATGAACAATCAGGGCCGCCCCACCGGCGTGGGCACGGCCGGCACCATTGCTTCCGGCTCGGCTCTCCTGCCCGACGAACCGCTGCTGTTCGAAATCGGCGATACCGAACATTCCGGCGTCGACCTGCCCGAAATCGACCTGGCCGAAGATCGCCTCGGCGGCTTTGCCCGCAAGAGCAAGCTGGACCTGGCCGGCCTCACCGAGCCCGAGGCCATGCGCCATTATGTGCGCCTCTCCCGCCTCAATCACTCGATCGACAGCGGCATGTATCCGCTGGGTTCGTGCACGATGAAGCACAATCCGCGCCTCAACGAGAAGATGGCGCGCCTGCCCGGCTTTTCGGACATTCACCCCTTGCAGCCGGTCTCCACCGTGCAGGGCGCGCTGGAGCTGATGAACCAGCTTTCGCACTGGCTGATGACACTCACCAATACGGCCGCCGTGGCCCTCTCGCCCAAGGCGGGCGCGCATGGCGAATTGCTCGGCATGATGGCCATCAAGGCGGCGCAGGAGGCCAAGGGCGAAGCGCATCGCAAGATCGTCCTCGTCCCCGAAAGCGCGCATGGCACCAATCCGGCCACGGCCGCTTTCCTCGGCTATAGCGTCAAGCCGGTGCCCGCCAGGGATGACGGCACCGTCGATGTCGAAGCGGTCAAGGCGGCCCTGTCGCCGGAGGTCGCGGCGATCATGCTGACCAATCCCAATACCTGCGGCCTGTTCGAGCCCCAGGTCATCGAGATCGCCAAGGCCGTACACGAAGCCGGCGCCTTCTTTTATTGCGACGGCGCCAATTTCAACGCCATCATGGGCGTGGTCCGGCCGGGCGATCTCGGCATCGACGCCATGCATATCAACCTGCACAAGACCTTTTCGACGCCCCATGGCGGCGGTGGTCCGGGTGCGGGTCCCGTGGTGCTCTCCGAGGCCCTGGCACCCTTCGCGCCCGTTCCGTTCATCAAGCGGGTCCAGGATGGCCTCGACCTGGTCGAGCATGTCGAAGAACAGGCCCTGGGCCGCGTCACGGCCTTCCACGGCCAGATGGGCATGTATGTCCGCGCGCTGACCTATATGCTCAGCCACGGCGCCGACGGCCTGGCGCAGGCGGCCGAAGATGCCGTGCTCAACGCCAATTACATCAAGGCGCGGCTCGAGCACCTGTTCTCGGTGCCCTTCCCCGACTATCCCACCATGCATGAAGCGCTTTTCGACGACAGTTTCCTCAAGGGCACCGGCGTCACCACGCTCGACTTCGCCAAGGCGATGATCGACGAGGGCTTCCACCCCATGACCATGTATTTCCCGCTGGTCGTGCACGGGGCGATGCTGGTCGAACCGACGGAAAGCGAGAGCAAGCAGACGCTGGATCGCTTCTGCGACGTCATGGCCGACCTTGCCAGCGATGCCAAGGCCGGCAATACGGAACGCTTCACCGCCGCCCCGATGAAGGCGCCGCGCCGGCGCCTCGACGAAACCCGCGCTGCCCGCCAGCCGGTATTGAAATGGGAACGGCCGGACGATCTGCCGCAAGTGGCGGAATAAGCGGGCCAAGGGACCTGCGGCGGGGGCGTTGCGACGGAAATCATCGCCCTGCCCAGCCGCAGCCTTCCCCCGGATCGTCACCCTCGGGCTTGACCCGAGGGGTCTTTCCTGTCGCAACATCGCAAGAGCCCTCGGGTCAAGCCCGAGGGTGACGAGCGGTGCGTCGCGCCCGGACGCCTATTCCAGCTTCACCGCCTTCATTCCCAGAAACAGCGGGAATTCCCGCGTAGCGCGCTTGTCGGCGCGCTTGTCCTGCGGGCCGGGATTGTCCGCCACTTCCTTTATGCCGGTCACGGCCAGCCCCGCCGCGTTGAGCGCGGCGACATAATCGCCCAACGGGCGATGATAGCTGCGCGTCGTGCCCTGGCCATGCTCCTGCATCGGCACGGCCAGTGCAGAGAGGTAGGAATCGAGCCGGCGATATTTCAGCCCCCGGCCCTCGTCCCAGCCCCAGCCGCTCTGGCGCGGAATGCGGAAGCAGGGATGGAGCATGACCAGGCCCAGTCTTCCGCCCGGCCGCAGCAACCGCGCCGCCTCGGCGATCGCCGCAGCGAGCGGATTGATATCCTGGATGGAGAGCAGGAACGCCGCGGCGTCGAAAGCGCCGGGGGTCAGGAGCTTGTGGTCCGGCAATTGGGTGGCGTCGCCCAGCACGAACCGACCATGGCGGGCATGGTGGCGCCGCGCCACGGCCAGCAGCCGGGAGGACAGGTCGACCCCGATATAGCGCGCGCCCAGATCGGCCACCGGCGGCGCCAGGATGCCATGGCCGCAGCCGAGATCGGCCAGCCGCTCGCCGCCCTTGAGGCTCAGCAATTCCAGCATCAGGGGCACCGCGATGGTGCGATGGTAATGGCTGCCATTGCGGCCGGCCCAGCCGGCATACCAGGAAGCAACAGGGTCCCAGCTCTGCGAGCGGGCGCGGAGGACTTTACTTTTCGATTTCATGATGTGTCTCGGATTCTCGAAGCTGTTCGAGGAACGAGACGGTGCCGTTTCGGAGATCAGGCCCACAGCCCTTCGGCCGGAACCCCGCATGCCACATCACACCGGAAGGCCACAAGCCCCCGGCCGGTCAATCATGGACCGACACCGCCCTCAGGCGTTGCGGATGCGGATGTAGAAAATTGCCATCATGGCCTCCGAAATCATGATCAGCCCCTGGTATCGAAGCCGACCCAGATGGTGATGGTTTCACCACCCAGATAGGGGATCGTGACGTTCTCGACAACCTTGACGAACTCGGCCATCTGCGCCGGCGGCGTGACGGCCACGGGCAAGGTGTATTTTTCCGAGAAGATGGCCTGTCCATCGCGCTCGACGGCGAAGCGGATCGGCGCGTTCACCGAGGTCTGCCGGCCCGCCGGGCCGAGCAGCACGCGGCCGGACACGCCCATATTGACGGTGATCTGGCCGTTGGAGACCACGCAATTGCGGGTCGCCTCGTCGATGACGCCCTGATATTGCAGCGCCTGCGCGTCGCCGGTGCGGCCGTTGCCGTAATAGAACATGGCCTCGCCACCCAGGCGCACCTTGATGGGCGGACATTCGGTGGCGATCACCGGCAGGGCATTGGTCTGCGCCTGCGCCACCGATTGGGGCGTGGCGATGGCGTTCTGCAGGTCGGCATTGCTGGCCGTGCCACCACCCATCAGGCCACCCATGGAACAGCCGGCCAATAGGGCGGCAAGGGCAGCGGCGGCGGGGATGCGGAACATGGACGTCAGGGTGTTGGTCATCTTGGCGCTGGCTCCTGGCGATTAGGCGGCTTCGAGAGCCATGAGAATGGCGGGCGCGCCGCTGGCATTGACGCCGGGCGCATCCTCGACAAATACGGCCTCGACCACGCCATTGTCGATGATCATGGCCGTGCGAGCATAGCGAATGCCCATGCCGGAAGCGGAAAAGTCCCGATCCAGGCCCAGGGCCTTGGCCAGGGCGGCATTGCCGTCGGCCAGGAAAACAATGTCGTCGAGCGCGCCGGATGCCTCGGCCCAGGCCTTCATCACGTGATGGTCGTTGACCGCGGCACAGACGATGCGATCGACGCCCGCGGCGCGCAGCTTGGCAGCATTGGCGACGAAGCCGGGCAGGTGATTGACGTGGCAGGTCGGCGTGAAGGCACCCGGCACGGTGAACAGTACCACCTTGCCCTGGCCCAGCAGCACATCGCTGGAAATGTCCTCGATGCCGGTCTTGCTCACCAGCTTCACCCCCAGAGCGGGGATCGGGTTGCCGCGTTCGATCATTGGTGGAATTTGCCCCATGCTCAGCGGCAAGGCCGCCATATTCCAAGTTCAGGCCCTGCGATATGCGGCTTTGCCCCCGCGCACAAGAGAGCCTGGATTATTCCTCCGGGCCGGGCTCGTCCGCATCATCGCCGGCGCCTATCGTCCGGCTGACCACATATGCTCCCATATCGGTCATGAACGTCACGTCGACGTCCACGCCATCCAGCGCAATATTGTCGCTTTTGCCCAGGATGGGAAGCACGACTAGATCGCCATGCGGGCTTTTTTGCGGCGCGCCGAACAGCGGTTCGCCCGTTGCAGTCGCCGCGATCAGGCTCTGCGGGTCGATGCCGTCATTTTCGAGGCGAATGGCTATGGCCGGGCCTTCCGGCAGCATTTCCACGCCGCCGACAGGCGCTGCCTTGTCGGTCCAGGCGATGGGCACTTCGGCCAGGGCCTGGCGGATTCGCAAGCCATTGGCCGCGTCGGGCTCCGCATCGGCCAGCGGCAGGCTGAGCTGGAGCTGGGCCGGCACGCAGATTTCCGAGCAGATGCCCAGGGTCGCGGTGAGATCGACCACGCCCTGTGGCCCGGACATGGTCAATTCGATGGGCAGGACGGTGTGCCCGTAATAGACATAATCGGTCAGGCCGCCCTTTTCCTCGCGCAGGGGATAGGGCCAGAGCGGGGTATAATGGGCAATGCCGGTGGAGGCGGAGAAATCGAGGTCGAGCGGCAGGCCGGTTTCGCCCGGCACGCGCCAATAGGTCTTGGTGCTTTCGGGCATATCGATTTCCAGCGCCACCAGAGCCTTGCCATCGGTGACGGGCCCGGCGCTGATCAGGCGGATGGAGACATCGGGCGCCACGTTCTGCCATGGCGTTTCACCCGCCAGCACGGGCAGGCAGAGACCGGGGATCGCGAGACAGAGGGCCGACATGAGATGCATGGCATGGCATTAGCGCAGGCAATGGTGAAGGAATAGTCGCCAGGCGTTCAGGCCTTCGTGATGCTCCCGCATCCCCGCCGGGGCCCGGCAAAGCTTGGCATGCCCGCCCACCCCGCCTACATTGGCGGCATGAATTCACTTGAAGGCCAATTCCTCGTCGCCATGCCGGACATGGCCGATGAGCGTTTCGCGGAAAGCGTCATTCTGGTCGTCGGCCATGGCGATGAAGGCGCCATGGGGCTGGTGGTCAATCACGAGCTGGCCAATCTGCGCTTTGCCGATATCCTGGACGAACTCGACCTGGGCGATCCCGACGCGGTGATCCGCCTGCCCGATTCCATTCGCGAACGCGCGGTCATGCGGGGCGGGCCGGTGGAAAAGGGCCGCGGCTTCGTGCTGCATTCGGGCGATTATCACAGCGGCAACACCTATCGGGTCGCCGAGGATGTGGGGCTCACCGCCACGCTCGATATTCTCAAGGCCATGGCCTTCGGCCCCGCCCCGCGCTCCGCGCTCTTCGCGCTGGGCTGCTGCGGCTGGGGCGCCGGGCAATTGGAGGACGAGATCGGCGCCAATGGCTGGCTGACCGTACCCTTCAGCCGCGAATTGCTGTTCGAGACCCCGGTGGACCAGCGCTATGAAAAGGCCTTGGCGAGCCTGCACATCACCCGTGCGACGCTGAGCACCGAGGCAGGGCACGGCTAGACCGGTTCACATTTGGCACAAACGAGTTTTCCAAAAGACCTCATGGTGAGCCTGTCGAACCACGAGGTCGGGCATGCCGAACCGGGGGCCACGACCTCGTCCTTCGACAGGCTCAGGATGAGGTCTACTGAAGGTTCAGTTCGGACGTAAAGGTGCTGGCCGGCCCTATTTCCCCATCTGCGCGGCGAGTTTCTTGCCCAGCTCGCCCCCAGTCATCGCCGCGCCGAAGGCAAAGCCCTGGGCATAGCGGCAATTGAGCTGACGCAGCCTTTCGATTTCGTCGAGGCTTTCCACACCCTCGGCGATGACCATGAGGTCGAGATCGCTGGCCAAGGCCACCACCGCCTTGATGATCGGCGCCTGGGTATGGGCGATGCCCGTATCGGTGCCCATGCGCACGAAGGGGGCGGGAATCTTGATCGTGTCGAAGGGAAAGCGGTGCAGATAGCTCAGCGAGGAATGGCCGGTGCCGAAATCGTCGAGCGCCAGGCCCAGGCCCATATTGCGCAAAGCCTCCAGCATATAGGCGGAATGCTCGGGATTGGTCATCACCTGGCTCTCGGTGATTTCGAGCTTGAGATGCG
This sequence comes from Devosia elaeis, assembly GCF_001650025.1. GTDB lineage: Bacteria > Pseudomonadota > Alphaproteobacteria > Rhizobiales > Devosiaceae > Devosia > Devosia elaeis. Next base: position 16,178 of record NZ_LVVY01000128.1, on the reverse strand, counting down.
ATGCCAGGGCGCGGTCCTGCGCCACCAGGTTCCGCATGTCGTTGAGCAGGGTCTCGGTCGCCAATTGGCTGGGCGAGAGATTGACCGAAATGAAGAAGCTTTCCGGCAGGCCGATCGTGGCCAGCCAGTCCTTGGCCTGTGCCGCCGATTGCTCGAAGGCCAGGCGGCCCAGCTTTTCGATCTGGCCGGAGCGCTCCGCCAGCGGCACGAATTCATCGGGCGTCACCGCGCCGCGCGTCGGATGGTTCCAGCGCATCAGCGCCTCGGCCCCGGCGATCTGGCCTGAAAGGGTGTCGACGATGGGCTGGAACTGCACATGCAGCTCGCCCTGCTTCATGCCGCGCTCGAGGTCTTCCTCGCTGGCGCGATTATAGGAGGCGATGGAGCGGGCGGAGGCACGATAGGCCTCGATGCGGTCGCCGCCCAGGCGCTTGGCGTAGTACATGGCCAGCTCGGCATCGCGCAGCACGTCGGCGGCGCTCGACGGATTGCTGTCATAGATGGTGACGCCGATGGAGGCGGTCAGCACCAGGTCGCGATCGCCGAAATTGAACGGCGCCTTGAGCGCCTTGCGAATCTGCTCGGCGGTCTCGGCGATCTTGGCGGCCGCCTGTTCGGAGGCCAGGATCACCGCGAACTGGTCGCCGGTAATGCGCGCCACCGTATCGAGCGGGCGGGTGATGCGGGCGATGCGGCGGGAAATGGCCAGCAGCACCGAATCGGCGGCCGAATGGCCAATCCGCTCCTCGAGCTCCATGAAGCGGTCGATATCGATGAGGAACACGGCCGGCTTGGCCCCGCCCGGCGTGCGCGCCCGCACCAGGGACCGCTCCAGCCGGTCGAGGAACAATTGGCGATTGGGCAGGCCGGTCAGGCTGTCATGCACGGCGTCGTGCAGCAGCCTTTCGCGGGCGGCCCGATCCTCGGTCACGTCCTGCAGCGTGCCGACGATGCGGTTGACCTGGCCGTCGCCGCCCAGCACCGGCTTCACCCGCATGCGGAAGGTGCGGTAATTGCCGTCATGGCCGGCCACGCGCATATCGGCCGAAACCTTGCCGCGCCGCAATTCCACCAGCGTATCGAAAGCGGTGCGGAAACGGTCGCGATCGTCCGGATGCACCCGGTCGAGCCAGCGCTTGATGGCGCCGCGCAGCGCGCCGCGCTTTTCGCCCAGCCGCGTTGCCAGTTCATCGCTTACCGTCACCCGGTCGCGGTCGATATTCCAGTCGAAGACGAAATCGCCCGAGCCGGTCAGCGCCAGGGCGCGGCGTTCCACTTCGCTCAGCGTGCCCACCGAAACCTGGCCTTCCGAGAAAGCGTGCTGCACGGCGGTGAAACCGAGCAGCATGACGATGAGCACCAGCCCGCCGGCCACGGCCGGCTGGGCCACGTCATTGGTCACCTGGCCGGACACGACCAGCCAGGCATAGAAGAGCCAGGCGATATAGATGATCCAGGTCGGCACCAGCAGCACCGCGCGATCATAGCCGCGCAGCGCCAGGAGCAGGATCAGGAAGAAGCCCGAAAGCCCCAGCAGCGCCAGCACCAGCCGGGCAATGGTGGCCGCGATATGGGGCTGGAAAAACGCGAAGGCGAAGAGCGCCAGGAACAGGGCCGCCAGGCCCAGGGCCAGGTGGATGAACCGCAGGTGCCAGCGATGAAGGTTGAGATAGATGAAGAGGAAGCCGGCCAGGGTCGTGGCTATGCCCGCCTCCGCCGCGGCGCGCAGCGGCTGGACGCCGCTGGCCGACAGGCCGAGCAGGCGCCCCATCAGCCCGAAATCGATCAGCAGATAGGCCAAAACCGCCCAGGCAAAGGCCGCCGTGGCGGGAAAGACCCCGCGCCCCTTGACCACGAACATGATGGTGAGGAACACCGCGGCCAGCGAGGCCACGCCCAACACCACGCCACGGAACAGGGTGAAGGCATTGATATAGTCGCGATAGGCGCTCGGCTCCCAGAGATAGACCTCGGGCAGGCGGCTGGACGACAATTCGGCCACCAGGGTCATGGTCGCGCCGGGGTCCAGCGTCACCTCGAAGACGTCGGCTTCCGGATCGGCGAGCCGCACCGGCCGGATACCGGCGCTGGGCGTCACCGCGTTGATACGCGCATTGCCCAGATCGGGCTGGAACACGCCCGAACCGGGCAGCCGGAAGAACGGCGCCACCAGCAGGCGCTCGATCTGCTGGTCGCTGTCATTGCGCAGGGCGATCAGCGCGAAGAAGGGATTGGTGCCCTGCTCGTTGGCCAGAACCTCGATGCGCCGGATGATGCCGTCGGCATCGGGCGCGGTGGAGAGCTGGACGCGTCCGCCCTGCCCCGGCACCACTTCCATCACATCGGACAGATTGACCGCGTTGACGTCTTCGGGGACGGAGATGACTTCGAATCCCCGGGCCGGCGCATGGCCGAAGAGCGCGAACGCGAGACAGATCGCGATGAGAAACAGATGACGCATCAGGGGCAGCTATATCCTGCACTAGGCTTCATTATGGCGGCAGTCGGGGACGCTTGAACAAGGCCCGGACAAGCCTTCGTCTTTTTGACCTCCGGCGGAGCGGTAACTTGGTACGGGAGATTACCCTTTGCGACAAGCGCTGCGCCGTGTTGCAGCGGCGCAACACTCAGCGTCCGGCAGGAAAGCGCGTGGCCGCGAAACCGCTTTCGGCCACGGCGTCGCACAGTTCCGACCATTCACAGCCCGTACAGGCCGCGCGAATTGCGCCGGTGCGAAAAACGGTGCGTAACTTGGCGATAGCGGCCGCATTCAAGGTCAGTGGACCGATCCGGTCGTGATCCAGCAGCGGCTGAACCGAATCCCAGGCCAGGCGATCGCGCTCGACGACGCTGGCATTATGGCAATGCGGCTCGGCTTCGGCGAGCAATGGCCGGCAGATATCATCCGGCCCCTCGACGAGCTCGACCGGCTCGCCGGCGACAACGCGCGCGACGATCCGGTCGTAATTGGCGGTAAAGGCCGGCGTATAGCCCTTGCCCATATAGGTGGTGAGGCAGAGCAGATGATGCGGCCGCAATCGGATCGTCACCGGACCCGCTTCCAGAGAACGCTCACCAGGGCCGCAGCCAGAATTGATTTCAGTACCGCGCCCAGCAGGAAGGGCGTGACGCCACTGCTAATGGCAGGTTCCAGGCCCACCAGAAAAGCGAGCCAGGCCGCCCCGAACACCAGGCACACGGCGTTGCCGGCCAGCGCGGCGGCGAAGGCCAGAACCGGCCTGGCACCGTTCCAGCCGCGCTCGGTCAGCCAGCCGACCAGCGCGCCGGCGGGCACGAAGGCGAAGAGATAGCCGGCGGTCGGGCCGACGAAATGATGGGCACCCGCGGCGCCGCCCGCCAGCACCGACAGGCCCAGCGCCCCCTCCAGCAGCCAGGCCGCGATGGTGAGGCCGCCCAGCCGCCAGCTATAGAGCGCGCCCACCAGGGTCACGGCCAGGGTCTGCATGGTCATGGGCACCGGCACCATCGGCACTTCCACATAGGAGGACAGCGCCAGAAACAGCGTGCCCAGCACCAATGCCCCCGCCTTCCAGGCAAGCGAACGCTCGCCCAGATCGAGCAGCCCCACCCGCCGCGTCGCGACAACCTTCACCTCAACCATATTCCATCTCCAAAGATTATAGATAATTTGATTCCACTATCTATACTATCGATGGAGCCCGCTCTGGCAAGAGGCATGACGCGACGGTCCTCCTCCCGCGACGTCATCCCGGCGCAGGCCGGGATCCATTCCGAGATGACCCCGCAGGCAGGCGCCCCCAGCCTTCGCCGGGATGACAACCGGCGGATCGGGTTGGATCACGCCACAAGAACCGATGCGCTGAAGGAGAAAACCGCTCTAGCCGTCGACCACGAAGAGCCGGCGGGTCACCCCGCTGGCGGTCGGGACGGGGCGTGGGGTGACGGCACGGACATGGCGCGCCAGGATCGAGCAGGCATGGTCCACCTCGCCCTGGCGCAGGGCGGCGAGGATGGCCAGGTGGTCGTGATCGGTTCGCGTTTCCCAATCGGAGCGCCAGGCGGCGAAGAGGAAGCGGGCACTGGCGGCATGGAGGTCGTCGATCGCCGCCATCAGGCGCGGCATGTTGCAGGGGGCCAGCAGCGTGCGGTGAAAGGCGCGGTTTGCCGCTTCCCAGGAGCCGACATCACGGGACTTGTCGCCGGCCCTCGTGGCCTCTTCGGCCGCATCGAGGATGGCGGCGGTGAGATTGGGCGCGGCATGACGCAGGGCCAGTTCCTCGAGGGCGGCGCGCATTTCGGCGACCTCGCGCACTTCGGCCTTGCTGAAGGCGGCGACCCGGACGCCCCGGCGCGGCTCGCTGACCGCCAGGCCCTGCGCCTCCAGCCGCCGGAAAGCCTCGCGTACCGGCACGTGGCTGGCCCCGAATTCGGCCGCCACATGGTCCTGGCGCAGCCGTGTGCCGGGCTCCAGCGTACCGGCGATGATCCGCTCGGCCAGGGCCTTGCTGATCCGCACCGCGATCGTGTCTTCGGAAGGGCTACGCATGGTGCAGTGATAATCCGGCGGACGCGCCTATGCCACCCATGCCTGGCGCCCCTGGCCCAGATGCAGCGTTTCCCAGCGTTCGCGGGTCAGGCCCATCAGCACATGATCTTCCCAGCGGCCGTTGATCTGCAGGTAATGCTTGGCGAAGCCTTCCTCGACGAAGCCGTTTTTCTCCAACACCCGGCGGGAGGCCGTATTGGTTGGTAGAAAGGCGGCGTGGGCCCGGTGCAGGTCCAGGACCTCGAAGATGAACGGCAGCGTCACGCCGACGGCCTCGCTCATCAGGCCCTTTCCGGCATAGCGCTGACCCATCCAATAACCCAGCGTGACGAATTGGGCCGCACGGCGGCGGATATTGGAGAGCGTGATGCCCCCGACCAGCACCTGCTTGCGCCCATCGGGCAGGAAGATGAAGAAGGTGTAATCGCTCCCCTCCTCGGCCTCCTGGCGCGCGCGGCGCACCCGCATGGCATAGACACGCCGGGCCAGGTCCAGCTCGCTCCAGCGCGGTTCGAAGGGGCGCAGGAAATCCTGGCTCTCCCGGCGCAGCCGATACCAGTCGTCGTAATCGCGGCCCTGCGGCAGGCGCAGCAGCACATTCTGCCCCTTGAGGGTGATCAACGGCGCTGGCGAGGACCAGGGCCAGAACATCGGCGCCTCAGCGCTGCAAGGTCTCGCCGATGCTTTCGACATCGGCAAGGCCATCGATGGGGCCGATCCCGGCCAGGGTCGGAGAGCCGGCGGTGAAGATTTGCTCAGCCACCTCGCGCACGCGCTGGGCGGTGATGCGGTTGATGCGCTCCACGGTTTCCTGCATCGGGATGGGGCGGCCCCACAGGATTTGCTGGCGCGCCAATTGCCCGGCCCGAGCGGAGGGGCTTTCCAGCGACATCAGGAGGCCCGCGCGGATCTGGTTGCGCACCCGCACCACTTCCTCCTCGGTGATGGTTTCGGTGGCGCGGCGCAATTCGTCCAGCACCACCGGCACCAGCTCGGCCACCTCGTCCTCGCCGGTGGCAGCCGCCACGCCGAAAACGCCGCTATCGGCAAAGGCCCAGTGGAAGGCATAGACCGAATAGCAGAGGCCGCGCTTTTCGCGCACTTCCTGGAACAGGCGCGAGCTCATGCCCCCGCCCAGCACCGAGGCCAGGACCTGCGCGGCATAGAAGCCGTCCGAATTATAGGCCCGGCCCTCGAAGCCCAGGACGATATGGGCCTGCTCATGGTCGGAGACCAGCCGTTCCTGGCCGCCCTGGTATTCGGCGCGCTGCGGCGCCGGCGCGCCATTGGGAGTCAGGTCGCCGAAGCGCTGCCGCGCCACGTCCACCAATTGGTCGTGGTCGACATTGCCGGCGGCGGCGATGACCATGTGGTCGCCCACATAATTGCGGCGCATATATTTGCGCACCATGTCGGGATTGAAATCGCGCACCGAATCCACCGTGCCCAGAATGGTGCGGCCGATGGGCTGGGTGGGATAGGCCGCTTCCTGGAACAGGTCGAAGACATGGTCGTCGGGATTGTCGCGCGCCGCGCCGATCTCCTGGACGATCACCTGCTTCTCGCGGGCCAGCTCGTCTTCCTCGAAGGTGGAATTCTGCAGGATATCGGCCAGGATATCGGCGGCCAGCACCACATCGTCCTTGAGCACCCGGGCGAAATAGCCGGTATGCTCGATCGAGGTCGCCGCGTTGAGATCGCCGCCGACATTCTCGATGGCCTCGGCGATTTCGAGGGCGGTGCGGCTCTTGGTGCCCTTGAAGGCCATATGCTCGAGCAGGTGGGAAATGCCGTGCTCGGCCTTGCGCTCGGAGCGCGCGCCCGCCTTGACCCAAACGCCCAGCGAAGCGCTTTCCAGATGCGGCATGTCATCGGTGAGCACCACCATGCCGTTTTCCAGACTCGTCGATCTTACGCTCACACTGGTCCTCCTGAACCGGCGGCCTCGACGACCGCGGCTCTCCGTGTCGTTCAGGCGCGGCTATGCGCCGCGATGAAGTCTTCAATCCGGCGCTGGTCGTTTTCCAGCACACTAACCCGTTCGGGCCGTTGGTAAAGGTCGTTCAGCCAGGCGGGCAGTGCCGGAGTGACGCCCGAGGCCTCCGCCACGGCGGCAGGAAACTTGGCCGGATGCGCCGTCGCCAGCGTGATCATCGGCACCTGGCCCTGGTGCAGGCTGCGCGCCACGCCCACGCCGACAGCGCTGTGCGGATCGAGCAGATAGCCGCTTTCGGCATGGGTTTGGGCGATCACGGCGCGGGTCGCGGCCTCGTCGGTCGTGCCGGCGGCGAAGTCACGGCGGATGGCGGCAATGGCATTGTCGGGCAGATCGAAGCCGCGCGATTGCTTGAGGCCCGCCATCATGCGGGTAACCGCCCCGGCATCGCGGTCGGCGCTTTCGAACAGCAGCCGCTCGAAATTGGAGGAAATCTGGATGTCCATGGACGGGCTGATCGTCGCCTCGACGCCATTCATCTCGTAGCGGCCGGTATCGAGCGTGCGGCGCAGGATGTCATTGGCATTGGTGGCGATCACCAGCTTGTCGATGGGCAGGCCCATCATCTTGGCGCAATAGCCGGCGAAGATATCGCCGAAATTGCCGGTGGGCACGGTAAAGCTCACCTTGCGGTGCGGCGCGCCGAGCGACACGGCGGCAGTGAAATAATAGACGATCTGGGCGACGATGCGGCCCCAATTGATCGAATTGACGCCCGACAGGCGCATGCGGTCGCGGAAGGCGTGATTGTTGAACATGGCCTTCACCGCGTCCTGGCAATCGTCGAACGTGCCTTCGAGCGCGATATTGTGGACATTGTCGTCCAGCACCGTGGTCATCTGCCGGCGCTGCACCTCCGAGGTGCGGCCCCGGGGATGGAGAATGAAGATATCGGTGCTGTCGCGGCCGCGGAAGGCCTCGATGGCGGCCGAGCCGGTATCGCCCGAGGTGGCGCCGACAATGGTGGCGCGCAGGCCGCGCTGGGTGAGGATGTGGTCCATCACCCGGCTGAGGAACTGCATGGCCACGTCCTTGAAGGCCAGGGTCGGCCCATGGAACAGCTCGAGCACGAAATGGCCCGGCTCCAGCTCCACCAGCGGCGCCACCGAGGGGTGGCGGAAACCGGCATAGGCGTCCTCGATGATCGCCTTCAGCCTATCGGCCGGAATGTCGCCGTCCACGAAGCGGGCAATGACCGCATAGGCGATTTCGGCATAGGGTTTTCCGGCAAAGCCGGCGATTTCATCGGCGCTGATCTGCGGCCAGGTGGCCGGAACATAGAGGCCGCCATCGGCGGCCAGACCGGCCAGGACTGCGTCGGAGAAGCCGAGCGCCGGCGCTTGGCCGCGCGTGGAAACAAACTGCATCGAGGGGAAGTGCCCTTTTAGAATTGTCGCAACCTAGTCAAACCGGAGCGCAGCCGCAAGGTTTTGCGGGAAATTGGCGAGGGTGACGCCTGGGCCGGGCAAACCGGAACCGCTTTACCCCGGCCCTCGATCGCTACCCCGGCTGGTGGGGGATCATCGTGCCTCACCGCAAAGGCCGGCATCAAATCCCGGGCGGCTCCGGGCGGGTCTGGCGCCAGAGCCAGAAGCCCAGCATCACCACGGCGACGATTGCGAAGCCGTACCAGGTGAGCGCATAGCCGAAATGATTGTTGGGGAAGCTCACGACCGTTTCCCCGCCCTGCGGCAGGTCGCCCGGCGCCCCGGCCAGCAGATCGACATAGAAGGGCGCGACCGGGGCCAGGGCCGGATCGACCATGGCCGCCATGCGCTCGGGATTGCGCACCCATTCGATGCGGGCCGACATATTGGGCTCGGGCACCATGAAGCCCGGCTCTTCGCCGGGGCGGAAGAGCCCGATTATCGTGACAATGCCCGGATCGTCCCCATGCAGGTCGCCCATCACCGCCGCTTCCTGGTATTGCTCGGGGATGAAGCCGCGATTGACGAAGACGGTGCCGCCGGCGGCGAGCTCGAACGGGGTGACGACCCAATAGCCGGGGCCGGAATAGCGGCCACGGGCATCGGCAAGCGAGGTGAAGACAGTGAGCGTCTGCGTATAGCGATAGGTGCCCGCCAGGCTGACCGGCTGGAAATTCCAGGCGTCCATGTCGAGCCCATTCCATTCGCCCGCTGGCGGAACGGGGACCGGCTCGGCGTCGAGCCGCGCATCGACTGCGGCGATCAGCGCTTCCTTCTCGCCCAGCCGCTGCATCTGCCATTGCCCCAGAAACAGGCAGGTGCCCGCCAGGACCAGCATCAAGGCCGTGAACAGCCAATCGGTCCAGCGCAGCTTCTTGCTTGCCGTCATGGCCGCCCCTCCCTGGCATCATGCCGATATTGCAGGTTGATCAGCACGCCCTTGAAGGGCGGCAGCAGGCCGAGACACAACAGGATCGTGGCCGGAATCCACAGCACCAGATGCATCCAGGGCTGAATGGTGAATGTCGCATCGACGATGAGCGCCAGGATGACGATCAGCGGCGCGACCGCGAAGATGACGAAGACGGCGGGGCCGTCGCCGCTATCGGCAAAGCCGTAATCGAGATTGCAGGCGGAGCAAGCCGGCGCGAGCTTGAGATAGCTCCGGAACAGCCGGCCCCGGCCGCAGCGGGGACAGCGGCATCTCAGGCCGGAGAGGATCGGGCTTGGCTGGGTCAATTCCGTTCTCCAAAGAAAAAGGGCGCAGCCATGCCGCGCCCTCCAATCCCTTGTCCGTGCCGGTCAGTGGCTCAGCGCCACGCCCCAGGCGCCCCATACATAGATGGAGGCGAAGAGGAACAGCCAGACCACGTCCACGAAATGCCAGTACCAGGCGGCGAATTCGAAGCCCAGGTGGCGCTCGGGGGTGAAGTCGCCGCGCTCGGCGCGGATCAGGCAGACGGCCAGGAAGATGGTGCCGACCAGCACGTGGAAACCATGCAGGCCGGTCGCGGCCACGAAGGTCGAGCCATACATGTTGCCGGTGAAGGAGAAGCCGGCATGGCTATATTCGAGCGCCTGCACGAAGGAGAACAGCACGCCGAGCGCCACGGTCAGCGCCAGGCCCCAGCGCAGGCCCTGACGGTCGTTTTCCAGGAGCGCATGGTGCGCCCAGGTGACGGTGGTGCCCGAGGTCAGGAGGATCAGCGTGTTGAACAGCGGCAGGTGGAACGGATCGAAGACTTCGACGCCGCTCGGCGGCCAATGCCCGCCGGTGGCGGCGACGCGCGCATATTGCTCGATGTCGTCGAAGCGGAAGAAGCCGTCGAAATAGGCCCAGAAGAAGGCCACGAAGAGCATGACTTCGGAGGCGATGAACAGCATCATGCCGTAGCGGTGATGCATCTGCACGACGGGGGTGTGATCGACGCCGTTATTGGCCTCGCGCACCACGTCCGACCACCAGGCATACATGGTGTAGAGCACGCCGGCCAGGCCGATGAAGAAGACCCAAGGGGTCCAGTCCTGCATCCAGGCAATGGCGCCGATCATCATCACGAAGACGGCGACCGACATGACGAACGGCCAGGGGCTCGGTTCGACCATGTGGTAGTCATGGTTCTTTTCTAAGGCGGCCATGTTCAGCTTCCCTCACTGTCTGAAGCGTAGAAGGTATAAGAGAGCGTGATCTCTTTGATCGTTGCGAGCTCGTGATTGTCGTCCAGGTCGGGATCGACGAAGAAGACGATGGGCATTTCCACCGTTTCGCCCGGCTGGAGCGTCTGCTCGGTGAAGCAGAAGCACTCGATCTTGTTGAAATAGACCCCGGCCTTGTCGGGCACCACATTGAAGATGGCCTGGCCGGTAATGGGCTTATCGGAATTGTTGGTCGCGATGTAATTGACCGTGTCCACGGTGCCGATCCGGTCGGTGACCGGGGCGGCCGCCTTGACGGTCCAGGGCAAGGCCCGCTCGACATTGACGTCGAAGCGCACCTTCATCTCGCGCGCGATGACGCCCTTGGGATTTTCCGCAGCCACCTGCGGGGTGCCGCCGAAGCCGGTGACCTGGCAGAAAAGCTGGTAGAGCGGCACCGAAGCAAAGGCGAGGCCCACCATGGCCACCGCGACGCCGGCCAGGGTCAGGCCGACCCGCTTGTTGCGGCCGCCGGAGCTGTCGGGACGGAAGGGAGCGGTTGCGTCGGCCATCACAGCGCCCGATCGAACAGGGCCGGACCCATCTTGACGATGGTCAGCACATAGAAGGTCAGCGCGAAAAGGGCCAGCGCGGCGGCCAGCGCCAGCGAGCGGCGGCGGCGCTGCTTGCGGAAGGCGACATCCTGTTCGGGCGTCATTTGGTTGGGCGCGAGATGCGCGCCGGTCTGGGTGGCCATGTCAGATCACTCCCAGCCTGAGGGCAAAATTGTCGGTGAGCAGTGCCAGGAACAGCACGAAGAGATAGCTCAGCGAATAGGTGAACAGGGTGCGGGCATGGCGTTTCATCGCCGTCCCGTCGGGCGCGCGCAGCAGGCGCAGCGACAGCCAGACGAAGCTGAGCCCGGTCACCAGCGCCACCGCGCCATAGATCCAGCCGGAAAAGCCGAACCAGACCGGCAGCAGGCTCGCGGCAGCCAGCACCAGCGCATAGACGAAGATCTGCCACTTGGTGGAGGCTTCGCCCGCCACATTGGGCATCATCGGCACGCCGGCGGCGCCGTAATCGCCCTGCTTGTAGAGCGCCAGCGCCCAGAAATGCGGCGGCGTCCACAGGAAGATGATGAGGAAGAGCGCGAAGCTCTCCCAGCTCAGCGTGCCGGTGACGGCAGCCCAGCCCACCATGGGCGGAAAGGCCCCGGCCGCGCCGCCGATGACGATGTTCTGCGGCGTCGAGCGCTTGAGCCACATCGTATAGACGACGGCATAGAAGAAGATGGTGAAGGCCAGGAAGCCCCCGGCCACCCAATTGGTCGCCAGGCCCAGCAGCGTCACCGAAAAGACCGAGAGCACCAGCCCGAAGGTCAGCGCCTCGCCCGGCGTCATCCGCCCGGCCGGAATCGGGCGGTTCTGCGTGCGGCTCATCACCGCGTCGATATCGGCGTCATACCACATGTTGAGCGCGCCCGAGGCCCCTGCCCCGATGGCGATGCAGGCGATGGCGATGAAGCCGATGACCGGATTGATCGCGGCGGGCGCGACCAGCATGCCCACGAAGGCGGTGAACACGACCAGCGACATGACACGCGGCTTGAGCAGCGCGAGGTAATCCTCCACGCGTGCCCCGCCGGTCATGGCGGCAATGTCTGCCCTGTCTTCGATATAGGCCAATGCTCTTTCCTTCATGAAGCGAACCGCGCCGGGGCGCGATCCGCTTGTTTGCCCGATGGGTTAGTGTGCGTCCCGGGACTCGATCTTGGGCAGGGTCGAGAACTGGTGGAACGGCGGCGGGGAGCTCAGCGTCCATTCCAGCGTCGTCGCGCCGTCGCCCCAGGGATTGTCACCGGCCAGGCGCTTCTTCCGCACCGCTTCCCAGGTCGCGTAGAAGAAGATGATCATCGCAACGAAGGTGATGTAGTAGCCGATCGAGGACACGCGGTTCCAGAGCGCGAAGGCGTCCGGATAGTCCACGTAGCGGCGCGGCATGCCGGCCAGGCCCAGGAAGTGCTGCGGGAAGAAGATCAGGTTCACACCGATGAACATGACCCAGAAATGCAGCTTGCCCAGGAACTCGTTGTACATGTAGCCGAACATTTTCGGGAACCAGTAATACCAGCCCGCGAAGATCGAGAACACGGCGCCCAGCGAGAGCACGTAGTGGAAGTGCGCCACCACGTAATAGGTGTCGTGCAGGGCGCGGTCGGCGCCGGCATTGGCCAGCACCACGCCGGTCACGCCGCCGACGGTGAACAGGAAGATGAAGCCGATCGCCCAGAGCATGGGAACGCGGAAGGTGATCGAGCCGCCCCACATGGTGGCGATCCAGGAGAAGATCTTCACCCCCGTCGGCACCGCGATGACCATGGTGGCGGCCACGAAATAGCGCTGCACGTCGAGGCTGAGGCCGGTCGTGTACATGTGGTGCGCCCACACGACGAAGCCGACGAAGCCGATGGCCACCATGGCATAGGCCATGGCCATGTAGCCGAAGACCGGCTTGCGGCTGAAGGTGGCCACGATGTGGGAGATGATGCCGAAGCCCGGCAGGATCATGATGTACACTTCGGGATGGCCGAAGAACCAGAACAGGTGCTGGTAGAGCACCGGATCGCCGCCGCCTTCAGGCGCGAAGAAGGTCGTGCCGAAATTGCGGTCGGTCAGCATCATGGTGATGGCGCCGGCCAGCACCGGCAGGGCCAGCAGCAGCAGGAAGGCGGTGACCAGCACGGACCAGGCGAAGAGCGGCATCTTGTGCAGCGTCATGCCCGGGGCGCGCATGTTGAGGATGGTGGTGATCAGGTTGATGGCGCCCAGGATCGAGCTCACGCCGGCAACGTGCAGCGAGAAGATCACGAAATCGGTCGCGGGTCCCGGATGACCGGAGGTGGAGAGCGGCGGATAGGCCGTCCAGCCGCCGCCAAAGCCCAGCGCGCCGGCCGGACCCTCGAAGAACATCGAGAGAATGGTCAGCAGCAGCGCCGGCGGCAGCAGCCAGAAGGCGATGTTGTTGATGCGCGGGAAGGCCGTGTCGGGCGCGCCGATCATCAGCGGGGCGAAATAGTTGGCGAAGCCGCCCATGGTCGCCGGCATCACGGTGAAGAACACCATGATCAGGGCATGGGCGGAGACGAAGACGTTGAACATGTGCTTGCCGCCATCGAGCGCGGCATCGCCTTCCAGGCCATAGGCCATGGCCGCCAGGCCGTGGAAGATCTGGATGCCCGGCTCCTGCAGCTCCAGGCGCATCAGGCCCGAGAGCAGGCCGCCGATCACGCCGGCGACGATGGAGAACACCAGGTACATGATCCCGATGTCCTTGTGATTGGTCGAATAGACCCAGCGCCGCCAGCCCGTGGGCGTGTGGTGGTCATGTCCGGCATGCCCGGTCGCGTGGGCTTCGAGGTTTGCAGTGTTTGCCATAATCTTTTCCCCTTACCCTTGTCTTACAGCGCCGGCAGCGTCGCGACAGCGGTCGCGTAATCGCGGCTTTCCTCGAAGGCCGTGATGAAAGCCTCGAATTCCGGCTCGGTCACCACGCGCACGCCGATCGGCATGAAGGCGTGATCCTTGCCGCAGAGCTCGGAGCACTGGCCGTAATACATGCCGGTCTCGCGGGCATTGAACCAGGTTTCATTGAGGCGGCCGGGCACGGCGTCGACCTTGATGCCGAAGGAGGGCACGGCGAAGGCGTGGATCACGCCGGACGGGCTGGCCGTGATCTGCATGCGCACGGTGGTGTTCACCGGAACGACGAGTTCGTTGTTCACGGCGAGAAGACGCGGCTGGCCGGGCTTGAGCGCGGCGATCTCGTCTTCGTTGAGCATGTTGGAATCGAAGGCCACGCCCTGATCCACATATTCGTAGTTCCAGTACCATTGCTCACCCGAGGCCTTGACCGTCAGGGCGGGGGCGGGAACATCGACTTCACCCATGGAGAAGACATTGGCGCCCAGATATTTCCGCTCGCCGTCAGGCATGGTCATCTGGTCCGAGAGCACGCCGAAGGAGGGAATGGCGATGACCACCAGAGCCAGGATGGGCACCACGGTCCAGATCACTTCGACCAGCGTGTTGTGGGTGAAGCGCGCCGGCACCGGATTGGCCTTGGCGTTGAACCGCACCATGACGATGACCAGCAGCGCCAGGACGAGCAGCACGATGAGCGAAATGGACCACATCAGGATGCCGTCGTGGAAGGCCACGATGGAATCCATGATCGGCGTCACGGAGGGCTGCAGATGAAACTGGCCCGGCTCGGGATGCCCGGCGCTGCTCTGCTGCGCAAAGGCGAGAGCCGGCATCAGTGCCAGTGCGGCCGCCGCAGCGGCGCCCATCTTTCTAAAGAACTGCCCGGTCACCATATACCCCCTATCGACATGTTCTGGCGGCTTGCACCGAGCGAGATGGAGGGGCTTTTTGCGGCATAGCTAACGCCGCCCCGACTCAACTTCGGAGCGCAATACTCGTGCTGACCTAAATCACATTGCACAGGCCGAGTCTATTGCGGCCTTGTGCCCCTGCGCTGCGGCAAATTGCAGCCACGAAAGCGCCGCATCGCCTCATCTGCGCCGCACTTTTCCCCGAAAACGTGCCGGAATTCCGGGGTTTGGTTGACAGGTTGGGGCCTGTATCGGAAACAGTTCCAACCCAAGAACACGGCGCCGATTCGGCAGGAGAAGTGATAGAGTGATGATCTGGGCAAAGCGGCTGGGCATGCTGGGTACACTCGTTCTGGGCACGATCGCCGCGGGCCTGGCGGCCATGCCGGCCGCGGCGCAGGGCACGATCCGGGGCGAATATGGCGACTGGCAGATGAGTTGCGAGACCCCGCCGGGCGCCAGCTTCGAGCAATGCGCCATCATCCAGAACGTGTTGGCGGAAGATCAGCCCAATGTGGGCCTCTCGGTCATCATGCTGCGCACCGCCGACCGGCAGGCGCGGCTCTTGCGCATTCTCGCCCCGCTCGGCGTGCTGCTGGTGCGCGACGGTCCCGATGGCAGCCTCATTCCCGGCCTCGGCCTCACCGTCGACGATACCGATCTGGGCTGGGTTCCCTTCGTGCGCTGCCTGCCCAATGGCTGCATCGCCGAAGTGGTGATGGACGACGCGCTCGTCGAAACGCTCTCCAATGGCGAAACCGCCTTCTTCATCGTCTTCAAGACCCCCGAAGAGGGCATCGGCATTCCCGTTTCGCTGGACGGTTTCGGCGAAGGCTTCGCCGCCCTGCCCTGACCTGACGGAAGGCCCCGATGTCCGAGGACCATCGCAGCGCCCAACGCCACCGCACCCTCAAGGGCGGAAAGATCGTCTTCAATGACGGCTTTTCCACCTTCGACTGCACCATCCGCAACCTGTCCGCCACCGGAGCCAAGCTGTCGATCGCCAGCCTGATCGGCATCCCCCGGCAATTCGTCCTCGCCCTCGACGACGGCCGCCGCTTCGACTGCGAAATCGCCTGGCAACGCGACGGCGAGATCGGGATAAAGTTCCTGTAGCTGCCGACCCTGTAAACGCCCTCGGGTCAAGCCCGAGGGTGACGAGCGGTGGGTGGCGGGATCCCGTGGCAAACACCGGCTCCACCTCATGGCAGGGAGCTATCCCAAACACCGCACCCCACCTCCCCCTTGATGGGCTTCGAGCCGTCCCGAAGGGCAAATCTCTCCAGTGGAGAGATTTGAGGCGAGAAGGCCATGAGCGCTACGCGCGAATGGCGGGGCGCCGTCCCAAACACCGCACCCCCACCTCCCCCTTGATGGGGGAGGTAGCGCAGCTTGGCCGAAGGCCTAGCGGAGCTGGGAGGGGGTGCTCCCACACACCGGCGCTAGAAAACAAACACCCTGCCGCCCGTCCCCCTCACCCGTCTCGGGCTGCGCCCGATCCACCCTCTCCCCGAGAGGGAGAGGAATAAGGGCTTGCGCCGGTCCATTCTTCTCCCCCTGGGGGAGAAGGTGGCCCGTCAGGGCCGGATGAGGGGGATGTCGCCACAGGCGCCGAACCCACAAAAAACCGAAACTTATCCCCACCCCCACAACCTCCCTTATCCTCCCCCCATCAGCCGGATGGAGATGGGGTTG
>NZ_LVVY01000127.1 GCF_001650025.1 Devosia elaeis | reverse complement strand
GGTGGACCGTGGAGAATACGTTAGGACTGAATTCCGGACACAAGACAACTTTCCTCGCCACGGTCGCAAAATGCTTTCACACAGGGCCATATGGGATGGCATCGACGCATTGGCGCGCCGGCATGGCCATTCGGTATCGGCGCTGGCCCGGCTGGCGGGCCTGGACGCCACCGCCTTCAACATCTCCAAGCGGGTGAGCAAGGACGGGCGCGAGCGCTGGCCCTCCACGGAAAGCATCGCCAAGGTCCTCGACGCCACGGGCGAGAGCTTCGATACGTTCCTGGCGGGCACCGGCGCTTTCCTCCAGGCGGGAGGCTTTGCCGAACCCAGCCAGCGCACCGTGCCGCTGCTGGGCCTGGCCCAGGCAGGCGCGGGCGGCTTTTTCGACAGCGCGGGCTTTCCGGTCGGCCAGGGCTGGGACGAGGTGGAATTGCCCACCCCCCAGGACAATGGCATCTATGCGCTGGAAGTGACCGGGGACAGCATGGAGCCGCTCTATCGCGAGGGCGACCGTATCGTGGTCTCGCCCACTGAACAGGTGCGGCGCGGCGACCGGGTGGTGGTCAAGACGCGCGACGGGGAGGTCATGGCCAAGATCCTGGCCCGGCAGAGCGCCAGGCAGATCGAGTTGCATTCGCTGAACCCGGCCTATGAGCCGCGCATCCTGGATCTGGTGGAGGTGGAATGGGTGGCGCGGATCATCTGGGCAAGCCAGTGAACATTGCTCCTGCGACGGCGGCGGACGCGGCGGACTGGACCGCCATGCGCACCGCGCTCTGGCCGAAAGGCGGGGAAACGGCGCATGCCGCCGATGTCGCGGACTTGCTGCAGGATGCGGGGGAGACGATCAATCTCATCGCGCGGGACGCGGAAGGAAAGGCGCTGGGCTTTGCCGAGGCGGCCCTGCGACGCGATTATGTCAATGGCTGCAAGACCTCGCCGGTGGCGTTTCTCGAAGGGATTTTCGTGATGCCGGAGGCCCGGGGCCAGGGCGTGGCGCGGGCCCTGGTGGCCGCCGTCGAGGCCTGGGGACGCGAACAGGGCTGCATCGAATTCGCCTCCGACGCGGCCCCGGACAATTTCGCCAGCCTCGACATGCATCGCGCGCTGGGCTTCGAGGAAACCCAGCGGGTGGTGTTTTTCCGGAAGGTTCTGGCCGAGCGGGACTAGATAACTGAACCGCGCCATCCCCGGATCGACCCGAGGGCGTTTCCATACACCCAAAAACAAAGAACCCTCGGGTCAGGCCCGAG
>NZ_LVVY01000126.1 GCF_001650025.1 Devosia elaeis | reverse complement strand
AGGCATTCGCCTAACCATCCACGGTTGCTCGACCCGAGGCCGTTTGCGATAGACCCAAAAACGAAGAACCCTCGGGTCAGGCCCGAGGGTGACGATCCGGATTGGGTTAGATGCCCTTAAAGCAGTCCACTTTGAGCTGGAATCACGACTCTTTTGCTTTGCTCACCCTTAAGAGGAGGGGCCATCAGTGGGTAATTGAACCATCCCCACCCCCGGATTGGGGGAGAAGCTAATAAAACCCCACCGGGAACCAGCGGAGGTAAAGCTCGTCCAATGTACCATTGGCCTTGAGGCGGACCAGGGCCCAGTCGATGGCGTGGCGCACCGGATCGTTCCCGGCGGGCACGGCGATGGCGAGGCCTTCGCCGAAGAGACGCGGGCGGAAATAGGCTTCGCCGGCAAAGCCACAGCAGGCCAGATTGTCGTTAAGCCAAAAGGCGGCCCGCATGGCATCGCCGAAAAAGGCATCGACGCTGCCGGTGCGCATGGCTTCGAGCGCCGCCAGTTCATCCTCGAACCCGACGCGCTCCAGGCCGGGCAGGTAGCGGGCGAGAAAATCCTCATGGGCGCTGCCGGCGCGCACGGCAACGCGGCCGGCCGCCTCGGGCCGGAAGCCGTCGATGGCGGCGGCGCGGGTGACGAAGCGGCCAGGCAGTGCCAGATAGATTGCGGAGAAATCGAAGCTCTCCCCGTTTTCCGGACTCATGGCGAGGCCGGCGATCAGCGCATCGCCCTGGCTGTCCGCAAGCGCATTGGCGGCCTGGTCCCAGGGCCAGGCCTGGATGGTGCAGGCGACATTGACCTCGATGCAGATGCGCCGCGCCAGATCGATATTGAACCCGATCAGCTCGCCATTGGTGTCGCGGAAATTGAAGGGCGGGAAATCGGCCGTGGTGAGAAAGCGAATGGCCGGCACGGGCTGGAGATTGGGCAGAATCTCGCGGGCATCGGGATCGGCATGATAGGGGATGGGCTGGGCGAGAGCGGGAATGGCGAGGAGCAGCAGGGCAAGAACACCACTGACAAGGCCCAGCCAGCCAGCCCCCCCTCCCAACCTCCCCCGCAAGGGGGGAGGTGCCGCATCGCGTGCGTGGCGCCATCTCGTCGGAAACGCCGGCCCGGCACCCTCCCCCTTGCGGGGAGGGATGGGGTGGGGGGCCGGCCCTATGCGAAACAGCGTCTTCATGGCCGCTGCATCCCCCTAAACCTGATCCAGCCCATACATCAGGTCGGCAATGAGATCGTCAGGGTCTTCGAGGCCCACCGAGAGCCGGAGCAGGCCCGGGGTGACGCCGGTTTCGAGGCGCACCTCTTCGGTGAGGCGGGCATGGGTGGTGGTGCGCGGATGGGTGATGAGGGATTTGGCGTCGCCCAGATTGTTGGAAATCAGGATCACCGCCAGATTGTCCGACAGCGCGAAGGCGCCTTGCTGGCCGCCCTTGACGTCGATGGCCAGGAGGGTCGAGCCGCGCGTCATCTGCCGCCTGGCCAGGTCATATTGCGGGTGGCTGGAATGATGCGGATAGATGACGCGCTCCACCTTGGGGTGGCTGGCCAGCGCCGCCGCCACCTTTTCGGCGCTGTCGGTCATGCGCTCGACGCGCAGGGCATAGGTTTCGAGCCCCTTGAGCAGCAGCCAGGCATTGAAGGCGCTGAGCGTGGCGCCGGTCTGGCGCAGGAAGGTGTGGATGTCGCCCTCGATCAATTCGGACGAACCCAGCACGATGCCGCCCAGGACCCGGCCCTGGCCATCGATATGCTTGGTGGCCGAATAGGTGACGAGATCGGCGCCCAGTTCCAGCGGCTTCTGGTAGAGGGCGGTGGAAAAGACATTGTCGACGATGAGCCTGGCGCCATGGGCATGGGCGATCTCGGCGACGGCCTTGATATCGACCAGTTCCAGCGTCGGATTGGTTGGCGTCTCGATGAACACCACCTTGGTATTGGGCTGCATGGCGCGGGCGAAATTTTCCGGATCGCGGCCATCGACCAGAGTGGAGGCGACGCCGAAGCGGGGCGCGAAATCTTCCACGACATAGCGACAGCCGCCGAACAGCGCCTGGGCGGCGACGATGTGGTCCCCTGCCCGCACCTGGCTCATCACGGCATTGGTGACCGCCGCCATGCCCGAGGCAAAGGCCTTGCCGGCCTCGGCGCCTTCGAGCAGCGCCATGCGATCCTCGAACATGTCGACGGATGGATTGGCGAAGCGGGAATAATTGTGGCCGCCCGGAATCTTGTTCTGGAACAAGAGCTCGGCATGTTCGGAGCTTGGATAGGAATAGCCCGAATTGAGGAAGAGCGCCTCGCTGGTCTCGTGGAATTCGGACCTCTTGCCGCCGCCATGGACCATTCGGGTCGCCGCCGAGAGCTTTCTGGGATCGCGGAGGGGATTGTGCTCTTTCGACATGTCGGCGCTCTCAAACAAAAAAACCGGCTCGCTCTGGCGGCCGGCTCCACAACGGTCTTTAGCGATTTGTTTTAAGTGGCTGCAAGCGACCGGCCAAATCACCACTGGGCCGTGATGTAAAGGCAATTGGCCGCTGGCGTCAATTGTTCCCTTCCTGGGGAGAAGCCGGTCAAGCCCGGCCCGATCGGCATTGCCGCGCTTGTCCGGGCAATCCAGACTTGGCACAAGGGAAAGATGGATCGCCGGGACCAGCCCGGCCATGACGAGCAAGGACAAGTCGGGACATGACGGACACCTGGCCCAGGGGCGTCTTTACGGCGCGGCTCATCGAAAAGCTGCACGCGGAGGGCGCCATCCAGGCGGCCCGGCCCTTCGACCCCGACCAGGTGCAGCCGGCCAGCCTCGACCTGCGGCTGGGCAAGACCGCGTTCCGCGTGCGCTCGAGCTTCCTGCCCGGACCCGGCCATTCGGTGGCCGAACGCATCGAGGCGCTGAAGCTGCACGAGATCGACCTGTCCAGGGGCGCGGTGCTGGAGCGCGGCTGCGTCTATCTGGTGCCGCTGGAAGAAAGCCTGGACCTGCCCGAGGGCGTCAGCGCCTCGGCCAATCCGAAGAGTTCCACCGGGCGGCTGGACGTCTTCACCCGCGTGATCGGCGACCGGGCGCGCGGCTTCGACCAATTGCCCCCCGGCTATAAGGGCCCGCTCTATCTCGAAATCAGCCCGCGCACCTTTCCGGTGCTGGTCCGGACCGGCTCGCGCCTCAGCCAGATGCGGTTCCGCTGCGGGGACAGCCGGCTTTCGGTGGCCGCGCATCAGCGCCTGCACGAAACCGACACCCTGGTGATCGGCGGCGACCAGCCGGTGGACAATGGCGTGGCGCTGTCCATCGATCTTATGGGCCAGGGCCGCGACGGGCTGATCGGCTTCCGCTCCAAGCGCCATACGGCGGTGGTCGATGTCGACAGGAAGGCGGCGCTCGACGTGCTGGATTTCTGGGAGCCGCTTTATGCGCGGGGCCGGAGCGAACTGATCCTGGACCCCGACGAATTCTACATCCTGGTGAGCCTGGAAGCGGTGCATGTGCCGCCGACCCATGCCGCCGAAATGGTGCCCTTCGATCCGCTGGTGGGCGAATTCCGCGTCCATTATGCCGGTTTCTTCGACCCCGGCTTCGGCCATTCGGCGGCGGGCGGCACGGGCAGCCGCGCCGTGCTGGAAGTGCGCAGCCGCGAAGTGCCGTTCCTGCTCGGACACGGCCAGATCATCGGACGGCTGATCTATGAGGAACTGGCCGAAAAGCCCGATCGCCTCTATGGCTCGGCCTTCGGCTCGAACTACCAGGCCCAGACGCTGAAGCTCTCCAAGCATTTCAAGCCCTTCACGGGCTGAGCTCCCCAGCCCCGTCCCAATTTCCGCCATGACGACGGGATGGGTACGGGAGGCACCTTGACGCCTCCGCCGATTTCCAGCATTGATCGGCGCGATCCGATCGCCACGGTTTCCCATCGACCGGGCCGATCCGGGCGGGTGTAGCTCAATGGTAGAGCAGAAGCTTCCCAAGCTTACGACGAGGGTTCGATTCCCTTCACCCGCTCCAAAAATCCCAGATTACTGACATCCCTGATCGCCGGAGCGATCGCTGCCTATCAGCGCCGCGGTACCGCGGCGAAGAAGTCGTGATAGGGGCCGGTGGTGGCGCGTTTCAGCAGGTCGGCCAGGGCTTCGAGGGGGCGGTCCGAATGGTCGATCCGGAGATCGAGTTCGGGAAAGGCCTGGATGTCGTGAACGCGGAGAGCGGCCGAGCCCAGTCCTCGGCTGTCGCCGCCGGCGGCCGCGCCGGCCTGGAGCGCCGCAAGCAAGGCCGCGGCGAAGCTCGATGTGCCGCGATGCCGGTGATAATGGGCCATCATCTCCGCCAGCACCGATGCGCCGGTGAGCATGTTGCCGGCGACGGCCACACCCTTGTCGAGGAGATGACCGGCAAATCCGATGCATTGGCCGCCGGTCCAGCCCTCTGCCGAACCGTTGCGGTCGACAATGATGACCTGACGCAGCTCCGCCTTGTCGTCCTGCGCCAGCGCCATGCGCAAGGCCTCCGCCGCGCTCATCTCGCCGAGAACGGAAAGCGCGTCGAGCGCCAGATAGGGATTGGTCATGGCCTGGGTCGCGGCCGCGCCGAACCCTTGCCTCGTATGCGGCACCAGCGCCCCCACCATGGGCCCGGCCGTTGCCGTAGCCACGCCAAAAGCGCCAGTGACGAAATCGCGAGCAATTATGGAAAAGGTCATTCAACTCTCCAGATCGACGATCATTTATCATCATAAATTGACAGCGCGCAAATTTATGATGATAAATTCATCAAGCTCTGCCGGACGGCGCAATTGCGCGGCAAGGGCGAGGGAACGCAAGGAGAGGTTTTACAATGATCCGTACATGGAAAGGCGCCGCGTCGCTGCTCCTGGCCGCCACTGCCCTGAGCGTGGCGTCGCCGGCATACGCCCAGACGCCGCCCAATGTGCTCGTGGTCGGCCAGATCGCCGAGCCGGCATCGCTCGATCCGCATGTCTCGACCGCGGCCAACGATTTCCGCATCGCCGTCAACATCTATGACGGCCTGGTGCGCAACGCCCCCGGCACGCTGGAGATCGAGCCGGCGCTCGCCACCGACTGGACCATTTCCGAGGATGGCCTCGAATATGTCTTCAATCTGCGTGAAGGCGTCAGCTTCCACGACGGCACGCCGTTCAATGCCGAAGCGGTCAAGTTCAACTTCGACCGCATGCTGGATGAAAGCCATCCGCAGGCCTCGACCGGCCCCTTCCCCCTGGCCTTCTTCTTCTCCTCGGTCGACAGCGTCGAGGTGGTCGATGACCTGACGGTCAAGTTCACGCTCAACGAGCCCTTCGCGCCGCTCATGTCGAACCTGGCCTCGCCGACGGGCCTCATCGTTTCGCCCGCCGCCGTCGAGCAATATGGCGCCGATTATGGCCGCAATCCCGTGGGCACCGGCCCGTTCAAGTTCGAGGAATGGCGGTCCAATACCAGCGTGGTCGCCTCGCGCAACGACGCCTACTGGGACGGCGCGCCGGCGCTCGAAGCGGTGATCTTCCGCCCCATCACCGACGCCAATACCCGCGTCGCCGAAATGCTCTCCGGCGGCATCGACGTGCTGCTCGAGACGCCGCCCGACAATGTCGCCCAGTTCGCCAATGACGCCAATTACCAGGTGGTCGAGGCGGTGGGGCCCCATGTCTGGTATGTCATGCTCAACGCCAAGGAGGGCCCCTTCGCCGATGTGCGCGTGCGCCAGGCGGTCAATTACGCGGTCAACAAGGAAAGCCTCGTCAACGACGTGCTGCAAGGCACGGCCGAAGTCTCCGCCGGCCCGATCCCGCCGGCCTTCAACTGGGCCTATAACGAGGACGTCGCGCCCTATCCCTATGATCCGGAAAAGGCCAGGGCACTCCTCGCCGAAGCCGGGGCGGAAGGCGCGAGCCTGACTTTCCTCGTCACCGAAGGCGGATCGGGCATGCTCGATCCGGTGCCGATGGGCACCGCCATCCAGGCCGACCTGGCAGCGGTCGGGCTCGATGTCGAGATCCAGACCTATGAGTGGAACACGTTCCTCTCCGAGGTCAATCCGGGCCTCGAAGGCAAGGCGGACATGGCCGAAATGGCCTGGATGACCACCGATCCGGACACCCTGCCCTTCCTCACCCTGCGCAGTGCCGCCTTCCCGGCCGAGGGCGGGTTCAACTCGTCCTATTATTCCAATCCGGAAGTGGATGAATTGCTCGACCAGGCCCGCCTCTCCACCGATCCGGAAGAGCGCGGCGACCTCTACAAGCAGGTGCAGGCCATCACCCACGAGGACGCCCCCTGGCTCTTCGTCGCCAATTGGAAGCAGAATGCGGTGGTCACCAGCGCGGTGGGTGACTTCGAATTGCAGCCGGACTTCTCGCTGGTGCTGCGGGATGTGACGAAGCCGTAAATTTGTACCGGATGGGGGCACCCCCTCATCCGGCGCTACGCGCCACCTTCTCCCCGAGGGAGAGAAGAACGGTTCGGCGCTCGCCTCTTATTCCTCTCCCCCTCGGGGAGAGGGTGGATCGGCCGAAGGCCGAGACGGGTGAGGGGGATGCCGGCCGATACGCAGTTCAGGAGGCGCCATGCCCACCTATATTGCCAAACGCCTCCTCGCCGCGATTCCGGTCATTCTCGGCCTCTCCATCATCGTCTTCCTGGTGATGAAGCTCATCCCCGGCGACCCGGCCCAGGCGCTGCTCGGTTCCTATGCCACGCCGGACAATGTCGCGCGCATCAACCGCGCCCTGGGGCTCGACCGCTCCTGGCCCGAGCAATATTTCATCTGGATCGCCAATCTCCTCCAGGGGGATTTCGGCCGCTCCTATGTGCTCAATCGGCCCGTCCTCGACGAAGTGATCGAGCGCTTCGGCGCCACGCTCATTCTCGCCGGCGCCGCGCTCGTTCTCTGCTCGGTGCTCGGCATTCTCGCCGGCATCGTCTCGGCCGTGCGCCAGTTCGGCTGGACCGACCGCATCGTCACCTTCTTCGTGCTGATCGGCATTTCCATGCCGGCCTTCTTCCTTGGCCTGGTCTTCATCCTGTTCTTCGCGGTGCAATGGCGCCTGCTGCCGGCCTCGGGCATGTATGCTGTCTATGGCGGTGGCGACCTGCCCGATCTGTTGCGCCATCTGGTCCTGCCCGCCTCGACCCTGGCCATCGTCGCCACGGGCGTGGTGGCGCGCCTCACCCGCGCCGCCATGCTCGAAGTACTGCG
This sequence comes from Devosia elaeis, assembly GCF_001650025.1. GTDB lineage: Bacteria > Pseudomonadota > Alphaproteobacteria > Rhizobiales > Devosiaceae > Devosia > Devosia elaeis. The sequence goes on along the minus strand of NZ_LVVY01000126.1, from coordinate 43,974 downwards.
GCAGGATTTCATTCGCACCGCCCGTGCCAAGGGCCTGTCGGAAAACACGGTCATCTATCGCCACGCTTTCCGCGCCGCGCTGGTTTCCGTCATTCCAGTGCTCGGCATTCAGGCCGGCTTCGTGCTGGGCGGTGCCGTCTATATCGAAACCGTCTTTCAATGGCCGGGTCTGGGACAGATGCTGGTCAAGGCCGTGTCCACCCGCGATATCCTGCTGGTGCAGGGCGGCGTGCTCATTGCCACCAGCGTCTATGTGCTGGTCAACCTGCTCGCCGATGTCGCCCAGGCCATGCTCGACCCGAGGCTCAAGGCATGAGTGAAAGCCCCGTGACCGCCCCATCCCCCGCGCGCAAGCGCCGCGGCAATATGCAATTGCTGATGGCCAACCGGCTCGCCGCGGCCGGCCTGTTCATCTTCGGCTTCATCGTCGTCGTGGCCCTGCTGGCGCCGGTGCTGCCGATCCCCAATCCCGATCTCACCGACCAGCCCAACCGGCTGCTGCCGCCGCTCAGCCAGGGTCACCTCCTCGGCACCGACCATCTGGGCCGCGACATCCTTTCCCGCCTCATCTGGGGCACGCAGGTCTCGCTTCTCGTGGGCATCAGCGCCACCGCGCTGGCGGCGCTTTTCGGCTCGCTGATCGGCCTGGTCGCCGGCTATGCCCGCGGCGCCACCGACAGCGTGCTCATGCGCCTGGTCGATATGCTGATGGCCTTTCCCTATATCCTCCTCGCCATCGCCATCGTCGCGGCGCTCGGACCGGGCCTGCTGAATGCGCTCTATGCCATTGCCCTGGTCAATATCCCCTTCTTTGCCCGCAACATTCGCGGGGTCACCGTATCGATCCGCAATCGCGAATTCGTCGATGCGGCGCGTCTGTCCGGCAAGAGCCATGCGGCGATCCTCTTCACCGAAGTGCTGCCCAATGTGCTGCCGGTCATCGTCATCACCATGTCGACCACCGTCGGCTGGATGATCCTCGAAACCGCCGGCCTGTCCTTTCTCGGCCTCGGCGCCCAGCCGCCCACCTCCGATCTCGGCTCCATGCTCGGCCAGGCGCGGGCCCAGCTCTTCACCGCCCCTCACGCCTCGATCATTCCGGGCATCATGATCTTCGTGCTGGTGATGAGCATCAATCTTCTCGGCGACGGCATCCGCGACGTGCTCGATCCGCGCCTCCGCTCCGGCGCTCTCGACCGCCCCATGGCCGTCACCCGGATCGAGCGCAAGACCAAGCCTGCGCCAACGCTGGCGGACGCCCCGGCCCTCGTTGTCGATGGACTGTCGGCCGGCTTCGACAATGGCGGCGGCGTCACCCCCGCCGTGCGGAACATCAGCTTCCGCCTGGGCAAGGGCGAATGCCTCGGCCTTATCGGGGAAAGCGGATCGGGCAAATCGGTCACCGCCCTTTCGCTCATGGGCCTCGTCGCCTCGCCGCCCGGTGTCATCACCGCGGGCGGTGTCTATATCGAGGGCCAGGAGGTGCTGTCGCTGCGCGAGCAGGAATTGATCGGCCTGCGCGGCGCTCGCGTCGCCTACGTGTTCCAGGACCCGCTGACCACGCTGCATCCGCTTTTTGCCGTAGGCGAACAGATCGCCGAGGCCATCCTGGCGCACCAGAAGATGGGCAAGACCGCCGCGCATGCCCGGGCCGTCGAGCTCATGGAAAGCGTCGGCATCCGCGATGCCGCGAGCCGCGCCTCGGCCTATCCGCACGAATTGTCGGGCGGCCAGCGCCAGCGCATCGGCATCGCCATGGCGCTCGCCAACGAGCCCGACATCATCATCGCCGACGAGCCGACCACTGCCCTGGACGTCACCGTCCAGGCGCGCATTCTCGAACTCCTGGACGCGCTGCGGCGCGAGCGCGGCCTGGCCCTTCTCCTCATCACCCACGATTTCGGCGTCGTCGCCCAGGTCTGCGACCGCGTCGCCGTCATGCGCCATGGCGAGATCGTCGAACAGGGGGACACGCAGGACATCCTGCGCGACCCGCAGCACGATTATACCAAGCGCCTCATCGCCTGCGTGCCGGAACTCGGCGAAGGCCATGGCTTCCTCGACCGTGTCCGCCCGCTCTTCAAGGAGGCCGGCGCATGAACGATGCCGTGCAAATTCGCGATCTGGTCAAGACCTTTGGCGGCGGCCGCTCCCTGTTCGGCCGCAAGGCTTCGGAAGTGCGCGCGGTGCGCGGCATCTCGCTCGATCTGCAACGCGGGGAAACGCTGGGCATCGTGGGAGAGAGCGGCTCGGGCAAATCCACCCTGGCGCGCATGCTGGTGGGCCTTGAAGCGCCGACCGCCGGCACCATGCTGATCGACGACAAGCCCTGGCCCGAGCTGGCCGCCGCGGGCACGCGCGCCTTCGGCCGGACCATACAATATGTCTTTCAGGACCCGGTGGCCTCGCTCAATCCGCGCAAGACCATCGGCGACATCCTCGATGTCCCGCTGCGCCTGCTCTGCGGCTATGACGCATCCCGGCGCGCCGCCCGCAAGCGCGCGCTCATCGACGCCGTCCAGATGCCCATGGATACGCTCGAGCGCTATCCGCACGAATTTTCCGGCGGCCAGGCGCAGCGCATCGCCATCGCCCGCGCGCTCGCCGCCGAGGCCAGCATCCTTGTCCTCGACGAACCGGTCAGCGCCCTCGACGTGTCCGTCCAGGCCCAGGTCCTCCTGCTGCTCCAGCAATTGCGGGACGATCTCGGCCTGTCCTATCTGTTCATCAGCCACGACCTGGCCGTTGTCGAAGCCATTTCCGATCGCGTCGCGGTCATGTATCTCGGAGAAGTGGTGGAGATGGGGCCCGCAGCCCAGCTCTTCGCCGCCCCGCAGCACGATTACACACGGTCGCTCATCGCCAGCGCGCCGCGCCTGACCCCGGATGCCGCATGAGATTTCCATCCATAGAGAACCATACTTTCGCCTCCCTCCCCCCCTCCCCCTTGAGGGGAGGGCCGGGGTGGGGGTTCTGCGGCCTCCAAGAACACCGCGTTCCGGGCTTACCCCAGAACCCCCACCCTCACTCCCTCCCCTCAAGAGCCTGCGCTCGGGAGCGCGCAAGCGCTACCCGAGTGGGGAGGGAGGCGATGGCACGACCTTTCGGTGCGACACGATGAGCGAAAGCATCCCCCTGCCCCGCCGCAAGCGCACCGACGAAATCGTCGATGCCATCAAGCGCATGATCGTCGAGCACAGCCTTGGCCCCGGCGATCGCCTGCCCCAGGAGCGCGAGCTCATCGCCCAATTCGCGGCAAGCAAGGGCACGGTGCGCGAGGCCTTGAAGGCGCTGGAGGTCCAGGGCCTCATCTCCGTGCGCACCGGCCCGGGCGGCGGCGCCTTCATCGAGCGGATGTCAGAGGGCCGCGCGATGAGCCTGCTCTCCAATTTCCTGTTCGCCAAGAACCTGTCGATCGCCAATATCTACCAGATGCGCAAAGTGCTCGAACCGCAGCTTGCGGCCAGCGCCACCCCGCATATCGATGAAGCCGGTCTCAAGCGCCTGGAAGCCATCATCCGCATCTACGACCACGAGCCGGCCGATGCCACCGAGCGCTGGAACCAGCGCATGGCCGAGCTCGATTTCCACGCCGTCGTCGCCGAATATTCCGACAATCCGATCCTGGCCTTCACGTGCCGTTTTCTCCAGCGCCTCCTCAAGGAGCTGACCATCGCCCAGGACATCTATGTCCAGCCCGAACCGGTCTCCCGCCAGAGCGGCATCCGGCACCAGCGCGACCTCATCGACGCCATGCGCCGCCGCGACAGTGCCGCGGCCTCGGCCATCCTTGCCGCGCACATGGCCGAAGCCGAGCAGCACATGCTGGGTCTCGAGGCCAAGCTCGAGAACCGCTTCCTCGAGGAAGTCCACCCGGCCCGCACGCGAAAGCGCCGCACCGCATGATAGACGCCGATTATCTGCTCGCCCGCCTCATCGATTTGGTCAAAACGCCGAGCCCCGTGGGCATGACCGAGCGCGCCGTAGCGCTCGTCGATACCTGGCTGCGCGACCTGGGCTATTTGCCCTCCTATACCCGTCGCGGCGTTCTCTCCGTCGCGGTCGGCGAGGGCGCTCCCCGCCGGGCCCTTGCCGCCCATCTCGATACGCTGGGCGCCATGGTCACCGAGCTCAAGCCCAATGGCCGCCTCGCCCTGCGCAATACCGGCACCTGGGCCGCCCGCTTTGCCGAAGGCGCGCGCGTCACCATCTTTTCCGATTATGCCGAACATCGCGGCACCATCCTGCCGCTCAAGGCCTCGGGCCATCGCTACAATATTGAGGTCGACACCCAACCCGCCGATTGGGACAATCTGGAAATCCGCGTGGACGCCATCCTTGCCGACCGCGAGGCGCTCATCGCCGCCGGCTTTCACGTCGGGGACATGGTCGCCATCGACGCGCAGCCCGAAATCGTCGACGGCTTCATCGTCTCGCGCCACCTCGACGACAAGGCGGGCTGCGCCACGCTCCTGGCCGTGCTGAAGGCAATCGCCGAGGGCAAGGTGAAGGTGGCCGAACCGTTCCAGGCCATGTTCACCATCGCCGAAGAAATCGGCATCGGGGGCACCCACGGCTTCGGTCCGGAGGTCGAGGAACTGCTCGCCATCGACAACGCGGTCACCGCTCCGAACCAGACCTCGCGCGATGGCGCCGTGACGATAGCAATGCGCGACCGCCAAGGTCCGTTCGACGCCAGAATGATACGCCAAATGCTCACAGTCTGTGAACGTGACGGCATCGCATGTGAACGCGATACGTTCCGCCACTATCGCTCCGACAGCGCCGCCGCAATCGAGGCCGGATGGGATCTGCGCGTGGGCCTGGTCTGCTTCTCCCTCGACAGCTCCCATGGCTGGGAGCGCACCCATATGGCCTCGCTCCTGGAACTCGGACGGCTCATCGCCGGCTATCTGCAAACGCCCATTTCAGACTGAAATATCAAACGGATAGCCGCGCTCCTAGCTGGCGGAAAGCTGGTCCGAAATGGCCTTGAGCCAAAGCGAAACGGCAACGGCGCCGCCATCCCTGACCCCCAAGGCGCGGTCGCCGAGATAGGCCGAACGGCCAAGCGAAGGCTTCATGGCGGCCGTTGCCTCCGCCCCATCGCTGGCGGCCGTGACGGCAGCCTCGAACGCCGCCGAAGGCTCGGCCCCGCCGGCGAGTTTTTGCGCCCAAATTTCGGCGGCGGGGCGCAGGGCATCGACCATGGTGCGGTTTCCGACGCGAGCCCCGCCTAATTGTTCCACCGCCTCGACGGCGGCGGTAAAGGCGTCCGACCAGTCCTGGCCCGATGCCGCGGCCTTGTCCTGAAGCACGCCAGCGGCCCGGACCAGGCCCACGGCATAGAAGGGGCCCGAACTGCCGGCAATGGCGCGCCGCAGCGCATCGGCGATGGCCGCGCAGGCCGAGGCCGGCGTATTGAAGGCCTGGTCCGGCAGGGCGCGAATGGCCTCGGCGCCGCGCACCATGCTTGCCCCGAGATCGCCGTCCCCGGCCCGGCTGTCGAGATCGGCCAGCGTCGGTTCATGCGCAATCAGCGCTGTGGCGACCGCCTCGACCGCCGCCCGAATAGCGTCGGCCTGCGGACCCGGAGGATGATCCATGCCGGTGCCGGCCGTTTGCGGCGCGGCCACGACATGACGTTCCGGCGCAACACGCCCATCGCTGTTCCAGCCGCGCGCCTCGGTGGGCGCATCGAGCGCGGCGAGCAATGTATCGGTGAGCGGCAGGATGCTGATGGAACAGCCGGGCATATCGAGCGCGGAGAGATAGACACCGCAATAGAGGCGCTCGACGAGAAGGCCGAATTCCCTGGCGCGTGCCAGGGCGCGCCGGGCCACAACGGTCAATTCGATCGGCGGCGTACTGCCGAGCCCGTTCACGAGAATTGCCACTCGTTGGCCCGCGCCCAGCTTCCTGTCTTCGAGAATGGTGTCGATCAGCCGATCCACCAGGGCATCGGCCGGTTGCAGCGGGGCCCGCTCCACGCCCTTCTCGCCGTGGATGCCCAGGCCGATCTCGATCTCGTCCGCCTCCAGGGTAAAACCCGGCGCGCCGACGGAAGGAACCGTGCAGGCCCCCAGCGCCACGCCCATCGTGCCGACGGAATCGGCGGCTTTGCGCGCCAGCGCCGTGACTTCGGCCAGCGGCAGGCCACGAGCAGCGGCACTGCCGGCGATCTTGTGGACCAACACCGTGCCGGCAATGCCGCGGCGGCGCTCGGGCGCAACGATGTCGCGCAGGGCGACGTCGTCGGCGACGACCACGATTTCGGTCGGTATGCCCTGGGCGCTGGCCATTTCGGCGGCGAGACCGAAATTGAGCCGGTCGCCGGTATAATTCTTGACGATAAGGACGGCGCCCCGCGGGCCGGCCACGGCCTTGATGGCCGCCAGAACGGCATCCACGCTGGGGGAGGTGAAGACATCCCCGGCAATGGCGGCGCTCAGCATGCCCGCGCCGACATAGCCGGCATGTCCGGGTTCGTGGCCGCTGCCACCGCCGGACAGAACGGCGACGGGCCTTTCGGCTACCGGACCGTCATCCCAGCGGATCAGCACGTTCTCGGTATCGAGCAGCGCCAGGCCGGGACTGGTATCGGCCAGGCCCTCGAGCACTTCACGCACCAGGTGCCGGGGATCGTTGATCAGTTTCTTCATGGCGCTAGCCTCGTCGATCGGGTCAGTTGATGAAGCCGGCGGCGCGCGGCAAGGCGAGAGATATTTCAGGCACGAGGATCAGGATGGCCAGGAATATCAGCTGCACGGCATAGAAGGGCAGCATGGCCAGGCTGATGGCCTCGATCTTGAGCTTGCTGACGCTGGCGGCGGCAAACAGGCACGGCCCGACCGGCGGCGTGCTGAGACCCATGACCAGCGTCAGCGACATGACGATGCCGAAATGGATCGGATGGATGCCGGCGCTTATGGCCGCCGGCGCCAGGATCGGCGCCATGACGATGAGGGCGGCGCCCACATCCATGAACATGCCGACGACGATCAGCACGCCGGTAATGAGGAAGAGCAGGGTCAGCGGATCCGAGGCGATGCCGGTGAGGCCGGAGGCGACGGCTTCCGGCAACCGTTCGAGGCCGATGAACCAGCCGAAGACATTAGCAGTCGCCAGAACCATGAAAATCACCGAGGTCATGACGCCGGCCCGCAGCAGGGCTGGAGCGATGTCGCCCCATTTGAGCGTGCGCTTGATGAACAGGCCCAGGATCAGCACGTAGAGCACCGCCACGGACGCGGCTTCGGTCGCGGTGAAGATGCCGCTGACAATGCCGCCCATGATGATGACCGGCATCATCAGCGCCAGCGACGCGCGCATGCCGATGGCGACGAATTCGCGCGGCGGAATGCGGGTTTCGCGGCGGGGAAAATTGTATTTGCGGGCCAACAGCATGACGACCAGCATCAACAGGGCCACCATGAGAAAGCCCGGCACCATGGCGGCCAGGAAGATCGAGGCCACCGAAACCTGGGCGATGGAGGCATAGAGCATCAGGATGATGCTGGGCGGAATGATGGCCCCCACCAAGGAGGAGGCGACGGTGAGCGCGGTGGCGAAGCGCTTGTCGTAGCCATGAGCTTCCATGGCGCGGATCTCGATGGCGCCCAGGCTGGCGATATCGGCAATGGCCGAACCCGACACGCCGGCGAAGAAGGCGCTGTTCAGGATGTTCACATGCGCCATGCCCCCGCGCAGCCGCCCCACCAGGGCGTCGGCGAAATCCATGATGTCCTCAATCACCTTGGAAGCGGACATCAACTCGGCGGCCAGAAAGAAGAAGGGGATGGCCATGATGGTGAAGACATTAAGGCCGGCGAACATGCGCTGGGGAACCAGCAGCAAGAACTGGCTGCCGCCGGCCTCGAACATGAGGCCCATGGAGACGATGCCGACCACGAAGGCGATGGGCATGCCGATGAAAAGAAGCGCCGCGAAAGCGATACCAGCGAAAATCATGGAACGGGCCTATTCTAAACGGAGGTCGCGGAACTGGTGGCCAGGGCGAAAGGCGACCCGCCCGTCCGGCTGCGCTGTATGGCTTCGAGCAGAGCGGCGATCTGCTGAACCAGCATCATGAAGCCGCCAATGGGCATGGCGATATAGGCGACGATCATGTTGAGACCCAGCGAGGACGAGATCTGGCGCGGCCCCATTTCCAGCGTCAGACGCGTGCTGAACCAGATGAAGACGAGCAGGAAGACTATGATGAGGCCGCTGCCGAAAACGTAGAGCGCCAGGGCAAGGCCGCGCGGCAGGCGATCGACCAGCAGGGTGATGCCGACATGGTCGAGTTGCCGGATGGCCACGCTGGCGCCGATCATGGTGACGGCGACCATGAGAAAACGCGCGGCCTCCGGGGGCCAGGCCATGGGGATCGGGATGACGAAGCGGAAGAACACGCCGACCAGAACCGATGTGACCATGCCGGCGACGATCAGGATCGTCAGCAATTTGGCCAGGACCAGCAACAGGTCCGCGAACTTCATGAAGGCAGACATGCCTCGTTCCTCCTCAGGACAGATGGGCGCATTCGAGGCGCCTTGTTGGGCAGGCGCGCAGCGCCTGCCTCCTTGTCGGGACCGATTATTCGGCCGAAAGCTCGGCCTGGGCCGCCTCGACGGCCCCCAGGAAGCCATCCACCTGATCCTGGCCGAACTGGCCGACCATCCAGTCCAGCACCCGGGGCTGGGCCGCCGCGCGGAAAGCCGCGACCTGCTCGGGGCTCGACGAGGTGATCTCGACGCCGCGCTTGCGGAATTCCTCGATCACGTCGCTGACCAGGGTCTGGGAGAGGCCGCGCCCGGCGACGGCGGCCTGGCGGCCGGCCAGCACCACCGCTTCGCGCAGTTCGGGCGGCAGGCCCTGGAACCATTGCTCGTTCACCACGATGAAGACCAGGCTATAAACGTGCTGGTCGATGGTGGCGTATTTCAGCACTTCCTGCAGGTTCTGCTGCAGCGTGCCGATGATCGGCAGTTCCGCGCCGTCGACAACGCCGGTCTGCAGCGCACCATAGACCTCGAGCCAGGGGATGGCGGTGGGCAGGGCACCCAGGCTCGACACCATTTCCTGATGCGCGGTGATTTCCATGGTGCGGATCTTGAGGCCTTCCATGTCGGCCGGCTCGACGACAGGGCGAACATTGTTGGCCCAGATGCGGAAGCCGGCATTCTCGCCGATGGAAACGGCGCGCAGGCCGGTGGTGGCCGCCATCTCGTCGAAAAGGGCGTCGCCCCATTCCCCGTCCAGGACATCCCAGGCCACGACGGCATTGGGGAAGACATAGGGAATGGTCGTCAGCTGGATCTTGGGGAAGAAGCCGGAGACGGTCGCCTCGTTGGGCGTGGCAGCCTCCAATACGCCGGCCTGCACCGCCTCCAGGTTTTCGCGCAGGTCGCCCAGGGTGCCGCTCGGATAGAGTTCCACCGCGATGCGGCCGCCGGACAGGCTTTCCAGCGCGTCCTTGAACGTGCGCATCATCGCATAGGTGTGGTTGGGATAGGTCAGCTCGCCCACTTTGGACAGCGGCGGATCAACGTTGGGCAGGCGAACTGTATATTCCTGCGCCAGGGCCATCGAGCCCATCATCAGCAAGGCGGCGAGGCCGGCCAGAGACTTCTTCATATCATATCCTCCCGATCCAGGCGCGGCATGCCTCCTTGCATGTCGCTGTAAGGGACATAATCCCGGATACCGGAACTTCATTCAATTGGGCGGATATGTCAAGGCCGCTATTTGGTAGGAGCCTCATAGCCGAGATGGCTAGAAATCTGGTCGGCGTGATGCATGACCATCGCCGCAACGGAGGCCTCGCGCTCTGCCGGAGACTGCATGGCCGAGCCGGTGGCGCTGATGCTGGCGAAGACCCGACCGAACTGATCGCGGATGGGAGCGCCGATGCAGCGCAGGCCGGGCTGGTGCTCGCCATTGTCCACGGCGTAGCCGCGATCGCGGACCTGCTGCAATTCCCGGCGCAACGACTCGCCGTCGGTAATGGTCGAATCGGTGTAGCGCAGCAGGCCGACCTCGATCACCCGCTCCAGGATCGGTTCGGGCTGAAAGGCGAGGATCGCCTTGCCGATGCTGGTGCAATGAACAGGCGCGTTTTCCAACAGGTTAAGGGGCGTGAGCCCGCCCGGCGCCGGCTCGGCGCGGTGGATGACCACCGCTCGCTCGCCGCCGAAAACCGCCAGATGCACGGAAAGACCGGTCATCCGGCCCAGCGCTTCGGCATAGGGACGGGCTTCGCGATGCAGGTCCATATTGGCCAGCACGATATTGCCGTAGGCGAACAGCTTGATCCCCAGGCGATAGCGCTCGCGTTCCCGGTCCTGATCCAGAAGGCCCACCTCGCGCATCGAGGCCAATAGACGATGCGTGGTGCTGCGGGGATAGCCGGTCTGCCGGCAGATGTCGGCCAGCGACAGGGCCCGGTGCGTGGTGGAGAAGCAATCGAGGATCGTTGCGACCTTGTTGAGCGACTTGAGATTTTCGTCGCTTGGCACTTTGCTTTCGGACATGTTCTGGCTCCGGCGTTTCCCGCTATCCGGAATAGACAATCGCCGTTCGCAGCACAATAGCGGCGTGTGGCCGAAGCGGCGGAGGGAAATTGACGGCAGGGCAAGTCGCTGCTACACCATCGCATATCCGGATTTAAATCCCGCTATTCGGGATAATAATCTTTTGGTGCAAGGGAGAAGAGACTTGTCCGTATTATCCGCCGCGCAACGCCACGCCATTACCGGCATCCTGCCGCCGATTACCAGCCCGTTCGACAAGGGCGGCGCGCTCGACGCCGGTGGCTTTGCCGAGCAGGTCGATTTCATCATGGAGGCCGGCGCCCGCGGCATCGTCATCGGCGGCAGCACCGGCGAGGGGCATACGCTGAACCGGGAAGAATTCGAAACCTCCATGCGCGCCTCCTCCGATGCGCTCAAGGGGCGTGGCGGGCTGCTGGCTGGCCTGATCGTCAACAGTACGCAGGAAGCCATCGACCGGGTGAAGATGCTGGACGGGCTCAAGGTCGATGCCTTGCAGGTCACGCCGGTGCATTACCTGTTCAAGCCCGGCGCCCAGGCCACGATCGACCATTTCAAGGCCATTGCCGACAGCACCGACATTCCGATCCTGATCTACAACGTCATCCAGTGGAATTACCTCGGCGTCGACCTGATGCTGCGCATCATGGATGAAGTGCCGGGCGTGGTGGGCATGAAGCAGAGCAATGGTGATCTCAAGTCGGTCTCCGACCTGCTGATGCGCCTCAAGCCGCACAATGTCATCATCACCGGCATCGACGCCATGCTCTATCCCGCCTTCTCGCTGGGCGCGCATGGCGCGATCACCGCCCTGACCGCGGCCGCCCCGGGCGCGGTGGTGAAACTGTGGGATGCAGTGGAGGCCAAGGATTACGAGCTGGCCAAGGACCTGCATTTCAAGCTCGGCGCGCTCTACAACGCCTTCAATCACGACAACCTGCCCGCCTGCACCAAATATGCCCAGCACCGCCAGGGCATCGCGATGTACTACCCCAAATCGCCGATGGAACAGGTGAGCGACGAGCAGAAGGCCCGCATCGATCGCGCATTGGCCAACCTCCTGGCCTGACGCGACCAGTATGGTCCAAACACAAGCCGGCACATGAAGGGGCGCGTTCTCCGGAACGCGCCCCTTCGCAATCGGTGCCTGCCCCCTGCCCTAATCGCCGAATGCCCGGCGAGACCTGGCCACAGGAACGGGCGATGGGCCGGAGCGGGCCGTGGTCCTGGTTTCGTGCGGGGTCTTGAACCAGCGGAAGGGGTGGCGCACGAATTCGGCCAGAGCGCGCAGGGTCGCCCAGGCGATGAGCAGCCAGTAGACGGGCAGCAGCAATTGCTGGCGGACGAGGCCGCGCTGGCGGGTGCGCGCCAGGCCGACGAGATTGGTGGCGATGGCCGTGCCATGGCCCAGCACCAGCACCGCCATGCAGGCGGCGAGCCAGGCGTCGAATGCCATGCCGGGCGGCAATCCGTTCACCAGCGTCCAGAGCAGGAAGAGGAGCAGGGTCGTGTGCAGGAGCGGCGCCAGCAGCATGCCCAGGAGGGTCACCTGGAACAAGGCGAAACGCCAGAGGCCCAAATCCGCAAGCAGGCGCAGGGGCCGGCGATTATGCACCATGAAGGTCTGCATCCAGCCCTTCATCCAGCGGGTGCGCTGGCCCAGCCAGGGTTTCAGGGTCCGTGGCGCATCCTCCATCGTATAGCTGGTGCTGGTGGCGGTGCGCAGGCGGCGGCGCGCCAGCCTGACGCCCAGATCGGCATCCTCGGTGACGTTGTAGGCGTCCCACCCGCCCAGCCCGCGCAGGGTTTCGAGACGGAAATGGTTGGAGGTGCCGCCCAGGGGCATCACCGCGTGCCAGCGGGCGAAGGCGGGCAGCAGCACCGTGAACAGGCCGGCATATTCGCCCGCGAACAGCGCCGGCAGGAAACCCTGCCGGCCGTTGCCGATGACGAGGCGCGCCTGGATGCAGTGCAAATCCGCGTCGTGCCGGAACTGGGCGACGACACGGCGCAATTGGCCGGGTTCAGGCAGGTCCTCGGCATCGTAGACCACCACGAATTCGCCGTGACAGAAGGGCAGCGCGAAATCGAGCGCCTTTGGCTTGGTCCGCGGCAGCGCGTCGGGCACCACGGTCAGGGCGAAGCGCACATCGCCGAGGCGGCGGCGCACGGCGGCGATCGTATCGGGCGAGCGGCTCTCCACCACGAAAAGGATCTGGAGCTTTTCGGGCGGATAATCGAGCCGGCCCAGGCTGTTGGCCAATTGATCCACCATATTGGCCTCGTCCCGGAGGGGAACGAGAATGGAATAGACCGGCAGATCGGCATCGGCGATTGCGGCGAATGGCCGTGGCCGGGGCGCGGGCGTCATGAGCGCGCAGAACCGCAGCAGGGTGGGCAGCACGACCAGGACCAGCCAGAACGGCAACAGCCACGGCTCGCCGGTCAAAGGCGCCGCCAGGGCGGCGGCGGCCAGCAGCACCAGGCCGATGGCGAAGCTCCAGCGCAGCGGCCGGGACAGATCGAGCTGGGCGGCCGCAAAGGGCCAGGACCGGGCGAGGTTCTGGCGCGCACCATCGATCAGCGCCGCCTCAGCCGCCTCGACGAGGAGCGCACGCAGGGCCGGTTCGGGCACCAGGCACAGAGAGGTGCGAAGCTGCGGATTGGCGGCATAGGCGGCCTTGAGCCGCAGGACGCCGAAGAAATCGGGCGCCGCGAAGGCGACATCGCGGCCCAACAGGCTGAGGCGGAACATCCGCACTTCGCCCAGGGCCTCCAGCCGCGCCGGCGCGACGTCCGCCTTGGCGATGCGGGGCACGACATCGTAATAGGTCAGGCCCAGCCAGGCGGCGGCGCGGCGCATGATTTCGGCCTGGTTGTGACCGGCATGGACCGCGCACCAATGCAGCGGATCGACCTCGCTGCACAGGGCCTCGTTCAGCATCAGGCGCGCCTCGTCCCGGCTATAGGCCGGACCGAGCACCGCGTGCATCAGGCTAGCCGCCTCGGACATGAGTTTCCCTCAGGGTATGAGAGAATTGCCGATCGCGGAGAAATGGCCCTGGCCGGAAATGAGCGCCTGGCGCATCCCCGTGGCCCGCCGGACATTGTCCAGCGCGTCCTCGGAAACCTCGATCCAGGCGGCCAGGGTGGGCTTGCCATCGATGCTCTGCGGCCGGCCGAGCGGGGTGATCCGCCAGCCCACGGCCGTGCCATGCTCGAGCATATAGATGGAGGAAACGAAGGTGATGTAGGAAAAGCCCTCCCTGAGGGCATATTCCATCACCGAGCAGAAAAGGGCTGCAGACTCGGGAGCGCGCCGCCGGCCTTCGCGTCGATCCGGACGCACGTAAAAGCGTGTCCAATCGGCCCCAAGCGAAGGGTCGGCGGGGAGGTCTTCTTGCACTAGCCCGTGAAAGACAGTCTGCAGCAAGTTCGGTCGATCGAGAGGGGTGATGCGCGAACCGCCCACCACGTCCTTTCCATCGGTAATCAGGATATGGGTGGCGTCCTCGTTGTCGAAATCGTCGACATCGCGCCCGTCGGGCCGGCGCAGGGCTTCCCAGCCTTGCCGCTCGACGAAGACCTTGTGCCTGAGACGGTAATTGTGTTCCAGCAGATCACGGCTCTGCCGGTCCGCAGGCTCGCGGACGATGTGCACGCGCATCGGTCGGCCCCCAATTTCCGTCCAATTTTGCCTTAATTAGGCACAGGCGGGGCGGGGAACGATATTGGTAAAAATCACAAGCACGGCCGAAAGCGGCTCAGAGCGTGATCAGCTTGTGCCGGATGGCCTCCACCACGGTGTGAAGGCGGTTATTGGTGCCCAGGCGCTTCTGCGCGTTCTCGCAATGCTGGTTGATGGTGCGCGCGGTCAGCCCGGTTATGCCGGCGATCTCGTTGGCGGTCTTGCCGCTGGCCACCCATTTGAGAATCTCGGCTTCGCGCCGCGTTATCGCCCGGCGGGGCGCGCCATTGGGGTCGTTGGCATTGATGAAGCGCAGGCGGCCATGGACGTAAAGCGCCAGCATGTGCAATTCGAGCCGCGACTTGTCGTCCAGGTGTTCGGTCTTGCCGACCAGTGAGACGACGCCCTGCATACCCCCTTCCATATGGATGGGAACGCACAGGCCCTGGTCCATGCCGAAATCGCGCGCCTCTTCCATGACGCGGCGAGCTGGCAGGTCGGCCTCCTGGTCATAGGGGGCGTCGGACCAGTCGAAAGGCAAGGTGGTGCCGAAGCAGTGGCGCGCCACCGGGTCGAGATGGACATAGCCCAGGCTGGTATAGCGCTCGTACCATTCATCGTCCCAGCCGGAGAGCAGCACGAAGGGCCGCACGTCCATGCCCCGGTCGGGCAGTCCGGAAATGATGAATTTCTGAAAGCCATATTGGTCGATGGCTGCATAGAGCAGATCGAGAATGCCGCTGGCGCTGGATTCGCGCTGGACGTTCTCGATGGTCGACATCAAGTCGGCATTCATCCCGGCGGACCCCTATTGCCGTTTAGAACAATTATATTTTGCCGGGACTTAGGAATATTTGCAAGCGCGGGCATGCCGGCGCGCAATGGCGCCGGCATGGGCGTTCAATTCTGGAACTGGTGCGGATTGAACCGATAGGCGGTCGAGCAGAATTCGCAGACCACCTCGATTTCGCCGTCCACCGCCATGTCCTGCCGCTCTTCGTCCGAGAAGCTGTTGGCCAGCATGTCCTCGATGCGATCGACCGAACAAGTGCAGCGTTCCTCCAGGGCCTGCGGCGGAAACACCCGCACGCCGGTCTCGTGATAGAGCCGGAACAGGAGCCGCTCGGGCGAGAGGTCCGGGTCGGCCAGTTCAAGATCGGACAAGGTGCCCAGAAGCGCCTTGGCCTCGGCCCAGCCATCGGCTTCGACGAAATCGGGATCGGCCATGGCCGGATCGTCGAAATCGCCATTGCCTGGCAGGTCGGCCAGGACATTCATGCCGCTGGCCGGAAGATGCTGGACCAGCATGCCGCCGGCGCGCCAGCGCGGGCGATGATCGCCCCTGGTGCTCATCTGCGCCACCGCGATCCGCACCTGGGTGGGGATCTGCTCGGATTGCATGAAATAGGTATGGGCGACCTCTTCGAGCGAATTGCCCTCGAGCGCCACGATGCCCTGGTAGCGTTCCATGTGCTGGCCCTGGTCGATGGTCATGGCCAGGTGGCCATTGCCCAGCAGCTCGGCCGGGCTGGTGCGGCCGGCTTCGGAAGCTTTGAGCAGCGCATCATGGTCGTAGCGGGCATAGCCGCGCACGCCGTCGGGGGCGTCGAAATCGACGACGATGAGATTGACCGGGCCATCGGTCTGGGTCTGGAGGATGAAGCGGCCCTCGAATTTGAGCGAGGAACCGATCAGGGCCGACAGGACCACTGCTTCCCCCAGCAAACGCGCCACGGGCAACGGATAATTGTGGCGGCTGAGGATCGTATCGAGAGCGGCGCCGAGCCGCACGACGCGGCCGCGCGTGTCGAGCTTGTCCAGCGTGAAGGGCACGACCGCATCATCGCCGGTTTCGGGGCGGTCGAGGCCCAGGCTGGTCATCAGGTTCTCGGTCATGGCGGTTGAATCCGTGGTCATCGTCGCAAGTCTTTCAGGTCGGCCAGGCCAGGCCGGCAATACAGTAGACCTCATCCTGAGCTTGTCGAAGGGCGAGGTCGTGGCACCATTTGGGCACGACCTCGTGGTTCGACAGGCTCACCATGAGGTCTACTGATAAAGCCGGTCACGTCCGGGGCTAGTTCGTTTCGACCCCGAAGGCCCAGCACAGAATGGCTTTCTGGGCGTGAAGGCGGTTTTCGGCCTCGTCGAACACCACCGATTGAGGACCGTCGATCACCTCGTCGGTCACCTCGTCGCCGCGATGGGCGGGCAGGCAGTGCATGAACAGGGCGTCTTTGTTCGCCAAGGCCATTAGATTGGTGTTGACCTGGTAGGGTTTCAAGACCCGCCGGCGCTCGGCCGCGTCCACGTCGCCCATGGACACCCAGGTATCGGTGATGACCAGGTCGGCGCCTTCCACCGCTTCGCGGGGATCCTCGATCAGCTTCACCGCCGCGCCGGCCCGCTTGATGTCCTGCATCAGGTCCTTTTCGGGGCTGTATTCGTCCGGCACGGCGATGGTCAGCTCGCATTCGAACAATTCGGCCGCGTTGACCCAGGAATGGAGCACGTTGTTGCTGTCGCCCACCCAGGCGACCTTGGCGCCCTTGATGTTGCCGCGATGCTCTTCGAAGGTCATCAGGTCGGCCATGATCTGGCAGGGATGCGCGCGGCGGGTCAGGCCGTTGATCACCGGCACGGTCGCGCCCTCGGCCAGTTCCAGCAGGTCGGCATGGCTCAGGATGCGGATCATGATGGCATCGACATAGCGGCTCATCACCTTGGCCGTGTCTTCCAGCGTTTCCTCGCGGGAAAGCTGCATTTCCTGGCCGGACAGCATGATGGTCTGGCCGCCGAGCTGGCGCATGCCGACATCGAAGGACACGCGGGTGCGAGTGGACTGGCGCTCGAAGATCATGGCCAGCACCTTGTCCTTGAGCAATTGCGGACGGTCGCCATCCCTGAGGCGCTGCTTGAGCGCGCCGGCCTGGTTGAGCATGCCGCGCAGTTCGGCATAGGTGAAATCGTCGATGGACAGAAAATGCCTTGGATTGCCGGTCGTCATGGCCGGGCTCCTTTTATTGACGCTGTGCAGAGGGATCAATGCCGCCATCCTGCGGGATGGCGGCTAACAAACCATGTCAGCGACCTCGCCGGCGTCCGAAATGATAGAAGGTGAGATACATCAGGACGCCGCTCCATTGGCAGCCGTCTCGGCCTCGATGGCGTCGAAGGCGGCGGCGATCTTGCCCATGGCTTCCTCGATATCGGCTTCCGAAACGATGAGCGGGGGCAGCAGGCGCAGCACATTGTCGCCGGCGCTCATGGCGAGCAGGCCGTGATCCTCGCGCAGCCGCGCCACCATGTCGCGCACCGGCGTCGCGATCTTGATGCCGGACAGCAGGCCCTTGCCGCGCAGTTCCAGCACGTGATCGGGATATTTCTGCGCCAGCTGCTGCAGGTGCCAGGTCAATTTCCGGCCCATGGCATTGACCTGGTCGAGGAAGCCGGGCGCCAGGATGCGGTCGAGCACGGCATTGCCGATGGCCGTGGCCAGCGGATTGCCGCCATAGGTCGAGCCATGGGTGCCCGGCACCATGGACGCGGCGACATCGCCCCTGGCGAGGCAGGCGCCGAGCGGGAAACCGCCGCCAATGGCCTTGGCCACCGCCACGATATCGGGCGTGATACCGCTCCATTCATAGGCGAAGAACCGGCCGGTGCGCCCGAAGCCGCACTGCACCTCATCGAGAATGAGCAGCATGCCATGTTCATCGCAGAGGGCGCGGAGCCCCTGCATGAATTCGGCGCTCATGGCGGTGACGCCGCCCTCGCCCTGCACTGGCTCGATGAGAATGGCGCAGGTCTGCGGGGTGACCAGCGCCTTGACGGAGTCGAGATCGCCGGGCTGGGCATGCTTGAAGCCGGGAACGGCCGGACCGAAGCCCTCGAGGTAATCGGGATTGCCGCCGGCGGCGATGGTGCCCAGCGTGCGGCCATGGAAGGAGCCGGTGAAGGCGATGATTTCGTAGCGGTCCGGCTCGCCCTTGGCCCAGAAATAGTGCCGGGCCGTCTTGATGGCGCATTCGAGCGCCTCGGCGCCCGAATTGGTGAAAAAGACGCTGTCGGCAAAGGTCGCATCCACCAGCCGCTGGCCCAGCCGTTCCTGCTCGGGAATGGTGAAGGTGTTGGCGGTGTGCCAGACCTTGTCGGCGGCCGCCTTGAGGGCGCTCACCAGATGCGGATCGCCATGGCCCAGGGCATTGACCGCGACGCCGGAATGGAAGTCGAGATAGTCTCGACCATGCTGGTCGTAAAGGCGCATGCCCTCGCCCCGCTCGAAGGCGAGATCGGACCGGGCGTATGTGCCATAGAGCGCAGACATGATGAAACTTCCTCTCTTGGAAAGCGCGTTGACGGGCAGCGTGGCAAAGCGGCCACAAAAGGCAAAAACGCGCCGTTCGGCAGCGCGTTTTCGCCACCGGAAATAGGCGAAAAAACCGCCTCAAGTCAATGAGACAGAGCCAAGTGGCTGATTTGACTCAAAGATTGTTAGGGCAATCTTAACCAATGAATAAACGGGGAAAATCGCCCGCGACTCTTGATCCCGATTCCTGCCATGGCGTAATCTCCAAGGCGTTGGGGCACGATATCTCGTGCGGCGGACCCGCTCAACATACGAGCTGTAGATTCTCAAAGCTGCCAGACCGTTTTTGGCAGCGCAATGAAGGATTCTGTTTTGACGATGGTTTCAGGAGCACAATCGATGGGCTGGACTGACGAGCGCGTCGAACTTTTGAAAAAGCTCTGGATGGAAGGTTTGAGTGCCAGCCAGATCGCGGGTGAATTGGGCGAAGGGGTGACCCGCAATGCCGTGATCGGCAAGGTGCACCGCCTCAAGCTGTCGGCCCGCGCCAAGCCGACCAATACGGCGCCGCGCGCCCGCCCGGCCGCGCGCTCCACGCCGCGCCGCGTCGCCAGCCCCTCCGCGGGCATGAGCCATGTCAGCGCCAAGCCGCGCCCGACCATGTCGCGGCCGCAGGTGATGGGGGCCACCGCCCTCGCCGTCACCCCGGACATGGAAGCCGATCTCTATGTGGCACCCGCCAGCCAGGAACTCTTCATTCCCGAGGACAAGCGCCTCAACCTGCTCCAGCTCAACGAGCATACCTGCAAGTGGCCGATCGGCGATCCGCTGACCAAGGACTTCTATTTCTGCGGTCAGCACAGCCTGGAAACCGGCCCCTATTGCGAATTCCACTCGCGCCGGGCCTATCACCAGATGGACAAGAAAAAGCGCTGAGGCGCCTGCCGGATAGAGACGAAAAGGGCGCCGGCGGCGCCCTTTTCGTTTGCGGCCAGGCCGCTATTCGAAGGCCAGGTGTTCGCCGAAAAACGGCAGGACATGGTCCTGGAGGCGGAAGCCCAGCTCGCTGGTGTGATCGCCTTCATAGAGATCGAAGGAATGCTCGATCTCATAGGCGGCAAGTGCCTCGCTCAATTGCCGCGCGCCCACCGCGGCACGATCATCGTCGCCCACATCGATGGCAATGGCGGCATAGCGCTCGAACTGATCGACATATTGGTCGAGCAGGGTGACGCTGTTATTGGCCGCCCATTTCGCCGCCACCGCCTCGTTCAACTCATCGCCGTCATAGGGCAGGTCGAGATAGAGCGGCGGATTGTTGGGATTGGGCGACCAGGCGGCCGCACGCGCGAGGGTGGAGCGGGCCTCGGTGGAAATATCCTCGGCGTCGTCCGGCCCGGTCATGGCCGCGATTTCGGCGATGGCCTCGGCGCTGAGCGGAGCGGGCCCGGTGGATACGCCGCCGCCGGCGCTCATCACGTAGAGGGCGCTGAACACGTCCGCATGCTTCATGCCGATGCGCGTGGCGCCATAGCCGCCCATGGAATGACCGACAAGGCCCCGGCTCTCCCGCTCGGGGATGGTCCGGTAATTCTCGTCAATATAAGCGACGAGATCCTTGGCGATGAAATGCTCGAAATTGCCGGTGGTCCTCGAGCTCGAATACATCGAGCCGTAATAGCGGTTCCACGACGTGGGGAAGACCACGATCATTTCCGGCGTGCCCTTGGCGAAGGCGCCTTCGATGGTCTGGGGCGCATGCACTTCCTGCATCCATTGCTCGGCGCCGATCCAGTAGCCGTGCAGCGCATAGACGACGGGATAGCGTTTGTCAGGATCGTCCTCATAACCCGGCGGCAGCACCACGAAGACATCGCGCTCGGCGCTTTCGCCCATGAGATTGCCCTCGATCGCCGGGCTGTGAACTGAAATCTGCTCGACCTTGGCCGGCAGTGCCCCCTCCACCTTGTCGGGCTGCTTGGTCGTCACCTGGGCGATGGCCGGCAGTGAAAGGGCCGCTGACATGATCATTGCCAGGGCAAGCGAACGATACCGTTTCATGAAAATCTCCTCTCCGAATGCATCTGGTGTATTTTATCTTTCCAGATACATATCATGATAATGGATTGAGACTGCACCTCAAGGCTGAGCGCGGGAACGAAAGTCTAAATTTTCGTGGTACGTACCTCAAACCATCCCGATTCAAAACCGACAAGCCCGATATATATCGATATATCCGGACAGATCGGCGGCTGGAACGATTTTCCATTCCCGGTGCAGAGCTCGCCCCTAAGGCAGCAGCACATCCACCCTCAGCCCTTCGCCGGGATTGGCGCGGCTCTTGATCGTCATCTGGCCGCGATGGCGCTGGATGATGTGCTTGACGATGGCCAGGCCCAGGCCGGTGCCCTTCTTCTTGCGGCTGGCATCGGCATCGATGCGGTAGAACCGCTCGGTCATGCGCGGCACGTGTTCTGGTTCGACCCCCGGGCCGTGATCGACGACGCTGACCTGATGGCGCAGGCCGGGCCGGTCGGTTTCATGGAGGCTGACCTCGACGCTCTTGCCGCCGGCGCCGTATTTGATGGCGTTGTCGATGAGGTTCTCGAACACTTCATAGAGCTGGCTGCGGTCGCCCGTGACCTTGACGGGCTGCCCGGGCAGCTTGAGCACCACGTCGAGTTCGGCCGCCCTTGCCTGGGTCTGCAGGCCCTCGCGGACTTCGCGCAGGAGCCCGGACAGGTCGACCGAGCCGGTGGGGCGCAGATGCTGGTGCATTTCGATACGCGACAGGCTGAGCAGGTCGTCGATCAGCCGGCTCATCCGGTCCGCCTGGCCGCGCATGATGCCGAGGAATTTCTCGCGCGCTGCGGCATCCTTGGCGGCGGGGCCCAGCAGGGTATCGATGAAGCCCATCAGCGAGGCCAGCGGCGTGCGCAATTCGTGGCTGGCATTGGCGATGAAATCGGCGCGCATGGCGTCGACCCGCTTGAGTTCGGTCAGGCTCTGGAAGGTGACGAGCAGGTGCCGGTCGTCATCCTCCAGCCAGGCCTGGCCGGGCTGATGCAGCGGCGCGACGACGACCTTGTCCCAGCTCTCGGACGGCAGGGTTTCGTGCAGTTCGAAGCTGCGGGCCGAGCCGGTGCGCACCGCCCCCTCGATGGCGGCGATCAATTCGGGATTGCGCAGCACCAGGGTCATGACGCGGCCCGGCTGCAGGCTGGGAAATTGCTGGGCGCCCGGCGCGTTGGTGTAGAGCACGGTGCCGCGCCGGTCGAGAACGAAGCAGGGATCGGCCAGGGCCTCGGCGAAGGCCGAAATCGCGCCTTCATCCGCATCGATCCGCGCGGGAGCGGGAATTTCCACGGCCTGGGTAACCGTGACCACCGGAAGCGGCAGCAGGGCCAGGAGGACGATGACGACCAGCAGCCCGAGAATGGCCAGGTCCGGCCGGAGCCCGCCCAGGAGCACGAAGCAGAGGACCACCCCGGCCAGGCCGGCAAGCAGGGGGCCATAGCCGATGAGCCGCGTCAGGGCGGCCTGCGGCAGGCTCAAGGCATTGGCGGGATGGGGATCGTCCATATCCGGTGGTCTGGTCACGGTGTTGGCCCCGCCTCTTGCGCGGGAACCGGCTTCATAGCACGTTCGCAATGACAACGGAGTGACAGCGTGACCGACCCTTTTGACGGTTTTGACATAAACGATCCCGACCTGCCCAAGGCCATCAGGACAGCCGCCTTCACCTCGGGCGGCTATCCCTATGACGAAAAGCTCGACAACGACGATTATGACACGCAGATGTATGCGCTGCAAAAGCAGCTGGTGCTGCACCAGGCGCATATGGCCAAGGCCGGCACGCGGACATTGATCGTGTTCGAGGGCCGCGACGCCGCCGGCAAGGGCGGGACGATCAAGCGCTTCCTGGAAAACCTCAATCCGCGCTTCAACATCATCGCCGCCCTGCCCAAGCCGAACGACCGCGAGCGCACGCAATGGTATTTCCAGCGCTATGTCGACTGGCTGCCGGCGGCGGGCGAAATGGTGCTGTTCGACCGCTCCTGGTACAACCGCGCCGGAGTGGAGCCGGTGATGGGCTTCTGCACGCCCGAGCAGAGCGAGCATTTCCTGGAGGAAGCGCCCGAATTCGAAAAGCGCCTCACCCGGGACGGCATCATTTTGTTCAAGTTCTGGCTGTCGATCGGGCGCGAAATGCAGCTCAAGCGGTTCCACGACCGTCGCCACGACCCGCTCAAGACCTGGAAATTGTCACCGGTCGATCTCGAGGCGCTGAGCAAATGGGATGCCTATTCGGAAGCGCGCGACCGGATGCTGCGGCATACCGACAGCAAGCACGCCCCCTGGACCGTGTTCCGCGCCAATGACAAGAAACGCCTCCGCCTCAACGCCATCCGCACCATGCTGCATGGCGTGGATTATGCGGGCAAGGACGAAGACGAAATCGGCAAGATCGACCGCAAGATCGTGCTCACGGCCGAGGAATTTCTGGGGCTGGAGGGGGAGTAGACCTCCCCTCCGCAAGGTCATTCCCGCGAAAGCGGGAACCCCTGTTTCCGGCGCACTATCTCAACGGAGGTCCCCGCTTTCGCGGGGATGACAGCGTGGAGGGAGGCGGGCATCAAAACGCCCATTCGCCCTTGCGCATGACCGGTTCGGAGGAGCCGTCGGCATGGATGCCGTCGATATCGACCTGGTCGGAGCCGATCATCCAGTCGATATGGATGAGGCTCTTATTGCCGCCCTGGGCGAAGATCTGGTCGGGCGAGAGGTCCTTGCCGCCCTCGAAGCAATCGGCATAGCACTGGCCCATGGCGATGTGGCACGAGGCGTTCTCGTCGTAGAGCGTGTTGTAGAACAGGATGCCGGATGCCGAAATCGGCGAGGAATGGGGCACGAGCGCCACTTCGCCGAGGCGGCGGGCGCCTTCATCGGTGTCGAGCACCTTGTTGAACACGTCCTGGCCCTTGCTCGCCTTGAGCTCGACCATGCGACCGTCCTCGAAGCGGGCCTGGATGTTCTCGATCAGCGTGCCATTGTGGCTGAGCGGCTTGGTGGCCGAAACCGTGCCCTCGACGCGCAGGCGATGGGGCGTGGTGAACACTTCCTCGGTCGGGATATTGGGATTGCAGGTGACCCCGTTCTTGGCTTCGGAGGCGCCGCCCTTCCACTTGTGCCCATCGGCGAGGCCGATGGTGAGGTCGGTGCCGGGGCCCTTGTATTTGAGCGCCGAGAACTTCTTGCCGTTGAGCCAGGTCCAGCGCGCCTTGAGATTGGCGTTATGGGCCTTCCAGGCGGCAATCGGATCGTCCTGGTCGACGCGGCTGGCCTTGAAGATGGCATCGGCCAGCTTGGCGATGGCGACGTCCTCGGGATCGTTGGGGAAGACCAGCTTGGCCCAGTTGGGCGTCGGATAGGAGACGATGTTCCAGTTGATGGCAAAGCTGGTGATCAGCTCCAGCGCCGGGCGATAGGCCGCCGAATTGGCGCGATTGGCGCGCGAGACCTTGTCCGGGTCCTCATTGGCCAGCATCATCGGGTTGTCGCCGGAAATGGCCAGGCGCGCGGCATTGTTCTTATAGGCCTCGGCCATGCCGGCATAGAGCCAGCCGGCAGCCCGGTCGAAACTCTCGTCCCGGGCATGGCGGAAGCGGGCCAGCGTGGTTTCCTCGTCCGAATAGATGCTGGTGACGAGCCCGGCGCCGGCCTTGTAGGCATGCTCGGTGATGCGGCGCACCAGGGGCGCGGCGCTCATCGGCGCGGTGATGATCAGGTCCTGGCCCTCGGCCAATTGCAGGCCGACCTTGATGGCGACCTCGCCGAGCTTGTCGAGTTTGACCGGATCGATGGGGGAATTGCTCACGGGACCATGCCTCTTGCTTTTGAATCATTGGCGGCGAGCCTAGCGCTCCGCCGCGCCCGGCGCCACCCGGCGATGATGCAAATTGTGGGGCTCGGCCGCGGCCGCTGTGACCGATCTGCACCAGCAGGCGTCCCGATCACAAATCCGCCATTGGCAAGAGCGAACGGTTTGGCTACAAACCGTTCGCCGCTTCAATTTTCAGCACAGGGAGGCGTTGCATGACAGCATTCACATTCGCTTCCCCGATGGGCAAGCGCCGACCTTAGGTCCTTGCTCCCCGCGGCCCGCCGATCAAGGCCAGCCGCCCGCGGTTTTTCCGTTTCTCCAGCAGCCCGACATGGCCCCATGGGACCATTGCCGACAGAGGCCCGCGCTGTGTCTTTCATATTCCCTTTTGAGGAACCGGCGGCCGGACAACGGCGCCGGATACGCAAAATGAGTCGCAAGAAACTCGACTTCCGGGCCGATGCGTTCCGCAACGTGCTCGGCTTCACCTTCCGGCACTGGCGCCATCAGCCCGTTCGCATCGCCGGCATCGCCCTGCTGGTGCTGACCGCGACCCTGGCCGAGGCGCTGAGCCCGGTCTTTGCCGGCCGCCTGGTCGACGCGGTCGCCTCGGGCCAGGGCAGCTGGGACATCGCCGTCTCGGCCTTCTGGCTGATGTCGGGCCTTTACCTGGCCTCGGTGGCCCTGCGCCAATTGGTGTTTCTCAACATCATCCCGCTGACGCTCAAGATGATGAGCGACGTGGCCGCCCAGGGCTTCCATCGCGTGCAGCGCTTTTCCACCGATTGGCATGCCAACGGCTTCGCCGGCTCCACCGTGCGCAAGATCACGCGCGGCATGTGGGCGCTCGACCTGTTGAACGACACGCTGCTCCTGGCGCTGCTGCCATCGGTGGTGATGCTGGTGGGCGCCACCATCATCCTGGGCTCGTCCTGGCCAATCATGGGCCTGGTCGTGGGCCTGGGCTCGCTCATCTATATCTGCGTCACCGTCTGGCTGTCGGTCGGCTTCGTGGCGCCGGCCGCCACCCTCTCCAATGCCTGGGACACCAAGGTGGGCGGGGCATTGGCCGATGCGGTGAGCTGCAACAGCGTGGTCAAGGCCTTCGGCGCCGAGGCGCGCGAGGACGGGCTGATCGACAAGGTGGTCGCCAAATGGCGCAAGCGCACGCGGCGCACCTGGCGGCGCGGCACCTTCAATGGCGGCGTCCAGGGCGTGATGATGGTCGCCATGCAGACCGCCATCCTGGGCACGGCGCTGATGCTGTGGCAGAGCGGGGCCGCCACGGCCGGTGACATCACCTTCGTCCTGACCATGTTCTTCCTGCTCCAGGGCCATCTGCGCGATGTCGGCCAGCATATCCGCAACCTGCAGAAATCGGTCAACGACATGGAGGAACTGGTCAACCTGCACGCCCAGAAGCTCGGCATCGCCGACCGTGACGGCGCCGGCCCGATCGCCATCGGCGAGGGGCATATCCGCTTCGACAAGGTGACGTTCCAGTACGGCTCGCACCCGACCCCGCTCTATCGCGACTTCTCGGTGGAGATAAAGCCGGGCGAGCGCGTGGGCCTGGTCGGCCATTCGGGCTCGGGCAAGACCACCTTCGTCAAGCTGATCCAGCGGCTCTACGACCTTAAGGGCGGCGCCATCAC
Organism: Devosia elaeis; assembly: GCF_001650025.1. GTDB lineage: Bacteria > Pseudomonadota > Alphaproteobacteria > Rhizobiales > Devosiaceae > Devosia > Devosia elaeis. The sequence continues at coordinate 17,888 of NZ_LVVY01000126.1, read as the reverse complement.
CATCGACGGGCAGAACATCGCCGATGTCGAGCAGGCCAGCCTGCGCGGCCAGATCGCCATCGTGCAGCAGGAGCCGATCCTGTTCCACCGCACCCTGGCCGAGAACATCGCCTATGCCAGGCCCGGCGCCAGCCGTGCCGAAATCGTTGAGGCGGCCAGGCAGGCCAATGCGCACGACTTCATCATGGCCTTGCCCAAACAATATGAAACGCTGGTGGGCGAGCGCGGGGTGAAGCTGTCTGGCGGCGAGCGCCAGCGCGTCGCCATTGCCCGGGCCTTCCTCGCCGATGCGCCGATCCTGATCCTGGACGAGGCGACATCGAGCCTGGACAGCGAAAGCGAGGTGATGATCCAGCAGGCCATGGAACGGCTGATGGAAGGCCGCACCACTTTGGTCATCGCCCATCGCCTCTCGACCGTACGCGCCCTGGACCGCCTGCTGGTCTTCGACAAGGGCCGCATCGTCGAAGAAGGCGACCACCAATCCCTGATCCGCCTCAATGGCGGCATCTACCGGCGCCTGTTCGAACGCCAGGCGCTGGAACTGACCAAGGGGCTGGTGGCCTGAAGAAGAGGGCGCCTCAGGGCGCCCTCATTCATTTTTCGTCCCTGTCCTCGCGTTCATATTCGCGCCTGGTTTCGACCTCGGTGGTGACGCGCTCGGAGAGCGTGCGGCTGCGGTTGCGCATGATGCCGTAGATGGCCGCTGCGGCGAGGATGACGACGCCGACGGTGAGGGCGATGAGCCAGAGGCCGGGACCGATTGTCTCCATGGGAAATCTCCTTTCAAGAACAACGGCGCGTAGGGGGAAGAGTTGCGGACTTCGAGCCAGCCCCGCAGGGCAAATCTCTCCAGTGGAGAGATTTGAGGCGAGAAGGCCATGAGCGCAACGCGCGAATGGCGGAGCGCAGCTTGGCCGACAGGCCTAGCGAAGCTGGGAGGGGGTGTCGGCGAGCAGTGGCGTTAGAAATCAAACACCCTGCCGCCCGTCCCCCTCACCCGTCTCGGGCTGCGCCCGATCCACCCTCTCCCCGAGGGGGAGAGGAATAAGGGCAAACGCCGCACCAATTCTTCTCCCCCTCGGGGAGAAGGTGGCCCGAAGGGCCGGATGAGGGGCTTCGAGCCGCCCCGCAGGGCAAATCTCTCCGGCGGAGAGATTTGAGGCGAGAAGGCCATGAGCGCAACGCGCGAATGGCGGGGGAGCTCGCCCCAAGCGCCGAACCCCCACCTCCCCCTCGATGGGGGAGGTAGCGCAGCTTGGCCGTAAGGCCTAGCGAAGCTAGGAGGGGGTGCTCCCACGCACGAGCGTTAGAAATCAACACCCTGCCGCCCATCCCCCACCCCAGCCAGCCATTCGAGCATAGCTCTCATGGCCTTCCCGCTTAAATTCGCTCCACTGGAGCGAATTTGCCTGCGGCCAGCGGGAAGCCCGCAAGGGGGAGGGTGCTGCATCGCGCCTTCCCGGAAAACTTATCCCCGCCCCATCACCCCATATTATCCTCCCCTCATCAGCCGGGTGGAGATGGGGTTGCAACGATCAACCGCCCGGCGACAGTCGGGAGGCCTCTGCATCGTTAACGGAGGCTGGGTCCGGGGATGGGAAATTCCGGTGAGAGCCGGCCCTAGGAAACCCCCTGCCGGAAATCCCGGCGCCCCGAGGCGGATTGCGTCTCGTTTTTATATTCTGAGGCGGAATCCGTCTCGGGGCTTCCATCGACGTTTCAAACCCGGAGGTTTTTATGCCGGCCGGCGCAAAGCCACGCCCGCGCGAGGGAGGAGCATAATGCCGTCTAGAAGGCCCGGCCGTCCTGCTGCTGCATATAGGCCAGTTCTTCCGGCGTGCTCTGGCGGCCCAGGGCCTGGTTGCGAAAGGGAAAGCGGCCGAAGCGGGCGATGGTATCGCGGTGATCGATCATGTATTGCAGCGCGTTTTCATTGCCCATGGCCGCGAAGAGCTTGACCCCCTCGTCCTGGATCACCAGGGATTCGGCATGCATGTAGGGCATGTAGAAGAACATCGCCCATCCCTGCTCGACGGCCATGTCGTGCCCGCCAGCGACCGCTTCCTGGGCCAGCGCCAGAGCCATCTTGTCCTGGGCGAAGGCCTCGGGACGGCCGCGATGCAATTGCCGGGAGAATTGATCGAGCAGGATCAGTTCGGCCAGCCGGCCCTCCGGCGTTTCGCGCCAGGCCCAGGCCTCGCCCCGGGCCACCTGCGCATGCAATTCGGCGAAGCGGTTGCATTTGGCGTCGAATGCCGCATCGCCGCTGAACCAGTCGTCATAGCCATGCTCGACGAACCAGAACCGGATAAGCTCTTCAGGGCCTTGCATTTAGTCCTCCGCCAGGGTGCCGTTCGCCGACACAATCGACGGCGAAGCGGCGCATGTAAAGGTTCAGGCCGCCAGTTCGAGGCGGATCCTGTTGCCGAAGGGGTCGCGGGTCTGGAGATCGTTGCCGACCACCTCGACCGGCGCATGGGCCTGTTCGAGCCGGGTCCTGAGGGCCGCGAGGCTTTCGGCATCGGGCAGGACTATGGTGAAGAAGCGCAGGCCCGCGGCGCCGGCCGGCGACAGGCCGGCATCGGGGCCGGACCAGATGTTGAAGGCCAGCGTATGGGGCATGTAGTCGAGCCCCACATCGCCCATGCCGAAGGACTGGATCAGCAGGAACCCGGCAAAGCCCAGCACGTCGCGATAGAAGTCCATCGCCCTGTCCAGGTCGTTCACATGCACATGGACATGGCCGATGCGGGTGCCGGCGGGCATGCGGGCGGCCAGAACCGGGTTCTCGCCCAGCTCGGCCAGGAGCCCGTCGAGATCGATGGGGTCGCGGCCCGAATGCGGCTTGCCTTCGGCGGTCACCGCATAGGTCTCGCCCTTGTCGGGGTCGCCCAGCGTGCCGCGCCAGGGCGTTTCGAAGGTGATCTCGATACCGTTGCCGTCCAGGTCCCACAGATAGATGGCTTCGGAGACCAGGTGGTCGGTGGGCGAGATGCGGACATTGCGCTGCAGGGCCCGGACCGCCATCTGCGCCAGGTCGGCGCGGTGCGGCACGTGGATGGCGACGTGATAGAGCCCGATCGTGCGCGGAACGACCGGACCCTTGGCGCCGGTTTCGAGCACGATGAGCACCTTGCCCCCGGCGCCCATGGCCAGGGCATTGCCATTTTCGGCGATCAGGTCGAGGCCCACCACGTCCTGCCAGATGGCGAGGGCCCTGGCGCGGTCGGTGACGGCCAGGTGAACGGGGCCGAGCGCGGTGGTCAGCGGCAGGACGGGCTGGGAGCGAACATTGGTCTGGATGGATGTGTCGATCATGACGACCTCCTCTGAAACTGTTGCCCTGGATGTAGTCCGGCCCAGGGTTGTCAAAAAGCGACCAATGGCGAAGGCTTTGTTCGACAATCGGCTCCAGTCAGAGACCGGCCCGGGCGGCGATGTCCGCCCATTCGGCAATGATCGCGTCCCGGGCCCGCAGGCCGCCGGAGATGTCGTGGCGCCGCTCGTCCTGGCTGAGCCGCACGAAGACCACGCGTTGCCCGGCCTTTTCGGCCCAGCCGACATACCAGCCCCAGCCGCGGGCATAATCGAAGCTGTAATCGGCATTGCGCGGATAGGCGGAGCCGGTCTTGCCGTGGATTTGCCAGCCATCGGCGTCGCGCGGGCTTTCCAGCAGGCCGAGAGCGCCGCTGGCGGCCCGGGACGAGACCGGCAATTGCCCCTGGATGAGCGCGGCGAGGAAACCGGCCTGTTCGAGCGGGGAAATCCGGAGCGAGGAGGAAATCCAGGAGCGTTCGAGGCCGTTGTCGCGGCCCGGATCGCCGGAAAAGTCGGCATTGCCGTAGTTGAAGCTGCGGGCATAGGCCGCCAGCTTTTCGGCGCCGAGCTGTTCGGTCAGGCGCTGCGAATACCAGACATTGGAATTGTGCATCCACATGGTGGGGTCTGTATCCTGCCGCCAGGAGGCGATCCAATCGGGATAGCCTTGCTTGAAGGGCAATTTGGGCTCCCGCGCGGAGGTGACGATGCCGGCATCGAAGGCCATGATCGCCAGCGGCAGCTTGAAGGTGGAGGCCGGCGTCACCCGGGTCTCGCAATCGCCCTCGGCCAGCAGCACGACACGGCTTTCCGGGTCGGCCAGAAGCGTGCAGATGACGCCGGCCTGGGCCGGAATGGCGGCGAGCAGCACCAGCATGAGCGCGCCGGCGACGGCAAGGATTTTCGGCAGCATGGATGTCCCTCCCCTATTCCATTTCCCATCGCTCCCGATTCAGGCCAAATGGCGGCCATGCTCGACCGACCCTTCTTCGACCGTCCCGTCCTCGATGTTTCGCGCGACCTGATCGGGGCCTTTCTCGCCTTTGACGGCGTGGGCGGCCGCATCGTCGAAGTGGAGGCCTATGACGAGGCCGACCCGGCCTCCCACAGTTTCCGCGGCCCGACGCCGCGCAATGCGGTGATGTTCGGCCCGCCGGGTCACGCCTATGTCTACAAGATTTACGGCATTCATTTCTGCCTCAACTTCGTCTGCCGCCCCGGCAGCGCCGTGCTGATCCGGGCGCTGGAGCCGCAGGCAGGCTTGCCGCGCATGCATGAGCGGCGCGGCGGCGTGGTGGAAAAGCAGCTCTGCTCGGGTCCGGGCAAGCTGGCGCAGGCCCTGGGCATCAACCTCGATCATAATGGTCTGGCCCTGGATCGGCCGCCCTTCCTGGTCCGCCCGGCCGATGACAGCCATCCGATCGCCACCGGCCCGCGTATCGGCATCACCAAGGGGATGGAGACGCCATGGCGCTTCGTGCTGGCGGGCTCGCCCTTTCTCAGCAAGCCCCTTTCACCGGAACGAAAAGCTTTGTGATCGGCCTTTCCGCAACCGCCCGGGCGTCGCGCCGTTCACCGCACAGGCCGGCGTGTGTCAACCGGACGCGATGGTATAGAGCATGGAGACGGTTTTTTCGGTTTCCCGCTCCAGCCTTTCAACCAGGTCCAGGCTCCTGTCCCATCCGCGCCGCGCCCCCGTCTCAAGGAGAAGAACCATGCCCCAGGGTGACAAGAGCGCCTATACGGACAAGCAGAAGCGGAAGGCCGAACATATCGAGGAAGGCTATGAGGATCGCGGCGTCTCCCACAAGGAAGCCGAGCGCCGGGCCTGGGCGACCGTGAACAAGGACGATGGCGGCGGCAAGAAATCCGGTTCCGGCCGCGGCAAGGATACGGGCCATCCCGCCGCGCATAAGGGCGGCAGGAAAGGCGGCGAGGCTTCGGCCAGCCGCTCTGCCGCGGAGCGCTCCGCCTCGGCCAAGAAGGCGGCCGCGACGCGCAAGCGCAATGCCGAGCACCATGCCCATCATTGATCCTGCCGCGATGCCGAAGCCGGGGCGGCGGCTCAGTCCTCCGCCCAATGGCCGTACATGATCGGCATGAGCCCCACCAAGGCCTTGAAGCGGTCCCAGCTCTTGCGTTCGGGCAGGGTCCAGCCGGCTTCGGCGACGGCGGAGAGGCGTGGGAAGACCAGGCGGTCGAAAATGGCGCGGTCGGTCATGCTCTCGGACCAGATGCAGGACTGCACGCCGAGCAGGTGTTTGAGGCCCTCTTCGGAAAACCCCGCGCGCGCCTCGAATTCATAGGTCTCCTGCGGGCCGGACCAGCCGGCCCAGCCGGCGCCGGGCTCGGCCCAGGACACGCCATTGGCCATGTCGAGATAGTAACGCTGGCCCGGCGAGACGACGATATCGAAGCCGCGCTCGGCCAGGGCGGCATTGATCTCCACATTGCGCCAGCCGATGACATAGGACTTGTCCTTGGCCACCGCATCGCCATGCGCCGCCTCCTCCCAGCCGCCGGTGACGGCGCCTTTCGAGGCGATATATTTGTGCACCCGCCTGATGAACTCGGCCTGCAGGATTGCAGTGGGCGAGCCTTCGATTTCGTCGGCCCCATGGTGATTGCCGAGCTGGTTGAACTGCGCCTCATGCTTCCTGCGCATTTCGGGGCCGGCGATCTTTTCCAGCATGTCGAGCGCCAGCGGCGAACCGGACCAGGCCGCCAGCGGCACTTCGTCGGCGCCGAGATGGAAGATGCCGGCGGGAAAGAGCTCCAGCGTCTCGTCGATCACCTTCTCGATGAAGGTATAGACCGGCTCGTGCGCCGGATTGAGGCTGTTATTGGGGAAGCCCTGGACCGATTGATACTCGCCCTTCTCATCAGGGTCGCGCAATTCGGGGACGGATTGAAGCGCGGCATAGAAATGGCCCGGCATGTCCACTTCGGGGATGATGGCGATGGACAGCGCATCGGCCAGCGCGACGATGTCCCGCACCACCGCCTTGGAATAATAGCCGCCCGTGGGCTGCGGACCGGAACCGAGCAGCGGCGGCAGGGCCTTGCCATGGCCTCGCCAGGCCCCGATCTCGGTCAGCGCCGGATAGGCCTCGATTTCCAGGCGCCAGGCCTCGTCCTCGGTCAGGTGCCAGTGGAACTTGTTCATCTTATTCCAGGCCAGAATGCGGATGAGCCGGCTGACCTCCGCCCCGGTATAGAATTGCCGCGCCACATCGAGATGCGAGCCGCGGAAGGCAAAGCCGGGCTCGTCGCTGATCACCCCGCCGATGGGGAAGGTGAACGTGCCCGGATGAAGCCGCGCGCCGCGCAGCATGTGCCCCAGGGTCACCAGGCCATAGAACAGGCCGGCGCGGGTACTGGCCGAAACCGTTGCACTGTTTTCGGCAAAGGCGATGTCATAGGCCTCCGGACCGAAACCGGCTTTTTCGACGACATGCACCGGCATGCCGGCCTCCGACGCGGGCCGCACGATGGCTTCGAGCGGAAAGAGTTCGGCCGTGAGATCGGCAAAGGCCTGGGCGGCGGCACCGGCCAGCGCGCCTTGGGGTTTCAGATCGAAGCCGGGCGGGGCGATGCGATTGCCGGTCGTGGCCACGTGCCGGGGCCAGGGAATGATGGAATGCGCCACCGGCGCCTTGGCCGGAACGGGGAATTTCGCGGCACCTTTGAGCAGGGGCGCATTGTGGCCCTTGCCCCTGGTGGGCGCCGTCGGGATGGCGATGATGGCGCCGTCATCGAGCACCACATAGGCCGAATTGGCGCCGTCACTCCAATGGCGCAGGCCATAGGAAAGGCCGCGAGCGGTGGCGGTCCAGGTCTGGCCCGGCTGCAGCACGAAGCCCTCGGGCGGGGCGATCAGCGTGTGATTGGAGAGACGCTTGAGCAGCCGGCCGTTTTCCAGCGTCGCATGCGGATCGATGCGGGCCGGCCCGGAAAAGCCGAGCTGGAAATTGGCAATGGGCGTGTCGCCCTCATTGGTCAGCTCGATGCCGTAGCCCAGGGGCTCGTGCTCGTCGGCGGGAGACCAGGTGGTGACGAGGGAAAAGGCCGGCATGGCAAAATCCTAAAACAAGCGGTGACTATCAAACGGCGGCATTGCCCGAAGGCGGAGTGGATAAGCATCGACCATCAATCCCCCAGCGGCTGGGCATCGTCGCCGTCGCGATTGACGACGAGCTGATGCTTGATCCGTCGCATGGTGGAGATGGCGGACGGCCCCAGGCGCGTGGCGACGGTCTGGGACAGCACGTCGACGGTTGCGAGAAAGGCGTAGCGGCCGGGCGTGGGGCGCAGGATGTCGGAGTTTTCGTGCCAATTGACCGGCAGGAGAATGTCGGCCTTGTCGGAAACCATCGAGCCCGACCGCGTGGCCACGATACGGGTTATGCCGTATTCGCCGGCCACGGCCAGCGTCTTCGCCAATTGCGCATTATTGCCGGAGAGCGAAAAGGCGACAATGACCGTGCCGGCGGGCGCGGCGGCGACTCGCATGAGTTGGAGCTGATGATCGTCTGTCGAGGCGACTTTCAAGCCAAGCCGAAACAGGCGCGTTTCTATTTCACCGGCCATCATGGAAGAAGCCCCGCCCGAGCCGAAGGACAAGACGAAACTCGATTTGACGAGGCTTTCGGCCGCCCGTTCCACGGCCTTGAAATCGAGGCTGTCAAAGGTCTCGTAGATGATCGACTGGATGCCGTTGATCACGCCCTGCGCGATCTCCGGGACGCTGGACGGCCCTGCCGCGGGCGCGAAATAGCGCTGGCCGACGAAGCGGGACTGGGCCAGGCGCACCTTGAAATCGGCATAGCTATCGCAGCCCAGCCGACGGCAGAAGCGGGTGACGGTGGGCGGGGAGACCTCGGCCTGGGCGGCCAGATCCACGATGGACATCTTGAGCACGCTCTCGACATCGTTCAGCACGATCTCGGTCAGCGCCCGCTCGGAGCGCGTGAACGCGTCCTTTTCAGTCTGCAGGAGCCCTACGATATCGAGCATGGCGCTTTCCCCCGGCCGTCATTGCCGGCCTAATACACGGCCAGGCCCTTGGCGTCGAACAGATGCACCTTGTCCGTGGCGAAGCTCATCCGCACCGGCTGGTTGTCCGCCAGTTCGGGATTACCCTCGAAGAGGCCGATGAAGTTCTCGCCGCCCGGCAGGGTCGAATAGGTGATGGTGTGGATGCCGAGCTGCTCGACAATGTTCGGTCTGGTTTCGAGCGTGAACTCGCCGTCGCCCAGCTCAAGATGCTCCGGCCGGATGCCCAGGGTCACGTCCTGGCCGGCAATGGCGGTGCTGGTGCGCGGCAAGTCGATGACGCCCAGGGCCCCGAGATCGATCGTCGCCCAGGTGCCGTCGGCCTTGCGGACCTTACCGGAAATGAAATTCATCTTGGGGCTGCCGATGAAACCGGCGACGAAGAGGTTGTCCGGCTTGTGATAGAGGTCGAGTGGCGAGCCGACCTGAGCGATGGTGCCGGCATCGAGCACGACGATCTTGTCGGCCATGGTCATGGCCTCGACCTGGTCATGCGTCACATAGATCATGGTCGAGCCGAGGCGCTTGTGCAGTTCCATGAGCTCGATGCGCATTTCCGAGCGCAGGGCCGCGTCGAGATTGGACAGCGGCTCGTCGAACAGGAAAATCTTGGGCTGGCGGACAATGGCGCGACCGATGGCGACGCGCTGGCGCTGGCCACCGGAGAGCTGTCCGGGACGGTGCTGCAAACGGCTCTCGAGCTGGAGCACCTTGGCCGCGGCCTGCACGCGGGATTCGACTTCCGCCTGGGGGAGTTTCTCGACGCGCAGCGGGAAGGCGATGTTCTCGTAGACGCTCATATGCGGATAGAGCGCATAGGACTGGAAGACCATGGCGATGCCGCGCTGCACCGGCGGCAATTCGTTGACCACGCGGCCACCGATCTCGATCTCGCCCTGCGAGACGTCCTCGAGACCCGCGATCATGCGCAGCAGTGTGGACTTGCCGCAGCCGGAGGGGCCGACAAAGACCACGAATTCGCCTTCGGACACATCCAGATCGATGCCCTTGATGATCCGGGCTTCGTTGAAGCTCTTTTCGAGGCGCTTGAGGCTCAGTTGCGACATGGTCGGCGTCTCCGGCAGGACGTGTCAGAAGCGGGTCGGCCGCCGTCCCCGAAGGGGCGACGGCCAAGTCGTTAGGATGTTACTTGTACTGCTCGAGCTCGGCAGCGGCCTTTTCCAGGGCAGCCTGGGGTTCGGCCTGGCCGGTCACGACGGACTGAACCATTTCGATCATGACGTTCTGCAGACCGATATAGTCGGTGAACAGCGGCTCGGGACCACCGAACTCGATGCCGTCGAGGAACGGCTTCCAATAGGGCTTCTCGGCAACCAGTTCATCAGAGTGGAGCGGACGGAGCGGGGTCAGGCCCTGGGCCATTTCGGCATCCCACTGGCGCTGGCCATCGGTGATGAACTTGGCCAGGCTGATGGCCTGATCTTCAACGCCAGTGCCCTTGAACACGGCCAGGGCGTCGGTGATCAGCAGTGTGCCCGGACCCTTGGCATCGGGACCCAGCGGAAGCGGAGCGACACCCCAGTTCATGCCGGCTTCGTCGGCAAGAATGCCGGCGTTGACGGACGCTTCGATCATGGCGACGCCACCGTCGAGCCAGATGGCGCGGACTTCGTTCTGCTCGTAGGCAGTCGGGCCTTCTTCCGAGTAGGGAATGATGTCCTTGAGCGCGGTCAGGGCGGCCAGGACCTGCGGGGAGTTCAGAGTGATGTTGCCATCGGCATCGATCACCGAGCCATCATTGGTGTAAACCCAGTGGAGGAACTGGTGCATGGTGTTGTCGAAGGTCTTTGCGACGGCACCATAGCCGGCAGCATCGGTGTTCTCGGTGATCTGCTTGGCAAAAGCGATCTTTTCTTCCCAGGTAGCGGGCGGGGTCTCGGGATCGAGGCCGGCGGCTTCGAACAGGTCCTTGTTCCAGAACAGGGCCTTGGTCGAGAAGGCCACCGGGACGCCCCACTGGGTGCCGTCGAAGGTGACGGTATCGGGCACGTAGTTGTAGTAGGCGGCCTTTTCCTCGTCGGTCATCGGCACGGGGACGATGAGGTCATTGAGGGCGAACTGCTTGAGCGTGCGCGAGCCGACATAGGCCAGGGCAACGGGCGTGCCGGCGGCGGCGAGCGTGGTCACCTTGTCCTGGCACTGGCCCCAGCCCACGACTTCGGGCGCAACCTTGTAGCCGGGATTGGCAGCTTCCCATTCGGCGAAGTAGTCGGCATAGCCGGCGGTCAGCTCGTCACCGCAGTTGATGAAGCTGATTTCCTTAACGTCCTGGGCGAAGGTGCCGGATGTCGCGCTGGCGAGAGCCAGCATCGATACGGCCATCAGACCGATTGTCTTGTTCACTTTTAGTCTCCCTTGAATGTGGCCCGAAGGCCCGCTCCGGAGCCGCCCAGCCTTGCGGGCTGAACAATCTCCAATCCCTTGTTTCCCCTATTGTTTCACGGCGCCGGCGGTGAGACCCGCGACGAGATAGCGCTGCAGGAACACGATGACGATCATGACCGGCAGGATTCCGACGAAGGACGCTGCCATCAGCTCGTTCCAGATCACTTCCTGCTTGCCGAAGAAGGCGAAGAGCCCGATGGGCAGCGGCATGAATTCCGATTTCGAGTTGAAGGTCAGCGCGAAGATGAATTGCTGGGCGTAGGCGCCGATGAAGGTCATGATGGCGACCACGACGATGCCGGGCATGGCGAGCGGCAGGATGACCCGGCGCAAAGTGTAGAGGCGCGACGCGCCATCGACCCAGGCGGCTTCGTCCAGCTCGCGCGGAATGCGCAGCATATAGGTGCGCAGCAACCAGATGGAGCTGGGGATGAGGAAGGCGGCGCCGGGCACGATCATCGCCCAATAGGTATTGAGCAGGCCCATGGTGCGCATCAAGCGGAACAGCGGGATCAGCAGCACGGCGCCCGAGAACATGTTGACCGCGAGGAACCCGGCCAGCATCAGGCCCGAGCCGGCAAAACGGAAGCGGGCGAAGGCATAGGCGGCGGGCACCACGATGACGACGGCGATGATCGTCACCACGGTCGAGATGAAGAACGAGTTGAAGATGTGCATGCCCAGCAGCGGCACCGAGGTCCACATGGTGACGTAGGAATCGAAGGACCAGACCCGGGGAATGAAGCTGTAGGGCGTGGAGAAGAGCTGCGACAGCGGCTTGAGCGAGACCAGGAAGCCTTCGATGAAAGGGGCTAGTATGAAGAAGAGGAAGACGCCGATACCAGCATAGATGGCGGCGACCTCGTACCACTTGTAGCGGTCGATCATCGGCCGAGCAGAGCCGCGAACCTTGCTCGCCCTGGCCACATCGGCAGCGGCCGCCGTCGTGGCCATGTTGGTGCTGGTGGAGACGTGGTCGGTCATTTGGCTTCTCCCTGCTGCAGCTTGCGGACGGCGCGGAAGTAAACGATGCAGAAGATGGTCACGAAGATGGAGATGACCACGGCACGGGCGGCACCCTCGCCATATTTGCGGGAGCCCATGGCCGTTTTGTACGTGTCGATGATCATCGTGGTGGTCGAGCCGGACGGGCCACCCTGGGTCAGGATCCAGATGATGTCGAAGGAATTGAAGGTGGCGATGAGCGAGAGCAGGCTCATGGTGATGATGGCCGGCACCATCAGCGGCAGCGTGATGCGGCGGAAGCGGTAGAAGCGGCCGGCGCCATCGGTCCAGGCGGCTTCATGCAGGTCCTTGGGAATGGATTGCATGGCGGCCAGGAAATAGATGGTCACCATGGGCACGCCGATCCACACGTCGGTGATGATGGTGGCCCAGAAGGCGGTGTTACCATAGGCTAGCCAGGCGACCGGCCCATTGGTGATGCCAAAATTCTGCAACAGGCCGGAAATCATGCCGAACTGGCCGTTATACATCCAGCCCCACATGAAGATGCCGATGGCCATGGGCACGATCCAAGGCGGCATGGTGAGGATGCGGAAGACGGTCTGGCCGGGAATGGCGGCATTGAGCAGGACGGCGCCGAACATGCCGATAATCATCTTTATGGAGACCGAGAAGAAGGTCCAGATGAAGGTGCGCAGGATGACTTCTGTGAAATTGCCGGCCGAGAAGATGCGCTGGTAATTGGCCCAGCCGATGAAATCATATTCCTGGCGCAGCGAGGCATTGGTGAAGCTGAGGATGATCGTATCGACCAGCGGATAGGCCACGATGGCCAGGATGTAGATCAGGGCCGGAGCCAGCAGTGCGAGGGCGAAGATCGTGGCGCTACGGGTACCGGTCATGTCTAAGGCCTCCTCAGCTCGCTCGGCCCAGGGCAGCGTCGAATTGCCGCCAGATCGGGGTCATGTCGACAACGGAGCGGGTTCGCATCGCCTGGTCCATGGAGAGGGCCAGCAGCCCCGCCTCGAGCGCGTCGGTCACCGATACCGGCAGGGCCGCGCCTTCGAGCATGTGCTTGAGAATATCCTCGGCCATCTGCTCGTCGGCGCCATAGTGCTGGGAGAGGTCCGAGGTCTTGTAGGTCTTGTCCTCGAGCCGGTTCGCGGTGCGGCTGTCGGTGACGCGGAAATAGTTGCGGATGAAATCGCCTTCCGCCATGCCCTTGGCGCCGATGACCGCGAAGCGGCGGAAATCGTCGGGCACGTTCATATTGGTGTGGAAGGTCAGCGCCGCACCGTTCTCGTATTGAACGATGGCGGTCTGGAAATCGATGATGTCGCCATCGCTGTCGAAGACCTTGTCGGCGCCCTGCCAGCCGGACGGCTTGCGATAATATTCGGACAGGTCATTGGCCCCCTCGCCCTGGGGCGCGTTTTCCGGGGTGAAGCTGCGGCGGCCGCCGAAACTGGCTACATAGAGCGGCCGGCAGCCCATGACGCCGTTATAAAGATCGAGGTCGTGACAGCATTTTTCGAGCATGAAGCTGCCGGCATATTTGGAATAGCGGCGCCAGTCGCGCATGAAGAAGGCGCCGTGATAGGGCGGGATATGCTCGGAGGCCTCGATGGAGGCGATATCGCCCAACTGGCCCTCGGTCTGCGCCTTGCGCAGGTCGACATAGAGCGGCGCGTAGCGCAGCACCAGGCCGACCATGACCCTGTCGGAGCCGTATCTGCCGATCAGTTCGGCCAGCGCCATGGTGTCTTCCACCGAGGTCACCACCGGCTTTTCGGCGAAAATCTTCATCCCGCGCTCGAGGCCGATACGGATATGATCGAGATGGAGGTGGTTTGGAGAGCCGACCATAAGCAGGTCGAGATTGCCCTCGTCGATCAGTGCTTCGAGGCTGTCATAGGACCGACCGACGGAAACGCCATGCTCCTGCGCATAGGGGAGACCGGCCGGCGCCGGGTCGACATAGCCCACGATCTCGAAATCGTCCCGCGCCACGGAAAAGACGCGCGCCAGATAACCAAGACGATAGCCGAGGCCGACAATGCCTACCCGCATAACCGCAATGCTCCCTGCCTTATTAGACCGCCGATCTCTTTGTGGATCGGTGACGTTTTGTGTAAACGATTTTCAAGACTAGGCGTCTTCTTGACGCGATGTCAACACACATTCGACGCCAATACAATACCAATTTAAGCCACTCTGGCGCCCTGCCTAATTCCGGGGCGTTCCGCCTTGTTTATAGGCCAGATTTTGCCGAAAGCGTCGCGGAACGGTGTGGACAAAAGTGCAGACAAAAGGCAGCATGTCGTAATTGGTATCCATGTGGCCTCTTTCAGGCTGTGGTCATTTGGTGTCACGCGTGAAAATTTGAAACAGCGCTGGCGAACGTGCATCAAATCGCCGGCGCGCCCACCATCGCCACGGTGGGCCCTATTGCCCTTCCCGGCCGCGCCGGTGCAGCCCGACAGCATGTGCCGGCGATGAACAGGTTCCTGGAGACACACGCCCATGGCTTTCTTCACTCCCCAGCGTCTGATCATGCTGGTCTTCTTCCTGCAGCCCATCGCCTTCGGATCCTGGTTGCCGCGCATTCCCGAGGTTCAGGCGGGACTGGGCCTGGGACCGGCAGCGCTGGCTCTGGCGCTGCTCGGCATGCCGCTGGGAACCCTGCTCACCCTGCCCTTTGCCGGGCCGCTGGTGGGGCGGATCGGCGCCCGCACCACCATCATCGTCGGCTTCGTCTATTATGCCATCGCCGCCAGCCTGCCGGCCTTCGCGCCAGAGCCGATCATGCTTTTCATAGCGCTGATGCTGGCCGGCTCGGCCATCTCCTTTCTCGAGCTGGGCCTCAATGTCGGCGCCGACGGCGTGGAGAAGGCCACCGGCACGCTGATCATGACCAAGTCGCACGGCTTCTGGTCGGTCGGCATCATGGTGGGCAGCCTGATCGGCTCGGGCATGGCAGGGCTGGGCATCGAGCCGCGATGGGCCATTCTGGCGGTGGCGCTGGTCACCATGCCCATGGGCATCGCGGCCGGCCTGGCCCTGCCGCGCCTCGACAGCGAAGCGCCGGCGGAAGGCGGCGCCCAGCGCTCGGCCTGGTCGCTGCCCAGCCCGGCCCTGCTCGGCATCTGCCTCTTCGTCTTCGGCATCACCATGACCGAGGGCGCCATGGCCGATTGGTCGGCGATCTTCCTGCGCGATGCGCTCAGTGCCGAAGGCGGCATTGTGGGGCTGGGCTATTCGGTCTTCGCCTTCATGGTGGCGGCCGGGCGCTTCAGCGGCGATTTTCTCAAGGCGCGGCTGGGCGCGGTGGGCATTGCCCGGCTGTGCGGTGCGCTGGCGGTCCTGGGCGCCACCCTGCTCTATCTGGCGCCCAATGTCATCGTCGCGCTGATCGGCTTCGGCACGATCGGCTTCGGCGTGTCGGTCGGCTTCCCGCTGGCGGTGACGGCGGCGGCCGGCATCGGCGATCGGGCGGCGTCGGCCAATGTGGCGGTGCTGTCCTTCGTCGCCCTGACCGGCTTCCTGATCGGGCCGCCGATGATCGGCTTCGTGGCCGAGCACAGCGATATCCGCATCGGCATTGCCTGCGTCGTGCCCTTCCTGCTGCTCAGCCTGGTGCTTGCCGGCCGGCTCCAGTCCCGCCCGGTACGCGCCGGGCACAACCCCGAAGCCGACGTTCCCGGAGTGCTGTGATGCGCATTGCCGTTGCCGGGCTGCATATCGAATGCAGCACCTATAATCCCGTGCTCAATCGGGAGGCCGATTTCCGCGTGCTGCGCGGGCCGGCCATGCTCAAGGACCAATATTTCGATTTCCTGACGCATTTTCCCGCCGAGTTCATCACCATATTGCATGCCCGCGCCATTGCCGGGGGACCGGTGGCACACGACACCTATGAGACCTGGAAGGGAGAAATCCTGGCCGGCCTCAGGGCCGCGCAGCCGCTGGACGGGGTGTACCTGCCCATGCACGGCGCCATGTTCGTCGAGGGCCTGTTCGACGCCGAGGGCGATTTCATCGCCGCGGTGCGCGAGGCCGTCGGGCCGGATGTGCCGATCTCGGCCAGCTATGACCTGCATGGCAATATCAGCCAGGCCATCATCGACAATCTCGACATGTTCTCCACCTATCGCACCGCGCCGCATATCGATGTGCCCGATACGATGCGCCGGGCGGTGACCATGCTGGTGCGGGCGCTCAAGACCGGCACGCGGCCCGTTCTGGGCTGGGCGCCGGTGCCGGTGCTGCTGCCGGGCGAGCGGACATCGACCCAGGACGAGCCCGCCCGCGGCTTCTATGCGCAATTGCACGAGATCGAGGAGCCGAGCGGCATCTGGGATGCCTCGTTCCAGGTCGGCTATGTCTGGGCCGACGAACCACGGGCAACCGCCTGCGCCGTGGTGACGGGCACCGACCGCGCCGCCATGGAACGGGCGGCCCTGCGCCTGGCGCAGGATTACTGGGACATTCGCGACCAGTTCGTGTTCGGCATGGAAACCGGCTCGATCGCGGATTGCGTCGCCCGGGCCATGGCCAGCCCGACCCATCCGGTGGTGCTGGCCGAATCGGGGGACAATCCCACCGGCGGCGGGGTCGGCGACCGGGCGGAGGTGCTGGCGGCCTTGATCGCACAGGATGCGCAGGGCGTGATCTTTGCCGGCATTGCCGACAGGGCCGCTACCGACATGGCCTATGCGGCGCGCATCGGCGGCAGGACCCGGCTTTCGATCGGGGCCAGCCTCGACCCGTCCAGCACGCCGGTGGAGGCCGAGGCCGAAATCCTGTTCCTGCTCGAAACCGAGGAACCGCGCCTGCGCGAGGCTTTGGTGCGGATCGGCGGCATCGACCTGGTGCTGACCGCTCGCCGCCGGCCCTTCCACAATATCGCCGATTTCACCCGGCTGGGGCTCGATCCGCGGGGGGCGAAGATCGTGGTGGTCAAATCGGGCTATCTCTCGCCCGAACTGGGGCCCATCGCCAATCCCGGGATCATGGCGCTGTCGCCGGGCGTCGTGGACCAATTCGTCGAGCGCACGCCGCGCCGACACACCAGAAGGCCCAGCTTCCCCTTCGACCGGGATTTCGATTTCACGCCACGAATGCAGTGGTCGGCGCGGGCCGGCTAGGTGCCCTTCCCCCGCCTCCTGCTTTCGTTTAATCACGAAACGAAAGCAGGGGAACGCCCATGAATCCCGCGATGCGGCAGGCCAGGATCGTCGAACTCGCCCGGCAGGAGGGCGAGGTGAGCGTGGATGCGCTGGTCGCCGCCTTCGCCGTCACGCCGCAGACGATCCGCAAGGATCTCAATGTGCTGTGCGAGCGCGGCGCGCTGAAGCGCACCCATGGCGGGGCCATGCATCCCTCGGGCGTCGAGAATGTGGAATATGAGGCGCGCCGGCAGATGGCCCCGGCGGAAAAGCGCGCCATCGGCCGGGCAGCGGCGGCGCTGATCCCCGACAATGCCTCGCTCTTCATCAATATCGGCACGACGACCGAGGCCGTCAGCCAGGCGCTGACCGGGCATCGCGGCCTCATGGTCATCACCAACAACATCAATGTGGCCAATCATCTGCGCGTCGTCCCCTCGATCGAGGTGGTGATTGCCGGCGGATTGGTGCGGCCGGCCGATGGCGGTATTGTCGGCGAGGCGGCGGTGGACTTCATCCGCCAGTTCAAGGTCGATTTCGCCGTCATCGGCGTCTCGGCCATCGATGCCGACGGCGCCCTGCTGGATTTCGACTATCGGGAAGTGAAGGTGGCCCAGGCCATCCTCGCCAATGCGCGGCACGTGATCCTGGTGTCCGATTCCAGCAAGTTCAGCCGCACCGCACCGGTGCGCATCGGCCACCTGTCCCAGGCCCACAGCTTCATCACCGATCATTGCCCGCTCGAGTCCATCCGCCAGGTCTGCGCCGAGGCGGGGGTCCGGCTGGTGGAGACCGGGCCCGAAACGCCGCGCCAGGAATAGCAAGGTTCAAAGAGCCTTCCGCAGCCATGGCGTGCCGAAGTGCCGGACGGCATAAAAACCTCCGGGTTTGAAACGTCGATGGAAGCCCCGAGGCGGATTCCGCCTCTGAGTATAAAAACGAGACGCAATCCGCCCCGGGGCGTCGGGATTT
>NZ_LVVY01000125.1 GCF_001650025.1 Devosia elaeis | reverse complement strand
CGGCAGCCAGGTCAGGAACTCGCCCGCATTGGCGATGCCCGCCGCCGCATAGAGCGTCTGGTGATATTCCTCGACATCCATCAACCCGCCGCCAGGTCCGGGGCCAGGGCCAGGGCCGGGACCGGGGCCGGGTCCGGGCCCTGGACCAGGCTCGTCATCCTCCACTCGCGCGATATAGGCGCGGTAATCGCCCTCCGCATTCTGCATCATGCCAGCGACGATGTTGCCATTGCCGGCCACGGCGCTGGCGCGGCTGAAATGCAATTCCCCGACATCGACACCGTTCTCAATCAGCCAGTCTCCGACATAGACCATCCCGCTGTCTTCCTCCCAGCGGAAGGCGGCCGAATCCGACTCGTCACCGCGAAGGGATTGGCCCACGACGACCTTCCCATTCCCGGAAACGGCGACGGCGACGCTCTGTTCTTCATAGCCGGCCAAATAGCCCAATCCCTGCATTTCGGGATTTCCCTCGCCGCCCGCCGTGCCATCCTCGACCCAGCGAAAGGCCTCGCTATTGCCTCCCAGTCTGCTCGACCTGCCCACGACCACAGTGCCGTCGTCGGACACCGCATTGGCCTCGGATGTCTGGCCGCCCAATGTGCCAAGATAGCGGATGCTCTGATGACCTTCCCGGATATTCTCGATGCCCCAGCGCACCGCAACGCCCGTTTCCACGCCTGCCATGTTGACGCTGGTGCCGACCACGTAGCGGCCATCGCCACTAACGCCTTTCGCCACCGACCCCACGCCGCCATCCAGCGGCATGAGGGCGAACATCTGCTCATCAACGGATTCCCCGTTCTGCGCACCCTCTACCCAGGCAAAGGCCAAGGACTGGTTCAGCCAGGAATCGGCGCGCCCCACCACGATCGAACCATCGTCGCTGACATCATACGCGGTCGACCGACCGCCATTGTCGGTGCGCAGGGTACCCAGATCGACAATGCCGGTGCTCTGCGTCCAGCGGAAGGCGCGGGTCCGCACATAGGGGTCCACAGCCATGCCCACCAGCGCATTGCCGTCCCCCGAAATGGCCGTAACCGCCGAATTGACGTTCCGGTCCAGGCCACCAACACCGGTCATGCCGTCGCCATCCCAAAGATAGCCCTGCCCCCTTGCATCGCCGAACCCGTTCACCGCGGCCCGGGAACCATCGCTGCTCAGCCCGACGACCTCATAGCCGCGATGGATCTCGTCGTAGAGATCGATCACCGTCGCGTCCTGAGCTTGCGCGGCCGGGGCCAATGCCGTGCCGGCCATCAGCACGGAGGCCAGAAGCCGATGCCGCTTGTTCCCTGTCGCAAGAGCCTGCGCAGCCATGAAAATTCTCCCACAAAGCAAAAGCCGGCCGATTGGACCGGCTTTGCCAAGTAGTGGACTGCATTGTGCATCTCAACGCGCGGGCCTTGCTGGCATAATCATTGCCAGCAGCCATAATGGCGCCCGCTATTCCTCCGCATCGGCATGGCGGCGATAGAGCCCGGGCGACATGCCGAACCGCCGCCGGAAGGCGGTGATGAAATTGGAGACCTGATTATAGCCGACCGCCCAGGCGAGCTGCTTGAGCGGGATATCCAGCCCCTCCTCCAGCATTTTCCGGGCCAGCAGCAGCCGCTCCTCCATCAGGTAGTGGAACACCGTCATGCCGACCAAATGGCGGAACCCAAGATTGAGCCGCTTGGGCGTCAGCCCCACCATGGCGGCCAGTTCCGTCAGGCTCGGCGGCTCGCGCAGATTGGCCAGCAGCCGCTCCCGCGCTTCCCGCACCCGGATCAGTTCGCGCGTGCTCAGTTCGCGGCGCAGTACCGGCGCATCCACCAGCAGGTCGGTCTGGTGCGCCAGCAATTCCAGCGTCTTGCCTTCCTGGTAGAGCTCGGCGGCCCGCCCCTGGTAGAGCGGGGACAGCAATTCCTGCGCCGCGCGTCGCGCTTCCAGCGGCATGGGACGGCTCAGCGCCACCGGCTTGCTCCGCCCCTCCAGCACATCCACCAGCATTTGCGGCAATCCGTCCTCGCTGGCGATCAGTTCGAGCGCATCGGGCGTCAGCATCAGGGTGACGGCGTTGTAATCGGCCTTGCCGGCAATGTCGTAGCTCAATTGCCGCTCGGAGAGGCTCACCACATACATCTGCCCCGGCACCCGCCAGTCGAGCTTGTCATTGCCCTCCGCCGCAAGGCTTCCCATGCCGCCCAGCAGGCACCCGATCAGCAGGTTCCGCGACGGCATCGGCCCGGTCGGCGCGATGGTGAAGCCCTGTGGCGAGGAGCCGCCGCCGGTAAAGACCGAGACCCCGTCCCGCAGCACGGCATGCGACATGGAAAGCCGGAACGGCGGTTCGCCGGTGACGATCCGGCCATTGTTCTCGAAATCGAGGATGCCGTCCTGCGGCCCGCTATCGAAGGCGAAACTGCGCCTGGTGCCGGTCGGATGGGGTTTCGCCGAGTCCCAACGGATTGAATTTGCTCTTATCGCTCGAGCTCCACACAGAAAAAGGCAAAGACCGCCCCTTACTGTCTGGTCCGCTCAAGACAAGCGCTGCGCCCGTTCTGAATAATTCTCGCCGCTGACGCAAAATTCATGCGAAAGCGGCGGCCTCAATTCACCGATTGGCCGCGATAGGATCCCGGCGGCATGCCGAAGCGGCGCCGGAAGGCGGTGACGAAATTGCTCACCTGCCCATAGCCCAATTCCCATGCCAATTGCTTGAGCGGCATGCTCGAGCCCTCCTCCAACGCCCGCCGCGCCGCGTCCAGCCGCGCGTCGCGTAGATAGGCGAAGGCCGTCATGCCATAGACATCGCGGAAGCCGCGATTGAGCCTTTTGGCCGGCAGCCCCACTTCCCGCGACAGCGTTTCGAGATCGGGCGGCTCGCGCAGGTCGAACAGCAGCCGATCCCGCGCCATGCGCACCTTGGCCAGCTCCCGCGCATTGAGCCCGCCGGCCTCGGCCACCCCGCCAAAGGCCGCCAATTGATGCGCCAGCAATTCCAGCACCTTGGCCTGCCGGAACAGCTTCTGCATCGTGCCCTCATAGGGCGAGCGCAGCAGTGTATGCCCCAGCGCCCGGATCGCGGCGGGCAAGGGCGACATGTCGGAAATATCGTCCTTGTTGCCCTCCAGGGCCTGCCGCACCAGGTCCGGCGCCGTGCCGTCGCTGCCCAGCATGTCCAGCGCCTCGGTTTCCAGCCGCAGCGCCACGGTGCGCCAGCCGCGCTCGGCATCGATCTGGTAGCGCACCCGCCGCTCGATCGGGGTCAGCACGTAGAAACGCCCGTCATCGCGCCAATGCTGGTCGTCGCACCCTTCCAGGCTCACCGTGCCGCGGCTCGACAGGATCGAGCCCAGGATGATGCGCCCGCGTTCGGGTATGTCGCCCTCGACGTCGATGCCGAACCGGCTGTTCCCGCAGGCCTCGCCGCGATAGAGCCACACGCCCGGCAGCACCGGCGCTTCCTCGAGATAGGCCTTGACGTCGCCCCGCCGGAAGCGGACCTGTTCAGACCGGTCGAAATCATATGCCACCGAGCAGGCGCCGCTCGAAAACAACCAATCGGTCATGACATTCTCTATATTGTGAAGGCGCAGACGCTACGGCAATTGCGGCCCCTGTCAATACTTTGCTGTTATGCGCGCCGGACAGCAAACAGGCCCGGCGCGCCCGCGCTAGCGGATCAGCGGGAATACGCCGCGCACCTTGGCCTCGCGCAGCCACAGGGCCACCCAGATGGCGACGCCCAGATAGATCGAGAACAGCGTGTGGCTGAACAGCGGATTGTCCACCCGCAGATTGGCCGCCAGCGAACCGCCCAAAAGCCCCGTGAACAGCACCGCGCCAAGCAGGGCCGTGCGCGGGATCAGAAACAGCACCACGCAGCCGAGCTCGATCACCCCGATGAGCAGCAGGTATTTCGCCGGCCAGCCGACGACCTCCATCGCCGCGATGGCGACATCGAGCTGCAGAAATTTCGGCGCCACCGACGCCCCCAGCATGAACAGGGCGATCAGCCCGCTCAGCACCCAACCGGCAATTTTCATCTCATCCCTCCTTCGCGGCACCCCGCCGCCATGCCCTGGCGACGATCCACTGCGGCCCATTTCGACACGAGCCCCCGCGCCGCGTTCCGGTTTTCGTGATCGGCCTGGGTGCAACGTTTCTCCACCCGGGAACTTAGTCGAGGTGAACCTAAAAGCAGATTTTTCCGAATTTGCCTTTATCGCCAACACTTTACTGTGGATTTCGCAATGAAGCTTTCGCTCCTTCTCGCCGGTACGGCGCTTTCGTTCTCGCTGCTGGCCCCCGCTTTCGCCCAGGATGACGCCGCTACGCCGGAAGAGCAGGTCGAAGGCATGGCCCCCGCCGAAGGCGGCGATGCCAGGGCGGGAGAACCGGCCGAGACCCAGCCGCCCAATGCGCCGGATCAACAGCCCGCCTTCCCCGAACAGACCCGTGCGCCCCAGCCCGCCGAGCCCACGCCCGTGCGCCAGGAGGTGATCGCGCAGAACCTGCCCCAGCTCTGGGCCATGGAATTTCTGCCCGACGGCCGCATGCTGGTCACCGCCAAGCAGGGCGCCATGTATATCGTCAATGAAAGCGGCGATGCCGGCCCGGAAATTTCTGGCCTGCCCGAAGTCGATGCCCGCGGCCAGGGCGGCCTGCTCGACGTGGCGCTCGCCGCTGATTTCCAGGAGAGCGGCCGCATCTTCTTCTCCTTTGCCGAGCCCCGCGAGGGCGGCAATGGCACCGCCCTGGCCTCGGCCATCCTGATGCTCGACGAGGCCGGCGGCGGCGCGCTCGAAGATGTCTCGATCATCTTCAGCCAGGAGCCGACCTATGATGGCGACAAGCATTTCGGCTCCCGCATCGTGCCCGCCGGTGACGACATGCTCTATCTCACCGTCGGCGAACGCTCCGACAACGAGGTCCGCGACCAGGCCCAGGAACTGGCCAGCGGCTTCGGCAAGGTCTTCCGCATCGACTACGAAGGCAATGCCATCGCGGACAATCCCTTCATCGACACCGAGGGCGCCCTGCCCGAGATTTGGAGCCTGGGCCACCGCAATACCCAATCGGCAGCCCTCGATGGCGAAGGTCGCCTCTGGATCGTCGAACACGGCGCCCGCGGCGGCGACGAGCTCAACCGCCCCGAGCCCGGCTTCAATTATGGCTGGCCCGACGTGGCCTATGGCATCGAATATAGCGGCGATCCCATAGGCGGCGGCATCACCGCCGACGCTGAAACCGAACAGCCGGTCTATTACTGGGATCCGGTCATCGCCCCCTCCGGCATGGCATTCTATGATGGCGACGCCATCCCCGAATGGAGCGGCGCCTTCATCATCGGCGGCCTTGTCTCCACCGGCCTTGTCGTCGTCCACCTGGACAACGACCTGGTGGCCAGCGAGGAACGCATTCCCCTCGAAGCCCGCGTCCGCGACGTCCGCGCCGGTCCCGACGGAGCCGTCTACGCCGTCACCGAAAACCCGGACAACGGCACGTCCAGCATCATCCGCATAACCCGCGACAGCTAAGCCGGTGCCCTCATTTGGGGTAGCAACTCACGCGGCCGACCCGGCTCCTTCCCTCCCTCCCCCTTGTGGGGGAGGGCCGGGGTGGGGGGCCAGCAAGCACGAGACGATCGAGCCCGCCCATTGACACACCTATCATCTCTAGGCATCATACCTAGAGATGATAGGTATAAAAATGGCCCCCAACTCCTCCCCCTTCCTCAATGGCGTTCCCGAATTGCTGGTCCTGCGCCTGCTACGCGACCGCGAAATGTATGGCTACGAAATCGTCCAGGCCATTCGCGGCGCCAGCGGCGAAACCATCAGCTTTGCCGAAGGCGTCATCTATCCCCTGCTCCATGCGCTTGAGCGCGACGGCGCCCTGACCACGCGCCGCCAGACCATCAATGGCCGCAGCCGCGTCTATTACAGCGTCACCCCTGCCGGCACCGGCCGCCTGCAGGCCCTGGCGGAGCAATGGCAGAATCTCAACCAGACCATCGCCGCCATCCTGGCGGAGCCCCGCCATGCCTGATCGCCTGCTCGCCCTTCGCGAGGATTTGCTCCGCGCCGGCCTCGCCCCGCGCCATGTCGAGCGCTACCTGGCCGAACTCTCCGATCACCGCGCGGACATTGCCGAAAATCTGCACGCGGCCGGCCTTGCGCCCGAAGCGGCCCGCGCCGAGGCCGAACGCCGCCTGGGCGCGCATGACGCCCTGCTCCTGCCCATGCTGGCGGATCGCCGTTTCCGCAGTCCCGCCGCCCGCTGGCCGGCCCTGTTCTACCTGCTGCTGCCGCTCGCCATCCAGGCCGCGATCATACTGGCCGGCATCCTCGCCTTACTCCTGGCGGCCGCCACCAATCTGCGCCCCGTCATTGCCGATCTCGGCGACATCCTTGCCCTGGTCCTGCTCGCCGCCCCGATCGTCCTCGCCTGGCTGATATTGGTCGCCGCCCATCGCCGCCGCGCCGGCCTCCATTGGCCGCTGCTCGGCATTGCCGCCGGTATTCTGCTGGCGGCGGCGCTCCGGCTCCATGTCGCCGCCCCCATGCCCGGCGCCGCCGGCCAGATCGGCCTGACGCTGGGCCTCCCCGCGCCCCTCCCGCTTCTGGTCCTGGCCCTGGTCTCGCTGCTGCCGCTTTCCCTGCACCGTCGTCCGGAATGACATCATGAAATCGCTGCTTACTCTCCTCCTGCTGGCCCTGCCGGTGGGCATGGCCAATGCTGCCCCGCAAAGCCGCCAGCTTGCCCGCCCCGATGGCGGCACCATCCATTACACGCTCGATGCGCCCCCCGGTGAAAGCGCCGGCCTGCTCGTCCTGGCCCAGGGCTCCGATTGCCGCCCGGCAGCCGGCAATGCCAATCTCGCCGTCATCCGCGCCGCCTTCCCGGCCTATACCGCGGTCATCGTCGAAAAATCCGGCATCAGTCCCGATAGTCCGGTTCAGCATGGCAACAGCGATTGCCCGCCGGAATTCCGCGACACCTATACCCTCTCGGGACGCATCGCCGATTACCAGACCGTGCTCGCCGCCCTGGATGCCGATCCCGCCAAGACCATCCTGTTCGGCGGATCCGAGGGTGGCCTCGCCATGGAAGCCCTCGCGGCCCGTTTCCACCCCGCCGCGGCCATCCTGCTGTCCGGATCGGTCGGCGAAACCTTCGGCGACATGGTGCTCGCCTCGGTCCCGCCCCAGGGCCGGGCCATTGTCCGCGCCGGCTTCGAGGCGGCCCGTGCCGATCCTCATGGCAGCACGCTCCTTTCCGGCCATACCCATCGCTTCTGGGCCGATGCTCTCGACCACCGCTCCTCCGATTATCTCGAAGCCACCGACACGCCGTTCCTCCTGATCCATGCGCGCCCTGCCCGACCGTTTCGCCGCCCAGGGCCGTTGCAACCTCATTTATTGGGAATTTCCCGCCCTCGACCACGGCATGACCGACCCCGCCGGCCGGTCGCGCCTGCCCGCGATTGCCCGCCTGGCCGCCGCCTGGGCCGAGCAGCCCCTGCCCGCCTGTTGACCCGCCATGGCCTGATCCCTACTGGTGGGCGCCGTTCTCCGCCCGCCAAGGATCGTCCATGCTGCCCTGGGTCAAACTCGATGAAGCCAATGTGCCCGGCGGCGACGTGCTCCGGCTCATGCAGCGCGGCACCGAATTCTCCATCATGTCCGGCACCACCGAATTGATGAACAGCCGTCTCAGCGGCTCCGAGGAGCAATTGGCCATTCTTTCCGCCGCGCGCCTGGCCGGACGGCCCCGGCCGCGCGTGCTCATCGGCGGCCTCGGAATGGGCTTCACCCTGCGCGCCGCTCTCGCCGCCTTCCCCGCGCAGAGCGAACTCATCGTGGCCGAGCTGGTGCCCCAGGTCATCGCCTGGGCCCGCACCGCGCTCGCCTCCATTCATGGCGACAGCCTCGATGATCCCCGCGTCACCCTCTATCAAGGCGATGTCGCCGCCGCCATTGCCGGCGAAAATCCCTTCGACGCCATCCTGCTCGACGTCGACAATGGCCCCGACGGGCTCTCGCGGCCCCAGAACGACCGCCTCTACAGCGCCAATGGCCTCGCCATCGCCAGGGCCGCGCTCCGGCCCGGCGGCCACCTCGCCGTCTGGTCTTCGGCGCCCGACGCGCATTTCACCCGGCGCCTGAAGCAATCCGGCATGGCCGTGGCGGAAGTGCCGGTGCGCGCCACCCGCTCCGGCAAGGGCGCCCGCCACCACATCTGGTTCGCCACCAGGCCCGGCAAGCCCGTTTGAACCCAGCCATCACAAAGCCTTGATCTCGCCGTCAGATTCCGGATTGAATGCCAGGACCGGAACACGAAAGGATCAGATCCATGGGCTTTTTTGACGACATCAAGAACAGGATTTTCGGCGCCCCCGCTCCGGCCGCCGCCCCGGCCGGCGCGGCGCGCCCCGCCGCCGGCGCGAATGTCGCGGCCCAGCAGCAGGCCGCTGTCGATGCCGGCATGGAGGCCGCCAACAAGGTAATCGCCGAGGCCCTGGCCAAAAAGCAAGCCGAAGCCCAGGCCGGTACTCAGGTCGATGTCGCCGCCGTGCTGGACGCCGCCGTCGCCGCCTCCGGCCAGAAGCTCAACTGGAAGACCTCCATCGTCGACCTGATGAAGGCCCTCAAGCTCGATTCCTCGCTCGATGCCCGCAAGCAGCTTGCCGACGAACTGGGCTATCAGGGCGACAAGTCCGACAGCGCCACCATGAATATCTGGCTCCACAAGCAGGTGCTGGCCAAGCTCGCCGCCAATGGCGGCAAGGTGCCCGAAAGCCTCCTGGCCTGATCGATATCCGCCTGCTGACGCCTCCTGTCAGCAGGCCCGTTCCCTCTCCGTTCGCGGGGTGCTAATCTCGCCGGGAACATTGCATTTGCGCGCCTCGTTCCCCATCTGAGTCGCATTCCCAGATCGCGAGCATTTTCATGGCCCCCAAGTCCACCCGTCCGGGCAAGGCTGAGTTTTCCATCGACGACTTCTTCGCCGAAATCGAAAAGGCCGAGGACATCGCCGCGTCCAAGCCGCTCTATGCCGAGCGGATGAAGAACAAGCGCGCCCTGGATCGCGCCGAGGCGGCCGAGAAGGAAGCGGCCCAGCCGAAAACCGCGCTCGAAAAGCGCCGCACCACCAAGGCCAATCACGACACCGCCACCGGCATGGCCAGGAAAACCGGCAAGACCAAGATCAATTCGGTCGATCGCGTCGATTTCGACGGCATGGGTGAAGCCCCCCAGGCCGGCTTCGGCCACGTCCCCGCCTCCAGGGTCAGCGCCCGCGACATTTCCCGCGTCGCGGCCACCGATCCCGAAGCCATGGCCAAGGTGCGCGAGGCCCTCGACGCCTCGGTGAAGAAGAACAAGGCGCGCAAGTCCGAGGACGTCTCCAACGCCACCACGGTCGGCGTCACCGCCACGGTGAAGGCGCTCGAGCAGATCATTCTCCACGGCCGCAAGGAAGTGGAAGGCTCCGCCCCCTGGGTGCCGCACCGCCCCGAGCGCCCGGTCAAGGTCGGCAAGTCCCAGCCCTTCCGCCTCGCCACCGATTATACCCCCGCCGGCGACCAGCCCACCGCCATTGCCGAACTGGTGGAAGGCGTCGAGAACGGCGAAACCGACCAAGTCCTCCTCGGCGTCACCGGCTCGGGCAAGACCTTCACCGCCGCCCAGGTCATCGCCCGGACCCAGCGCCCGGCGCTGATCCTCGCGCCCAACAAGACCCTGGCCGCCCAGCTCTATTCCGAGTTCAAGGGCTTCTTCCCCGACAACGCGGTCGAGTATTTCGTCTCCTACTACGACTATTACCAGCCCGAGGCCTACGTCCCGCGCACCGATACCTATATCGAGAAGGAATCCACCATCAACGAGCAGATCGACCGCATGCGCCACTCGGCCACGCGCGCGATCCTCGAACGCGACGACGTCATCATCGTCGCCTCGGTCTCCTGCATCTACGGTATCGGCTCGGTGGAAGACTACACCGCCATGACCATCGACGTGCAGAAGGGCGAAAAGATCGACCAGCGTCAATTGCTCGCCAAGCTCGTCGCCCTGC
This sequence comes from Devosia elaeis, assembly GCF_001650025.1. GTDB lineage: Bacteria > Pseudomonadota > Alphaproteobacteria > Rhizobiales > Devosiaceae > Devosia > Devosia elaeis. Next base: position 3,416 of record NZ_LVVY01000125.1, on the reverse strand, counting down.
AATACAAGCGCGGCGATACCGGCTTCGTGCGCGGCACTTTTCGCGTGCGCGGCGACACCGTCGAAATCTTCCCCGCCCACTATGAAGCCGCCGCCTGGCGCGTCACCCTCTTCGGCAACGAAGTGGAAGCGATCACCGAATTCGATCCGCTGACCGGCAAGAAAAGCGCCGACCTCACCTTCATCCGCGTCTACGCCAATTCCCACCACGTGACGCCGCGCACCACCATGAACCAGGCCATCAAGCAGATCCGCTCGGACCTCGCCGCGCGCCTGCAGGAACTCAACGGCGCCGGCCGCTTCCTCGAAGCCCAGCGGCTGGAACAGCGCACGCTTTTCGATCTCGAAATGATGGAAGCCACCGGCTCCTGCGCCGGCATCGAGAATTATTCGCGCTATTTCTCGGGGAGAAAACCCGGCGAGCCACCCCCGACCCTGTTCGAATATCTCCCCGACAATGCGCTGGTCTTCGTCGACGAAAGCCACGTCACCATCGGCCAGCTCGGCGCCATGTATCGCGGCGACCTGCGCCGCAAGGCGACCCTGGCCGAATACGGCTTCCGCCTGCCGAGCTGCATGGACAATCGCCCCCTCCGCTTCGAGGAGTGGAACGCCATGCGCCCGCAATCGGTCTATGTCTCGGCCACGCCCGGCTCCTGGGAAATGGAACAGACCGGCGGCGTCTTCGCCGAACAGGTCATCCGCCCCACCGGCCTCATCGATCCCCCGGTCGAAATCCGCCCGGCCACCCATCAGGTCGACGACGTCATCGACGAGATCCGCACCACCATCAAGGCCGGCTACCGCACCCTCTGCACCGTCCTCACCAAGAAAATGGCCGAGGACCTCACCGAATATATGCACGAACAGGGCATCCGCGTGCGCTACATGCACTCGGACGTCGACACCATCGAGCGCATCGAAATCATCCGCGACCTGCGCCTGGGGGCATTCGATGTCCTGGTGGGCATCAACCTCCTCCGCGAAGGCCTCGACATCCCCGAATGCGGCCTCGTCGCCATTCTCGACGCCGACAAGGAAGGGTTCCTCCGAAGCGAAACCTCCCTCATCCAGACCATCGGCCGCGCCGCCCGCAACGTCGACGGCAAGGTGATCCTCTACGCCGACAAGGAAACCGGCTCGATGGAACGCGCCCTGGCCGAAACCAACCGCCGCCGCGAAAAACAGATCGCCTACAACCTCGCCAACGGCATCACCCCCCAATCGGTCAAAGCCCGCATCAACGACATCGTCGATAGCGTCTACGAAAAAGACCACGTCACGATCTCCATCGGCAAGGGCAAGGACGGGAAAGAGAAGACGGTTACCGGCGATAATCTCGCGACGGTCATCAAGGACCTGGAACGCGAAATGCGGGAGGCCGCGACGAATTTGGAATTCGAGAAGGCGGCGCGGTTGCGGGATGAGGTTAAGCGGTTGCGGGAGATGGAGTTGGATACGCTGGAGGGCGAAGTCAGTTAGCTGTGTAGATTCTCACGTGCCCTTTGGAGGTGTGCCAGCAGGGAGATAAAGAATCACTCGCCACTCTCTCGCATGCGGCAGAGCCTTCAGCATCAATTAAGCACATCACAAAATACACGTCTTCTTTATATGTTGCAGCACACAGAACTATAAACCGGCGAGGAAACTGGTCGCAGCCTCTCTAGTTCTCTTGCGCTTATGCACATCGTGCATCTTATTTCGCAAAAATTTCACCTGCGCCTGCCATTTTTCAACTTCGTCAGCAAGAAATCCTTTGCATAAGTAAGCCTGCCTTTCTGTAGCAGCGAAGTCCGTATCATCCAAGTTCGCGCGAACGCCATCGTCGTCGTCTACACTAATGGTTTGATTTCCGAAATCTATAATGACCAAGACTGCACGTTCGTTGTTTTTGTTTCTCCTCTTAATGATTTTTAATAAAAACTTATGCATCGACTGTATCTCATTTTCTCGAGACACAGATTTCCCCGTGGTGAATTCAAAATCCGCCGAAAAATCCAAACTCAAGCAACGGCCTGCGATCCGACAGAACTTCATAGGCCCACTGGCGATGTAAAGACTATCCTGCAACATGACCGATTGCCCAACATTCCCGGCCACCAAGAAGAACCACTTTGCCCTGACCCTTTGAAGAATACCCTTCGTGTCAAATTCCTTTGAAACAATACCATCAAAGAATGATTTATTTTCACGATATTGAGGGCATAGGAAGTAATCATCAACAATATCTGCGTTCATTTCATACGTCATAGTATAAAATTTGTCGTCTGCGCGATCAGGCATCTTGAGCAGCACATCACTCATCTTCGCACTAAAAAAATTGACAACAGCGTAAGCCGCGAAATACTCCTGGAAAGAACGATGAACAAAAGAATAAATCTCGCCTTCCTTATATAGAAGGTTCACGGATTCTACAGCTTCATCCAAGAAATTTTCGATATCCACTGCAATACCAGATCTCGTCACAGCGGCACTGACCAAACTTCGCACTTCTCCAGCACCAAATGATGTACTCATCTGACCATAAGTCATGAGAGAAAATATGGAGAAAATTTTACAGAACTGATCTTCGTCTAGGGACGTTTTTCGTTGCCGCGTGAACGACTCTTTATTTCCATCGTGTAGGGAATACAGGGTTTGAAAAGCGTATCGGTAAAAAAGATGTATTTTTTCAGGCACATCGGCAAACTGCCTATACATAAGCAACATCATAAGTGCCAACAAAGGCGTGCTCAAAAAATCTGAAAACTCTTCAAATTTCTCCTTCTTGTCAATGATTTCAGCAATAAAACGCCGCCTAACATCTTTATCAAAATCAACTGATTGTATAACCATTTTGATTTGCTTCTGATCAAAGGCCGCCGCATGGTAAGTTGAAAACTGCTCCCAAGCGCTAAACCTGCTGTCCTTGCGAGACGAGATCACAAACCCACATCGTGGGTAATTATTCGCAAGATCAAGCAACTCTCTCTCGGCATCGATACGAACATCGTCCTTTATTTCGTCAAAAGCATCAAACAGGAATACAAAACGACCATCATCGCAAAGCGCTCTAAATTCGTCGTCAGAAAAATTTGAACTTCCATCGCTTATTGTAAAGCGAAGATAACTTTCGAGATGTAAGTCTGAAATGTCGTTGAGTTTTTTTAGCTCAATGAATACCGGGATCCTACCTTGTGGATTACCATAAATCGCCAACCACAAATACGTTAGGAATACTGTCTTTCCGATACCACCAAATCCTTGCACGACAAATCTATGGTTATCTCTCGCTAATTGACACAAATTCTCGTCTGATACACTCTCCTGCCCGCAAATATACTTAGAGTGGACGTAGATGTCCTTCAAATTGTAAGTGCGATCCTTATCGATAATGAGCCTAGGTCCTGTTGACAAAGTATGGCATCCATATCCTTG
>NZ_LVVY01000124.1 GCF_001650025.1 Devosia elaeis | reverse complement strand
ACCGCCTGAATCCGGACCCGTGGGAAAATCCGGTTTCGTAACAGGCGGCCTTTGGCTCGTTTCTAAAAGTTCGGATGGGCCAAAGGCCGCCTGTTACCGTATCAGCGCAAGCCGCAAGGCCGGGCGCTTATCCCCGCTGGTGGCACCCGCGCTAGAATGCCTCGACATCACAAATACGAGGCAAGCATGATACCCTATCCCCCACTCGGCCCCCGCGCCCTCGCCAGCTATCAGCGGCTGCGCCTGGAAATCGACGCCCTCAAAAACGTGCTGGATCAGCGCAAGCCCTCGGGCAATATGGGCCTTCCCACCGTCAGGGCGCTCGAAAGCGTGCGCCACCGGGCCAACAAGCTCTTCTGCCGCCATGCCGATCTGCCCTGGTTTCCCTGGCTCACCGAGCCGACGCTGAGCCAGGCCGATTTCGTCATTCTCGTCGCCCGCCTCGCCGCGGGCCTGCGCCAGTTCGAGGCGCTCCATGCCGATCAGCTCGCGCCCTGGCCGGACGAGGACGACGATTTCGACGATGCGCCCGCCCCGCGCCGGGACGACGGCCTGCCCTCGCCTCATCTCTAGCGGCGGAGGCACCGCGCCTTGAACCCGCCACGAGGCGCGCGCATTGAAGGGGAAACCATTGCGGAGGCCCCCATGCGCGCCCTCATCCCCCTGGCTCTCGCGGCCCTTGCCCTTGGCGGCGCCGTCGCGCCCGCCCATGCCCTTACCGTCACCGCCCGCGTCTCGGGCGGCTCCATTCCCGTCCATACCGGGCCCGGCGACCGCTTCCCGGTCATCGGCTATGTCGGCGAGGGCACGGAAATCCCGGTCGATCGCTGCACCCAGACCGACAGCGACAGCAATCGCGGCAGCTGGATCGGCGATGCCGGCCACACGCTCTGGCCCGCCAATGCCAAAACCTTCTGCCGCATTCCCGATTATGGCTGGGTGGCCAGAAGCCAGATCGTCGGCCGCGGCCTCGTCAACGTCACCCCGCCCGATTTTGCGGGGCGCGGCTGGTGAGGCTCTTCACCTCTCCCTTGGGGGAGAGGTCGGCCGCAGGCCGGGTGAGGGGGCCTTCCGGCAGGCTGGTTGCCAAGGCCCCCTCACCCGCCGCGCAAGCGCGTCGACCTCTCCCCCAAGGGAGAGGTCAGACCCAGCCGCCCAGCTCTCGCCGCACCATGGCTTCGATATAGTCCATGCCGGGCGTCGAGGCGTTGAGGCAGGGAATATAGGCGAACTTCTCCCCGCCCGCCGCCATGAAGCTGTCCTTGCCGCCCATGGCGATCTCTTCCAGCGTCTCGATGCAATCGGCGGAAAAGGCGGGAGCCAGGATCGCCACCTTCTTGACGCCCTTGCCCGGCAGGGCTTCCAGCGTCTTGTCGGTATAGGGCTGCAGCCATTCGGTCGGACCGAACCGGCTCTGGAAGGTGACGAGGAGTTTTTCCTCCGGCCAGCCCAGGTAATCGCGCAGCAGCCGCGTGGTCTTGTGGCATTGGCAATAATAGGGGTCGCCCTTCTTGAGGTAGTCCACCGGCATGCCGTGATAGGAGGTGATCACCACGTCGGGCTCGAAATCGAGCTTGGCGATACCCTCGCGGATCGAATTGCCCAGCGTCTCGATATAGTGCGGATCGTCGAAATAGGCCGGCGCCGTGCGCACCGCCGGCTGCCAGCGCATCGTCCGCAGCGCGTCGAACGCCTTGTCATTGGCCGTCGCCGTGGTGGTCGCCGAATATTGCGGATAAAGCGGCACCAGCAGGATGCGCTGGCACCCGGCGGCCTGCATTTTCTCCAGCACCGAACGGGTGGAGGGATTGCCGTAGCGCATGGCGAATTCGACCATGATGTCCTCGCCCCGCAGCCGCTCTGCTAAACTCTGGGTCTGTTCGCGGGTGATGACGCGCAGGGGGCTTTCGTTCTTTTCCTTGTCCCAGATCTGCGCATAGGCATGCCCGCTCTTCTGCGGCCGGAACGAGAGGATGACGAAATTGAGAATCGGCCACCAGATCAGCTTGTTGGTCTCGATGACGCGCGGATCGGACAGGAATTCCTTGAGATAGCGGCGCACGCTCCAGTAATCGGTCCCGTCGGGGGTTCCCAGATTGAGCAGCAGCACACCCACTTTCTGCTGGGGCAGGACGGGATGGTTCGGCGGAAAATGTTCGGACATGGGGCCCAGATTGGAAGCGTTCCAGAATTTTGGCGCACCTTAACCACTTCCGCCCTCTTCGCAAGGCGGCGATGGGTCGCGCTCCGCTTCGATCCGGATCAGCGACGGAGCCATGCTTCAAAACGGCGCCTCGGTTTGACCTCGATCTTTCCGCCCCCGTCACCACCCGGTTTATCCGGGTGGTCCATGCGATGCCGCAAGCAAGCTGGATTGCCGGGACAAGCCCGGCAATGACGCGGACGGAATACGGCCGGGAATGGCCAAGGGGCCCAGCCCTTGTCCCCCTAAAGACTCGCGATCAGCAGCAGCACGCCGAAAGCCAGCACCGAGACTGCGCCCAGCAATTCGGCCCACCACAGGACATGACCGGCAATGGCGCTGTCGGCCCCGCCGATCCGCCCTGCCAGCCCTTTGGCCAGCACCGCCAGGCTCGCCAGCGCCGCCACGGTGATCGCCGTGCCCAGGCTCATCAGCAGCACCGAAACGATCCCCGCTGCCAGCAGCCCCTGCGACAAGGCGAAGACCAGCACCACCAGCGCCCCCGAGCAGGGCCGCAGCCCCACCGCCAGGATGACGCCCAATTGCTCCCGCCAATCGCCCTTTATGTCCGCCGGCCCCACCGCATGATGCATGTGCTCATGCGTGTCGTGGTGATGCTCATGGCCGTGGTGATCGTGGTCGTGGTGCCCATGATGATGGTGCCCCCAGCCGAACACCTTGCGCAGCACCAGCCACAGCCCGAGCAGCGCCACAAGCCCATAGGAGATGACGCCCACCCAATGCGCCGCCTCGCCCAGGGCCGTGCTGGTCAGGTTCAATATGCCCGCCAGCACCAGCACGAAGCCGATGGCCACCACGCCCTGCATCAGGGCGGAAACCCCGCTCAGCGCGATGCCCTGCCGCAATTGCCGTTCATTGGCCAGCATATAGGAGGAAATCACCACCTTGCCGTGCCCCGGCCCGGCGGCGTGGAACACCCCATAGAGGAAGCTCAGCCCGCCCAGCACCCAGAAGGCGTTCCAGTCGCTGCGCAGGGCGTCCAGCGCATTGGTCATCGCGGCATAGAAATCGCGCTGCTGGTTCTGCAGCCAGCCGAAAAATCCGGTCCGGGGCAGGTTCAGCCCCACTTCGGGCGGCGGCCCGCCGAAGGGGACCGATGGCCGTGCCTCCGCCACCTGGTTCACCGCCTCGATCGCGGTCGCCGGCGGCGGCGCTTCCCCGCAGGACAGCACGACCATGCCCTGCGTGCCGCGCATCGCCGCCGCCAGGTCCGGCGGCAATTCCAGCACTTCGGGACCCAGCGCATAGAGCCGCGCCTCGACATCGGGCGCCATGGGCTTTGGCGGCTCGAGATGAACCGCGCAATCCTCGACGCCGTTGATCAGGGTGACGTCGGAAACGTCGTCGAAGGCGATGGCCACGTAATATTCGGCGTCATAGACGCCCAGCTCGAAATGATTGCCCGCCGCCTGCGGCGTCACCGCATCGATGGTGAAATCCAGCGTCACGCGATTGTCCTCGTAGCGCATGCGCTGGTCGCCGGCCGCAGTGAAATCCATGCCGTCGCCGGCCACCGTATAGAAGCCGAAATCGGCCAGGCCGAGCATGTTCTCGTCGGCCAGCTCCTGCATTTCCTCGGACGACACGATGCCGTCATTATTGGTATCCAGCCCCTGCACCATCCACACCGAAAAGGCGGTGTCGAAGGTCCAGCTATGATGCAGGGCCGTCACGCGCCCGGCATCGTCCAGCGTGATGTCCACCGCTGCGTCGATGAAGATATGCGGATGCGCCAGCGCCGGCTGGCTCATCCCGGCCAGCACCAATGCCATTGCCGCGAAACCGTTTCGCAAGCCGGAAAAACCCAAAGCCGATTGCCCCTATGTGATCGGATGGATGGCGAACCACTCCACCAGATGGTCGATCAGCGCCCTGACCTTGCCCGCCAGGTGCCGCCGGTGCGGATAGACCGCTTGCAGCGTCTGCCCGGTCGGCAGGAAGGCGCCCAGCACCGGAACGAGCTCGCCCCGCCCCACTGCCGGGTCGGCCAGATAGGACGGCAACATGACGAAACCGAGGCCCGCAATCGCTGCCTGCCGCGCCGCCAGCGGCGAATTGACCCGCACCGGCCCGCTCACCGGCACCGATACGGTCTTGCCGTCCTCGGAGAAGCGCCAGTTGGACTGCCCCTGCAGATTGACGTCGATGATGCAGGGCAGGTGCCGCAAATCCTCGGGATGCTTGGGGTCGCCCACGCGCTTCAGCAGCTCCGGCGAAGCGCCCGCCACCACATGCATGTCGGCGATCTTGCGGGCGATCAGCGAGGAATCGGCCAGCGTCGAAATGCGCAGCGCCACGTCGATCCCCTCGTCCACGAGGTCGACATAGCGATCCTCCAGCCTGAGATCGAGCGACACCTTCGGATATGTCTTGAGATACTCGAAAATCGCCGGCGCCAGCGTGGATTCGCCGAAATTGCGCGGCGCGGACACGCGCAGCAGGCCGCGCGGCTCGCTGGTCTGGTCGCTGATCGTGGCGTCGAGGTCGTCGAGCTGCTGCAACAGCGCCGAAGCTTCGCGGTAATAGGCCTCGCCCGCCTCGGTGAGGCTGAGTTTTCGCGTCGTGCGGTTCATCAGCCGCACGCCCAGGTAATCCTCCAGGTCGGTGACATATTTGCTGAGCAACGCCTTGGAGCGACCATGTTCGCGCGCCGCCGCCGAAAACCCGCCCGCGTCGAAGACCTGGACGAAGGCGCGGATGCGGGCAATGTCCTGACTCATCTCAATCCGTTCACGAAACCATGGTCAATCAACGCATAACTCATCTGCATGGAGTGAACAATAACGCCCCTTGGCCATTCGATGATTAACGATAGGATGGGATGCCCAATCGACGCAGCCTCGGAGTTCGGACTATTTTCGCGCCTATGTCCAAGCCCTCGTCCCGTTCAGCGCTTTACCGGCTTATCGAAGCCGGCCAATTGGCGCACAAGGCCGTGCTGGTCCCGCTGATCGAGAAAGGTCTCGAGCCGGGAGACGATGCCGTGCTGTTCGTGCTCGGCCGCGCCGGCACCACCGAAACGGCTTTGGCCGAGGAACTGGGCCTGACCGCCGACATGCTCGCCACCCGCATCGAGCGGCTGGCCGCCCGCGACCTCATCACCCGCCAGGCCGTCGGCCCGGAACTGGAGCCCGGCATCGCCCTCACCGAACGCGGCCTGCGCATCCGCAACAGCCTCGCCGATCACTGGGCCCTGCTCGAGGAAGCCCTGATGGGCGAACTCAAGCCCAAGCACCGCAAGCGCCTCGCCGAAACACTCGGCCGCTTCGTCGCCCTGCTGCGGCTTTAGCGCATTCACTCACCGACTGAAACGGTTCTCGCCCTCACTCATTTTGCCGTCATTGCCGGGCCACCCTCGGGCTTGACCCGAGGGCCCGGCAATCCATCTTGCGGAGGCGAGGAGGGCATGGACCACCGGGACAAGCCCGAGGGTGACGATGGTGGAGTTACGTAGGCCCGCTCCAGCCACCGAACGGGCCCCTCGGAACCGCCTCTCCCCCCAATCCGTTTCTGCCTTAACATATCGTTCAGGTTAGGTTCATGCGCGATCCTGTTGATTAGGGACCAAGGCACGAACGCCAGAATGTTTTGAAAGGAGCCCCTCATGGCCCTCAACAGGAAACTGCTCACCACCGGGCTGGCCACGCTCGGCATCTTGGTCTCGACGGTAGCGGCTTTCGCTGCCCCTGCTGTCGCCACCGGCAATGTCAATGTCCGCACCGGGCCGGGTACGGGCTACGGCGTCATCGATACGCTGCGCCGCGGCGAACAGGTCGATGTCCAATATTGCCGCGGCTCCTGGTGCTATGTCGAAAAGCGCGGCCCCGATGGCTGGGTCTCGGCCAATTACCTGAATTATGGCCGTCCGGGCTGGGATGATGGCTGGAACCGTCCGCCTCCGCCGCCCCCGCACTGGAACCCGCCCCCGCGTCCGCAGCCGCCGCACTGGAACCCGCGGCCCCCGCGTCCGCCCCATTGGAACCCGCGCCCCCCGCGTCCGCAGCCCATCTACCCGGCCCCCGGCCATGGTAGCGTCTGCTTCAACGGTCCCAACGGCTATTTCTGCGTCGGCAACTAAGCCCCGCCAATAGATCCCGCGACGCCGCCCGCAAGGGCGGCGTTGCTCATTCCACCAGCAGCCGCTCGATATCCACGCCCCGCCGTTCCAGCGGCGCCCGCATCAGGCGATTGAGAAATTCATTGGTGCCATAGGCCACGATGGCGCCGATCGCCGCCGTCGCACCGAAACCGGCCCAGCCTTCCTGCGCCGCCAGCACCGAAGCGGCAACCAGCGTCGCCGCGCCGATTCCGAGCAATATCCAGCCCTTCTTCTGCTCCGCCGCCCGCAGGTTGCGCGCGCCCGAATGCAGGAGGTCGCGCAATTCGGTGTCGCTCATCGCCGCGAGGTCCGGATTGCGCCGCTCGCGGCGGATGGTCTCGATATAGGCATCGACCCGCCGCATGGTCAGCGCTTCGCGCCTGTCGGTGCGCTTGCCCCGGTTCATCATCGTCCAGCCGCCACCGACCAGCAGCAGGACCAGCGCGAGTTCGATCAGCCAGATCATGGGGCACCTCCTGTTCCGCCCCACACATGCCCCCTGCCCGCCGCGACTTCAACCCGCCGCGCTCGTCTCATTCGTGGCCCGGCACGGCCTCCTCCTTGACCACCTTCACCTTGCGCGTCCGCTCGCGCCACATCACCACCAGCCCCGCCGCCACGATCACCGATGCGCCGAGCAGCGAAATGGCGTCGATCCAGTGGCCGAACACCACGATGGAGAGAATGATCGCCCAGGGCAGCGAGAAATAATTGAACGGCTGCAATACGCTGGCCGGCGCCATGGTGAGGGCGTAGACCATCACCCCATGCCCCGCGCAGGTCGTGGCCATGATCACCACCACCAGCGCGAAATCGCCCCATGCCATCGGCTCCCAGAAAAATACCCCGACGCAGGACGACAGAACCAGCCCGACAAGAGCGATATAGGTCAGGCTGGTGGCCGCACTGTCCACGCTGCTCACCTTGCGGGTGATGACGATGTAGATGGCGTAAAAGGCCGCGGAAGCCAGCGCATAGGCCACGCCCCAATCGAGCGGGATGCCGCCCGGCCGCATGATGATCAGCGCGCCCAGAAAGCCCGCCCCCACCGCCGCGAAGCGGAACACGCCTACCTTCTCGCCCAGGATGGGAATGGCGAACAGCGTCACCAGCAGCGGATAGACGATGACGATGGCCTGCAATTCCCCCAGCGGCACCGTCTGCAAGGCCAGCGCGAAAAACCAGATATCGGCGATCAGCAGCACCCCGCGCAGCACCTGCCAGCCCGGCGCCCGCGACACCAGCGCCTGCCGCAGCGGCGCCTGGCGTGCCACCATGAACAGCGCGAAGGCGGCAAAGCCCCAATAGCGCATCATGGTGATGAGGAAGGGCGAATAGGTCTGCACCAGCATCTTGGAGACGGCATCCTGGATGCCGAAGACGATGATGGTGACAAGCGTAAGAAGAATGGCCCGCCCGATCTGATCGGAAGGCAGGCTATTGGCGGGCACAGTCATAGGGAGGCGAACTCGAACTGAAGACGCCCCGCGGCCAGGGCCGCGGAACGCCGTGTGGAATTGGTGGTCAGGCCTTTGCGGTGGCCGACTTGATCAGGCCGGCAATGGCGGTCAGGAGGCCGCCGCCGACCAGGCCGGTAACGCCTTGTCCGGCCAGGGCGCCGAGATCGAGCCCACCCGTGGCGCCCGCCGCTCCTGCGGCAGCGCCGACCAGGCCGTCAAGTCCGGGGATCATGCCGGCGAGCCAGGTGCCGGCCAGGCCGCCGATGGCGCCGACGACCGAATTGCCGGCCGTCCCCAGATTGAGCTGCTTGGCCAATTGGCCGATCACATTGCCACCAGCCCCGCCCGCAACAAGCTGAACCAGGATAGAAACGATTACTTCCATAGTCACGCCCTCCTCTTCATGTCGCTGAGTCGTTCACTCTGCGATACAAGAGGAGGCTACGCCCCTTTTTTGTAAGGGCAAAGAAAAACCTGCTGCCATTTCCTGTCAGCGCCGCGCTCTACCCGCCGCCTGTGCCGTTCCCCGGCGATTGAAGAAGCCCTTTGTCCGGCCTATGGTCCGCCCGATGCCAAAAAGCAAGATTCCAGCTCCGAATCAGACCGGATCGGTCGCCCTGGTCACCGGCGCCGGCGACCGCATCGGCGCGGCCATCGCCTTTGCCCTGGCCATGGAAGGCCATGCCGTCATCATCCATTATCGCTCCGACGCCGACGGCGCCCGGGCCTTGCGCGCCCGCATCCGCGCCGAAGGCGGTCGCGCCGAGATCGTCAAGGCCGATCTCGGCAAGCGCACCCAGCGCCAGACGCTCATCGCCCGCGCCGCTGAACCGTTCGGCCCGCTGACCGTGCTCGTCAACAATGCCTCGATCTTCGAGCCGGACAGCGCCGCCGATATTGACGAAAAGCTCTGGGATGCCCATTTCGCCATTCATGCCGAAGCGCCCGTCTTCCTGGCCCGCGATTTCGCCGCCCAGCTGCCGGACGGCGTCGAGGGCAATATCGTCAACATGATCGATGAGCGTGTGCTCCATCCGACGCCCGCCTTCTTCAGCTATTACCTGTCCAAATCCGTGCTCTGGACCGCCACCCGGACCCTGGCGCAATCCCTGGCCCCCGCCATTCGGGTAAATGCCATCGGCCCCGGCCCGGTCCTGCCCAATGCGCGCCAGAGCCAGGCCGAGTTCGATGCCTCGGTCCAGGCCCTGCCGCTCCAGCGCCATGCCGGCCCCGAGGCCATTGCCCGCGGCATTCTCGCCATTCTGTCCATGCCGTCCTATACCGGGCAGATGCTGGCGCTGGATGGCGGCGAGCATCTCGAATTTCCGCCACGAAGCGGCCCGACGCCCCGACTATGACCGAAACAGCCCCGCCTCCGAAATCCGGCCCGGACGTGATCCGTGCCTTTGTCCGCACCCTGCCCGCGGCGCCCGGCGTCTATCGCATGCTCGATGCCGAGGGCGAGGTCATGTATGTGGGCAAGGCCCGCAACCTCAAGGCGCGCGTCACCAATTACACCCGCCCCGACGGGCTCGAACTGCGCCTCCAGCGCATGATCGCCTCGACCGTCAGCATGGAATTCGTCCGCACCGAGACGGAATCCGAGGCGCTGCTGCTCGAAGCCAACATGATCAAGCGCCTGAAGCCGCGCTTCAACGTGCTGCTGCGGGACGACAAGAGCTTTCCCTATATTCTCATCGCCACCGATCACGAGGCCCCCGAACTGACCAAGCATCGCGGCACCCGCCGCCGCCCCGGTCACTATTTCGGCCCCTTCGCCTCGGCCACCGCCGTCGGCCGCACCATTGCCAGCCTGCAAAAGGCCTTCCTGCTCCGCAATTGCTCGGACAGCTTCTACGCCGCGCGCACCAGGCCGTGCCTGCAATACCAGATCAAGCGCTGCGCCGGCCCCTGCACCCGCGAAATCAGCCTCGAGGCCTATGGCGAGCTGGTTGAGGACGCCCGGCAATTCCTCTCCGGCAAGTCGCGCAGCGTCCAGGAACATCTGCAGGCCGATATGAACAAGGCCGCCGAAGACCTCGATTTCGAGCGCGCCGCCCTGATCCGCGACCGCCTCTCGGCCCTTGCCCTGATCCAGTCGCAGGGCGACGCCACCGCCCGCTCCGTCGAGGAGGCCGACGTCTTCGCCATCCACCACGAAGGCGGCCAGTTCTGCGTGCAGGTCTTCTTCTTCCGCGCCTATCAGAACTGGGGCAATTACCCCTATCGCCCACGCGCCGACGCCAGTCTAACCGACGCCGAAGTGCTCGAAGCCTTTATCGGCCAGTTCTACGAAAACCGGACCCCCGCCCGTCTCGTCCTCATCAGCCACGAGCTCAGCGAGCACGCCCTGATGGAGGAGGCCCTCTCCACCCGCGCCGGCCGCCGCGTCTATATCGAGCAGCCCAAACGCGGCGAGAAGCGCGATCTGGTCAATCACGCCCTCAACAATGCCCGCGAGGCCCTGGGCCGCCAACTCGCTGAAGGCGCTTCCAACCGCACCTTGCTCGAAGGCGTCGCCGAAACCTTCGGCCTCGAGGAAATCCCTCGCCGCATCGAGGTCTACGACAATTCCCACATCTCGGGCACCAATATGGTCGGCGCCATGGTCGTGGCCGGCGAGGAAGGCTTTTCCAAGAAGCACTACCGCACCTTCAACATCAAATCCGACATCTCCGCCGGCGACGATTTCGGCATGATGCGCGAAGTGCTGACCCGCCGCTTTGCCCGTCTCGCCGCCGAAAGCGAGACCGATGCCGAGGACGACAATACCGGCATGCCCGATTGGCCCGACGTGGTGTTCATCGATGGCGGCGCCGGCCAGCTCAATGCGGTGCGGGAGGTGATTGCCGGGCTCAACCTGCCGCGCGAGGTCACCTTTATCGGCATCGCCAAGGGCGAGGAGCGCGATGCCGGCCGCGAGAAATTCTTCATGGAGGGCCGCGACGCCTTCATGCTGCCCCACCGCGATCCCGTCCTCTACTACGTCCAGCGCCTGCGCGACGAAGCCCACCGCTTCGCCATCGGCACCCACCGCGCCCGCCGCAAGAAGGACGTGGTGAAGAACCCGCTCGACGAAATCGAAGGCATCGGCCCCACGCGCAAGCGCGCCCTGCTCAACCATTTCGGCTCCGCCAAGGCCGTCTCCCGCGCCTCCCTGGCCGATCTCGAAGCCGTGCCCACCATTTCGAGAGCCATGGCGCAGCTCATCTACGACCATTTCAATCGGACCTGAACCGCCCCGCCCTTCCCCTCTCCCCTTGCGGGAGAGGGACAGATTTTCTGCATTCAGCAGAAAATCAGGGTGAGGGGTTCTCTCCCCCGCGACAAATCGAAGGTCTTTCGTCATTGCCCCGCTTGTCCGGGCAATCCATCTCCCCCAAGCATGGTTCACCGGGACAAGCCCGGTGATGACGTCCAAAAATGCGGGCGCAGGACGTATCCGTCGAAATCCCACCCTCCCGTTCGTCGCTCTCACGCCCAACCACGGAGATCCCGATGAAATTCCTCACCATGGTCAAGACGCTCAATCCCGAGAGCGCCACCAATCCGCCGCCCGCGCTCATGGCCGCCATCGTCCAGCTCGGCATGGAGGCCGGCGCCCGCATGACCGAGACCGGCGGCATGGCGCTGGCCGGCACCGTAACGACCCGCAAGGGCCAGATGGTCACCGACGGCCCCTATGCCGAAGCCAAGGAACAGGTCGGCGGCTACGCTATCTACGAACTCGACACCGAGGCCGAGATCGTCACCTGGACCCAGCGCTTCGTGGATTTGCATCGCCGCCACTGGCCGGAATGGGATGGTGAAGTCACCATCCTGCACCTGCAGCAATTCAACATGGCGGGCCCGCAATAATCCGCCCGCTTTCATGAGGCCCAGAATCGGCTAGCCTCCCCCGCCCAGGGGGAGCGTTCGATGGCAGCGATCATTTCGGCCGATGGCGTGGACAAGACCTTCCGCCAGCTCAAGCGTCAATCCGGCCTGGCCGGCGGGCTGCGGAGCCTGTTTTCCCGCACCTATACGGAAATCCGCGCCGTCAGCGACATCACCTTCGCCATCGAACCGGGCGAAGCTGTCGGCTATCTCGGGCCCAATGGCGCCGGCAAGTCGACCATGATCAAGATGATGACCGGCATCCTGACGCCCAGCGCCGGCGCGCTTTCGGTCCTCGGCCGTGAACCCCATACCAATCGCATGCGCAATGCCCGCGAAATCGGCGTCGTTTTCGGCCAGCGCAGCCAATTGTGGTGGGATTTGCCGGTGCGCGACAGCTTCGCGCTCAATCGCCACATCTACGACATCCCCGAAGCCCGCTTCGCCGACAACCTCGCCTTTCTCACCGAAATGCTGGATATGGGCGCCTATCTCGATCGCCCGGTGCGCCAGCTCAGCCTCGGCCAGCGCATGCGCGCCGAAATCGCGCTCGCCCTGCTGCACGATCCGAAGATCATCTTCCTCGACGAACCCACCATCGGCCTCGACGTCGTCGCCAAGGACGCGGTGCGCAAATTCCTCGCCCGGGTCAATCGCGAGCGCGGCACCACCATCATCCTCACCACCCATGACCTGGTGGACATCGAGGAGATTTGCCCCCGCCTGATCATGGTGGACGACGGCAAGCTGCTCTTCGACGGCGAACTGACCCGGCTGCGCGCCGATCTCGGCTCGCGCCGCCGCCTGACGCTGGAATTCGCCACCGATCCCGGCCCGCTGCCCCTCGCCACCGCCACGCTCAGCCGCGACGAGGGCGCCGCCAAGCATTACCTGCTCGAAGACGAGGCCATTTCCCTCATCGACGTGCTCAACGAGGTCGGGCGCGGCCATGGCCTCAAGGACGTCAAGCTGGAAGAGCCCGATATCGAGGAGGTGATCCGCACCTTTTACCAGAACAAGTCCCGGCTCGCGGGCGCCGCGTCATGAGGGCCGGCGCCTATCCCGCCTTCGCGCTCACCGCCTTCCAGTCGCGGCTGGCCTATCGCAACCAGGTCTGGGCCAGCGCCTTCGGCGAACTGGTCATTTCCTTCGCCTTCATCGCCATCTGGACCGCCGCCTTTGCCGGCCAGGTCGTGGTCGACGGCGCCACCCTGCCCGAGATGATCACCTATGTCATGATCGCCGGCCTGCTCTATTGGAACACCGACAGGCTGATCAACGATGTCGGCGAGGCCGTGCGCACCGGCGATATCACCATCTTCCTGCTCAAGCCCCTGAGCTATCCGGCCAGCCTGCTCGCCACCCATTTCGGCCATTATGTCTTCGACCAGCTCGTGGTGACGCTGCCGGTCCTGCTCATTGTCGGCTTCTCCGTCGGCCTGCTGCCGCCGGCCAGCCTCTTCCACGCCCTCATGGCCCTGCCCTTCTGGGCCCTGTCCTGGCTGATGCTCTTCACCCTGGGCGCGCTTTGCGGCCTGCTGGCCTTCTGGCTGCTCACCGCCTTCGCGCTCGAATGGTTCCTCAAGGGCATCATGGCCCTGGCCTCCGGCGCCATCGTGCCGCTCTGGTTCATGCCCGGCTGGCTGTCGGGCATCCTGGGCTATCTGCCCTTTGCCTGGGTCAGCTATTATCCCACCGCAATCTACCTGGGTAAGCTCGATCCGCCGGCAACCTTCCTCTATTTCGGCATCGGCCTTGCCTGGCTCGCCGCGCTCGGCGGCTTCCTCGCCTGGCTCTGGTCCCGGGCTCGCCATCGCCTCATCGTGCAGGGCGGGTGAGCCATGCTGCACAATATCACGCTCATTCCCCACCTGGTCCGCATGTATGTGCGCACCCGCATGGAATATCGCGGCGCCATGTTCCTGGCCTGGCTGTCGCAGGGCTTCAGCTATGGCGCCATGTACGCCACCATCGCCCTCATCATCGCGCGGTTCGACAATCTGGGCGGCTGGCAATGGCCCGACATGGCCCTGCTGCTCGCCTTTCATCTCCTGGCCTATTCCCTGGGCGCCTCCCTGAGCTTCACCCAGTTCCGCGACATCGAGGAAAAGGTGCGCCTGGGCACATTCGATGCCATTCTGGTCAAGCCGGTCGGTCCTTGGACCTTCCTGGTCTTTTCCGGCCTCAATATCGGCTATGGCGGCCATGTCATTCTCGCCACCGGCCTCATGGCATGGTCACTCACCCAGGTCGGCTTGGCCTGGTCGCCCCTGCTCGTCCTCTATTTCGTCGCTGCCCTGATCAGCGCCGCCATGCTCACCGCCGCCTTGATGACCATGATCGGCACCACCGCCCTGGTCTGGGTGCGCTCGCGGCACCTGTTCTCCATCTTTTTCGGCTTCTGGGAACTGGCGCGCTATCCGCTCAATATCTTCCCCGCGCCCCTGCAGATGCTGATGATCACCCTGGCGCCTCTGGCCTTTCTGGCCTTCGTTCCCGTGGCGGTCATTCTCGGCAAGCCCGTGCCCCTGCTCGGCGCCTGGGCGCCCCTGGCCTCGCTCGCCGCCGGCCCGCTCTGCATGCTTCTGGCAGTGTTCCATTGGCGCTGGTGCCTGCGCAATTACCAGGGGGCCGGCGGCTAGGCCGACGCAATGTTGATCGCGCCGTGCTCCCTTTGCGGGCAACCTCCGCGCCGCCCATTCGTTCGGCCCCACAGCAAATGGAGCCGCATCATGACCCAAGAAAACAACCACGTCCTGCCACCCGACCAGGCCATCGACCGCATCTGGGAACTGGCCGAAAAGATCGATATCTGCATGTTCACCACCTGGGATGGCGAGCAGCAGCGCAGCCGCCCCATGTCCGCCCGCCTGCGCCGGGAGGAGCATGCCATCTATTTCCTCACCGATCTGGAAGGCCACAAGCTCACCGAGATCGAGCAATTTCCCCATGTCTCGCTCGCCTGGGCCGATAATGGCGGCCACAAATATGCGGTCATCGCCGGCGAGGCCGAAGTGCTCAACGACCGCGCCCTGATCCGCGCGCTCTGGAGCGATTTCGACAAGGCCTGGTGGGACGATGCCGAAGATCCGCAGATCCGCCTGCTCAAGGTCACGCCCGACGAGGGCCAGCTCTGGGACAGTCCAAACCGCCTCGTCGCGGGCGCCAAGATGCTCCTCGCCGCCGCCACCGGCGCCAAGCCGGACATGGGCGACACGGCAAAAGTGCAGCTTTAGGGGTCGGGGATGAGGTCGCGTTTCGAGCTGGTTCCAGCTTGATCGGAGGATCAACGCCCCTACCAAAGTCGGGACTCGACAAGGCCCCGACTCCCCGCTACCTTCCCGCCCATGATCAACGCCGCCACCTTTTACTGGTACTTTAGCTATCCGCTCCCGGCGGAGGCTATTGCGCGCGCGTCCTGATCCTTACTGACCAGACCAAATCGCAAGCCAGCCGCCCGACTTCCGAGGCGGCTTTTTTCTTGGCCCCTCGAACCACTCCCGAGGACTAAGAAATGCTCAAATCCACCGACGACCTGCGCATCACCGAAATCAAACCGCTGACCACGCCCATCGAGGTCATGCGCACCCATCCGCGCACCGATGCCGCCACGCGCACCGTCATCTCCGCCCGCCACGCCTTCCACAATATCCTCAGCGGCCAGGACGATCGCCTGGCCGTCGTGGTCGGCCCCTGCTCCATCCACGATCCCAAGGCGGCGATGGACTACGCGAACCGTCTCGCAGCCCTGCGCGCGGAACTCGGCGATCGGCTCGAAATCATCATGCGCGTCTATTTCGAAAAGCCGCGCACCACCGTGGGCTGGAAAGGGCTGATCAACGATCCCGAGCTGGACGGCAGCTTCAACATCACCCAGGGCCTGCATACCGCCCGCGCCCTCCTGCTCGATATCAACAATCTCGGCCTGCCCGCCGCCTGCGAATTCCTCGACATGACGACGCCGCAATATATTGCCGACCTCGTCGCCTGGGCCGCCATCGGCGCCCGCACCACTGAAAGCCAGATCCACCGCGAGCTCGCCTCCGGCCTCTCCTGCCCGGTCGGCTTCAAGAACGGCACCGACGGCAACGTCAAGATCGCGCTCGATGCGGTGCTGTCCGCCGCCCATCCCCACCATTTCCTCGCCGTCACCAAGGACGGGCGCTCGGCCATCGCCGCCACCACCGGCAACCAGGACGGCCACATCATCCTGCGCGGCGGCAAGACCACCAATTACGATGCACAAAGCGTCGAGGACGCGGCCCAGGCCGCGATCAAGGCCGGCCTCAACCCCGCCATCATGATCGATGCCAGCCACGCCAATTCCTCGAAAAATCCGGAAAACCAGCCCCTGGTCCTCGCCGATATCGGCACCCAGCTCGCCAATGGCGACCAGCGCATCATCGGCGTCATGATCGAATCCAACCTGGTGGCCGGCCGCCAAGACCTGGTGCCGGGCAAGGAACTGACCTATGGCCAGTCCATCACCGATGGCTGCATCGGCTGGGACACCACCGTCACGGCCCTCCGCGCCCTGGCCGAAGCCGTCGAAAAGCGCCGCGCGGTCAACAACCAGGCCGTGGCGTAGGCGCAAGCAAGTTGGACCACACGGACAAGCCGGGTGGTGACGGATTGGCGGTAAACTCCCCGGCCCTCGTCATCGCCCGGCTTGTCCGGGCAATCCATTCCTGTTCCGCGCTCCCTTGGAGTAGGCCTCATCCTGAGCCTGTCGAAGGACGAGGTCGTGGCACCTTGACATATCGTCCTTGACCCTCCGCTCCCCTTCCTGTTCTCTCCCCCCATGAACCGCAACCCGCTTCTCCTCGTCCCCAATATCATCACCATTGCCCGCATCCTGGCGATTATCCCCATCGTCTGGCTGGTGATGGATGGCGATATCGTCCTGCGCATCGTCGCGCTGGCGCTCTATGTGCTCGCCGCCGCCAGCGATTGGGTCGATGGCTTTCTCGCCCGGGCCTGGAACCAATATTCCGATCTCGGCCGCATGCTCGATCCCATTGCCGACAAGCTGCTTGTGGGCATTCTCATCGCCGCCCTGGCCTGGGACGGGAGCCTGTCCGGCTGGGACATGATCCCCGCCTGCGCCCTCCTCTTCCGCGAATTCTTCATTCCCGGCCTGCGCGAATTCCTCGGCAACAAGGCCGTGGTGCTTCCGGTGAGCCAGCTGGCCAAGTGGAAGACCACCATCCAGCTCGTCGCCCTCGCCATCATCCTGCTCGAGCGCATCGTGCCCGGCCTGGGCCTGGTCTCCGATATCGTGCTCTGGGCCGCCGGCCTCATCACTCTGTGGACCGGCTGGACCTATCTGCGCGCCTCCTGGCCGCATCTGTCCGGTATCGGCAAATGAAGGTGCTCTATTTCGCCTGGCTGCGCGAACGGCTCAACCGCGCCAGCGACGAGATCACCCCGCCTTCCGAGATCGTGACACTGAACGACCTCGTCGCCTGGCTGCGCGCGCGGGACGAAGCGCTTGACCTGGCAATGGAAAATCCCGCCATCTTCAAGCTCTCCATCAATGCCCGCATCGTCCCCGGCGATACGCCCATTGCCGGCGCCACAGAAATCGCCATTCTCCCGCCCATGACCGGCGGCTAAAATCCCCAGAAGACCTCATGGTGAGCCTGTCGAACCACGAGGTCGGGAATGCCGCTGTTGCCACGACCTCGTCCTTCGACAGGCTCAGGATGAGGTCTACTGAAGGTGTGATGTGATCCTCGTCTCCAAATCTCCCTTCGATCCCGGCGCCGAAGCCAATCGCCTCCAGGCCGCCCATACCGAAGCCGGCGCCATGGTCACCTTTACCGGCCTCGTCCGCTCCCATCCCGACGATCCGATCACGGCCCTCATCCTCGAATGCTACGAGGACCTGGCCCGCAACGAGCTCGCCGCCATCCGCGACGCCGCCATGGCCCGCTTCGGCCTGATCGATGCCGCGATAATCCACCGCCACGGCCGCCTCGTCCCCGGCGAAACCATCATGATGGTGATGACCCTCGCCCCCCACCGCCAGGCCGCCTTCGACGGCGCCCAGTTTCTGATGGATTACCTCAAGACCGACGCCCCCTTCTGGAAACAGGAGGAAACGGCGGCGGGATTGAGATGGGTCGAGGCGAAGGCGGAGGACGGCGATGCAAAGAATAGGTGGAGCCGATAAGGCCCCCTCACCCGGCCTACGGCCGACCTCTCCCCCTAAGGAGAGGTAAGGGTTCCCACCAAAGTCGCGCAGCGACACCTCTCCCCTTGGGGGAGAGGTCGGCCGTAGGCCGGGTGAGGGGGACTTCTGCAAAAGCCCACATTTCTCCGGCGGTCGCACCGATCCCACCCCACCGCTCGTCACCCTCGGGCTTGACCCGAGGGCTCTTCACTTGAGAGATCCATCAGCAAGTACAGACGATCTGCTTTGTGGATGCATCGAAAAATAAAAAGGCCGGGGGCAAACCCCGGCCTCTCAAACCAATTCCAGCGAAAACCTATTCCGCCGCTGCCCGCTTCGGCTGCACCGCGGCCGAATAGGCATCGATCAGCGTCCGGCAGCCTTCGCCGGGGGTGAACTTGTAGTCGCCGATCAGCGATACCGGCGTCACTTCCGCGGCGGTGCCGGTGAGGAAGCATTCGTCGAACTGGCTCAGCTCCTCGGGCATGATATGCCGCTCGGTGACGGTGAAGCCGTTTTCCTTGGCCAGCGCGATCAGCGTCTGGCGGGTAATGCCGTTGAGGAAGCAATCGGGCGTCGGGGTGGTGATCTCCTTGCCCTTGATGAAGAACACGTTGGCGCCCGTGGCTTCCGCCACATAGCCGCGATAGTCCAGCATCAGAGCGTCGGCATAGCCATTGGCCATGGCCGCGTCCTTGGAGAGCGTGCAGATCATGTAAAGGCCCGCCGCCTTGGCCGAGGACGGAATCGTCTCGGGGCTCGGGCGCTTCCACTTGCTCCATTCGAGGCGAATGCCCTTGAGCTTCTCCTCCACCGAGAAATAGCTCGGCCACACCCAGGCGGCGATGGCCACATGCACCTTGTTGTTGCGCGCCGGCACGGAAAGCTCTTCCGAGCCGCGCCAGGCCACGGGGCGCACATAGGCGTCCACCAGCCCGTTCTTGTCGAGCACCAGACGCTTGGCCGCCTCGATTTCGTCGACCGAATAGGGGAAAGGCATGTCCAGCGTCGCGGCGGAGCGGATCAGCCGCTCGGTGTGCTCGCGCGACTTGAAAATTTCCCCGCCATAGGCGCGCTCGCCCTCGAATACGGAACTGGCGTAATGCAGCCCGTGCGTCAGCACGTGCACCTTAGCCTCCTTCCAGGGTTTGAGTTCGCCATCAAACCAGATCCAGCCATCGCGCTGGTCCATCGGCAGGCCTGCCATTGTTCCTCTCCAAAATCGGTCTTCACCGCGCCTTCGCGCTCGTCGTTCCTCACGATCATGCATCAGGGTCAAACCCTTGGCAAACCGGAATGTCTTTGGGATAAGACGAAACGAATGCGGCGATGGAGTCACTATGTCAGCGGATCGAAAAAATGTCAACAAGACTGACATAAATTCTTCGCTCGCCGAACACGCTCACCTGCCCCTCGATATCATGGGGCTTTTTTTCTTTGCCTATCGGGACTTCACCGGCGATGCCGATGCGCTGCTCGAGCGCCAGGGCTTCGGCCGTGCCCATCACCGCGTGCTCTATTTCGTCAATCTCAAGCCCGGCATGCCGGTGGCCGACCTGCTCGATATCCTCAAGATCACCAAGCAGAGCCTGGCCCGCGTGCTGCGCCAATTGATCGATCACGGCTATGTCGAACAGCGCACTGGCGCCGCCGACCGGCGGCAGCGCCTGCTCTATGCCACCGACAAGGGCCGGCATTTCTTCGGCGAATTGTCGGCCAACCAGGCCACCCGCATCGACGCCTCCATCGCCGCCCTGCCCGCCGGGGCCGCCACCGAAGTCCGCCGCTTCCTCGTCGGCATGGTCGACCCCGAAGATCGCCCCACGCTTGATCGGCTGCGGCTGACCGACAAAATCTAGGTCATATGGGTACTGACGAATTACCGGCTTCATCGCCCCCTCTCCCCTCAGGGGAGAGGGTTGGGGTGAGGGGTGAAGGCCTCACAGCAAGGCCTCGGTAATGAACCCCTCATCCGGCCCTCCGGGCCACCTTCTCCCCTCAGGGGAGAAGGAAAGGAGGCAGTACCTACCCCTGCCCCAATTCCGCACTGCGCCGGCGCGCGGCCGCCACCGCCCGTTCCATCAGCGGCGCCAATCCGTCGGCACCCATCAGCACCTCCAGCGCCGCCGCCGTGGTGCCATTGGGCGAGGTCACGTTCTGCCGCAGCACGCTGGCCGGCGTCGGATCGGCCTCCATCAGCGCCGCCGCCCCGATCACGGTCTGGCGCGCCAATTGCATCGCCACATGTTCGGCAAGGCCCTGCGCCACGCCCGCCGCGGCCATGGCCTCCACCAGGTTGAACACATAGGCCGGGCCCGAGCCCGAAACCGCCGTCACCGCATCGAGATCATCTTCCCGGTCGAACCAGGCCACCTGGCCCGCCGCCGCCAGCAGCGCATCGGCCGCCGCGCGATCCTTGGGCTCGATATCGGGCCCGGCCACAGCCCCGGTAATGCCCTTGCCGATCTGGGCCGGCGTATTTGGCATGGTGCGCACCACCCGTCCCGTGCCCGTGCCAGCCGTCAGGCGCGCGATGGAAATGCCCGCGGCGATGGACAGAACCAGGGTCTGCGGCCCGATGACGGGCGCCAATCCTTCCATCACCGGCCCGATGATCTGCGGCTTCACCGCCAGCACCAGCACATTGGGCTCGAGCCCGCTGGCCGCGCCATGGATCACCAGGCCATAATCCTCGGCCAGCGCCTTTGCCGCCTCGCCCGGCGCCGGATCAACCAGCACCAGATTGGTCGGCGGCAGTCCGGCATCCAGCCAGCCCTGCGCCATGGCCAGCCCCATCTGGCCGGCGCCCACCAGCATGACCGGGCCGATTGCAGCAAGATTCGTCATTTGGGCATGTCTCCTGATGGCAGGTTCGGCAGCAATCGGGCAGAACCCTTGGGGATCGTCACCACCCGGTTCATCCGGGTGGTCCATGCGATGCTGCATCAAAATGGATTGCCCGGACAAGCCGGGCAATGACGATAAACGGATAGCGGTGAATATGAACGCTAGGCCTCGCCCACCGTTTCGAACATGACGTGGCTCAGCGCGTCGGCGGCCGATTTGCCGGCCCAGACCACGAACTGGAACGCCTGGTAATAGAGATCGCAGCTATCGGAAGCCGAGCGCAGCAGCGCCTCGCATTGCTGCGGCGACACGTCGGCGCCGCCGGTCAGCAGGTGCGAATTTCGGAACAGCACCACGCCTTCCTTGTGCCAGATATCGAAATGGCCGATCCACAATTGCTCGTTGATCAGGCTGATCAATTGTTTGATTTCGGCACGCCGGCCCTCGGGCACCTTGAGGTCGAAGGCACAGGCGATATGCAGGCTTTCGAGATCTTCCATCCAATTGAACGACACATGATAGTCGCTCCAGCCGCCCCGCACGGAAATGGAAATCTCGTCGGCGTCCTGCCGCTCGAAGGTCCAGTCATTGATCGAAGCGATATGCTCGACGAGGTCCACGGGGTGGGACGTCCGGTCGGGCTCGAATTCAATCAGGGACATGAAGGTCCGTCCTGGCTAGGATTTGGTCGTCTCGGCCCTTTCGGACCGGCACTCACGCATACGCTGGAAGGAACAAAGCCCGCAAAAGCGGCGTCGAATCGTCCTCCTGAAACAAACCTACACTGCGTCACTGATTCAGGGGACGCGGGCCGCCAGGAGAGCGGCATTCTCTTGTGGATGATGATCAGGCCGGCAAGGTTAACGAACCGTTAAAACCCCGGCCATCAGGGCGCTTCCGGCGGCAAGGAAGTGTTAATAAGTACAGGCGACGGACCGATAGGTCCAAGCGCGCCATCCCCCCTCCCCGCAAGGGGAGGGTGCCATCAGTGGATGACTGAAATACCCCACCCACGGATCGTCACCCTCGGGCCCGACCCGAGGGCGTTTGCGATGACCCCAAAAACAAAGAACCCTCGGGTCAAGCCCGAGGGTGACGATCCGCGATAGAAATGTGTCCGTTCGCTCAGGCAAGGCGAACCTACTTCGCCTTCGCCCCGTCGCGCAAAGCCGCGAGTTCCTTGCGCAAGGCGTCGATTTCCTCGCCCTGCACCTGCACCAGTTCGCGCAGCGCGTCGAAATCCTCGCGCTTGACCAGGTCCATGTCGTTGACGATCCGCTGCGCCTGCGACTTGACCACGGTTTCCACTTCCCGCCGCACGCCGTCGGCCATTCCGGCCGCTTCGTTCATCACCCGGCCCAGCCCGTCGAAGATGCGATTGTTCTGGTTCATGGCCCTGTCCGTTCCGCAAGATTTGCTACTGCCAGATATGTAAGGCAGGCGGGCCAGGATGACCAGTGCGGCTTATCGTGGCGGCCCACTCAGTAATTCGCGCCGCCGGCGATTTCGCGCAGCTCCAGGATCATGTCCTTTATGCCGTTGTCGATATGCATCTGCATGAACTCCCCGGCCAGCCGGGTGGCGGCTTCCAGATCGGGCGCCTCGAACACCGCATAGCCGCCCAATACTTCCTTGGCTTCGGCGAAGGGACCGTCGGTGATGGCGATCACGCCGCTCGCGCCTATCAGGCGCTTGCCTTCGGCGGCGGGCTTGAGGCCGCCGGTGGAGATCAGCGTTCCTTCCTTGAGGCTCTTCTCCATCCATGGACCCATCGCGTCCATCAAGCCTTGGGACACATCTTCCGGCTTGAGGTCGGCGGGTGGGATGATGGACATGAAATAGCGCATGAGACTTCTCCTGGATGGTGATGCGATCCTCGCATCCATACGACGATCGACCCTGTCGAAGTTCGACAAGGCGAGCTCGGATATTTCAATTTCGCCGCCGCGTCCGGCCCTATCGGCGCCACCATGCTTCCGCAATTGCGCTCCAGACACGCCTGGTGCAGCCTTGACCAGCGCATTGTGAAGGAGTCGCCCCGCTTGTTCCCCTGGATATCCGATGCTCTCTCGGCGACGATCGGCGCCTTCCGCCTGCTGCGTTCCGATATGCTGCTGATCGCCCTGGGCGCCTGCACCGGCTTCCTGCTGACCGTCCTCGGCATTCCGCGCATCGCCGGCCTGCTCCCGCGGGACCGGGGCCGCGCCTTTGCCATCGATGCCGACAAAAGCGTCGGCAAGCCCATGGGCGCCGGCTTTTTCTTCGTCTGCGTCTTTGCGCTGGCGGTCTTTCTCTTCGTCCCCTGGCGGCTCGACATCCTGCTCTTTCTCGGCATCGTCCTGCTCGCCTCGGCGGTCGGGCTGGTCGATGACGCCACGGGCGGCCTGTCGGAATACAAGCTGGCCCTGTTCGATCTTCTCGCCGCCGGCCTTGCCGCCTGGCTCTTGATGAGCGGCGGCGAACCCATCGAACTCTGGCTTCCCCTGGTCAGCGGCTCCTTCTTCCTGCCGCCCTTCGCCACCTTCCTGCTCTTTGCCGGCGTGATCTGGATTTCGATCAACGCCACCAATTGCAGCGACGGGGTGGATGGGCTTTCGGGCAGCCTCAGCGTCGTTTCCCTCGTCTTCCTCGCCTTCCTGCTCTATGGCGTGGTGGGCGACGAGGCGACGGCGACCTATCTGCTCATTCCCTTCGATCCACGCAGCGGCATGTGGGCGAGCCTGGCCATCATCATGGTCGGGTGCGTCGCCGGCTATCTCTGGCACAATGCGCCGCCCAGCACGGTGCTGATGGGCGATGCCGGCTCCCGCCCGCTCGGCCTGCTGCTGGGCGTACTGGTCTGCGCCAGCCACAATGTCTTCCTCATCGTCATCGTCGGCTTCGTCATCCTCGCCAATGGCGCGACGGGCATCGCCAAGGTCGCCCTCAAGCGCTTCTTCCGCATCCTGGTTTTCGGGCGCATCCGCTTCCCCCTGCACGATCATTTCCGCAAGGAAGTGGGCTGGACCGGCTCGCAGGTGCTGATGCGCTTCGTCATCGCCCATCTCATCCTCTCGGCCCTGCTCTATGCGCTGCTGCTCAAGGTGCGGTGACGCCGCCCCACACGCCCAATTGTAAAACTGCCTCTTGCGAGCGACCCCGCCCTGACGCTACGGCTGGCGGAACGCTACATTGGCCGAACCGGCAAAAGGACAGACCTTGCCCTTCCCCAATATCGATCCCATCGCCATTGCCATCGGCCCCATCGCCATCCGCTGGTATGCCCTGGCCTATCTTTTCGGCGTGCTGCTCGGCGCGGCCTATGGCTATCTGCTGCTGCGCAACGAGCGGCTCTGGCACCGCGGCGCGCCACCCTTTGCGGCCAAGGACATCTGGGATTTCGTCTTCTGGGCCATGCTCGCCATCGTCATCGGCGGCCGCGTTGGCTATGTGCTGTTCTATAACCTGCCCTATTACCTCGCCAATCCGGGCCAGATCATCAACACGCTCGATGGCGGCATGTCCTATCATGGCGGCATGCTCGGCCTGATGCTGGCCGCCATTCTCTTCACCCGCTCCAAGGGCGGCAATTGGCTCTCGAGCCTCGACCTGCTCGGCGCCGTCGCCACCATCGGCATCTTCCTCGGCCGCCTCGCCAATTTCATCAATGCCGAGCTTTATGGCGCGCCCACCGATGCGCCCTGGGGCGTGGTCTTCCCCACCGATCCCCTGCAGGTCGCCCGCCATCCGAGCCAGCTCTACGAAGCCCTGCTCGAAGGGCTGCTGCTCTTCCTCGTCATCCGCACCGCCACCCATGTCTTCTACGCGCTGCGCAAGCCGGGCCTCGTCGCCGGCATCTTCGCCATCGGCTATTCCCTCTCGCGCATCGCGGTGGAATTCGTCCGCCTGCCCGACGAGCAGCTCGGCTACCTCTATTTCGGCTGGGTCACCATGGGCCAGGTTCTGAGCCTGCCGATCCTGGTCGGCGGCCTCGTCCTGGTCGCCTATGCGCTTTCGCGCCGCGACAACCCCTTGCGACCGTGAACGTCAACACTCTGCCAGCCAATTGCCCGGAAGTGAGACTCTCAACGTGAACAATGTGCTGACATTAGAGCAGCAGATCGACATGCAGATCCGCGCCGGCGGCCCCATGTCCGTCGCCACCTATATGGGTCTCTGCCTCACCCATCCGTCCAAGGGCTATTACCGGGCCCGCGAGCCTATCGGCAGCAAGGGCGATTTCATCACCGCGCCGGAAATTTCCCAGATGTTCGGGGAGCTTATCGGCTTCTGGCTGGTCAATCTCTGGCAGCAGATGAGCGAGCCGAAAGCCTTTACCCTGCTCGAACTCGGCCCCGGCCGCGGCACGCTCATGGCCGATATCCTGCGCGTCGCCTGCCGCGCCCCCGGCTTCCGCGACGCCCTGCATCTGCGCCTGTTCGAAACCAGCCCGCCCCTCATGGCCGAACAACAGGCCCGGCTGGAAGCCTATGAACCTAAATGGTTGCAGAACTTCGAGAATTTCGACGAGGGCCCGGTTCTGGTCGTCGCCAATGAATTCTTCGACGCCCTGCCCATCCGCCAATTCATCCGCAAGCCCGATGGCTGGCACGAGCGCCAGGTCGGCCTGGTGGACGGCAAGCGCGCCTTCGGCCTCTCGCCCACCCCGATCCCGGCGGAAGCCATGCCGGAAGCCGTGTCCGACGCCGAATTCGACACCATGCTGGAAGTCTGCTTCGGCGCCGCCGAAGTGACGTCGCAACTGGCAAAGGTCATTGCCGGGCACGGCGGCAGCCTGCTCGCCATCGATTACGGCTATGCCGCCACCCGGACCGGCGACACCCTGCAGGGCGTGCGCAACCATGCCTATGCCGACGTGCTCGAGGCACCGGGTGAGACCGACATTTCCGCTCATGTCGATTTCGGCGCCCTGGCCAATGTGGCGCGCAAAGCCGGTCTCGCCACCCAGCCGCTCGCCACGCAGGGCGAATTCCTGACCCGGCTGGGCATAGGCGAACGCGCCGCCGCGCTTGCCCGCGCCAATCCCGGCTCCGCCGCCGACATCGAGGCGGCCCGGGCCCGGCTGGTCAATACCGACCAAATGGGCAATCTTTTCAAGGTCTTCTGCGCCCACAGCCCCGGGCTGATGCCGCCGGGATTCATCTCATGACCCCGTTCGAGACGGCCGCGAATCTGCGCACCATCCCGAAAGTCCGCCACGGCTTTTTCGGCCGCCGGGGCGGATATTCGACGGATGACTTTGCCGGCCTCAACGTCTCCTGGTCGGTCGGCGACGATGCCGAAATCGTCGAGCGGAACCGGGATCTGGTCAAATCCGCCATCGGGGCGGGTCCGCTCGTCATCCTCCGGCAGGTCCATTCCGCCCGGGTCGAAACCATAAGAGAACCGGTCGAGGCCTCCGCCATCGAGGCCGACGCCATCGTTACGGCCACACCTGGCCTCGCCCTCGCCATTCTCACCGCCGACTGCACCCCGATCCTCCTGGCCGATCCCGAAACCGGCATTGTCGGCGCCGCCCATGCCGGATGGCGCGGCGCTGTCGACGGCATTATCGGCAATGTCGTCTCCGCCATGGAAAGACTGGGTGCCGATCCCGCCCGCATCCTTGCCGCCTATGGGCCCACCATTCATGCGCCCAATTACGAGGTCGGGGATAAGTTCAGGGCCGATTTTCTTGCCCTGCACCCGGGCGGCACGCATCATTTCCACGTTCCGGCAGGCGGCCAGGCCCATTTCGACCTGCCCGGGTTCGTCGAAGCGCAGCTTCGCGCTGCCGGCATAGCCAGCATCGAGCGCGTCGGCGGCTGCACCTATGCCCATCCCGACCGCTATTTCTCCCACCGCTATGCCACCCATCAGGGCACCAGAACCGGTCGTCAGATCGCTGTCATCGGGATGACACAGGTTTAATTTACCGCTTCGCCCAAAGTGGCGTTGCGAGTCTCGGAACTTGCCGCTAAAGCTGCCCGCGAAACTGGTTGGTCCTCCCCCCTGGACCGGTTGAGACAGGATCGCGACATGAAGCTGGTGACCGGCAACTCCAACCGTCCGCTGGCGCAGGCCGTCGCCAGCTATCTCGAACTTCCGCTGACCGATTGCACCGTCAAGCGCTTCGCCGACAACGAAGTCTATGTCGAGGTGCAGGAAAATGTGCGCGGCGAGGATGTGTTCATCCTCCAGTCCACCAGCTTCCCGGCCAATGACAACCTGATGGAGCTGCTGATCATCGCCGATGCGCTGCGCCGCTCCTCGGCGCGCCGCATCACCGCCGTGCTCCCCTATTTCGGCTATGCCCGCCAGGATCGAAAATCGGCCCCGCGCACGCCGATCTCGGCCAAGCTGGTCTCCAACCTGATCACCGAAGCCGGCGCCAATCGCGTGCTGACGCTCGACCTGCACGCCGCCCAGATCCAGGGCTTTTTCGATATTCCCACTGACAACCTGACCGCCGCGCCGGTCATGGTGCGGGACATCAAGGACAATTACGACGTCAAGAACGTCATGGTCGTCTCCCCCGACGTCGGCGGCGTGGTGCGCGCCCGCAATGTCGCCAGCCGCATCGGCGCCAGCCTCGCCATCGTTGACAAGCGCCGCCCCCGCGCCGGCGTCTCCGAAGTCATGAACATCATCGGCGATGTCGAGGGGCAGACCTGCATTCTCATCGACGATATCGTCGATTCCGGCGGTACCCTGGTCAATGCCGCCGAAGCCCTGCTCAAGGCCGGCGCCAAGGAAGTTTCAGCCTATATCACCCATGGCGTGCTCTCGGGCACGGCCTCGGAACGCATCGCGGCCAGCAAGCTCAAGGAATTGGTGGTCACCGATTCCATCCTCGACACCGAGGCCACCCGCGCCGCCGCTAATATCCGCCGCATGACCATCGCTCCCCTGATCGGGGAAGCCGTGGCCCGCACCGCCAGCGAACAGAGCGTGTCGAGCCTGTTCGACTGAAATCGGAATAGTCCGCTTTCTACACCTGAAACGCGGATTATTCCTTGCCCAAGTCACCAGACTTCCTCTATATCCGCCGCCATGAAGCGCTCGTCACCCCTGGAGGACGGGCGCGTATGTTGTTGTAGGAACGACATACACCAACCCAGAATGGATGATTTCCATGGCTGCCAATAAAGTGCTCAAGGCACAGGCGCGTGAGGGAGTGGGCAAGGGGGCCGCTCGCGAAGTGCGTCGTCAGGGACGTGTTCCCGCCGTTATCTATGGTGACAAGAAGCCCCCCGTCACCGTTTCCGTCGAATTCAAGGACGCCCTGAAGTTCATCTATGCCGGTGGCTTCAAGTCGCACATCCTCGATCTGGATGTCGACGGCACCGTGCATCAGGTGATCCCGCGCGACTATCAGCTCGACGTGGTCAAGGACCAGCCGATCCATATCGACTTCCTGCGCGTCTCGGGCAATTCCACCCTTCATGTCGAAGTCCACGTGAACTTCATCAATGAAGACAAGAGCCCCGGCCTCAAGCGCGGCGGCACGCTCAATGTCGTGCGCCACACCGTGGAGCTGATCGCTCCGGCCAACAAGATCCCCGAGGAAATCACCGTCGACCTGTCGGGCACCGATATCGGCGATTCGCTCCACATCTCGGCCGTCACCCTGCCCAAGGGCGTCAAGGCCGCCATCACCGACCGCGATTTCACCATCGCGACCGTGGTTGCGCCGTCGGGCCTCAAGTCCGCCGAAGCCGCCGAAGGTGAGCCCGAGGCTGCCGCCGAAGAGGAATAATCCTTTCGGCACCGCGAAAGCGTTTCGAGGCGGCCGCATGGCCGCCTCACTCATTTGCAAGGGTCCGATCCATGAAACTGCTTGTCGGTCTCGGCAATCCCGGCGCCCAATATGCCGGCAACCGCCACAATATCGGCTTCATGGCCGTCGACGCCATCGCCGCCGCCCATGGCATTTCCGGCTGGAAATCCAAGCATGCCGGCCTTCTGGCCGAGGGCAGCATCGGGGGCGAACGCGTGCTGCTGCTCAAGCCGCAGACCTTCATGAACAAGTCCGGCGACAGCGTGCAGCAGGTCACCCGCTTCTTCAAGATCCCCCCCGGCGACGTCGTCGTCTTCTACGACGAGCTCGACCTGGCGCCCGGCAAGGTGCGCGTCAAGACCGGCGGCGGCAATGGCGGCCATAACGGCCTGCGCTCCATCGATCCGCAGATCGGCCTCGACTACAAACGCGTGCGGCTGGGCATCGGCCATCCGGGCAAGGAATTCGTCACGCCCCATGTGCTGGGCGATTTCGCCAAGGCCGACAAGGCCTGGCTCGATCCGCTGCTGGCTGAAATCGGCCGCCAGGCGCCGCTGCTGCTCAAGGGCGACGATGCCGGCTTCATGAACAAGCTGGCCTTGGCCGCGAAGGGAACGGACGCGCCCGGGCCGGCCCCCGCCCCCAAGGCCCAGAGCCATATCCGCCAGGCGCGCGCCGGCAAGCCGCAGGTCGAACTGCCGAAATCCGGCCCGATGGCCGACATGCTGAGCAAGCTCTTCGGCAAGGGCGAATAGACGCGCCGAAGCGCCGCCTCTCCCGTGCGGGATATCGGTTTCACGGTAACGAACGGCCATTGGCCCTATCGAAACACAACAGAACGAGCCAATGGCCGTTCGTCACGAAACCGGATTTTCCCACGGG
>NZ_LVVY01000123.1 GCF_001650025.1 Devosia elaeis | reverse complement strand
CACCGCTCGTCACCCTCGGGCTTGACCCGAGGGCTCTTCCTTGCCGGCCTCCCCCCCCCCACCGAAC
The DNA here is from genome assembly GCF_001650025.1 of Devosia elaeis. Lineage (GTDB taxonomy): Bacteria > Pseudomonadota > Alphaproteobacteria > Rhizobiales > Devosiaceae > Devosia > Devosia elaeis. The sequence continues at coordinate 50,262 of NZ_LVVY01000123.1, read as the reverse complement.
TGCCCGCGGGCCTGATGCGAGAGCCAGTCGCCACCCGTCCCACGGCACCGGCTCAAGCCTGTAAGCGCCCTCGGGTCAAGCCCGAGGGTGACGACCTGAGGAGGAGGCGGGATCTCACGTCAAACGCAGCGCCGCATCCGGTATGAGGCAGTATTTGCGTCTCCTACGCCGGCCCGGCACCCTCCCCTTGCGGGGAGGGCTGGGGAGGGGGATGGCTCCCCCGGTCCTATCGGCCCATGGCCGATGGCCCTGCCTTTGGCGGGGAGAGGCCAAGAAACCACGTCCCGATGTGACGGAGTCCCGTCCGATCGCCAAACAAGCTGACACTGACGATGGCACAAGTACTGTTTTCACCCCGCCAGACTCGCCCGCCGCCCCTTGCAGACCGACATATCCGCCTGTCACAAATGCCGGTCTCCGGATATTTATTCCCAAATAAATGAATATATTTCAGCTGCTTAGCCTGTCATAAACCAGTCATGCAACTGCAATAAAACTGTCGCCGGGCGCTCCTATGGTCTGCCGCGTCACAGGGCGGCCCGATCCAGCGGCTGGCCATGTTTGCAATGAATTCCGAAAGGGAACTTCCATGAAGACCGCACTCTACGCCAGTGCCGCTGTCATCGCGCTCGCCGCCTTCGGCACCAATGCCGCCTATGCCCAGTCGCGCGACACCATCCAGATCGCCGGCTCCTCGACGGTCCTGCCCTTCGCCTCCATCGTCGCCGAGGAATTCGGCGCCACCTTCCCCGAATTCAAGACCCCCGTCGTCGGCTCCGGCGGCACGGGCGGCGGCTTCCGCCAGTTCTGTGAAGGCGTCGGCGACAACACCATCGACATCGCCAATGCCTCCCGTCCGATCCGCGACAGCGAGCGCGAAGCCTGCACCGCCAATGGCGTGACCGATATCCGCGAAGTCCAGTTCGGCTTCGACGGCATCGTCTTCGCCTCCTCGGCCAATGGCCCCGACTTCGCACTGACCCCGGTTCAGGTGTTCAAGGCCATTGCCGCCAAGGTGCCGGTCGATGGCGAGCTCGTCGACAATCCCTACACCACCTGGGACCAGGTCGATCCGTCCCTGCCGAACCAGCCGATCGCGCTGGCCATTCCGGGCTCCAACCACGGCACCCGTGAAGTCTTCCAGGAACGCGTCGTGACCCCCGGCGCCGAAGCCGCCGAACTGCCCGAAGGCCTGTCCGACGAGGAACTCGAAGCCGTCGAAACCACCTTCCGTCAGGACGTCGTGGTCGAGATCGCCGGTGACTACACCGAGACCCTGGCCCGCCTGACCGCCGATCCGAACACTGTCGGCGTCTTCGGCCTGTCCTTCTACGACCAGAACCGCGACACCCTCAAGGTCGCCACCGTCGACGGCGTCACCCCCTCGCTGGAAACCGTTGCCGCCGGCGAATATCCGGTCAGCCGCCCCCTCTACTTCTACGTCAAGGGCCAGCATATCGGCGTGGTCCCGGGCCTGGCCGAATTCACCGAATACTTCCTGTCCGAGGGCGTCTCGGGCAATGGCGGCATCCTGGAATCCGCGGGCCTGATCCCGCAGCCGGCCGATGTCACCGCCGAAGTGCTCGCCGCCTTCCAGGCCGGCCAGTAATCGCAAACGGATTGGGCCGCCGGGAAACCGGCGGCCCTTTCTTCTTCCGGGTCAGCCAGGAAAGCGCGTCAAGTGAACACTTTCATAATTGCCGGTCTGCTCATCGTCCTGCTCGGCCTCGCCTACCAGATGGGCTGGTCCAAAAGCCGCGCCCTCGCCACCCCCAATGGTTTGCGCGTGCATTCGCGCGGTCAATATCACGGCACGCTGGTCGCGCTCTGGACGCTGATCCCGGCCGTTCTGGTCCTGGCCGTCTGGGCCTTCTTCTCGCCCGGCGTCACCCATTGGTACATCGTCTCGCAAATCCCCACCGATGTGCTGACCAGCCTCGATCAGGTCGGGCTGAACCAGCAGATGCAGCGCATCCGCGATCTGGCCTCCGGCTTCGGCGTCACCGGTGAATTGCGTCCCTTCGAGCAGGCCGCCGGCGAAAATCTTGCCCGCTTCCAGCTCCTGTCCTTCCTCATCATGGTGGCGGCCGCCGCCGGCCTGGGCATTCTGGGCCTGCTCTTCGCCCGCCGCCGCATCAATGCCCGCCTGCGCGCCCGCAACGAGGTCGAGCGGTTCATTTCCTGGGCGCTGATCGCCTGCTCGGCCGTGGCCATCCTCACCACCCTGGGCATCGTCGCCTCGCTGGTCACCGAAGCCTTCCGCTTCTTCACCTATGTCAATCCGCTCGATTTCTTCTTCGGCACCGTCTGGGCGCCGAGATTCAGCTCCACCGGTGCCGGCGATGCGGGCCAGTACGGTCTCCTCCCCCTGCTGGCCGGCACGCTGATGATTTCGGCTATCGCCATGCTGGTGGCGGTGCCGGTGGGCCTGATGGCCGCGATCTATCTCAACCAATATGCCCATGCCAATGTGCGCCGGGTGGTCAAGCCGATCATCGAGGTCCTGGCCGGCATTCCCACCATCGTCTACGGCTTCTTCGCCCTGGTCACCGTCGGTCCCTTCCTGCGCGATTTCGGTACGGCCGTCGGCCTCAATATCAGCGCCACCAGCGCGCTGACCGCCGGTCTCGTCATGGGCGTGATGATCATCCCTTTCATCTCCTCGCTCTCCGACGACATTCTCAACCAGGTGCCACGCACCCTGCGCGACGGCGCCTATGGCCTGGGCGCCACCCAGTCCGAAACCATCCGCAACGTGCTGTTGCCCGCCGCCCTGCCCGGCATTGTCGGCGCCTTCCTGCTCGCGGTCAGCCGCGCCATCGGCGAAACCATGATCGTGGTGCTGGCGGCCGGCAATGCGCCCATCCTGCGCGGCAATCCGCTGGAGCCCGTCTCCACCATCACCGTTTCCATCGTCAATCAGCTCACCGGCGACACCGACTTCACCGGACCCCAATCCCTAGTCGCCTTCGCCCTGGGCCTCACGCTCTTCATCATGACGCTGTGCCTCAACATCGTCGCCCTCTACATCGTCCGCCGCTTCCGGGAGCAGTACGAATGACCGATACCAGCCTCGACTCCGCGGCGATCCGCCGCCAGCGCGTGCGGGCCGGCCTCAGCCGTCGCCACCTGGGCGAGCGCCTGTTCCGCTTCTTCGGCATCCTGGCCATCTGCCTGGCGCTGGGCTTCGTCGCCCTGCTGTTCACCGATGTGCTGCGCAAGGGCATCCCGGCCTTCACCCAGTCCAATATCCGGCTGGAAGTCGCCTTCGATCCCGAATTGCTCAAGGTCGATCCGGCGCCCGAGCACGCGCCCGGCCAGTCCGACGCCGATTTCCGCGCCGCGCGCCTCGGCTGGGAACGCCAGGTGGCCATGCTCAACTGGAACAATGTCGTCGAGGCCGCCCTGCGCAATGCCGCCCCGGCCGGTTTCGAGATCGACAGCCGCCAGCTCCTGACCATCACCGAGAGCGATGCCCGCCACCGCGTGCGTGAACTCTTCGTGGCCAATCCGGCCCTGCTCGGCCAGACCGCCCAGGTCGATCTGCTCGCCTCGGCCAATACCGACAACTGGGTCAAGGGCAATATCAACCGCGACCTGGGCGATAGCCAGCAGCAGCTGTCCGCCCCGGCCCGCGCCCTCATCGACATCTTCGAGGAGAACGGCACCATCACCCAGGGCTTTGCCTGGTCGCTGTTCACCAATGTCGATTCCCGCTCCGCCCCTGCCTCCGCCGGCCTGCTCGGCGCGCTCATGGGCACGTTCTGGATGATGCTCATCGTCATCATACTCGCCGTGCCGCTCGGGGTGGGCAGCGCCATCTATCTCGAGGAATTCGCGCCCAAATCGCGTCTCACCGACCTCATCGAGGTCAATATCAACAACCTCGCCGCCGTGCCCTCCATCGTCTTCGGCCTGCTCGGCGCCGCCGTGTTCATCAACTGGTTCCGCCTGCCGCTCTCGGCCCCGCTGGCCGGCGGCCTGGTGCTGACCCTGATGACCCTGCCCACCATCATCATCGCCACCCGCGCGGCCCTGAAGGGCGTCTCCCCGGCGCTCCGCCAGGCGGCCCTGGGCATGGGCGCGTCCAAGACGCAGATGGTGTTCCACCACGTCCTGCCGGTCACCTTCCCCTCCATCCTCACCGCCACCATCATCGGCGTGGCCCAGGCCATGGGCGAGACGGCCCCGCTCCTGCTCATCGGCATGAACGCCTTCGTCGCCTCGGTGCCGGGCACGCCCATCGAACAGGCCACCGCCCTGCCCGTGCAGATCTATCTCTGGCAGGGCAACGAGAACCGCAATTTCTTCGAGCCGCGCACCTCCGCCGCCATCATGGTGCTGCTCGCCTTCATGATCACGCTGAACGCCATCGCGATCTTCCTGCGCTCCCGCCTCGAAAAGCGCGCTTAAGGAGTATGATGAAAATGGATATGCTTGCCGGCAAGGTTAAGATGACCGACCAGACCCTGAGCGCCAACCTGGACCCCGCCGATATGATCGATCACCCCATTCGCCTCACCGCCCGCGACGTCACCGTGCATTACGGTGCCAAGCAGGCCCTGCACGGCATTTCGATCGACATTCCGGACCGCGCCGTCACCGCCTTTATCGGCCCCTCGGGTTGCGGCAAGTCCACCTTCCTGCGCTGCATCAACCGCATGAACGACACCATCGAGGGCGCCAGGGTCGGCGGCCGCATCGAGCTGGACGGACAGGACATCTATGCCCCCGATCTCGACGTGGTCGAGCTGCGCGCCCGCGTCGGCATGGTGTTCCAGAAGCCCAATCCTTTCCCCAAGTCGATCTACGACAATGTCGCCTATGGCCCGCGCATTCACGGCCTGGCCCGCAACAAGGCGGACCTCGACGAGATCGTCATCTCCTCCCTGCGCAAGGCCGGCCTTTTCGAAGAGGTCAAGGATCGCCTCAACGAGCCCGGCACCGGTCTCTCCGGCGGCCAGCAGCAGCGCCTCTGCATTGCCCGCGCCATCGCCGTGGGCCCCGAGGTCATCCTCATGGACGAGCCCTGCTCGGCCCTCGACCCGATCGCCACCGCCATCATCGAGGAGCTGATCGACGAGCTGCGCACCAATTACACCATCGTCATCGTCACCCATTCCATGCAGCAGGCGGCGCGCGTCAGCCAGAAGACCGCCTTCTTCCACCTGGGCAACCTCATCGAACAGGGTGACACCGAGGACATCTTCACCAATCCGGTGAACAAGCAGACCCAGGACTACATCATGGGCCGCATCGGCTGATCGGGAGAGAAACCATGCCCAATACCGGCGCCGAACACATCGTCACCTCCTATAACGAGGAGCTGCTCGCCCTCGCCCAGGCCATTGCCGAAATGGGCGGCCAGGTCGAGGTCGCCATCGAAAACGGCACCCGCGCCCTGCTCCGGCTCGATCGCGAACTGGCGGACGTCACCATCATCGCCGACCAGCGCATCGACGACATGCAGCGCAAGATCGACGAGATGTCCGTGTCCATGATCGCCCGCCGCCAGCCCATGGCCTCGGACCTGCGCGCGATCATCACCGCCATCCACGTCGCCAACGATCTCGAACGCATCGGCGACATGGCCAAGCAGCTCGCCCGCCGCTCGCTCAAGCTCGAAGGCATCAACCTGCAGCCCACCTTCTACAACGGCGTCAAGAACATGACCGCCCTGGTGCTGCGCCAGGTCAAGGATGCGCTCGACGCCTATGCCAATCGCGAGGCCGCCGAAGCGGTGGAAGTCTGCAATCGCGACGACGAGGTCGATGCCATGCACACCTCGCTGTTCCGCGAGCTGCTGACCTACATGCTGGAAGACCCGCGCAACATCACCACCTGCACCCACCTGCTGTTCTGCGCCAAGAACCTCGAACGCATCGGCGACCACGCCACCAATATCGCCGAACGCGCCTATTACCTGGCCACCGGCAAGCAGCTCACCGCCGACGTCCAGGAATTGCAGCGGCAACAGATCAAGGCGTGATCGAACGCTGGCGCATCAATCTGCGCCTCCCTCCCCCTTGAGGGGAGGGAATGAGGGTGGGGGTCGCGCGGCTAATCGCTGAACCACCCCCTCCCCGGCCCTCCCCTCAAGGGGGAGGGAGGCAACACCAAAACCATCGGCTCCCACCGGGAGTCCGACCGACGGAGCACATCCACATGCCCGCGACCATCCTCATCGTCGAAGACGAAAGCGACATCGCGATCCTCCTCCGCTACAATCTCGAAGCCGAAGGCTTTCGCGTGCTGACTGCCGAAAGCGGCGACGAGGCCCAGCAGGCCATCGCCGAAAAACTGCCGGACCTCATCCTGCTCGATTGGATGCTGCCCGAGATTTCCGGCATTGAACTCTGCCGGCGCCTGCGCGCCCGCGAGGAAACCGCCCGCGTGCCCATCATCATGCTCACCGCCCGCGGCGAGGAAGAGGAGCGCGTGCGCGGCCTCACCACCGGCGCCGACGATTACGTGGTCAAGCCCTTCTCGGTGCCCGAACTGGTGGCCCGCATCCAGGCCCTGCTGCGCCGCGCCAATCCGAACCTGGTGACGGCCGCCCTCAAGGTCGGCGATCTCGAACTCGACCGCACCACCCATCGCGTCCGCCGCGCCAGCCGCGACGTGCATCTGGGGCCCACCGAATATCGCCTGCTCGAATATCTCATGCGCCATCCCGGCCGCGTCTATTCGCGCGAACAGCTGCTCGACGGCGTCTGGGGCAATGACGTCTATGTCGACGAGCGTACCGTGGACGTCCATATCGGCCGCCTCCGCCGCGCCATCAATCGCGGCCGCGAAGCCGACCCGATCCGCACCGTGCGCGGCGCCGGCTATGCCTTCGACGAGCGCTTCGCCCAGACGGCCTGATCGTCACGCCTCATGCGCCGCGCGGCTGTCCGCCGGCGCTTCCGCCCGCGCCGCCAGGCCGTAATCGCGCAGCACATGGGCGATGCGCAGCCGGTAATCGCGGAACACCCCGCCGCGTCCCATGGCCTGGGCGCGTCTATGCGCGGCATTGTTGCGCCAGCGCGCCAAAGCCGCCTCGTCCTCGAAAAACGACAGCGACAGCACCTTGCCGGGATCGGTCAGGCTCCTGAACCGCTCGACCGAAACGAAGCCCTCCACCTCATCCAGCAGCGCCCGCAGATCGGCGGCGATATCGAGATAGGCCGCTTCCTGCCCCTCGGCCGGCTCGACCTCGAAGATCACCGCGATCATGCCCGGTCCCCATGCGGCGTGGACACCAGCCGGAGGAACGTCCTGTCCTCGCGCAAAAGGAAGCGCTCGCGCAGGGCGAAGTCGTAATTCTCCCGCCCGAGCGGATCGGCGGCCAGCCGCGCCCGATAGGCCTCGTAATCGGCGAGGCTGGCAATGTTGTAGATGCCATAGGCCAGCGTGGCCGAACCCTCATGCGGAGCGAAATAGCCGATCAGCTCGGCGCCGCAGCGCGGGATCGCCTGTCCCCAATTGCGCGCATAGCGGACGAAGTGCTCCTTCTTGGCCGGGTCGATCTGATAGCGGATGATACAGGTCAGCATGGCGGCGTCCTCCGGAATGAACCGGGCCCATCATAGGGGCTTTCGCTCCGCCCATGCTTCGGTTACCATCGAACTATGAAAGAAGGTCCCGACATTGCCCGCATCGCCGCGCTGATCGGCGACCCCGCCCGCGCCAACATGCTGGTCGCGTTGATGAGCGGCAAGGCGCTGACCGCGACCGAGCTGGCCGCCGAGGCCGGCATCACCGCGCAGACGGCCAGCGCCCATCTGGCCCGCCTGCTGGAAAGCGGTTTTCTGTCCACCCGCAAGCAGGGCCGGCACAAATATTTCTCCCTCGCCTCGGCGGAGGTGGCGGGCGTGCTCGAAGCGCTGATGGGCCTTGCCGCCGGCGCCGGCCATTTGCGCAGCCGCACCGGCCCCAGGGACCAGGCCTTGCGCCGGGCCCGCATCTGCTACAATCACCTGGCCGGCGACATGGGCGTGCAGATGTTCGACAGCCTGGTGTCGAACCAATACCTGGCCTCCGGCGAGGGCCAGTTGCGGCTGACCGAAACCGGCCGGACCTTCATGGCCGGCCTCGGCCTGGACATCGACGCGCTCGCCGCCGGCCGCCCTGCCCTGTGCCGCGAATGCCTCGACTGGAGCGAGCGCCGCTCGCATCTGGCCGGCAGCCTGGGCCGCGCCCTCTTCGCCCGCTTTGTCGAGCTGGATTGGGCCAGCGTGGAAAAAGCCACGCGCATCGTCACCTTCACCCCCTCCGGCGCCCGGCAGTTCCAGGCCATGTTCGGCGGGTAGTGCCGCGCCTCAGCCGCGCATCGCCCGCCGATAGACCTCTGCGGCCACCGCCAGGTCCAGATGCCCGCCGCCGACATTCTTGTAGACGGTGATGTCCGCGTCGCTCGCGCGCCCACCATGCTTGCCCGAACAGAGATCGAACAGGTCGGCCTCGATTTGCTCGCGCCGCAGAATGCCGTCCGCGAGGGGCTGGCACACATCCCCGCTCGCCTCGCAATTCAGCCGCGTATCGAGGAAAAGCCGGCCGGCCCGCATCAGCACCGCGTCATCGGCTTCCCGCATCTGCGGCTGGTAGGACCCCACGAGGTCCACATGCGCGCCCGGCTGCAACAGCTGCCCCCGCACCAGCGGAACCTCGCTCATCGTCAGTGAGGAGACGATATCCGCCTCCGCCAGCGCGCTGCCGAGATCGGCCGCCACCATGCAGGGGATGGCATGGCCCCGCAGCCGTTCCACCAGCGCCCCCGCCCTTTCCTCCGTCCTGTTCCAGATCCATATCCGCCGCAGGTTCGGGCGCATGGCCGATATGGCCCGGATGAAATGCTCGGCCAGCCCGCCGGCGCCAACGATCAGCAGCGTCTCGCTGTCGCGACGGGCGAGAAGATCGACGCCGAGCGCGGAATCGGCGGCGGTCTTGCAATGGGTCAGCGCCGCCGCGTCACAGGTCATCAGCGGCACGCCGGTCTTTCCGTCGAGCAGCGCCACGAGGCCCTGGCCGGCAGCCAGTGGCGCGGGCAACGACGGATTGCCGGGAAAGGCGCCGATCAGCTTGACCGCGATGTAGGTGTCCGACCACGCGGAGAGCGAAGCGAAGGTCCCCGGCCCATCCGGCTGCTGCAGGAGATGTCGGCCGACCACCGGATTGGCCGGCGCCTCATGAAAGGCGCGGAGGGCCTCCACCGCGTCCTCGAGCGGGAGCAGCTGCCAGAAATCGTCTGCGGTCAGGTGAAACATGAGCGTCCAATCCCCTCATTCGCCATGGCCAGGCCGGCCGTCCACTCTTAATGGCCGAGCATGCGCTCGAGGGCGCCCGGCTGGTCGTGTACGGCCAGCTTGTCCATGATGGTGGCGCTGGCCTCGTTCATCCCGATCAGCTCCACCTCCACCCCTTCGCGGCGGAATTTCAGCACCGCCATGTCCACCGCCTGCACGCCGGTCAGGTCCCAGATATGGGCCCGGCTGACATCGATGCGGACCCGCTCCAGCTTTTCCCGGAAATCGAATGCCGCCTCGAAATCGGCGGCGGAGGCGAAGAAGAGCTGCCCTTCCACGAGATAATCCCGCTCGCGCCCGTCAGCCGACAGAATCGAGGAGACGCGGAAGATTTGCGCCACCTTCCAGGCGAAGAAAATGCCGGACAGCAGCACCCCGACCCCCACGCCGAGCGCCAGGTTATGGGTGCCGACCACGGTGATGACCGTGGCCAGCATGACCAGGCTCGACCGCCGCGGATGGTGACGCAGGTCGGTCAGCGACGACCAGCGGAACGTGCCGATCGACACCATGATCATGATGGCCACCAGCGCCGGCATCGGCACCAGCCCCACCCAATCGCCCAGCACCAGCAGCAGGAACAGCAGGAAAGCGCCCGCCACGAAAGTGGAGAGCCGCGACCGGCCGCCCGATTTCACATTGATCACCGATTGCCCGATCATGGCGCATCCGGCCATGCCGCCGAAGAAGCCGCTGGCGATATTGGCAATGCCCTGCCCGATGCTTTCCCGGTTCTTGTCGCTCTTGGTATCGGTCATCTGGTCGACGATCGAGGCGGTGAGGAGGCTTTCCAATAGGCCCACGGCGGCCACGGCCACGGACGTGGGCAGGATGATCCACAGCGTTTCCAGCGTGAGCGGGATTTGCGGAATGAGCAGCATCGGCAGCGCATCGGGCAATTCGCCCAGATCGGCGACGGTGCGCGTGTCGATGCCCAGCATCAGCGCCGCGCCGGTCAGCACGAGGATGCAGACCAGGGGCGAGGGAATGGCCCGGGTCAGGCGCGGAAACAGATAGATCACCGCGAGCCCGGCTGCGATCATCGCATAGGATTGCCAGGTCACCCCGATCAGTTCGGGCAATTGCGCCATGAAGATCAGGATGGCCAGGGCGTTGACGAAGCCGGTCATGACCGAGCGCGACACGAAGCGCATGAGATAGCCGATCCGCAGATATCCGGCGAGGATTTGCAGCACCCCGGCCAGGATCGTCGCCGCCAGCAGGTATTGCAGCCCATGCTCGCGCACCAGCGATCCGAACAGCACGGCCGTGGCCGCCGTCGCGGCGGAGATCATGGCCGGACGCCCGCCGGCAAAGGAAATGACGATGGCGATGACCACCGAGGCGTAAAGCCCCACCTTGGGATCGACGCCGGCAATGATGGAAAAGCCGATCGCCTCGGGAATGAGGGCCAGGGCAACGACGATGCCCGCGAGAATGTCGCCCCGAAGGTTGGAGAACCAGTTGCGGCGGAGAGAATCTGAAAAGGTCATGAAGGGTCCAGATGGCGTCGGGCCGGGTCCGCGCTGGGCAGACGGGCAGGACGGCGATGTATCACTGGATTGTCTGGCGGATCGGCGGCCAGAAGAGCCACCCGGGATTGCACCGGGTCCGGAGTTCTGCGGCCTTCATGCGGGCTGCGCCGAAAAAAATCAAGCCGCCCAACCCATTTCCCCGTCACAGGCGCCGGCTCGCTGCCGCGCTTCTTGCTCTTGTGCCCCCGCCCGATCATTATCGCTGGAGAGAGGGTGCCGCATGACCGAAGCTGAAATTCCCCTGGCGGGCGGGCAGATCAGCACTGTCGTGCGCGTCGGCGACACGGTCCGCCGCACCATCCGTCGCGACATGAGCCTGCAGCACGCCCTTTTCGCCCATCTGGACCGCAAGGACTTTTCCGGCGCGCCGCGCTTTCTTGGCCATGACCCGCAGGGCCGGGAAATCCTCACCTTCCTGCCGGGTCATGTCCCGGTCGGCGAGGGCGATTTCACCGACGTCCAGCTCGTGGCGGCCGCCCGCCTGCTGCGCGCCTATCATGACGCCACCGCCGATTTCGCGCCCGTCGTCGCGGCCCATGCCGAAATCATGTGCCATAACGATTGGACGCCGGCCAATACGGTCATGACCGATGGCCTGCCCACCGGCATGATCGATTTCGACACCGCCGCGCCCGGCACCCGTCTCTGGGATCTGACCTATTCGGTCTGGGCCTGGCTCGATTTCGGCGATCCCGATCGGCCTCCCGCCGAGCAGCGCCGCCGGATGGAGCTCTTCATCGCCGCTTATGCCCATTCCTCCTGCACGCCCGGCCTGGTCGCCGCTTGTCTGCCCGCCCGCCAGGCCGGCCGCGCCAGATGGGCGCGGGAACGCAATATCGCGGCCGCCACCGACTGGGCCCAGGCCTGTCTTGGCTGGACGCTGGCCAATATCACCGCTTTCTATCACCCCGACGGCATGCCCTGAGCCGTGCTAGGCTCGCCGCATTCTTTGCGAATCGGTTCTTCCCATGTCGTCCATTCCAGCGCAGCGCCCCAAGCCGCTGCATCTGCTCGCCGCCTTCGCCAGCGGTGGCCTGCTGACCTTTGCGGTCTTCATCAATGCCGAAGCCGGCCGCTATGGCGGGGCGCTCTATTCCTCCTGGCTGGCCCATGGCACCGGCACGCTGGCGGCCATCCTCGTGCTGGCCCTGCTGCGCCTCCGCCGGCGGCCGGCGGAACCATCGGCCTCCGGCAAGGCCCCGCTCTGGGCCTATCTCGGCGGCATTTCCGGCGCCGCCACCGTCATGCTGACTTCCACCAGCGTCAACACGCCCCTGGCTTTGGCCGGCACCCTGGCCCTCGGCCTTGCCGGTCAGGTCGCCTTCAGCCTCGCGGCCGATCAATGGGGCCTGTTCGGCCTGCCCCGCCGCCGCCTCACCGGGCGCGATGCCGGCGCGGTCGTCCTCATCGTCGCGGGGAGCCTGCTCATCATCTTCCTCGGCATGGGAAGCTGACAGATGACGCTCTTCATCGCCTATGCCCTCATCGCCGGCGTCCTGGTCGGCCTCAGCCGCCAGCTCAATGGCCGCCTGGCCATGTCCACCAGCCCGCTCATCGCTTCGTTCTGGAACCACATTGTCGGCTTCGTCTTCCTCACCGTCCTCGGACTGGTTCTCGGAAACCTCATCCTGCCCGGCGCCGCCGACGCGCCCTGGTGGGTCTATCTCGGCGGACCTTTGGGGGTGATTTTCGTCACCGCCGGCTCCTGGCTCATCCCGCGCATCGGCGCCGTCAATTCCGCGCTGCTGGTCATCGGCGGGCAGATGGTTTCGGGCGTTCTTTTCGATCTGGCGCGCGGCGCGCCCATGACGTTCTGGGCCAGTGCCCTCGGCGTTACCCTTATCCTGGCCGGAGTGGCGCTGACGCAGCGCTCAAGGTGAACAGTCTGCTAACGAATACGGGGCCCGCGAGGGCCCCGTGCTAGCGTTTTGCGATGCTTTTCTGCGCCTTAGCCGGCCGAGGTATAGGCCGTCTTGACGATGGTGAAGAACTCCGCCGCATACTTGCCCTGCTCGCGCGGACCATAGCTGGAGCCCTTGCGGCCGCCGAAGGGCACGTGGAAATCCACGCCTGCCGTCGGCACGTTCACCATCACCATCCCGGCCTCCGAATTGCGCTTGAAATGGGTCGCATATTTCAGAGAAGTCGTGACGATACCGGCACTTAGCCCGAATTCCGTATCGTTGGCCGTGGCCAGCGCTTCCTCGTAATCCTTGACCTTGATCACCGCCGCGACCGGCCCGAAGATTTCCTCGCGCGCGATCCGCATCGAATTGGTCGCCTCGGTAAACAGCGTCGGCTGCAGGAAATACCCGTCGGTATCCTTCTTCACCCGCTCGCCGCCGGCCATGAGCTTGGCGCCCTCGCCCTTGCCGATCTCGATGTAATCGGTGTCCTGCTTGAGCTGGCCGGGATCGACCACCGGGCCGATTTCCGTATCCTTTTCAAGGGCATGGCCCACACGCAGCCCGCTGGTGCGCTCGGCCAGGGCCGCCACGAACTTGTCGTGGATACCCTCGGTCACGATCACCCGGCTCGATGCCGTGCAGCGCTGCCCGGTCGAGAAGAACGCCGACTGCGCCACGCTTTCCACCGCGACCTTGAGATCGGCGTCGTCGAGCACGATGGTCGGGTTCTTGCCACCCATTTCGAGCTGGAACTTGCGGCCATGCTTGATCGAGGCTTCCGCCACCCGCTTGCCGGTCCCCACCGAGCCGGTAAAGGTGATGGCGTTGACATCGGGGCTGTCCAGCATGGTCTGGCCCACCACCGAGCCGCGGCCCATAACCAGGTTCAGCACGCCCTTGGGCAGGCCGGCGCGCTGCAGGATATCGACGATGGCCCAGGTCGAGCCCGGCACCAGGTCGGCCGGCTTGATCACCACGGTATTGCCGTAGCAGAGCGCCGGGGCGATCTTCCAGGCCGGAATGGCAATGGGGAAGTTCCAGGGGGTGATGATGCCCACCACGCCCACCGGTTCGCGGGTGATTTCCACCGTCAGGCCCGGCCGGGCACTGGGCAGGATTTCACCGGCCAGGCGCAGGGTTTCGCCGGCGAAGAAATCGAAGATCTGCGCCGCGCGGGTGACTTCACCGATACCTTCGGGCAGGGTCTTGCCCTCCTCGCGGCTCAGCAATTCGCCCAGTTCCTGCTTGCGCGCCAGGATTTCCTGGCTGGTCTTGGAGAGGATCGCGTGGCGCTCCAGAATGCCCGAGCGCGACCAGGCGGGGAAAGCGGCCTTGGCGGCGGCGATGGCCTGCTTGGTTTCCTCGGCGCTGGCGCGCGCATAGACGCCCACCACTTCATTGATGTTGGAGGGGTTGATGTTCTCCGCCCCATCCGAGCCCACCCATTCGCCGTCGATCAGGTTCTTGTGCAAGTCGGTCATGTCGATGCCTTTCGGTGATTGGCGCTTCGGAGGAGGAAAGCGCTGCGATTAGAGGAGGTTGGCGCGAGCAAGGTCACGGAGCAGATGGCTGGTGCCATAGGTCCAGGGCGGGCATTTGGTCGAGAGGTTCACCCGGTTGGTCAAGGTGCCCAGACTCGGTGTCGAAATGGAGACGACATCGCCGATCTTGTGGGTGAACCCCTTGCCGGCCCCGTCGCGATCCTGCACCGGAGCGAACATGGTGCCCAGGTAAAGCACCAGCCCGTCGGGATATTGGTGATGATCGCCGATGGTCGCGGACACCAGCGATTCCGGGGTTCTGGAGATTTCGGCCATGTTGGAGCGCCCCTCCAGCACGAAGCCGTCCTCGCCTTCGACGCGCAGCGCAATCTCGGCCTGCTTGATCGTTTCCAGCGTGAAATCGCCCTCGAACAATCTCACGAACGGCCCCAGGGATGCCGAGGCATTGTTATCCTTTGCCTTGCCCAGAAGCAGCGCCGAGCGCCCTTCGACATCGCGCAGGTTGACGTCATTGCCGAGCGTCGCGCCGATGATCTCGCCCTTGCTGGTCACCAGCAGCGCGACCTCGGGCTCGGGATTGTTCCAGGTCGATATCGGATGCAGCCCCACTTCGGCGCCATGGCCCACCGCACTCATCGGCTGGCCCTTGGTGAAGATTTCCGCGTCCGGTCCGATCCCCACTTCGAGATATTGGCTCCACACGCCCTTCTCGATCAGCGCGGCCTTCACCTTCATGGCGGCGTCCGATCCGGGCACCAATTGCGACAGGTCGGTGCCGATCAGGTCCAGGATTTCCGAGCGCAGCGCATCGGCGCGGGACTTGTCGCCGCGCGCCTGTTCCTCGATCACCCGCTCCAGCAGCGAGACGACGAACGTGACGCCCGAGGCCTTGATGGCCTGCAGGTCGATCGGAGCCAGGAGACGCGGCACATCCTGGCGGGATCCGCCGGCCAGCGCATTGGCCATCACGGCCTCGACGGCGCCCACGGCCTGCCCCGGCGCCGTGCGCACATATTCGGCCGCCCGGCCGCTTTCGGCCACGTCGCGCACGCTGGCCATGCCCGGCGCGGTGATATCGACCACCTGCCCGTCCCGCACGGTGACCACCCGGGGGTGATCGAAGCCCGGCACCCAGGCCCGTCCGAAAAGAAGGCCGTCTGGAATATGGTCTGAGCTCATCAACTACCCCCTGACATGTCAGGGCCTGTGACTAGCCCAGCGGGCACGGGCAGCGCAAGCCGCCAAGCGCTTAAATCATACTTTATGACGACGCGCGGGACCGATCGCCTCGTTCCTGTTCGGCCAGGGCCTCCAAATAGGCGACGAATTCGGGGTCTTCGCCGGGCAGATGCATTTTCATGGCCGAACGAAAATCCTCCCGCCGGCACCATTCGCGCATCCAGTCCTCCCAGGAACGCCAGCGGCGCAGTTCGGAGCCGCGCATATCGTCGCGATAGGTGAGGATATAGGCCCGCTCGAACAAGGAAATGAGAACGCCCATCAGCGCGGACTTGCGCATTCTCTGCTCCTCGTCCAGCCCGGGCGTCGCGGCGGGATCGAGCAGGCGCAGATCGGCATTGTCCAGGGCCAGCCGGAGGAAGGAGACATATTCATCGGACAGATGCAGGTAGGTCTCCTCCTCTTCCTGCGAGCGCTGCTTCAGCCTGTCCAGCGCATAGAAGGCGATCGCCATCGGCAGGCCGATAACCGTGACCACATAGCTGGCAGTTTCCCACATCGGCGTCCCCATCCTTTTCGGATACCACGATAATACTTGTTCAAGTCCGGTTCATCTGTGCCGCAATAAGAACGCATTGCCCCGGGAAATCTTCCCGGGCAATCGCATCCCAAGGAGTTTGCCATGCGTGCCCTCAGCGTCCTCGTTCCCTTCGCGCTTCTCGCCACCGCCCTGCCCGCCTATGCCGGCTCCATCACCATCGAAGGCCGCGGCGAAGTGCGCGCCGCCCCCGACATGGCCACCATCATGTCCGGCGTGACCACCCAGGGCGCCACCGCCCGCGAAGCGCTCGACGCCAATACCGCCGCCATGACCGAACTCATCGCCTCGCTCAAGGAAGCCGGCATCGAGGCCCGCGACATCCAGACCTCCGGCTTCTCGGTCAATCCGAATTATGTCTATTCCGACGCCCGCGACGAGCTGGGCTATACCCTGCCCCCGCGCATCAACGGCTACCAGGTGGCCAATTCGGTGACCGTCGTGGTGCGCGACCTGGAAGAACTGGGCGCCATTCTCGACAAGTCGGTGACCGTAGGCGCCAATACCGTCAACGGCGTGTCCTTCTCGGTCGCCGATCCGGCCGAACTGCTGAACGAAGCCCGCAAGGCCGCTTTTGCCGATGCCCGCGCCAAGGCCGAGCTCTATGCCGAAGTGGCCGGCGCCGGCCTGGGCGATCTGGAATCGATCAGCGAAAGCCAGAATTACGGCAGCCCGCAGCCCTATGCCATGTATGCCCGCGCCGAAGTGGCCCAATCGGCCGACGTGCCGGTGGAAGCAGGCGAACTGACCTTTGCCATCACCGTCAACGTGGCGTGGGATTTGGACAACAGTGCCGACTAATCCACAGGCGGGCCGCTGACCTGCCATGTTTTGGCCAAACCCGAAGGGCCAAACCCTCGTTGTTACATCGGTGGCGGAACGAGTCCTCCTTCCGCCATCATGTCCCCGGATCCCCTCATCGAGGGGGCTTGGGCGGTGGGGGCGGTTCCACCGTAGTCACTCCGTCCCCACCAACCCCTTCAATCCATCCGCGCAGCGGAAAACTCCTCCGGTAGAGGAATTCTAGGCGAGAAGGCCATGAGAGCCATGCTCGAATGGCACGTGCGGGCGGCCGGATAGCCTACCCCAGAACCACCTTCCAGAGCATGTTGAGGCCCACCGCGACCAGGAAGGCCGCGAAGACGTATTTCAGCGTCTTCTGATCCAGTCTGTGGGCCAATGCGGCGCCGAAGGGCGCAAATATGGCCGCCAGCCCGCCCACGAGTGCAAAGGCCGGCAGGTTGACGAAGCCCAGGCTGGCCGGGGGCAGGTCGGCCACGCCCCAGCCCGCGATGAGGAAGCCGGCCGTGCCCGACAGGGCGATGGCCACGCCGATGGCGGCGGAAGTGCCCACCGCATTGTGCATGGTCCGCCCGAAGGCCACCAGCGTGGGCACGGTCAGCGATCCGCCGCCCGTGCCGATCAGCGCCGAAATATAGCCCACGATGAACGCCGAAAGCCGATGCGCCCAGGCCGCGTCCTTGAGATGCCCCATCAGCCTGGTCTGGAACGAGAACACGATATTGGCGGCGATGAAGAAGGAAAGCAGCGCGAAGATGATGCGCAACACATTGCCCGAATAGAGCCCCGCCATGAGGCCGCCGACAAAGGTGCCCGCAACCACGAACGGCACCCAGAGCCGGAGCACGGCCACATCCAGCGCCCCGCGCTTGTAATGGGCGCGCGCGCTCATGATGCCGGTGGGGATGATGATGGCGAGCGAGGTGCCGACCGCCACATGCTGCACGATATCGGGATCATAGCCCATGAGCAGCAGGCTATTGGCCAGGGCCGGCACGATGACCGCGCCGCCGCCGATACCCAGCAGGCCCGCGGCCACGCCGGACACCATGCCGGTCACCCCCATGGCCAGCGCGAAGGGCCAATAGCTGGCGAGCAATCCCCAATCCATGTTCATTCTCCGATGATATGCAGCACCAGATCCCGCCGATGCGGCTGGCGGCGATGCTCGAACAGATACAATCCCTGCCAGGTGCCCAGCACCGGCCGGCCATCGCTCACCGGAATACCGATCGAGGTCTGGGTCAGCGCCGCCTTGATATGGGCCGGCATGTCGTCCGGCCCTTCCGTCGTATGCACCAGCCAGTCCATACCCTCCGGCACCAGGCGGTGGAAAAAGCCGGCAAGGTCCGTCTGAACGTCCGGATCGGCATTTTCCTGGATGAGCAGCGAGCAGGAAGTGTGCCGGACATAGGCGGTGGCGAGGCCCGTCGCGATTCCCGATTGCGCCACGAAAGCGCGCAGGGCCCGGCTCACCTCATAGAGCCCCTGCCCCCTGGTCTGTACCGCGATCGTCTCGATAGCCTGTCGCATGCGAACGGCCTAGCACGTTTGAGCCCGCGGGCGCGAGGCCATCCCCAGCCAATCCGTCCATTGCCCCATTGCCGCCCAAATGCGGCGGCCAATCTCGCGCCGGGCCGCATCGGGAACCATGCGCAAAGCCCCGCGTTCCCGCCCTGCGGGGTTGCCGGGCTGTTGTATCAGAGGGCTTCATTCATTCAGGATGGGTTCAGGAAACACCTAAGATGCTCGGCAGACGTGTGCCAAACACAAAGGAATAAGAACATGCGCCTCAAGACCTGGCTGCTTACCGGAACCAGCATCGGTTTCATGGCCCTTGCGCCGCTCTCGGCCCTGGCCCAGGACGCCGAACTGCGTTCTGCCTACAGCGCCTATCTCAATGCCCAGGCGTCCGGCGACGCCGCCGCTCTGGACGCGGCGCGGGCCGAATTGACCGAGCTCTGCATCGTCGGCGGCTTTTCCAGCCTCGATGAATGTATCGCCGCGATGACCGCGGCGACGACGCCGGCCCCGGCCCCCGAGCCGCAGGTCGAGCCTGAACCCGCGCCAGAGCCCGAACCGGCCCCGGCTGTGGAGGAACCCGCCCCGCAGCCCGAACCAGTGCCCGAACCGGCGCCGCAGCCCGAGCCGGAGCCTGAACCTCAACCCGCCCCAGTCGTGGAACAGCCCGCGCCAGAGCCTGCGCCCGAACCGGTCGCCGAAGAACCGGCTCCCCCGGTCGAGGAGCCTGCCCCGGCGCCCGAACCCGCGCCCCAGGTTGAGGAACCGGCCCCCGAGCCTGTCGTCGAACAGCCCGCTCCGGCGCCCCAGGAACCGGTAGCCGAAGAGCCCGCCGCTGAACAGCCGGCGGTCGAACCCGCGGTCGAGCAGCCCGCCGCCCCGGAGCCTGTCGCCGAGGAAGCGCCCGCTGAACAACCCGCAGCCGAAGAACCGGTCGCCGAGGAACCGGTGGCCGAACAGCCCGCCGAATCCGGCATCGACTATGCCGGCCTCCTGGCCGAGCAGGTCGCCATCTATGAAGAAGCGGTTGCCGACCTGCTCTCCGGCGGCGACGCCGCGGCGGCCCAGGCCAGCATTGACGGCGCCCGTGCCGAAATCGCCGCCATCTGCGCCGAAGCCGGCCAGCCGGACGTCACCGCCTGCCTGGCCCAGTATGGCCTCGAACTCCCGGTCGTTCCGGCGCTCGAACAGCCTGCCGCCCCTGTCGAGGAACCAGCAGACGAGCAACCCGTGGCCGAACAGCCCGAGCCGGTGGAAGAGGTGACGCCCGATGGCGAAGTTGCCGAACCCGTCGAGACCCTGCCCGAAGGCGTGACGCCCGAGCAGATCGCGCCGGTGCTTGACAGCGCCAAGGACCTGGACTCCGCCGTGGAAACCGGCGCCGAAACCCCGGCCGAAGCGGAAGTTACCGTCGAGGAAATGGAAACCGAACCGGTCGCCCCGCCGCCTGCCAGCGACGAGGAAGCGCAGTCCGAGGAGGTCCGCGCCCTGGCTGCCGAGCCCATCGCCGCGGTGACCGCCGAGGAAGGCACGGTGATCGAGGCGACGCAAAACACGACGGTCAACCAGACCGTGGTCAACAATTACATCACCAACATCACCAACATCACCAACAACGTCACCAATATCGACAATTCGACCAATGTGACGCAGACCAATATCGGCCAGCAGAACAATGTCACCGTAGTCGAGGCGCCCGTGGTGCAGACCAGCACCGGCGACGCAATCGCCCAGGTGATCCTGCAGGTGGGCACCCAGCTGATCGTCAATTCGATCGGCCAGGATACCGACCGCTTCTACGATCCGCAGCAGGACGAGATTTACTACGAGAATCTCGCCAATGGCCGCGTGCGTGAAGTGATCACCCGCCCCGACGGCACCCAGATCGTCACTGTGCGCAACCGCAACGGCGACATCCTGCGCCGTTCGCGCATCGATCCCGATGGCCGCGAATATGTGCTGGCCTATTTCGACGACCGCTATGGCAACCAGCTCGATACCTGGTACGATCCGGGCCGCGACCTGCCGCCGCTGCGGCTGAACATTCCGGTGCGTGATTACGTGCTGGATGCCCGCTATGCGGACGAGCAGGAGCTGGAACGCTTCTTCGCCCAGCCGCCGGTGGAACAGGTCGCCCGTATCTATTCCATCGACGAGGTCAAGCGCTCCGCTCGTATCCGCGACAGCGTCCGCAAGCTCGAAGTGGGCAATCTCACCTTCGATACCGGAGCCGCCACGATCGGCCGTGACCAGGTCCGCTCGCTCTCCCATGTCGCCAACGCCATGCTGGCTCTCTTGGAGCGCAATCCCAACGAGACCTTCCTGATCGAGGGCCATACGGACGCGATAGGTTCGGATATTTCCAACCTGCGCCTGTCGGACCTGCGGGCCGCCACCGTCGCCCGCGTGCTGACCGACTTCTACGGCGTGCCGCCGGAAAACCTGGCCACCCAGGGCTATGGCGAGCGCTATCTCAAGATCCGCACCGAGGCGGCCGAACGCGAAAACCGTCGCGTCACCATCCGCCGCATCACGCCGCTTATCACAGTCGCCAGCCGCTAGGCATCGGCGCATAGAACCGAAAGGCCGGGCTCCAGCCCGGCCTTTCTTCGTTCTGCGGCTACCATTGCCGATAAAATCTCAAAAAAGCCACAAAAAACAAAGGCGCCGCCGCGCCAGTCATGCGCGCAACACTTTGAATCCTATTTATTATTATCTCTGAAGTCGAAGTTTTGATGCCTTTTCACGTTTCCGGGAACTCTCCGGCGAGGGCGGCGTTTCTTAGCCAGCGTTGAAACAAAGGAGCAAACGATGGCTACCCCCGAACGCGATACTGTCTACACCCGTGACGGCGACCGTACCGTCTATACCCGTGAGAGCAATGGTACCGGCTGGTTCGTCGGGATCATCGTTGCTCTGGCCCTGCTGGCAATCGGCTATCTGGTTTTCTCGGCCAATTCCGGCCCTTCGACCAGCGTTGACGTCAATGGCACTCCTGCCGTGACCGATCCTGCCGCTCCGGCCCCCATGACCGAAACCCCGGCCCCGGCGACGGTTCCTGACGCCGCTCCCATGACCGAGGCTCCGGCCGTTGACGCCGCTCCGGCCCCGGCCGCTCCGGCTGAAACCCCGGCCGGCACGGAAACCGAGGCTGCCCCGGCTGCTGAACCGGCTGCCCCGGCCAACTAAGCACTTTTTATCAGCTCGGCCTTGGCTCCTCCCTCCAAGGCCTTAGAAGACCCCGGCGCCCCACCGGGGTCTTTCCTATTGGCCAACGGTTTCATCGGCTTCCTCCAGCCCGCCATACTTCTCGGCCATGCAGGTTGCCAAACCGCCGGTTCATACCCATCTTCCGGCAAACCACGGGAGCCGCCATGTTCAATATCGACCAGATTCTCAAGACCCTGCAGACCGACCAGAACGCCCAGAGGACCGCGTTGAGCGGCGCCGCCGGTCTCGCCGCCGGCATGCTGCTGTCCGGCGGCAAGCCGGGCAAGCTGCTGGGCAATGCCGTCAAGGTCGGCGCCGTGGCCGCCGTCGGCGGCCTCGCCTACAAGGCCTGGCAGAATTACCAGCAGAACCAGGCCAATGCCGGCCCTGCTCCCGCCGAAGACGCTTTCATACCGGCACCCACTGACGATGCAGGGCAGGAAGAGCTCGGCAAGACGCTGGTGCGCGCCATGATCGCCGCCGCCAAGGCCGATGGCCGCATCGACGCCGACGAGAAGGAAGCCATTTTCGAACGGCTCAAGACCATGCCGCTCTCCGCCGAAGAAAAGGCCTGGGTGTTCGACGAACTCTCCACTCCGCTCGACATCAACGCCGTCGTTGCCCGCGCCGATACGCCCGAGCATGCCGCCGAGATTTACGCTGCCTCGCTCGTCGCCATCAGCGCCGATACCGCGGCCGAACAGGCCTATCTCGAAGCGCTGGCGGCCAAGTTGAAACTGGACCCGGCCCTGGTGGCCGAAATCCACAAGAGCGCAGGCGAAAAGGCGCCCCAACCCGCCCCGACGCCAGCTTCGCCCTTCGCCTATACGCCGAACGGCAGCAACGTCTGATCTCGCATACCGCGCGGCGCCCCCGCGCGGTATCACCCATGTGCGTTCTTGCGGCCGGGACCGGCCCCGTCCACATCTGCCCGCAAGGAGACATGCCATGGAACTCGGACTTTATTCATTCGCCGAAAACACGCCCGACCCGCTGAACGGCAATGGCCTTCAGTCGCCCGCCGAACGCCTGCATGACCTGATCGAGGAGATCGAGCTGGCCGACCAGCTCGGACTGGCCTTTTACGGCCTCGGCGAACATCACCGCGCTGACTATGTCGCCTCTGCGCCGGTGACCATCCTTGCCGCCGCTGCGGCCCGCACCAAATCCATCCGCCTCTCCACGGCCGTCACGGTGCTGAGCTCGGACGATCCGGTTCGCGTCTGGCAGCAATTCGCCACGCTCGATCTGCTCAGCAATGGCCGAGCCGAGATCATGGCCGGTCGCGGCTCCTTCATCGAGAGTTTTCCCCTCTTCGGCCTCGACCTCAACGATTACGACGATCTGTTCGAGGAAAAGCTGGAAATGCTGCTCAATATCCGCCAGGGCGGCAAGGTCGCCTGGCCCGGCAGCAAGCATACCAACCCCATTTCCGGTCTCGAAATCTTCCCCAAGCCCGTCCAGGACCCATTGCCGCTCTGGATCGCGGTGGGCGGCACGCCCAATTCGGTGGCCCGCGCCGCCTATTACGGCCTGCCGCTGATGATCGCCATTATCGGCGGCCGCCCCCGCCAGTTCCAGCCGTTGACCGAGCTCTATCGCCAGACCGGCGCCAAGGCCGGCCACGATGTCAGCAAGTTAAAATTGGGCGTATCCGGCCACGGCTTCATCGCCGAAGACAGTCAGGCGGCCCGCGATAAGGCGTTTCCCGCGCATAATGCCGTCATGACCAAGATTGGGGCGGAACGCGGCTGGCCGCCAGGCACACGCGCCCAGTTCGACGCCGGCACGACGCCGGAAGGCGCCTATTACATCGGCTCGCCGCAGGAAGTGATCGACAAGATCCTGATGCAGCACGAATGGTTCGGCCACGATCGCTTCGGCCTGCAATTGAGCGTCGGCACCCTGCCCCATGCCGAGGTCATGAAGGCGATCGAGCTTTACGGCACCGTGGTGAAGCCGGCTGTCGACAAGGCGCTGGGCTGATCACTTCCCGCTGGGCTGATCACTTCCCGCTGCGCTTGATCGACTTGATAGCCAGCGGCGGAATGCCGGACTTTTCCGAGATGGCGCGATCCTGCTCCATGATGGCGGTCTTTGCCGGCTCGTCGCCGTCCAGCCCGCCGAGCAGGCTGGCATCCACCTTGCGGTTGGAGCGCTGGCTGCCGTCTTCGTAGACGACGTCGAACATGACGAATTCGGTGCGGGCGGTGGGTTTCTTGGCCATTTCACTGGTCCCTTTCAAAACAGAACCGCGAGCCTGGCCGGCTCGCGGTCGTCAAATGCGGATATTGTAAAGGGCTTAGCGGAAAATGCCGTCGCCCTGCTCGTCAACGATCTGGCGGCCTTTGGACAGCGCCAGGGAGACGAGGTCGTCCATCGAGCTCATGCGGTCGGCCCGGATGAAGCGATAGGTTTTGGTTTCGCCGCCGACATCCTTCTCGATCGTGCCGGCAAGCTGCAATTCGCTGCCTGCCTTCATTTCGATAGCCTTGATCAGAAAGCCCTTATAGCTCTCCTCGCCCAGAACCTTGTCGCCTTCCGGCTCGGCATTGCCGCCACCGCCGAACAACTTCTTGAAAAACGACATGGGCCTCTCCTCGTTTTAGCGTCCGCGCGCGGGCCGGGGTCGCTCCAGCGCGCCGTTCCTGTCCATCTCCTCCTGCAACCAAAGCGGCGAGATGTCAAAATAGTTCGGCCAGATGGGCTTGCCATTGACCAGCTCGACCTTGGCGAAATAGGCCCTGTCGCGCAGCGGCTCGGTCCCCTCGCCCCGCTCCGCCAGCATCGGCGCCGCATTGAAGGTCCCGAACGTGCCGTCCGAAAAGGTCACCACCAGCTTGAAGGGAATGGTGGCGCGCAGAGAGGTGAGCTTGAGAGGTGCAGCCATTGGGCCGCTCCTAATTATCGAGGAAGCTCCGCAGCTTGCGACTGCGGCTCGGATGCTTGAGCTTGCGCAGGGCCTTGGCTTCGATCTGGCGGATACGCTCGCGCGTCACCGAGAATTGCTGGCCCACTTCTTCCAGCGTGTGGTCGGTGTTCATGCCGATGCCGAAACGCATGCGCAGCACGCGCTCTTCGCGCGGCGTCAGCGAGGCCAGAACACGCGTCGTCGTTTCACGCAGGTTCGACTGGATCGCCGCATCGATCGGCTGGATCGCGTTCACATCCTGGATGAAATCGCCCAGGTTGCTGTCCTCTTCGTCGCCGATCGGCGTTTCGAGCGAAATCGGCTCCTTGGCGATCTTGAGAACTTTTCGCACCTTGTCGAGCGGCATCTGCAGCTTTTCGCTGAGCTCTTCCGGCGTCGGCTCGCGGCCGATTTCGTGCAGCATCTGGCGGCTGGTGCGCACGATCTTGTTGATCGTCTCGATCATGTGCACCGGAATGCGGATCGTGCGCGCCTGGTCGGCAATCGAACGAGTGATCGCCTGGCGAATCCACCAGGTCGCATAGGTCGAGAACTTGTAACCGCGCCGATATTCGAATTTATCGACCGCCTTCATCAGCCCGATATTGCCCTCCTGGATCAGGTCCAGGAATTGCAGGCCGCGATTGGTGTATTTCTTGGCGATGGAAATCACGAGACGCAGATTGGCCTCGACCATTTCCTTCTTGGCGATGGCCGCTTCCCGCTCGCCCTTCTGCACCTTGTGCACCAGGCGGCGATATTCGCCGATATCGAGGCCGGCTTCAGTCGCCAGCGTCGCGATTTCGCGGCGCAGATCGGCAATGGTATCGGTCTCACGGCGGGCGAATTCGGCCCAACCCTTGCCCTCGAAGCTTTCCAGCGACCATTCCCAGCTCGGGTCGAGCTCGCGCCCGTAATAGTTTTCGAGGAAGGCTTCGCGCTTGACGCCATAGCTCTCTGCCAGGCGCAGCAGCCGGCCTTCGAGCCGCACCAGGCGCTTGTTGATGTCATAGAGCTGCTCGACCAGGCTTTCGATACGCCCGGCATTGAGCGACAGCGACTTGACGTCGGTGATCACTTCGGCCCGCAGGGCGCTGAGCTTGCTGGTTTCGGCTTCCGACACGGTGGCCGTGCGGTCTTCGGCATGGCGGTCCTGCATCTCGCGCATCTGCCCATAGGCTTCGGCGATGCGGTTGAAGGTCTCCACTACCTGCGGCTTGAGCTCGGCCTCCATGGCCGAGAGCGACAGGGCATTGTCGAATTCGTCGTCGTCGTCCTCGACCGGATCCTGCGGCGCTTCCGGCTCCTCGGGGACGTAATCGTCCTCGTCATCGCCCGAGGCGCGCTTGGGCGCGGCCTTGGCCTTTTCCTTGACGGGTTCCGGCTCGGCCTTGGGCGCCGCGACGGGGATTTCCGGCGCGGCCTGCTTGGCGTCGGGCCCGGCATAGGTGGCCTCGAGGTCGATGATGTCGCGCAGGAGGATTTCGCCCTGGGCGAGCTGGTCGCGCCAGATGATAATGGCCTGGAAGGTAAGCGGGCTCTCGCAGAGGCCCTCGATCATGGTCTCGCGACCGGCCTCGATACGCTTGGCGATGGCGATTTCGCCCTCGCGGCTGAGCAATTCGACCGAGCCCATTTCGCGCAGATACATCCGCACCGGGTCGTCGGTGCGGTCGGAGCCGGATTTGGTGTTGGAGGTGCTGGCGACAGCGGTGCCGGTCGAGGGCGCGACTTCGGTGCCGCTATCGTCCTCGTCCTTCTCGACTTCGGTTTCCTCGACCTCGTCCTCGTCAACCACATTGATGCCCATCTCGGAGAACATCGACATGAAGTCTTCGATCTGCTCGGAGCTGACTTCGTCGGAGGGCAGCACGGCATTGAGCTCTTCATAGGTGACGTAGCCGCGCTTCTTGGCGACCTTGATCAGCTTTTTGACCGCGGCATCGTTCTGGTCGATCAGCGGACCGTCATTGGACGTCTCAGGCGCGCCGGATTCCGGCTTTTCGGTATCCTTGGAAACTTTGTTCGCTGCCTTGGTGGCCATCATTTACTCCTCGGGACCCGTGGGCGGGGCGGTCCCGGCTGTGTCATAGGTGGTGACAACTCAAGACAAGGTAAAGGTTTGGTCACCGGACCGTTAACGATCCACGCCAATCTGATCGCCTCGGACTGCGTTAGGCAAGTGATTCGCCATAACGCAAAATCGCGCATCGTCGCCGCCCTCAGGGTAAAATCCCTAAAAACTGCGAGTTGCGCGTCCCGATAGCGAACCAAATCCTTCGATCAATGCCTCTGTGCCATCGACAGTGGTAATCTGGTTCTTGATGTCACGCAGCCTTTCAAAGGTTTCTTCGCTCGGGTCTTCGCCCAGCGCGGCTTCGGCTGCCTTCAGTTCCCTATTTAGCTGAACTTTCTTGTTATGCAAGGCCAGGGCGTGACCTAATCCGGTCTCCGCGTCCGCACGGGCTGTTTCCGGCCCCACCTGCCACACGCCCTGCCGGGTCAGGCTGTCCGCCATCCGGTCCAGCGCCGGACCATGGCCACGCACACCCAGAGCCGCGCGCAAATCCTCGGCCGAAATATCGTGATGCCGCACCGCCAGCGCCAGAATGTCCCCCAGAACCTTTTGCGCCACGCTGGTTTCACAATCGAGCGCTGCTAGCGCCTCGAACTTGTCCTCCACCAGCGCCGGATGGTTCACCAGCGTCAGGATGATGGTCGCCTCGCGCGGGGAGGCATCGGCCACCGCGCTGGGGCGCAACAGCCTAGAATTCTTGAGTGTATCGGAAACCACCAGCCGCGGCGTCCCCCGCGAAGGATAGCCATAGGCGCCGCTCTGGCCGTAGGCCGGCTTGCCGCCGCCGCGCCAATTTTCCCGCGCACCCTGCCGCAAGGGCGCGAAGAAGGCTTTGATCTTCTCGTCGAACGCCTGGCTGTAGTGAAACCGGACATTGGAATCCTGGATGGAATTGGCCCGCTCGCGCAGCCGGGCCTGCAAAGCTGCCCGCTCTTCCGGCGCCTCGGGCACCAGCCCACCCCCCGTCTCCAGGCTCCAGACCACGTCGGACAGGCTGCGCGCCTTCTCGATCACATCTGCGAAAGCGCCGCGCCCCTGCGCCTTGATCAGGTCGTCCGGGTCCTGCCCCTCGGGCAGGGTGGCGATCTTGACGCTCTTGCCGGGCTTGAGATGGGGCAGGATCAGGTTCGCCGCACGCTCCGCCGCCTTGAGCCCCGCCTTGTCGCCGTCGAAGCACAGCACCGGATTGTCGCTCATGCGCCAGAGCAATTGCACATGCTCCTCGGTCAGCGCGGTGCCCAGCGGCGCCACGCTGCCCTCGAAGCCCGCCGCCACCGCCGCGATGACGTCCAGATAGCCCTCGACGACGATCACCGTCGCCCCCTCGCGCGCCGCCGCCCGGGCCGACTGACCATTGTAAAGCGTCTGCCGTTTGGAAAAGAGCTGCGTTTCCGGGGAATTGAGATATTTGGCCGGCACGTCCGGGCTCAGCGCCCGCCCGCCAAAGGCAATCACCCGCCCGCGAAAATCGGTGATCGGGAACATGACGCGATTGCGGAAGCGATCATAGGTCAGCGGATCGTCGTCGCGGCTGGTGACGAGCCCGGTATCGATCATCGCCTGCGCCGATACGCCATTGGCCGCCAGATGTTCCTTGAGCCCGTTGCGGCTGTCAGGCGCAAAACCGATGCGGAACCGGCTCTGGCTGCCGGCCGACACGCCCCGCTCGAACAGATAGCCGCGCGCCCGCGCCCCGATATTATGCGCCAGCGCCGCCTCGAAATATTTGGTCGCCAATTCCATGACATCGACCAGCGTGCGCTGCTCGGCCTCGCGCTTTTCGCTGCGCTCGTCCCGCGCCGGCATCGGCACGCCCGCCATCGCCGCCAGTTTCTCCACCGCCTCGGGAAAGCTCATCCCGGCCTTTTCGGTGAGAAAGCGGAAATGGTCGCCTGAAACGCCGCAGCCGAAGCAATGATAGATGCCGCGCCGGTCATCGGCGTGAAAGCTGGGGCTCTTCTCGGCATGGAACGGGCAGCAGGCCCACATGTCGCCCTTGCCCGGCTGGCTCTTGCGCTTGTCCCACAGCACATGCTCGCCCACCACCTGCGTGATCGGCAGGCGCTGGCGGATCTCATCCAGGAACTGATCGGAAAAGCGCATGCTAGCTAGATAGGCGCTTGGCCGCGCCAAGTCACCAGCATCACGCGGGATTATCCCCGCTATCCGTCAGATCGCCCCCCATAACGAGCTAATAGCCGGGCATCACCGCACGCTTTTGCCGTCGACGACATGGACCCGCTCGAGAATGGGAAATTGCCGAAACGATACTTCGCCTGGCAGGTGGAAGAAAATCCCGCCCCACCATATCCGCCCCCTCAAGCGTTCACGCTATGCACTCACTACGCAGGCGCCGAGTAAAGGCGATGGTGGACCGGCGCCCTCGGCCTGCACTAAGAAGCACGAACGCCGCAAGCGCGCTCCAGCCGCAACGAAAGACACAGCCCATGGCCCGTTCCTCGACCATGTCCCCCGCCATCCTGCTGGCCCTGACTCTTGGCCCGGCCCTGGCCATCGGCATGACCCTGTGGTTCGTCAACGATCTCCTGCCCGAATGCGTGGTTACCGAGCACCAGCGCGTCACCGCCCCTGATGGCGAATTCGACCTCGTGACCTTTTCCCGCGCCTGCGGCCCGACCGAACCCAATATCCAGGCCGTCCTCGTCCCACCGGGCGAGGAGGTGCCCTTCGACGCGGCCAGTTTCCTCTCCATCGGCGCCGAGGCCGATCTGCAGCCGCGCTGGGATGGCTATGGCAATGTCGAACTGACCCTGCCTCAAGGCGCAGAAATCCTTCGCCAGGACCCGAGCGTGGCCGGTGTTGAAGTGATTTACCGCTAGCGCGCGTCCCCTCCGTTGGACGCGCCGCCCCCTTCGCCGTCACTACGGGTCGTCGGTGCCTTCGCCGCGATGACACTTGGAAATGCAAAGATTCCAGCCAAGACGACAGGCCCCGGCGCAACTCCGGGCCGCCTCTGCCGTTGATCCGGCACGATGACCGACATGACGCCGGCACCGGCGAAGAAATCGCCCGCCCCGACAAGCCATTTTCGCTGGCGCCGTGTCCTCTGGCGCATATTCACCGCCATGACCCGCATGGAAACGACCATGCATTGCGCCGGCATCGCCTATTTCGGCTTCCTGTCGCTGTTCCCCGCCGCCAGCGCCATCATCATCCTCGTCGGCCTGCTCATGCCGGTGTCGTTCATGGCCGACATGGTGGACAGGCTCGAAGGCATCGTGCCCGACATGGCGCTCCAGACCATTGCCGGCCAATTGTCACAATTGGCCACGCAGTCCAATACCGGCCTGGGCATTGGACTGGCCATTTCGCTGGTGGTCGCCGCCTGGAGCGGATCGCGCGGGATGGCGGCCTTGATGTACGCCATTTCCCGCACCCGTTCGAACGAGGAAAAGCGCGGCATCGTCTCCGCCATCCTCATTGCGGTCCTGGTCACCTTCCTGGCGGGTCTGGCCCTGCTCGTGATCCTGGCGCTGGTCGCCGGCCTTCCCGCCTTCTTTTCCGCGTTACCCTGGTTCAGCCAGGACCAGGACCTGATCCTCGCCTTGCGCTGGCCGCTCCTGCTGGTCCTGGGTGCCGGCGCCATCGCCGCCTTTTATCGCTATGCCCCCGACAGGCGCTTCAGGCGCGCCCGGTGGATATGGCCCGGCGCGCTGCTGGCCACAGCGCTCTGGCTGGCGGCCTGCGCCATCTTTTCCTTCTATGTCGAGCAGATCGGCAATTTCGAAGCCACGTTCGGCTCGCTGACCACGGCCATCGTGCTGCTGCTCTGGATGTATAATTCGGCGCTGGCCGTGGTGCTGGGCGCCATCGTCAATGCCGAATTGCAGCGCGAGGCCGAGCGGGGAAAGGCCGTGTCGGGCTGAACGCCAACCCATTGGCCTCCCCGCTTTGAGGTCTGTGCTGGTTCCGACGTCTGCCGCGATTCATCCTCAAGACGCCAAAGGACGTGCAGAGAGTGAAAACCTCGGCTGACCTCGGCCAGCTCAGGCCTTGCTGGCCTGATACAACCGCCAGGCCCAGCCGAACAGGCCGATCGCGAACACGATCAGCAGAATGCCGCCCAGGATCATGCCGATCGAGGCGCTGAGCAGCGGAAACAGCAGGAAGACCAGCCCGAGCAGCACATAGGAAACGCCCGAGAGCACCACCGGCCAGATGCGCGCATAGCTTTCCCGCTCCCGCACCACCACCACGATCTGCATGACGCCGATGATGATCGCGGCGATGCCCACCAGGGTGGACATGAAGGTGACGGTGAAGATCGTCGCCAGGAACGGGCTGATGAGGATGAGCACGCCCAGGATCAGCGAGGCGGCGTTGGCCACCACGTCGAACCAGTAATTGCCGCTCTTGCCGCCGCCAAAGGTCAGGCTCCACAGGCCCAGTGCGCCGTCGATGATAAGAAGGATGCCCCCGAACAGCACCAGCACCGCCAGCGCCTCCAGCGGCCAGATGACCGCATAGATACCACCCAGCAGCATCAGCAATCCGCGCAATGCGGTCGCCAGCGCAAAACGTCTTTTGGTTTGAGACGATACAGCCATTTCATGCCTCCTTGCGGCCCTGCCGCAGCCACTCACGCGCGGGAGCCTAAACCCTTCTCGGAGTCGCGCCAACTGGCCGCCTGCTATAGTTTTTCTCAAGCTGGAGCGGCAAATTGTGCATTGCCCTTCTGACCGGGGCATGGAATGAGGCATTTCCATCCCCTGGCCCGTCTGTCACCATGTCCTTGCCGCTGCTCGCGCTCTTCCTCGCCGCCTTCGCCTTCGGCACCGCCGAATTCGTCATTGCCGGCGTCTTGCCCGACGTGGCCCTCGGGCTCGGTGTCTCCATTCCCGTGGCCGGGTTCCTCATTTCCGGCTATGCCATGGGCATCGCGCTGGGTGGTCCCTTGCTGACCCTTCTCACCAAGAAGCTCAACCGCAAGCGCCTGGTCCTGCTGCTGGGGGCGGGCTTCACCCTCGGCCAGGCCCTCTGCGCCATCGCGCCCAGTTTCGAAACGCTGATGCTGGCGCGCATCTTCGTCTCTGTGCTGCATGGCAGCTATTTCGGCATCGCCTTCATCCTCGCCACCGGCCTGGTCCCACCCGAGCGGCGCGGTTTCGCCATGGCGCTCATCCTGGCGGGCCTCACCGTGTCCAACATTCTGGGCGTGCCCGGCGGCACCGCCATCGGCAATGCCCTGGGCTGGCGCACCACCTTCTGGGCCGTGGGCGCGCTGGGCCTGATCGCCACGCTGATCGTCGCCGCCGCCCTGCCCGCCAATGCCGGCGCGGCGGCCACCGGGGGTGGTTTCCGCCGCGAATTCTCGGCCCTGCGGCGGCAGCAAGTGGCCAGCGGCCTCCTGGTGGCGGTGCTGGTCATGATCGGCCAATACAGCCTCTTCACCTATATCGCCCCGCTGCTCACCGAAATCACCGGCCTCGATAGCCAGGCCATCCCCGTCATCCTGCTGCTCTATGGCGTCGGCTCCACCATCGGCGTCTTCATCGGCGGGCGCCTGGCCGATTGGCGGCTCCTGCCCTCGCTCATCGCCATCCTGTCCGTGCAGACCCTGCTCTTTGCAGGGCTCTATTTCGTCAGCCCGCATCCCGTGCTCATGTCCATCGGCGTGGTCCTGTGGGGCGGTGCCAATTTCGCCTTCGGCTCGCCGCTGCAATCGCGCATGCTGATCTGGGCCGCCGATGCACCCAATCTCACCTCCTCTCTCATTCCCGCCGGATTCAATGTCGGCATCGCCATCGGCGCGCTGCTTGGCGCAGCCCTGCTCGATGCCGGTTTCGGCTATCGCGCCCTGCCGCTGATCGGCACCGTGGCGCTGGCGCTCGCCGCCATAATCGTCTCGATCTCGGCCCTGCTGGAAAGGCGTGCCGGCAGCGCTCCGCCACGGCCGGCATTTGCCGCCGCCGAGTAAGGTCCTGCTCACTATCATCGCATTTCTACCGATCGAGTAAGGGTCCATTGGCAGTTTTCGCGCTAAGAGGCACTGCGCCCGGACGCGCGCGGCAGGCACAGGGACCATGCTGGACAACGCTTCTCTGCTGATCGGTATCGCTTTCTCCAGCGCGTCCCTCATGGTCGCGCTGCTGATCGGCTGGCTGAATGCGCGTCAGCAATCCTATCTCGTGCATGGCGCGGCCGGCATCGGTCTGGTGGTCCTCGGGCTGCTCGTCATGGGTCTGCGCGATGGCCGCTACGATCTCGTGGTCAAGCTCGTGCCTTTTTCGGCGCTGCTGGCCGGCTTTACCCTGATCTATTCGGGCTCTCGCCTATTCCGCGACACCGGGGCCAGCTTCTATCCGCCGCTCGTGGTCGGCATTTCCACCATTGCGCTCATGGCCATGCCCACCCTGGCCGGCTATTCGGGCGTCGGCACGATCATGCTCAATCTGGGAGGCGGGATCATCATGTTCCTGTGCGGACGGGAATATTGGCGTGGTCGCGGCGACATGGGCCTGCCCATGATCGCCAATGCCACCCTCTACACCCTGGTCGCGCTGTCCTTCTTCGCCTGCGCTGCCGTCCTGCTCGTCGAGCAGCGCTGGGTGCTGGATGGACCGCCCAGCAATTGGGCCGAGGATGCCAATTCCATCCTGTCGCTGGTCGGGCTCACCGGCATCGGCGCCATCACGCTGACGCTGCACCATGCCCGCGCCGCCCGCCGCCACCGCGACGAGGCCAACACCGATTCCCTGACCGGCGTGCTCAATCGCCGCGCCCTGTTCAGCCGCTTCCGCGAAACCGACAAGGTCACCGGCCTGGCCGTGGTGATGTTCGATCTCGACCATTTCAAGCAGATCAATGACCGGCTCGGCCATGCCCAGGGCGATCTGGTGCTGCAGAAATTTGCCGAGGTCCTGCGCGCCCAATTACGCGACACCGATATCATCGCCCGCCTGGGCGGCGAGGAATTCTGCGTCATCCTGCCCGGTCTCGACGTGGATGCGGCGCGCCTGGCCGCCGAGCGCGTCCGCCTGGCCTTCGCCGCGCTCGCAATCGCCATCGGCGACAATGACGAGATCGCCACTGTCAGCGCCGGCCTCGCCATTGGCGGACTGGAGGAAACGTTCTTCTCGGTGCTCCGCCGCGGCGACGATGCGCTCTACATGGCCAAGAGCGCCGGTCGCAACCAGGTCCACCTGGCCGCGCTCCGGCTCGTGGCGTAGGCGGACGCCCGACTCAGGCGCTCAACGCCGCCCGCACCTGGCCGCTGACCTTGCCGAAATCGATCCGGCCCGGATAATCGGCCTTGAGCTGCGCGATCACCTTGCCCATGTCCTTGGGCCCTTCGGCGCCGGTCGCGGCGATGGCCGCCGTGATCGCGGCGCTCACCTCATCCTCGCTCAGCCCTTTGGGAAGGAATTCGTTGAGGATGTCGATTTCTTCCTTTTCCACCGTGGCCAGGTCGGCGCGACCCGCCTGGGCATAGATGGCGAAGCTTTCCTCGCGCTGCTTCACCATCTTTTGGATCATGGCCAGAATCTCGTCATTGGTGGCCGGCCCCTTGCCGTCGCCGCGATTGGCGATATCGCGATCCTTGATAGCGGCATTGATCGACCGCAGGGTCGCGGTGCGCCGCTGGTCTCGGGCTTTCAGCGCCTGCTTGAGCCCTTCGCTGATGTCTTCACGCATGTGAGCTCGCTCCTTGCTATGCATTTTGTCGCCCCCATATAGGCAAGAAACGCGGCCTGCGCCACTTGCGCTGACCGTCCCGGCCTTCTAAGAGGAGGCCTCAACCGACATCTTCGCCGTGTCTTGTGGGGAGGCTTCCCGCCACCGCTCTTGGCGCGCGACCTGAACAAACCCGTGCTTGGAGACCCATCGTGACCGGCTGGCAGCAGAAACCCGCGACCGCAGTACTGATTCTGGCCGACGGCACGCGCCTGGAAGGTTTCGGACTCGGCGCCATAGGCCACGCCGCCGGCGAGGTCTGCTTCAACACCGCCATGACCGGCTACCAGGAAGTGCTGACCGATCCGTCCTATGCCGGGCAGATCGTCACCTTCACCTTCCCCCATATCGGCAACGTCGGCACCAATGACGAAGATATCGAAACGGTGAATATGGCCGCCCTTTCGGGCGTGCGCGGCGTCGTGCTCAAAGCCGACATCACCAATCCCTCAAATTATCGCGCCGCCGAAAAGCTCGATGCCTGGCTCAAGAAGCGCAATATCATCGGTATTGCCGGCATCGACACCCGCGCCCTCACCGCGCGCATCCGCGAGAACGGCATGCCTAATGGCGTCATTGCCCATGAGCCCACCGGCGTCTTCGACGAGGGCTCGATTCAGGCCGAACTGAACGCCTTTCCCGGCCTCGAAGGGCTCGACCTCGCCAAGGAAGTCACCACCGCCCAGACCTATCACTGGGATCAGACCGGCTGGCAATGGGACAAGGGCTACGGCACGCTCGACAATCCCGATTTTCACGTCGTCGCCATCGATTACGGCGCCAAGCGCAATATCCTGCGCTGCCTGGCCGATCAGGGCGCCAAAGTGACCGTGGTTCCCGCCACGGCCAGCGCCGCCGACGTGCTGGCGCATAATCCGGACGCCATCTTCCTCTCTAATGGCCCCGGCGATCCGGCCGCCACCGGCAAATATGCCGTGCCCACCATCCAGAAATTGATGGAAACCGGAAAGCCCATCTTCGGCATCTGCCTCGGCCACCAATTGCTCGGCCGGGCGCTCGGCGGTACTACCTCCAAGATGCATCAGGGCCATCACGGCGCCAATCATCCGGTCAAGGACCTCACCACCGGCAAGGTCGAGATCACCTCGATGAATCACGGCTTCGCCGTCGATGCCGAGAGCCTGCCCGCTGGCGTCACCCAAACCCATATCTCGCTTTTCGACGGCTCCAATGCCGGCCTCGCCGTCGATGGCAAGCCGATCTTCTCGGTGCAATATCACCCCGAAGCCAGCCCCGGCCCCCGCGACAGCCACTACCTGTTCACGCGCTTCCTCAACCACGTGCGCAAGCAGAAGGGCCTGCCCGAAAAGCCCGAATACACTGCCCCCGGCGCCGCCGCCTAATATCGGCGTCGCGCGTAAGCTCCCAAGAGCCTGTTCCGCTGCCTTCGGCTTGACCCGAGGCCAGTGCGGGGGTGAGGGGTTCTGCTCTAATCGTAGGTGTCCTCATCCGCCCCCGCCGATAGCGGTCCGTCGGCGCCGGGCATGTCGTCTTCGGCGCGTGGCTTATGCTCGCGCTGCCGGTCTTTCACGCGTGCGGGGCTCGGATCCTCGTCGGGGCCTTCCACTTTATCCGACTGGGCCGCGCCTTTCTGCTTGCTCTTGTCCATGTCGCTCTCCTCTGCTCGAGGCAGAACGCGCCGGCCCGCTTCAGAGGTCCATCACAAGGCGGGGCGCGCCATAGCGTTTCACTTCTGAGCTAAACAAGCAGCACGCGTGGCATCCAAGCCCCGGCGCTCGACCTCGTGGCTCGACAGGCTCACCATACGGTCTCCCGACGAGGGCAGTTCACGGCAAGAGGAATTCCCCTAGCGCCATTTTTCGAGCAGCGGCCCGCCTTGCCCGCCGACCGGGTCCGTCTGGGGCAACGGCACGGCGGCGATGCGCCTGTCGGCGTCCGGTCGTTCGCCCGCTTCACCCCTGAGCACGTCCCAGTCCTGGCCCGGCGGATAGGCGCCCACCACCAGTAAATCGCCCTCGGCGCCGATGCAGCGATGCGCCGTTCCCGCCGGCAGCACCAGCACGTCGCCGGCCGCCACCGAAACATCCCGCCCTTCCGGTCCGCCCAGCCGCAGCCGCACCGAACCCCGCGCGACGCCCAGGCATTCGTGCGCGGTGGAATGGTAATGATCGTAATCATAGATTCCTGCCCGCCACTGGCCCGGCCAGCCATTTTCCTCGAACAGCCTTTCCAGTGCTTCGGCCGAAACCGCCTCCGCCGCCAGGGCCTGCCGATAGATCACCACCGGCAGGTTGCTGTTCGGAAATTGGCCGTCATCGGCGAAATACGCGAATGAAACAGCCGCCAGATTGGCTTGCATGAGCGCCTCCTTGCCTCGGGAGGAACGCCCCAGCTTCCATCCGGTTCGTTTCAGACCGCGCCGGCGAAGGTGTCGCAATCGCCCGGATTGCCGGACTGGTAGCCGCGCTCGAACCAGTCCTTGCGCTGCGCCGAGGTACCATGGTTGAACGTCTTGGGTACGGCAAAGCCCTGCATCCGCTTTTGCAGCGTATCGTCACCGATCTGGTTGGCCGCGTTCAGCGCTTCCTCGATATCGCCCTGCTCGAGCAGGTTCTGCTGGCCCGCATAATTGGCCCAGACGCCGGCATAGCAATCGGCCTGCAATTCCACCCGCACCGAATAGGCGTTGGCCTCTTCCTGGCTCATGGCTTGGCGGCGCTGGTTGAATTCGGGCAATACGCCCGTGAGGTTCTGGATATGGTGCCCCACCTCATGCGCCAACACATAGGCCTGGGCAAAGTCGCCCGGGGCGCCGAACTGGCGGTGCAATTGGTCGTAGAAGCTGAGATCGATATAGACCTTGCTGTCGCCCGGACAATAGAACGGCCCCACCGAGCTGTCGGCCAGCCCGCAGGCCGTATTCACCCGATCGGTGAACAGCACCACGTTCGGCTCGGGATAATCCTCCCCGACGGCGGCGAATTGCTCGCTCCACAAATCCTCGGTTTCCTTGACCACCACCGCGACGAAATCGGCCAGCTCATCCTGACCCTGCGCCGGAAGCTGCCTCGAAGTCGCGCTCGAACTCGGCCCCATGGACGAACCGCCGGTCAGCAGGTCCAGCGGGTTCTGTCCGGTGGCCAGCCAGATGATGCCCAGCACCACCATGATGCCTATAAGGCCGGATATGCCGCCTCGCGAGCCGCCCCCGCCGGTGGGAATGCGAATGCCGCCGCGCCCGCCGCCCAACCCGCCAAGGCCACCGAGACCGCCTCCCGTGCGCTGTCCTCGCCGATCCTCGACATTGGAGCTGCGCTGCCTGCCCTGCCACTTCATCGCCGACGCCTTTCGTTAATCCTGCGGACGCTAGCAGTAAGTGCGGCGCGAGGGAACGGGTTCCAAACGCGCCGCTCCTGCCCTCTCTCCTGGCGGGACGGGTGAGGGGTTCCAGATCATCAGGCGCCAAGCTGCGGCAAGCCACAGATCGTCACCCTCGGGCTTGTCCCGAGGGCTCTTTATTTGTCGAGAACTTCACCACGTCCCTCGGGTCAGGCCCGAGGGTGACGACCCGCGACTGAGGCGTATCCTACCCCGCCACCTTCGCCACTATTGCCCGCGCGCCGACGTCGAACAGGCTTTCGAGATGCCCCAGAACCGCCTCGCAGAACGTTTCATTGCCGGCGAGGTCGGTGCCAAACACCTCCACCAAGGCCACCAGCCCCTCGAACAGGGCCTCCGAATCATCCCCCGCATCGGCGGCGATGGCATGCATCTTAAGCGCATGTGGGTCGCGCACGTCGATTTCGCTGCCGTCCTCCGCGACGCCGGTCACATAGCGCATCCAGGCCGCCACGCCGAGCGCCAACCGCTCGATGCCCTGCCCTGCCTTGAGCCGGTCGCGGATCGTGCCCAGCAGGCGCTGCGGCAATTTCTGGCTGCCATCCATTGCGATCTGCCAGGTCCGGTGCTTGAGCGCCGGGTTGCGGAACCGCTCCAGCAATTGATCGCGATAGGCGCCCAGGTCGACCCCCGGCATGTCCAGCGTCGGCATCACCTCCTCGGTCATCAGCCCATGGACCAGCTTCACATAGGCCGGATCGCCCATCACCTCGGCGATATATTCATATCCCCCCAGATAACCCGAATAGGCCATGGTGGAATGCGCACCGTTGAGCATGCGCAGCTTCATGTGCTCGAACGGCTCGACATCAACCACCAATTGCGCCCCGGCCTGTTCGAAAGCCGGCCTGCCGCCGGGGAAATGATCCTCGATCACCCATTGGGTGAAGGGCTCGGTCATGATCGGCCAGGCATCTTCCGCCCCGATCAGCCCGGCGATCTCCGCCCGGTCCGCATCGGTGGTCGAGGGTACGATGCGGTCCACCATGGTCGAGGGGAAGGCGACGGCCTCCACCCATTCGCCCAGGCCCGCGTCGCGCAAAGCCGCCAGCCGGCTGACGATCCTCTTGGCCGTATGTCCATTATTGGGCAGGTTGTCGCAACTCATAACCGTGAACGGCGCGATGCCGGCCGCCCTGCGGCGCGCCAGCGCTTCCACCAGCATGCCCGGCGCCGATTTCGGCGCCATGGGATGAGCCAAGTCATGCACGATATCGGCATGCTTCTCGTCCAGCTCGCCCGTCGCCGGATCGTGGCAATACCCCTTCTCGGTGACGGTCAGCGACACGATGCGAATGGAGGGATCGGCCATCAGCGCCAGCAGCGCCTCGCGTTCGCTATTGGCGTCCATCACCTTGAGGATCGAGCCGATCACGCGCGGATGAGTGCCCTCGGCATCGCGCACCGCGATCGTATAGAGGCCGTCCTGCGGCTCCAGCGCCTCTTTGGTATCGGGCCGGCGCAGGCTCGCCCCGACAATGCCCCAGCTCGGATCGGCTCCCAACAGGTCGTCGACATAGACAGCCATATGCGCCCGATGAAACGCCCCGATCCCCAGATGCACGATTCCGGGCGTGACTTTCGTCCGGTCATAGGCCGGGACGGCAATGCCCTTGGCGATATTGGCGAGAGTGCTCTGGCTGAGGCGCGAATTGGTCACGATGATCTCCGAGGCAAAACGCCTGACCCATCTTGTATGGAAGTTCGGCGCAAGTTAGGAGCCTGTTTATTGGCAAGCCCTTGCCGCTGCAAGCCCGCACCGGCATAACCCGCATAACCATTTCGGAGGAGAAGAGTTCGTGGCCAGGCGCATCGTCTCAATCGGGGAATGCATGATCGAGATGAGCGGGGGGGAGGATCGCACCTATCGTCTCGGCTATGCCGGCGATACGCTCAACACCGCCTGGTATCTGCGCGCCCTGCTCGGCAAGGATTGGTCGGTCGACTACGTCACCGCTTTGGGCGAGGATCGCTACTCAGGCGACATCCGGGCTTTCCTGGATACCAACGGGATCGGCACCGGCCATATCCAGACCGTTCATGATCGACGTCCTGGCCTCTACATGATCCACCAGGAAAAGGGGGATCGCCACTTCACCTATTGGCGCGACAATTCTGCCGCCAAGCTTTTGGCCGATGACAAGCAGGCCCTCGCCAAGGCCGTCGAACAGGCGGAACTCGTTTATTTCTCGGGCATTACTCTTGCCATCCTCGCCCCCCGCGCCCGTGGCCGCCTGCTCGGCGCCATCGTCAAAGCCCGCGATAACGGCGCGAAAATCGCCTTCGACACCAATCTCCGCCCTGCCCTTTGGTCCAGCCCCCGCGTCATGGCCGGCGTGCTCACCGCCGCCGCCAGCCTCTGCGACATCGTCCTGCCCACCCATAGCGACGAAGCCCCTCTTTTCGGCGACAAGACCATAGACGACACCGCCGACCGCTATCTCGAGCTCGGCGTCGAGGAAGTCGTGGTCAAGGACGGCGGCAAGGAGGCACTGATCGCCACCGCCAGCGAGCGCGTCCGCATCGCCCCGCCCTCCGGCGCCAAGGTGGTCGACGCCACCGGCGCCGGCGACAGCTTCAACGGCGCCTATCTCTCCGCCCGCCTCGGTGGCAAATCCCTGCGCGAAGCCGCCGAAGCCGCCCACCGCACTGCCGGCATTGTCATCGCCCATAAAGGCGCCCTGGTCGATCCCGAATTGGTTCGCTAGCCGGCTGTCATCCCTTGGGACGCTGGCCTATCAAAGCTGAGAGGGGGTGCTCCAGTGCACCGCACCTCATCCCGCTATCTCATCCCGTCTTCATAAGCGTCATAAATTGACCAGACGGTAAAAACTTCATAGCGTCTCCTCCAGTCGTCATGCGCCCGTCACCTGAACGCGGCATGAGCTTTCTGCTTCCCGGCGGACCCGGGAAAGCGCCAAGAACCGGTCGCAAGCCGGCAGTCCGGGAGCACGCCCCCGGCGAAATGGCACTTCACATGGAGACGATCATGAACTTCTTCCCATCCATTTCCCGGCGCAGCTTCCTGGCCGGTTCCGCCAGTGTCGGCGCCATGGTCGCCATGCATCCCTTCGCGGTGCTGGCCCAGGCCAACCAGGCGCATCTGCGCATCATCGAGACCACCGACATCCACGTCGCCATCCTGCCCTACGATTATTATGCCGATGCGCCCAATGACACGATGGGCCTGGCACGCACCGCCGCTATCATCGAAGAGATCCGCGCCGAGGCAGGCAATGCCGTGCTGTTCGACAATGGCGACCTGATCCAGGGCAATCCTATGGGCGATTACATGGCCTATGAGAAGGGACTCAACCAGGGCGACATTCACCCCGCCATCGCCGCGCTCAACACGCTCGGCTACGACGCCGCCACCCTGGGCAATCACGAATTCAATTACGGCCTGGATTTCCTCGATCGCGCCCTGGAAGGCGCCGAGTTCCCCTTCGTTTCCGCCAATCTCGTGCGCGGCACGGAACTGGGCGAGGACCCGACCAGCGACGAAACCTATACCGAACCCTATCGCATCTTCGAAAAAGAGCTGACGGACGGCTCAGGCGCCACGCACACGATCCGCATCGGCGTCATCGGTTTCCTGCCGCCGCAGATCCTCACCTGGGATGCAACGCACCTGACCGGCAAGGTCGTGGTGCGCGACATCGTCGAAGCCGCCCAGGCCTGGGTGCCGAAAATGCGCGAGGAAGGCGCCGATATTGTCGTTGCCCTGTCCCATTCGGGCATCGAGGCGGGTGACCACGTCCCCGGCATGGAAAACGCCTCCCTCCAACTCGCCGCTGTTGAGGGCATAGATGTGGTGCTGACCGGCCATCACCATCTGGTCTTCCCCGGCCCCGACTATGCCGATGTGGAAGGCGCCGACATCGAGGCCGGCACGCTGCACGGCAAGCCGGCCGTCATGCCCGGCTTCTGGGGCTCTCATATGGGCCTGGTCGATCTGCTGCTGGAAATCGATGCCGAGGGCAAATGGTCGGTGGTCTCCCATACTTCCGAAGCCCGCCCCATCGTCGAGCGGGTCGACAACAAGAATGTGCCCACGGTCGAATCCGTGCCCGAGGTTGAGGCCGCCGTCGAGGCTGAGCACCAGGAGACGCTGGACTATATCCGCCGCCCGGTGGGCGAAACCGCCGCCCCGCTCCATTCCTATTTCGCCCTCGTCGCCGACGATCCCTCGGTACAGATCGTCTCCCAGGCGCAGTCCTGGTATATCGAGCAGATGATGAAGGGCACCGAATGGGAGGGCCTGCCGATCCTCTCGGCCGCCGCTCCCTTCAAGGCCGGTGGCCGGGGTGGCCCGGAATATTACACCGATGTGCCCGTGGGCCCGGTCGCCATCAAGAACGTGGCCGATCTTTATCTTTACCCCAACACCATCCAGGCCCTGCTGATCACCGGAGCCGACGTCAAGGAATGGCTGGAACGCTCGGCGGGCATCTTCAACCAGGTCGAGACCGGCGCCAAGGATGCCGAACTCATCAATCCTGCCTTCCCCTCCTATAATTTCGACGTCATCGATGGCGTGACCTACCGGATCGACCTCACCCAGCCCTCGAAATATGCCGCAGACGGCGGCGCGCTGGAAAATCCCGATGCCAGCCGCATTGTCGATCTTCAATATGACGGTGCCCCGATCGATCCGGCCCAGCAATTCGTCGTCGCCACCAATAATTACCGCGCCGGCGGTGGCGGCTCGTTCCCGGGCATCGGGCCGGACAAGATCATCTTCATCGGCCCCGATACCAATCGCGACATCATCGTCCGCTTCATCATCGAAAACGGCACCATCGACCCCAAGGCCGACAGCAATTGGTCGCTCGCCCCGATTGGCGACACCAGCGTGCTCTTCGCCACCGGCCCGAAAGCCGCCGAGCACGTCGCCGACGTCACCGCGGTCGAGATCGAGCCCACCGGCGAAACCAATGCGGAAGGCTTCGGCATCTACCGCATCGCGCTTTAGGAGACGGGCGCAGCGCGGCCAGACAACACCGGCCTGGGCGCCTAGCGGGTGGCTTCATCGCCTCCCTCCCCTCTTGGGGAGGGAGGAAGAGCCGTGCGAGCCGGCACGCCGAAATAGGCCTCGCCCTTGCAGACAAGGCCAAGAGAAGGCTACGGCAATCTGGATATTCCGACGGAGCCCGGCCCGATGCTGCGAAAAATCACCACTCTCGCCTTAGCCCTCCTGGCAGCCCCTGCCCTGGCCGAAGTTCCGCTCTCCGGCAGTTTCACCGCAACCAGTACCTGCCCCGCCTATCAATCCATCAACCGCCAGACCAATCCCGGCAACATCGCCACGCAGGCCGGCCAGTCCTACGACCTGCTCGCCGCCAACAAAAATCCGCCCACCCATTTGCGCATTGCCGTGCCCGGCGCCAGCCCGGTCCAGCGCTGGGTCGCAGTCGAATGCGGCACCAGTCCCGCCATCTCCCCTGAACAGGCCGAGACCACGCCCGTCGCGCCCACCTATCGTGGCACCCAATATATCCTCGCCGTCAATTGGCAGCCCGCTTTCTGCGAGCTCAATTCCCGCACCCGCGAATGCCGCGACCAGCGCCCCAACAGCTTCGAGGCCACCAACTTCACCCTGCACGGGCTGTGGCCCCAGCCACA
This sequence comes from Devosia elaeis, assembly GCF_001650025.1. GTDB lineage: Bacteria > Pseudomonadota > Alphaproteobacteria > Rhizobiales > Devosiaceae > Devosia > Devosia elaeis. The sequence goes on along the minus strand of NZ_LVVY01000123.1, from coordinate 7,033 downwards.
CGACAATGAATATTGCGACGTCTCCGAGCGCGACCGCTGGGCCAGCCAGGATGGCCGTTGGCGCGACCTGCCGCCGCTGGATCTGACCATCGCCCAGCGCCGCGATCTCGACATCGTCATGCCCGGCAGCCTCTCCGGCCTCGACCGGCACGAATGGGTCAAGCACGGCTCCTGTTACGATGGCGACCAGCGCGAATATTTCGCGGATTCGCTCGATCTCATGCTGGCGCTCAACGCCTCCGAAGTCGCCGAACTTTTCGCCGGCAATGTCGGCCGCCGCCTGACGCTGACCGATATCCGCGCCGCGTTCGACCGCTCCTTCGGGCGCGGCGCCGGCGACCGCGTGGCCATGGACTGCGCCGAAGACGGCAACCGCACATTGATCACCGAATTGCGCATCGCTCTGACCGGCGAGATTTCCGGCCCGGACGATTTCTCGCGCCTCATCCTGGCCGCCGAACCGCAACAAAGTCGCTGCCGATCCGGCCAGGTGGATGCGGTGGGACTACGTTGAGGTTAGCGTACCAGTAGACCTCATCCCGTGCCCGAGGTCGTACACACAAGCTTAGGCGCACCCCAGCTCGTGGTTCGACAGGCTCACCATGAGGTCTTCGGCAGAGCGCATTGCAAACCCTGAATCGCTTTAAACCTCCAGCGCCGCGTCCAGCCGGTCGCGCAACGCGATCAGTTCCGCCCTCAAGGCATCTCCACCCTCAAGCGTCAGGCCCGTTCCCTCGATGACAGCCAGTGGGATGGCGAAGGCCTTGGCCCTGAGCGCCCGGCCCGCCTCGGTTAGGGTGATCCGCACCTGTCGCTCATCGTCCTCGTCGCGGCGGCGGCGCACCAGCCCCCGCGCTTCCAGCCGCTTGATCAGCGGCGTGATCGTGCCCGAATCGAGGAACAAACGCTCCCCCAGATGCTTTACCGTAATGTCGTCGCGCTCCCACAAGACGAGGAAGGCCAGATATTGCGGATAGGTCAGGTCCAGCGCATCGAGCCGCGGCTTGTAGAACCGCGTGAAGGCATGTCCCGCCGAATAGACGGCAAAGCACAGCATCTGGTCGATCGTCGGCATTTTTTCATCGGCCATGTCGGGTCCTCGGATCAGGCGCAATTCCTAGCACATAAAATTTGATTGCGTACAATTTAATTATGCACTATTTATCTTTCATCCAGACACAGGAGAGCATGAGCCATGAGCATCAAGTCCGCAGTCTACACCGCCCACGCCCACACCACGGGCGGCCGCACCGGCACCAGCAAGACCGACGATGGCCGTCTTGAGGTCACCCTCGACACCCCCAAGGCCATGGGCGGCAATGATGGCCCGGGCACCAATCCCGAGCAGCTCTTTGCCGTCGGCTATTCCGCCTGCTTCCTCGGCGCCCTCAAGGCCGTGGCGCGCGGCGAAAAGGTGAAGATTCCCGATGAAGCCAGCATCGATTCCGCCGTCTCCTTCGGGGACAACGCCAATGAGGGCGGCAAGGGCTTCAACATCGCCGTTGAGCTCAAGGTCACCCTGCCCGGATTCGACCGTGCCCAGGCGGAGGACCTTGTCCACAAGGCCCACCAGATCTGCCCCTATTCCAACGCCACGCGCGGTAATGTCGACGTCACCCTGACAGTCGTCTGATAGCGGCAGCGGCAATTCGTTAACGATTGCCATTCATGCGCCGGAAAGGGCGGCGAGACTAGGCTGGCACACCAGAAGTGGAGCCTCCATGCCTGCCGCCCTTGCCCTATCCGGCCTCACCAAGTCCTTCGACCGCCCGGTCGTCCGCGGCGTGGACCTCACGATCGCCGGCGGGGAATTCTATGCCCTGCTCGGTCCCAATGGCGCCGGCAAGACCACCATCCTGCGCATGGTGGCTGGCCTGCTGAAGCCTGACAGCGGCGCCATTTCCATCTTCGGCATCGACGCCCTGGCCGATCCGGTTGCTGCCAAGCGCCTCATGGCCTGGGTTTCGGACGAGCCCATGGTCTATGATCGCCTCACCCCGCTCGAATATCTCGATTTCGTCGCCGGCCTCTGGCAGGTGGAGCCGGACCGGGCCCGGCGTACCGCCCATGAACTGATCGACTGGCTCGGCCTCGCCCCCTATGCCAACGACCTCTGCGGCGGCTTTTCCAAGGGCATGCTGCAAAAGGTCGCCCTGGCCGGCGCCCTGGTTCACGATCCCCGCCTGATCATCCTCGACGAACCGTTGACCGGCCTCGATGCCGGCTCCGCCCGCCAGGTGAAGGACGTGCTGCGCCATAAGACCGAGGCTGGTGTCACCGTCATCATGACCACCCACATTCTCGAAGTGGCCGAACGGATGGCCGAGCGGATCGGCGTCATTGCCGAGGGTCGCCTCATTGCCGAGGGCACGCTGGCCGAATTGCGGGCGCGTATCGGGCGCGAGACCACGCTGGAGGAAATCTTCCTGGACCTGGTCGCCCGGGGCAGCCAGGCGGCATGAGCGCCACCGCTTCCCTGTTCTGGCTGGCCCGCCACGAATTGCGCCTGTCCTGGCGCGACGCCATGGCGATGATGACCGGTGGCAGGCGAGCCCGCCTCATCGGCTGGATCGTCGGCGGCCTCGCCGTCTATGCCCTGATCACGCTCATCGCCTGGTTCTCGATCCGCCCTTGGGTGGAGGCCGGCGCTCTCATCGATCCGCAGGTCCTGCTGGTGGTCTCGGGCATGGGCCTCTTGTTCTGGGCAGTCAACCTGTCTCAGGCGCTCGAAGCGGTCACCCGCGTCTATTACGCCCGCTCCGACCTCGATCTCATCCTGTCCTCGCCCACGCCCGGCGCCCGCATTTTCGCCATTCGCGCCGGCGCGGTCTTCGTTGCCACCTTCGCGCTGGGCGTCCTGCTCATCAGTCCCCTGGTCACCGCCCTCGTCTTCCAGGCCGGCTGGCATTGGCTCTCGGCCTATTTGCTGCTCGCTGCCCTGGCCGCTCTTTCGGTCGCCATCGCCATGGGCATTACGCGTCTGCTCTTCCATTTGGCCGGGCCGAAGCGGACGCGCCTGCTCGCCCAGATCGTCGCCGGCATTGTCGGCGCCGGCTTCGTCATAGGCATCCAGGCCGCCGCCATCCTTTCCCATGATGGCTTTTCGCGCCTCGCCTTCTTTCAATCCGCCGATATCCTGGCCAGCGCGCCCGATGCCGACAGCCTCCTCTGGCTGCCTGCCCGCGCCGCCATGGGTGACATGCCGGCGGCCCTGCTGCTGCTCTGCTGCGCGCTGGCGATCCTGGGCGTCACCATAGCCCTCGTCGCGCCCAGTTATGGACGGCTCGCCAGCGCCGCCGCCGGCCTCAATCATGTGCGCAGGCGACGCCACGCGTCGGCCCACGCCTTTGCCCCGGCCACGCAGCGCCAGGCGCTGCGCCGCAAGGAATGGAAACTGCTTCAGCGCGATCCCTGGCTCCTGTCGCAAACGCTGATGCAATTGCTCTACCTGGTGCCACCGGCCCTCCTGCTCTGGGTCAATTACGGCGCTGGGGACGGCACTTTCATCGTCGTGGTGCCCGTCCTGGTCATGGCTTCCGGCCAGCTCGCCGGCGGACTCGCCTGGCTCGCCATTTCCGGCGAAGATGCACATGATCTGGTCAGCACCGCGCCCCTCAGCCAGTCCACCATTCTCCGCGCCAAGGTCGAATCCGTGCTGGTGGTCATTGCCCTCGTGCTTACGCCCTTGCTGCTCATGCTGGCCGTCACCGCCTGGCCCATGGCGCTGATCACCGCGCTTTGCGCCGCGCTGGCCGCCGGCGCCGCCACCGCCATCCAGCTCTGGTTCCGGGTTACGGCGAAACGCTCCATGTTCCGCCGCCGCCAGAATGCCTCCCGCGCCGCGACCCTCTGCGAAGCCTTTTCCTCGATCATGTGGGCCGGCACGGGGGCGCTCTGGGCCGCAGGCAGTCCGCTCTTGGTTCTTCCCGCCATTGCTGCGCTGGGCGTGCTAGGCTTGGCCCGACTCATCGCTCCCAAGAATGCTTGACATGACCGACCTTGCTTTCCGCGACGCTGCGCCCGCCGATATTCCGACCATCCTCCTGCTCGCCCATGCCGGCGATGCCCGTGGCATCGACACCCCGCCCCTCGATCCGGCCTCCTTGTCGGACCCGCGTTATCGCGCCGCCTTCGACACCATCAGCGCCAGTCCCAGCCATCGCCTCATCGTCGCCGAGCGCAACGGAGAAATCGTCGGCACGCTCCAGATCAGCTTCATTCCCGGCCTGCCGCGCTTCGGCATGACGCGGGGCCTGCTCGAAAATGTCCATATCCGCGCCGATCAGCGCGGCAACGGCCTGGGCTCGCAGATGGTGCAATGGGCGGTGGATCGCTGCCGCGAGGCAGGCTGTGGCCTCGTCCAGCTCACCTCCAACAAAACGCGCCTCGACGCCCACCGTTTCTATCGCAAGCTGGGCTTTGAAGCCTCCCACGAAGGCTTCAAGCTGTTTCTTTAGCGCGTTTCGCCGCCTACGGCGTCAGCCCCAGCGGCACCGGCGGCGGCGATTGCAGGACGGTGATCCGCACCCGCTCATTGGCCGCCATATAGGGATCGTTGGGGAAATAGGGCTCGTCGGTCGCCCGTCCCATCACCGATTTGACCCGGTCATTACCGAGCCCGAATTCGCCCAGCACCGAACGCACCACATTCGCCCTGTCGGCCGACAATTCCCAAGGCCCATAGCGCGGATTGTCATACCGCCCACCGGCCGCTGTGTGTCCGGAGATGGTCACCTGCGCATTGAGCTGCTGCAGGATGGGACCGATGGCGGCGATGGCTACCCGAGTGGCCTCCAGCGGATATTTCGATCCCTCGGGGAACATGGGGCGGCCCTGCTGGTCGATGATCTGGATATCGAGCCCGTCCTCGGTCTGCTCGACCAGCAGATTGTCCATGAACGGGGTCAACTCCGGCAGGGATTGCCAGGCCTGCTTGATGCTGGCGGCCGCGCTGTGGAACGCCTGGTCCTGCTGCGATTGCAGATTGACCTCGCTGTCGCTGCTGGCGGTGAGCTCGCTGCCATTGTCGCGCGCCATGCCCCCGATATTGTTTTCGATGGTGCCGCGATCGGCGCTTTGCGGCGAGGCCGGGCTGTCATTGATCACGTCGGCCGACGATCCCGACATCTTGCTGCCCGAATTGTCCATCGCCGTGCCACCCAGCACGCCGCCCGATCCGGAGGTGGAATTGCTGGCCGAAGTGGGTGCGAAATAGTCGGCCAGCCCTTCCTTCTGTTCCGGCGTCGTCATGCTGATCAGCCACATCAGGAGGAAGAACGCCATCATCGCCGTCACGAAGTCGGCATAGGCGATCTTCCACGCGCCGCCATGGTGGACGTGCTTGTTCTTCTTGACCTTCTTGATGATGATCGGCTGGTCGTAGTTCGCCATTCTGGCTCACCTTTTGCGGAAGGTTCAGGTCGTGGCCGGCAGGGCGGCCGTGGCGGCTTCCACTTCGTTGAAGGTCGGCCTGACTTCGCTCATCAGCGCCTTGCGCGCGAATTCAATGGCCATGACCGGCGGCTGCCCGCCGATATGGGCCAGGAGGCCGACCTTGAGCGAGAGGTAATATTTGGACTCGGCCTCGTAGATATTCTTCAGCGACTGCGCCATTGGGCCGAAAAAGCCGTAGGCTACGAAGACGCCGAAAAAGGTGCCCACCAGCGCCCCACCGATCAGGTGCCCCAGCACTTCGGGCGGCTCGGTGATGGCCCCCATGGTTTTGATCACGCCGAGCACCGCCGCAACGATGCCGAGCGCGGGCGTGCCATCGGCAATGGCCTGCATGGAGGCCACCAGGCGTTCCTTTTCCTGGTGGTGGGTCTCCAGTTCCTCGTCCATCAGCGCTTCCATCTCATGGACATTGTTGGAGCCCATGGTCACCATGCGCATGTAGTCGCAGACGAATTCCACCGCATGGTGGTTTTTGGCGAAGCTCGGAAAGGCGTTGAATAGGCTCGAATTCTGCGGGTCCTCGATATGCGGCTCGATCCCGAGAATGCCCTTCTGCTGCACCAGCTTGTACATCGAATATTGCAGCCCGAGCAGCTCGACATAGGCGGCCTTGTCATATTTCGGCCCCTTGAACATCGTGCCGAACATGGCCGGCACTGCCTTGAGCACAGGCGCTCCGTTGGCGATGATGAAGGCCCCGATGGCCGCACCCAGGATGATAACGAATTCAAAGGGCTGCCAAAGCACGGCCACATGTCCGCCCATGGCCGCATAGCCGCCGAAAACGCAGGCAAAGACGGTGATGACACCAATGATCAGACGCATGGACGCAATACTCGTACTCGAACGCATTCTGCGTTTCCGGGACAGTCGGGTCCCACGGACGCGGCGGCATTGTGCAATTCACCGACTTAACAGCACGTGTATGGAATGCTGCGCAGTCGGCAAATCTTGCTTTCGCCATTCTGCTGGGTCACCTCAGGAACCGATTGCCAAAGGAGCATGAAATGTCTCGTATCGCGCTTGTCGCCACCGCCCTCGGCCTCGCCATCGCCGCCCAGCCTGCCTTTGCTCAGGACGAGCAGGCCGTGTGGGACAATATCGAGAGCATCCACGGCGACGCGGATGGCTTTTTCGAAGCCTACGCAGCCATTCAGGACGCGATCATGTTCGATGATCCCGGCGTCATTTCCGACTACGCCCTTTATCCGCTGATGGTGAACGCCAATGGGGAAACCTATGAGGTGCTTGGCGAGCAAGATCTGCTGAACGAGTTCGACAGCCTCGTCACGGTCGAAACTCTTGACGCCGTGCTCAATCAGAATGTCGCTGACCTCATCGTCACCAGCGAAGGCGTCGGCCTCGGCAATGGCGCGATGTGGCTCACCAATGTGTGCCTCGACGACGCCTGTCTCGACACCCAATGGGGCATTCTCAGCATCAATAACTAGGCGCGGTGCTGCCCTCTGCCCCCTCGCCTCTCCTCCCTTGAGGAGAAGCGTTTATTTCGGACCATCTTCTGACGTGACCGCCCGCCCTCGGGGCTGTCTCTTATACACATCTGACGCTGCCGACGAAG
>NZ_LVVY01000122.1 GCF_001650025.1 Devosia elaeis | reverse complement strand
CAACCCCATCTCCATCCGGCTGATGGGGGGAGGATAAGGTAGGTGGAGGGGGTGGGGATAAGTTTCGGTTTTTTGCGGGTTCGTGCCATTCGCGCATAGCGCTCATGGCCTTCTCGCCTCAAATCTCTCCGCTGGAGAGATTTGCCCTGCGGGGCGGCTCGAAGCCCCTCATCCGGCGCTTCGCGCCACCTTCTCCCCGAGGGGGAGAAGAATTGGTGCGGCGTTTGCCCTTATTCCTCTCCCCCTCGGGGAGAGGGTGGATCGGGCGAAGCCCGAGACGGGTGAGGGGGATGGGCGGCAGGGTGTTTGATTTCTAACGCCACTGCTTGCCGGCACCCCCTCCTAGCTTCGCTAAGCCTTCGGCCAAGCTGCGCTACCCCCCCCGTCAAGGGGGAGGTGGGCCGGTGCTTGAGGCGAGAAGGCCATGGGGGAGGTGAAGACGGTGTTTGTGTGGGGCTCGCCCACCATAAGTGATTGACCGGCATGGCCCCGCGGGGTCACCTAGGGCGCATGGATGTCCGGCGCGTTTCTTCCAGCTCGTCTTGGACCAGAAGGGCCGATGCCTTCTGGGATGCCATCTCGCGGCATTTTTCCATGCCGGGCCTGCTGGTGGGTTCGGTGTTCTTCACGCTGTCGCTGACGCCCTCGCTGCTGCCGCGCACCGAGATCGTGCAGGGCATTCTCTCCGGCTGCTGCTTCGCGGTCGGCTATGGCATCGGCAATCTCGGCCACTGGCTCTGGGGCTTTCTCGGGCTCAAGGTGCCGCCGGGGCGGGTGACCCGGGCCATGGGCATGCTGGTGGCGCTGATCGGCCTGGCCCTGGTGCTGATTGCCCTGGGCTACGCCAATTCCTGGCAGAATTCGGTGCGCGCGGTCATGCAGATGCCGCCGGTGGATCAGTTCCAGCCCCTGGTGATCGCCGCCGTCGCCCTGCCGATAGCGGCGGCCCTGATGGTTCTGGGCAAGCTGTTGGTCATGCTGATCCGGCTGGTCTGGTCCTGGCTGTCGCCGCATCTGCCCCGCCGGGCCGCCCTGGTCCTGGCCGTCCTGCTGGTGGCCATCGTGGTGGGCGCGCTGGTCAACAACCTGTTCTGGCGCAGCGCCCTGCGCGCCGCCGACAATTTCTACGAGCGGCTCGACGCCTTCGTGTCCACCGACGATGCCCCGCCCACCGGATGGGACGAGACCGGCAGCGCCCAATCGCTGATCGACTGGGACACGATCGGCAAGGATTCCCGCATCTATGTGCAATCGGGTCCCAGCGCCGCCGAGATCGCGGCGCTGACCGGCCGGCCCGCCATCGAGCCGCTGCGCACCTATGTGGGCCTGCGCTCGGCGCCCAGCGTGCAGGCCCGCGCACAATTGGCGCTGGACGAACTCCTGCGCATCGGCGCCTTCGAGCGCTCGGTACTGGTGCTGATCATGCCGGTGGGCACCGGCTGGGTCGACCGGGCGGGCATCGACACGCTGGAATATCTCCATGGCGGGGACGTCGCCAGCGTGGCCGTGCAATATTCCTACCTCACCAGCGCCCTCTCGCTGCTGGTCGAGCCCGAATACGGGGCCGAGACCGCCCAGGCCCTGTTCGACCTCGTCTATGCCTATTGGACCAATCTGCCGCGCGACAGCCGGCCACGGCTCTATCTCTACGGCCTCAGCCTGGGCGCGCTGGCCTCGCAGAATTCCACCACCGTCTATGACGTGCTGGGCGATCCCTTCGACGGGGCGCTCTGGGCCGGGCCGCCCTTTTCCAGCTCCATCTGGGGCCGGGTCACCGAGAGCCGCCAGCCAGGCACCCCGTTCTGGCTGCCGCGTTTCGGCAATTCCTCCTCCATCCGCTTCATGAACCAGTCGGGCGCCCAGGGCTGGGACGATATCCCCTGGGGGCCGATGCGCATCGTCTTCCTGCAATATGCCAGCGACCCGATCGTCTTCTTCTCCTTCGCCGCCGACTGGCAGAAACCGGCCTGGTTCGATGCGCCGCGCGGGCCCGACGTGTCCCCGGCGCTCAATTGGTATCCCATGGTCACCTTCCTGCAATTGGCGCTGGATACGGCCCTGTCGCAGACCGCGCCGGTGGGCTATGGACATGTCTATTCGCCGCGCGACTACATCGATGCCTGGTATGAGGTGACCCAGCCCCCCGGCTGGACCCGGCCCCAGCTCGAAGCGCTGAAATCCGCCATCGACCCTCTCGACTACGCCCCGTTTCCGCCGTGACCGACCTGACCGAAAAACCCATGGAACTGGCGCTGCGCCTCGCCGCGGAAGCGGCCGCGCAGGGCGAGGCGCCCATCGGCGCGGTGATCGTGCAGGGGGGCCGCCTGCTCGCCGCCGAGCGCAATCGCATGCAGGCCCTGGCCGATCCCACCGCGCATGCCGAAATGCTGGCCATCCGCGCGGCCCTCGTGGCGCGCGGCACCGGGCGGCTCGACGGCTGCGATCTCTATGTGACGCTGGAGCCCTGCGCCATGTGCGCCGGGGCCATCGCCCATGTGCGGCTGCGGCGGGTCTATTTCGGCGCCGAGGACATCAAGGCCGGGGCGGTGGAAAACGGCGTGCGCCTTTTCGACCAGCCCACCTGCCACCATAGGCCCGAAGTCATCGGCGGCGTCTCGGCCGGCCGGTCCGAAGCCATGCTGGTGGAGTTTTTCAGGACACTGCGGGATTAGAGCTCCATCCCTCCCTCCTGAGGGGGGAAAAGCGGAAGAGCATCAAACCCATTCGGATCGTCACCCTCGGGCGTGACCCGAGGGTTCTTTGTCTTTGGGTTGTATCGCAAACGCCCTCGGGTCCAGCCCGAGGGTGACGAGCCGTGGGTGGGGGTGCCTCCGTTCAAGGGAAGCCGCGCCCATTCACCCCCACGGATTTTCCACCATCGGCCAGATATCGCGCCGCGCCTTGCGGTAATCGGTCTCTGCCGGCCGGTTCGGATAGGGCTTGCCGGCCGAGCAATAGATGATCTCGGAAGCGATCCGGGAGAATGAATCGTAGAAATGATTGGTCGATTTGATCAGGAGGATTTTCCGCGTCTTCGGGTCGATGCCCATGGCCGAGAACAGGCTGGGATCGAAGCTCTGCGCGCGGGTGGAATTGAGGATGACGTCGATGCCGTCGAACTGCACCCAGGCCGCGTCCCCGAAGGGCGCATAGCTTTCGCCGAACTTCATCTCGGCATTGCGCACCAGCGCCTTGACCACGACGCGCCTGTCGATGGGATTGCCGGTAAAGGGCGCGGACTTGGCGCCGAAGCGCAGGGCGATCTCGGCGCCTTCGCCGGCCGCGAAACAGATCTGCACCGCGATCGGGTCCCAGATCGTGCCGACGGCGACGTCCGTCGCGCCCCGGCGGATCAATTCGTCCAGGATGATGGTGGCATCGCCCGCCGTGCCGCCGCCGGGGTTGTCCCAGACATCGGCGATCACCACCGGCCCGCGCGGCGCGGCCAGGGCTGCGTTCACGGCGGCTTTCTCGTCCACCTGCTCGACCATGAAGGTGCCGCGCATGGCGAAGAGTTCGCGCCCCAGCCGTTCGGCCAGACCGGCGCCCAGGTCGGGCTGGTTATCGGTGATCGCCACCACTTTGGTGCCCATTTCCGGCACGTCGCCGGCCATGAACCCATGCACGACCGACAGCGAGAGCAGGCCGGGCTCGGTGTTCTCCAGCGCCATGAGCCGGTCCACGAAGCCGCGCATGGGCTGTTTGGACGTGGGGAAGACATCGATCATCCGGCAATCGAAAATGCTCATCACCGGCTTGATTTCGCCCTTGAGCGCGCCCACCGCGATGGCCCAGAGGTCGCGGGCCCGGTCGACGAAGTCGGTGTGGGGGAATTCCTTGAAATAGACAAAGAAATCGGCCGCCTCGGCGCGTTTTGCGGTCAGGTGGCTATGCGGGTCCAGTTCGGCGCAGACCAGCACGTCCGGCCCCACGATCGCGCGGATGCGCGCCAGCAGGTCGCCCTCGGGATCGTCATAGCCCTGCGCCACCATGGCCCCGTGCAGGCCCAGCACCACGCCGTCGACCGGCAGGGCGGCCCGAAGCTGGCCGAGGATTTCGTCGCGCAATTCCTCATAGGTCGCGCGCGCCACCAGGCCCGCCGGATCGGCCCAGCTCGCCGTGCCCTCGACCAGCGTCCAGCCCTCGCGGGCGCAAATCTCGCGGCCGATCGTGATCGGCGCGGTGCACAGGGTCGGCGTGGCCGGATGCTGTCCCGGCTTGGCGTGCAGCGAGGCCTCGAAGGCTCGCTTGTCGATGGCGATGGGGGAAAAGGTATTGGTTTCCGTCGCAAGGGCTGCGGTGAAGATACGCAAGGGCAGGCATCCATCTGGTCAATCGGCGCGCCGCGCCACGCTACACCAAGGCGCAAATGCAATCACGTAAGAAATTTACATTTTGCTCCGCCGCCATGCCGGACAATCTCGATTTGTCGGCGCAAACACGCTAATAGAAGAAATTCAGTTTCAGAAGTGAGGGAATTGCGATGCCGATCAAGCGCTATGGTGCGGAAAAATCCGGTGCCGGTGGCCAGAACCTGCCCTTTGCCCGTGCGGTGGAAGCGGGCGGCTGGCTGCACGTGTCGGGACAGGTGGCCATGAAGGATGGCGAAATCGTCGGTACCGGCATCATCGAGCAGACGCATCTGACCATCCAGAACATCATCGCCATTCTCGAAGAGGCGGGCTACGGTCTCGAACATGTGGTGCGCTGCGGCGTCTGGCTCGACGACCCGCGCGATTTCTGGAGCTTCAACGCGGTCTACAAGAGCTATTTCGGTGATCATCCCCCCGCTCGCGCCTGCGTGCAGAGCCATATGATGGTCGATTGCAAGGTCGAGATCGACTGCGTGGCCTATAAGGGGCCGTGAGCCGCATTTTTTCGAAGACCTCATCCTGAGCCTGTCGAAGGACGAGGTCGGGCATTCGGTGGCTGCGACCTCGTGGTTCGACAGGCTCACCATGAGGTCTGGGATGCTTCGGTAACAGGGTAGGCCAATGACAAATCCCTTCCGTCTCGATGGCAAGACCATCCTCATTTCCGGCGCCGGGGGCGGCATCGGCCGGGTGCTGGTGGAGACCTTCCACGCCGCCGGCGCAGAGGTCATCGGCGCCGACCGCGACGCGGACATGCTGGCCGGCCTGAACCTCGTGCGCAAAGTCCTGTTCGACCAATCCGACGCCAGGGCGACGCGCGCCGCCATCGCCGCCGATATCGCCGCCCATGGCGCGCCCGATGCCGTCATCGCCAATGCCGGCTTCACCCGCGCCGAGCATTTCGATCATCTCGACGACGACATCTGGGCCAGCGAAATGGCCATCAATCTCAATGGCGCCTATGCGCTGGTCGATCCGATCGTGGCGGCCATGGCGGCGCGCGGCGCGGGCAATGTGGTGCTGGTCTCCTCGGTCAATGCCCTGGCCCATTTCGGCAATCCGGCCTATTCGGCGGCCAAGGCGGGGTTGATCGCCTATGCCCGGGCCATTGCCGTCGAACGCGGCGGGCAGGGCGTGCGCGCCAATGTGGTGGCGCCCGGTTCGGTGCGCACCCCGGCCTGGGATCATCGCCTGGCCGCCGATCCGCGCCTGCTCGACAAGGTGCTGCCGCATTACCCGCTGGGCCGCATGGTCAGCCCTGAGGAAGTGGCCCATGCGGCTTTGTTCCTCGCTTCCGACGCCGCCTCGGGTATTACCGGGGTGACCATTCCCGTCGATGCCGGGCTGACCTCCGGTAATCTCCGCTTCGTCAACGAGGTTCTGCGGGCCAAATGACTCATTATTCCACCCTCGATACCCCCTCCGTCCTCATCGACCTCGACAAGGCCGAGGCCAATCTCCGGCGCGCCCAGGATGCGGCGAACCGGGCCGGGCTCAACCTTCGCCCCCATATCAAGACCCACAAATTGCCGTTCTTCGCCAGGAGGCAGGTGGACCTGGGCGCGGTCGGCATCAATGTGCAGAAGCTGGGCGAGGCCGAGGTGATGGCCGATGCCGGCCTCACCGATATCCTTTTGACCTTCAACATCATCGGCGCCGCCAAGCTCGCCCGCCTCAAGGCCCTGCATGAGCGCGTCACCATTCGCGTCGTCGCCGACAGCGCCGAATGCGTGGCCGGGCTTGCCACGACCTTCACCGATCCCGCGCGGCCGCTCGGCGTTTTCGTCGAATGCGATACCGGCATGGGGCGCTGCGGCGTGCAATCGCCCGAGGCGGCGCTGGACCTGGCCCGTCGGATCGTCGCCGCGCCCGGCCTCGAATTTGCCGGGCTGATGACCTATCCGGCCGCCGGAAAATACAAGCAGGCGGCCGAATGGCTGGCTGCGGCCAAAGCCCTGTTCGACGCCGAAAGCATCCCCGTCCCGGCCATCACCACCGGCGGCACGCCTGACATTTGGCACATGGAGGCGGCGGCGGGCGTCGCCACCGAATATCGCCCCGGCACCTATATCTACATGGACCGCTCCCAGGTCGCGGCGGGCGCCGCCAGCTTCGAGGATTGCGCGTTGACCGTGCTGGCTACGGTCGTGTCGCGCCCGACCGAGGATCGCGCCATCATCGATGCCGGCTCCAAGGCGCTGACCAGCGACCTGCTCGGCCTGGTCGGCCATGGCTATGTGCTCGACTATCCCGAGGCAAAGATCACCGGCCTCAGCGAGGAACATGGCACGATCGACCTCTCGGCCTGTGCCCAAAAGCCCGGGATCGGCGACAGAATCCGCATCATTCCCAATCATTGCTGCCCGGTGACCAATCTCTTCGACCGGGTCTATCTGCTCTCGGGCGACAATCTGGTGGAGACCCTGCCGGTGGCCGCGCGGGGCAGGGTGGACTAGCCGGCCCTTCCCGGAGAATATCGGCAAAGGGAGGCCCGCCTTGCATATTCTCGATACCCATCTGCACCTGATCTATCCGGACCGCTTCCGCTATCCTTGGATCGGTCCGGGCCACAAGCTCGACCGCGCCTGGACGCGCGAGCAATATTTCGCCGAGGCCGAAGCGCTGGGCATCGTTTCGGCGCTCCATATGGAAGTCGATGTCGCCGAAACCGACATCGTGGCAGAAACCGCCTTCGTCACCGGGCTGCCCGGCATTGCCGGCGCCATCGCCGCCTGCCGCCCCGAGCATGACGGCTTCGAACGCCAGGTCGAAACCCTGCTGGAAGCGGGGCAGGGCCGGGTAAAGGGCTTCCGCCGCATTCTCCATGAAGTGCTGGACGATGTCAGCCAGACGGGGCTGTTCGTCGAAAACCTGCGCCGCCTCGTGCCCCATGGCGTCACCTTCGATCTCTGCCTGCGCGCCGATCAATTGCATCTGGGCAAGCGCCTCGCCCGGGCCGTGCCCGACCTCACCTTCGTGCTCGACCATTGCGGCAATCCCGATATCGCCGGCCTGGGCCTCGATCCCTGGCGGGCGGCCCTGGCCGATATCGCCACCTGTCCCAATGTGGTCGGCAAGGTTTCGGGCCTGGTCAATCATTGCGCGCCCGGCTGGAGCGCCGAGACCCTGCGGCCCTATGTCGAGCATGTCATCGCCTGTTTCGGCTGGGACCGGGTGGTCTGGGGCTCCGATCATCCCGTGGCCACCATTACGGGCGGCACCCTGACCGGTTGGGTCGATGCCGCGCGCGCCATCGTCGCCGGCGCCAGCGACGACGAAAAAGCCGCACTCTTTCACCGCAACGCCGAGCGGGTCTATCGGATTTAGCTTTTCCTTGCCCCCGTTCCGGGCGCATGAAATCCTCTGCCTAAAAGGAGTCCATCATGGCCGATCCCGCAAGCCGCATCGCCGTTTCCACCTGGTCGCTGCACCGCCTCCTGGGCACCACCTATCCGCACGATCTGACCACCGATGCGGTCAGCGACGGCGAGGACACCTATGGCGAGGGCGAGGAATCGCTGCTCGGCCTGCCCTCGGTCCTGGCCAATCACGGCTATCAGCGGCTGGAGATCGTCTCCTTCCACCTGCGCAGCCGCGACGCGGTCTATCTCGGCGAATTGCGCGACCAGCTCAAGGTCTCGGGCGTGACGCTGCAGACCCTGCTGATCGATGCCGGCGACATGACCGATCCCCTGGTCGGCGAACGCGACACAAACTGGATCGCCGGCTGGATCGACGTCGCCAATGCGCTGGGCGCCGAAAATGCCCGCGTCATTGCCGGCAAGCAGCCGACCTCGAGCGAGGCGCTCGAACGCTCCGTCCTGGGCTTCCGGGAATTGCTGGCCGCCAATGCCGGCTCGCCCATGCGCATCGTCACCGAGAACTGGTTCGACCTGCTCTCCACGCCCGAGGCAGTGCATGTCCTGCTCGACCAGCTCGATGGCCAGGTGGGCCTGCTCGCCGATTTCGGCAATTGGACCGGGCCGGACAAATATGAGGGGCTGAAATCCATCTTCCCCCGCGCCTCGCTCTGTCACGCCAAAGCCGATTTCTCCGGCGGGCAGATGGACGAAGCCGATTACGGCCTCTGCCTCGCCGCCGCCGAGGAAGCGGGCTATGCCGGTCCCTATACGCTGATCTTCGATGCCGACCATCCGGGCGAATGGGCGGGCCTGGCCCAGGAGCGAGACTTCATCCTCTCCCGGATCGGCCAGGCGTTTTAGCCGCCGCGCCCGCTTCCGCCCGGCATTGCTCGAAAATCGCCGGGTTTTGCGCAAAGGGCGAAAGGCTGTTGTTAATGGCCTTGCGCCATGATGGCCGGATGGGAGCGAGACGTCCGGCCATTGCGATGGGTGATCCGGCCATCCACCCGCTGGGCGGCGGGAGGATGGCGACGGCCGTGCTCGATGCCGCCCCGGTCGGCATGCTGCTGGTCGGGGGCGAGGGGGCCGTGCTCTATTCCAACCGCGCCTTCTCCGAGATGGTGGGCTATGTGCCCGCCGGCGAGCACCCCTTTGCCTTTCTCGACATGGTGCATGAGGACGAGCGCCTGGCCCTGCGCCTCCAGCTCGAGCGGCTCGCGCGCGGCGAGGCCGGCGCCTGGCGCGGCGAATGCCGGTTCCGCCACGCCGATCGCGCCTTTCTCTGGTTCATGGTGGCCGCCAAGCTGCTGGAGGGCGAGGCGGGGGCGCCCGGCGCGCTCATCGTCCAGCTCACCAATATCGAACTGCAGAAAAAGGCCGAGCAGGCGCTGGCCTATTCCGAGGCCCGCTGGAATTCGGCGCTGGAAAGCGCCCGCCAGGGCGTGTGGGATTACGACCTGCGCCGCGATCGCATGTTCTATTCGCGCATGTGGCGGGTGCTGCGCGGCATTCCCGCCGACGAGGATGTCGGCACCGACCACGACGCCAATTGGCTCGACCGCATCCATCCGGATGATCGGGACTGGGTCCGCAGCGTCGCCCGCAAGCAGGGGGAGGGCGTGGAGGGCTATGACACGCTCGAATATCGCGAGCGCACCCGCGACGGGCGCTATGTCTGGATCCTCAGCCGCGGCAAGCCCATCGAATGGGACGAAGACGGCAATGTGCTGCGCGCCGTGGGCACCGATACCGACATCACCCATCTCAAGACCATCGAACTGGAACTGGCCGCCGAAAAGGAGCGCCTGCGCGTCACCCTCGAATCCATTGCCGACGGCATGATTTCGGCCGATGCCGAAGGCCGGGTCGCCTTCATGAACGCCGCCGCCGAACAGCTCACCGGCATGCCGGCCGCCCAGGCGCGCGGCCGCCCGGTCGATGCGGTGTTCCGCCTGCGCAGCGACCAGAGCGGTGCCTTGCTGGACTGCCCGGTCCGGTGCTGTTTCGAGCGCGGAGAGCCCGTGCGCGTGGAGCATGATGCGATTCTGCTCGGCCATGACGGAGCCGAACGCGACATCTCCTGCACCGCCGCGCCGGTCCTGGCCAAGGGCGGCGCCACCCTGGGCGCGGTGCTGGTCTTCCAGGACGTGACGCAAAGCCGGGCCTTGCAGAAGCAATTGGCCCATACCGCCAGCCACGATGCGCTGACCGGGCTGGCCAACAGAGCCGCCTTCGAGCACGTGCTGGAGGCGACCATCCAGGCCGGCCGCGCCAATGGCCGCACCTCCAGCCTGATCTATGTCGATCTCGACCATTTCAAGCCGGTCAACGACAATGCCGGCCATGCGGCGGGCGATGCCCTGCTCAAGCAGGTGGCGCAGACCATCCGCGAATCCTGCCGCGCCCACGACCTGGTGGCGCGGATCGGCGGCGACGAATTCGCGGTGATCCTGGAGGGCTGCCCGCCCGAGGCTGGCCGGCAGGTCGCCGGCAAGATCGTGCGGGCCATCGGCGCGCTGGTCTTTCCCTGGGCCGGCCGCGAATACCGTATCGGCGCCAGCGCCGGCCTGACCATGGTGAGCGCCGAGCCGTCCTCGCCGCTGGGCTTCATGGGCGAGGCCGATGCGGCCTGCTATGCGGCCAAGGCCGAGGGGCGCGGCCGCGCCGTGGCCTTCGGCGACATGCTCGATCCGCTCAGCCGTAATAGACGCTGATCAATTGCCCGCCGATTTCGTGGACCTTGATGTCCATCTCATAGATGCCTGAAAGCACGTCGGGTCGGATCATCGCGCTGGCCGCCCCCTGGGCAGCGACCTTGCCGTGCTTCATCGCCACGATATGGTCCGAATACCAGGAGGCGAAATTGATGTCGTGCAGCACCAGAACGACAGTCTTGCCGAGGTCGTCGGCCGCCTGGCGCATCAGCTTCATCATGCCCATGGCATGCTTCATGTCGAGATTGTTGAGCGGCTCGTCCAGCAACAGGTAATCGGTGTCCTGCGCCAGCACCATGGCGACAAAGGCACGCTGCCGCTGGCCCCCCGATAGTTCATCGAGAAAGCGGTCGGCCAGCAGCCCCAGGTCGAGATAATCGATGGCGCGGTCGATATGGACCTTGTCATCCAGCGTCAGCCGCCCCCTGGAATGGGGATAGCGCCCGAAGGCAACGAGGTCGCGCACGGTCAGCCGCGCCGTCATGTGATTGTCCTGGCGCAGGATCGACAGGCGCCGGGCCAGTTCGTCGCTGGGCGCCTTGGTCACATCCAGCCCGCCCACGGTCACGGTTCCCATATCCATGGCCATGAGCCGGCTGACCATGGAAAGCAGGGTGGATTTGCCCGCGCCATTGGGGCCGATGATCGAGGTGATCCCCCCTTGCGGCAATTGCAGGGAAACCCCGTCCACCACGCAGGCGGCGCCGTAATTCTTGGTGACATTGGAGGTGATGATCATCGGGCCGATCTCCGCAGGACGAGGGCGATGAAGACGATGCCGCCCAGAAATTCGATGATGATCGAAAGGGCGGTGTCGAAGGCGAAGACGCGTTCCAACAGGGTCTGCCCGCCCACCAGCGCCACGATGGCGAGCAGGATCGCGGCGGGCAGCACGTAGCGATGCTTGGAATTGCCCACCAGCGAATGGGCCAGCGTCGCCACCAGCAGGCCGAAAAAGGTGACCGGCCCGACGAGAGCGGTCGAAACCGACACCAGCACCGCCACCATGGAGAGGATGATGACCACGACGCGCTTGTAGTCGACGCCGAGGTTGATCGCCTGGGCGCGGCCCAGCGACAGCACGTCATAGGTGTGCATCAGCCTGAGGCCGACCAGGCTCACCGCGACGACGATGATGCAGGAAATGCCCAGCAGCGTCGGATCGGTGGTGGCGAAGCTGGCGAACAGGGTGTCCTGCAACACGTTGAAGGCACCCGGATCGAGCATGCGCTGCATGAACTGGCTGAGCGAGCGGAACAGCACCCCGAAAATGATGCCCACCAGCACCAGGAGATGCAGGCTCCGCTCCTCGCCCAGGAACAGCCAGCGGAACAGGATGCCGGAAAAGCCGATCATCACCAGCACTTCGACCAGGAACTGCACCTGGCTGTCGAGGCTCACCAGCGCGCCGACCCCGAGGAAGAACACCAGGGCGGTCTTGATCAGCACATAGAGCGCGTCGAACCCCATGATCGAGGGCGTGAGGATGCGGTTATTGGTCACCGTCTGGAACAATACGGTGGAGACCGCCACCGAATAGGCCACCAGCAGCAGACCGAGCAGCTTCTTGCCGCGGAAGGAGAGCACGAAGCTCCAGCTGCCCTTGGCGCCCAGCGTCATGAACAGCACGATGGAAATGACGGCCAGCAGCGCCAGCCCGATCAGCACCAGGGCCGGCCTCGAAGACCTCATGGTGAGCCTGTCGAACCGCGAGGTCGGGGACGTCGCGGCTTCAGGGCCACGGCCTCGTCCTGCGACGGGCTCCGGATGTGGCCTGGTGTCGAGATCACGTTGCATGGCGCGGCGTCCTCAGCAGCAGATAGAGAAAGACCGCGCTGCCCACCACGCCCATGACCACGGCGATAGGGATTTCGTAGGGGAAGCGGATGATGCGCCCGGCAATGTCGCAGGCCAGCACCATGCCGGCTCCGCCAATGGCCACCCAGGGCACGGTGCGGCGCATATTGTCCCCGATCATCAGGCTGACCAGGTTGGGCACGATGAGGCCAAGGAAGGGAATGGCGCCGACCGAAACCAGCACCACGGCGCTGACCAGCGAGACGATGACCAGGCCCAGCACCATGACGCGCTGGTAATTGAGGCCGAGATTGGTGGTGAAATCCTTGCCCATGCCCGCCACTGTGAAGCGGTCGGCGGCGATATAGGCCAGGATGCAGCAGCACAGGCCGATCCACAGCAATTCATAACGCCCCCGGATGATCCCGGAGAAATCGCCCATGTTCCAGGCCAGCAGCGAGGCCATGAGATTGGCGCGATAGGCGATGAAGGCGGTCAGCGCCCCGATGATCCCGCCCAGCATGATGCCGACCAGCGGCACCATCAGCACGTCGCGCAGCGGCACCACCTTGAGAATGCGCAGGAACAAAGCCGTGCCGCCCAGCGCGAACAAGGCGGCCACGCCCATCTTGGCCATCAGCGGCCAGCCCGGCGCCAGCAGGGTGACGACGAGAAAGCCGAGCGCGGCGGATTCGCTGGTGCCGGTGGTGGAAGGCTCGACGAAGCGATTGCGCACCACCATCTGCATGACCAGGCCGGCAATGGCCATGGACGCGCCGGCCAGCACCAGCGCCAGCGTGCGCGGAATGCGGCTCACCAGCAGCACTTCCATGGCGCGGCCATCCACGCCGCCGGCCAGCAGGCTGGAAATGGACACATCGCTGACACCGACAAAGACGCTGATGACGGCCAGGACCAAGGTAATTATGGAAGCAAGAATGAGCGCGGGCACGGGGCGGGACCTGTCTCGGCAATTCCTCTCCCCTTTGGGGAAAGGTTATCGGATATGGATCGCAGGTGCCCCATCCACGGATCGTCACCCTCGGGCTTGACCCGAGGGCTCTTCGTCGGTGGGGTCCGTTGCAAGAACCCTCGGGTCAAGCCCGAGGATGACGAGCCGGAATTATGATGCCATCCGGAGACGGCGGCCCGGCGCGTCTGGTCGAGGGGAAGTCCCCTTACCCGTTCAAACCAGCCAGGACCTGGTCCAGCAGCAGCATCACGCCCTGGTAGCCATGCATGGAAATGTAGGAAGCCTGCGGATCGAGATAGACGATATGGCCTTCCTTGGCGGCATTGGTCTGGTTGAACAGCTCATTGTCGAGCAGGGCGGCGGCTGCGCCATTGTTCTCGCCGGTGCCGGCATCGCGGTCGACCACGAAGACCCAGTCGGGGTTCACTTCGAGCAGGAATTCGAACGACACGGCATCCCCGCCATGGTCGCCGTCCTTCACATTGTCCAGCGCCGAGGGCATGCCGATTTCGTTATAGACCCAGGCCACGCGCGAATCGGGGCCGTAGACGCCCAGCTTGCCGGCATTGGTGACCAGCACCAGGGCCGTGCCCTTGCCTTCGGCGGCGGCGGTGACTTCGGCAACCTTGGCGTCGAGCGCCGCATTGAGCTCCTCGGCCTTGGCCTGGAGGTCGAAGACCTCGCCCAGAAGCGCGATATTGTGCTTGATGCCCGAGATGAACGCGGTGTTGTTCACCGACAGGTCGATGGTCGGCACCAGATCCTTGGCGGTCTCGTAGGCGGCGGCCGAGCGGGCGGCGACGAAATAGACATCGGCCTCGGCGGCGGCAATGCCTTCGAAATCGGGCTCGAACAGCGAACCGATCTGCAGCGCATCGGCCGGCAGCTTGTCGGCGAGGTAGCTCGGTGCGTTCGAGGACGGCACGCCGGCCACGGCGACGCCCAGGGCGTTCAGGTTGTCGAAGGCGGCCCAGTCCTGGGTCAGCACTTTTTCCGGCACGCCCGAAATGGTCGTTTCGCCCTGCGGATGGGTGATGACCTTGTCCTGCGCGATGACAGCGCCGGTCAGCGAGAGAGCACCGGTGACGAGGGCCGCGACGAGGGCGGTAGAGCGGAAGAGCGGGTTCACGGGAACGATCCAATCCAGGTTGACGGAAATCGCGCCGTAAATATGACGACGCTTATCTGGTTTCCTAGACTCGGCCCTCCTGCGCTGTCAAAGGAAAATATGACGCAGTTAGTCCGATATTATCTTCCTATGTCGAAGGTAAGTAGGTTTCCCCCGCCAGCGCCATGAAGCTCTTCATCGCCGCCGAGAGCGGGCTGGACTTGCGCCGCGCCAGCAGCAATTGCCGCATGGCCCAGGGTTCGGCCAGGGGCGCGCAGACCAGGTCCGTGCCCGCCAGCAGGTGGAGGCTCGTGGAGCGCAGGAAGCCGATGCCGAACCCGGCCTCCACCATGCGCACCAGGGCCGGGAAGCTTTCCACGCGCAAAGCCTCGGTCAGCGCCTTGCCCGCCTTGCCGGCCGCCTCGCTCAGCAGCCGGTCGAGCGAGCCGGCATGGTGGATGCCCACGATGGCATGGGGCAGCACCGCCTCGAAGGGCAGGGCCTTGCGCGGCTCGATCTGTTCGGCCAGCGGATGTTCGGGCGGCGCCAGCACCCAGACCCGCTCGTCCTCGAACGGCTTGATGTCGAAGCGCTTGAAATCGTAATTGTCCGAGACGATGGCGATGTCGGCCTGGCCCTCGTCCAGCGCCAGCAGCGCCTTGGCGGCTCCCATCTCGCCGATGGAAATCTCGATGCCCGGATATTTGGCGGCGAACTTGGCCAGCAATTCCGGCAGCCGCCCGGTCAGCGCCGAACTGGTGCAGGCCAGCCTGAGGCTGCCCCGCTGCCCCGAGCCGAAATCGGCCATGATCGCGTCGAGATCGGCAATCGAGCGCAGCACGGTGCGGCAGCCTTCCGCATAGGCCTCGCCCGCCTTGGTCAGCCGCACCCCATGGGCGGAGCGGTCGAACAGGACCACGCCCAGCCGCGCCTCGAGGTCCGATACCCGCCGGCTCACCGCCGAGGAGGCTATGCCTTCCCGTTCCGCGGCGCGGCCGATCGAGCCGGTCTCGGCCAAAAGCAGGATGAGGCGTGCGGTTACGCTGTCGAAAGGTGCCATGTCGTCTCCCGCCGGCACCATAGTCCATCGCGCCGGAAAGTGGGAATTGCTTTTCGCTTCCGGCGCTGCGCCCACAGGAATCTCAGCTCCCCATCACCAGCGACAGGCCCCGGACGAGAAAGACCAGCCCGATCAGCGTCACCACCCAGCGCGTCCAGGTGCGGAAGCCGTCGTCGCTCATGCGCTGCAGGATGTGATAGCCCAGATTGGTCCCCGCCACCGCGAAGGGCGCCGCGACCAGCACCAGCAGCCAGTCCCCGCTGCCCATGGCCGTCGCCAGCCCGCCATAGAACAGCACCTTGGCGGCATGGGAAATCACCTGCGTCGCCGCCTTGGTGGCGATCACCCGCCGCCGGTCCATCTGCGTGCGGATGAAGAACACGTCCACCGTCGGCCCGGACACGCCCACGGCCAGGTTGAGCCCGCCGCCCAGCAGCCCGCAGAAAAAGGCGTGGTGCGGCTTGCTGGCATCGAGCGCCAGCCAGCTTCTGGGAATCCAGACCAGGATGGGCATGAGTCCGACCGCGATGCACACGGTGGCCAGGTCCGGACTGTAGCGCAGGATGAACAGCGCGATCGCCGCCGCCACCAGCCCCATGCAGATGAAGCCCAATATGCGGCAGTCGATATAATCGCGGCTGAACCAGGCCCGCGAGCCATTGGCCACCACCTGGATGGCGCCCTGCACCGCGATGGCCGTGGCCACCGGCAGCACCGCCAGCATGGCGGCCAGCAGGATCAGCCCGCCGGCCATGCCGAAAATGCCCGACAGGGTGGAGGTGCAGAAGACGGCGAGGGCGATTATGGCGTAGAGGATCATGGCGGGCTCCCGCCCCTCTGATGCGCCTTCGCCGCCGCCCGCGCCATCGCCGCTTGGGCAAGGGGGCTTGCCGCCGCCATCCTCTCGCGCGGGGCCATGCCGGCCCGCGCGCCGCCTCTGTCATAAATTTGCATTCTTTGCGCAGATTGCATCTTGAATGGCAGAGATATTGCGCCTTTTATAGGCAGGCGAGTTTGATTTGCCCGATCGCTGGTCGTCGAACTTCCTGCCTGTCGGGCTTCCATTTTTGATGTCTGGATTTCTCCCTTGATCACCCTCAAGGCTGGCCGCGACCGTTCGCGCGGCGATGCTCGGGACCATGTCGCCGCTGCCGATGCCGGCAAGGGCAAAGGTCCCCTCATGCGGATCACGTTGTTTTCGCTGCGCCATTACTGGCAGGCGAGCATCGCCATCGGCGCCACCATCGTGGCGGCCATTCTCCAGCTCTGGATTCCGCGCCTATTGGGCAGCGCCGTGGACCAGGCGCAGAACGTGCTGAGCAACGCCCCCGAAGGCGCCCAGCAGGCGCTGATCTGGACGGCGCTGACCCTGTTCGCCGTCTCCGTCGCGCGGGGCCTCTTCACCCTGTTGCAGAACTATTTTTCGGAAAGCGTCGGTCACCATGTCGGCTACGAGCTGCGCCTGGCCTTTTACGACAAGGTGCAGAAGCTCTCCTATTCCTATCACGACCGCGTCCATTCCGGCGATCTCATCACCCTGGGCCTGCTCGATCTCGATGGCCTGCGCATGTTCTTCTCCACCGGCCTGGTGCGCACCATCCTGTTGACCGTGCTGATCGGCGTCGGCGCCTATATGCTGCTCACCACCGATCTGGTGCTGGGCCTCTTGGCGCTGAGCTTCGTGCCCTTCGTCGCCTGGCGCTCCTCGGTGGCCCAACTCACCCTGCGCTCCACCTGGCTGGTCCTGCAGGAAAAGCTCTCCGTGCTCACCCGCGTCATGGAGGAAAATCTCGGCGGCATCCGCGTGGTGCGCGCTTTTTCCGGCCAGAAATTCGAATTGTCCAAGTTCGACGACGCCTCCAGGGCCGCGCTCGAACTAGCGCATCGGCGCGTGCATGTGCGCGTCAAGAACACCTCGATGATGACCTTTTCCTTCTTCACCGCCATGGGGCTCGTGCTCTGGGTCGGCGGCACCAAGGTCATTGCCGGCGAGATGAGCGTGGGCACGCTGGCCTCCTTCCTCACCTTCATGACCATCCTGCAGATGCCGGTGCGCCAGCTCGGCCTCATGGTCAATTCCTTCGCCCGCGCCGCCACCTGCGGCGACCGCTTCTATGGCTTCCTCGATGCGCCCGTCGAAATCGAGGACCGGCCCGGCGCCACTCCGCTGAAGATCACCGCGGGCACGCTGCGCTTCGAGGACGTTCATTTCACCTATCCCGGCGCCTCCCATTCCACCCTCAACGGCGTCAGCTTCGAGGGCCGGATGGGCCAGACCATCGGGATCGTCGGCGCGCCGGGCAGCGGCAAATCCACGCTCGCCCACCTCATTCCGCGCTTCTACGACGTCACCTCGGGCCGCATCACGCTGGATGGGCAGGACGTGCGCGAGGTGACCCTGCAAAGCCTGCGCCGCTCGGTCGCCGTGGTGCAGCAGGATTCCTTCCTCTTCACCACCACCATCGAGAACAACATCGCCTATGGCGATCCCTGGGCCAAGGAACGCAAGATCGAGCGCGCCGCCGAAAGCGCCCAATTGCACAATTACATCATGGGCTTGCCCGCCGACTACGACACGGTCGTGGGCGAGCGCGGCGTCTCGCTTTCGGGCGGCCAGCGCCAGCGTCTTTCCATCGCCCGCTCGCTGGTGCTCAAGCCCGCGGTGATGATCTTCGACGATTCCACCGCCGCCATCGATGCCGGCACAGAACACCGCATCCGCTCGGCCATCCGCCGCTATGCCAAGGACAGGGTGACCATCATCATCGCTCATCGCCTCTCTTCGCTCATGCATGCCGACCTGATCCTGTTCCTCGAAGACGGCCGCGTGGTGGAGCGCGGCTCCCATGCCGAACTGCTCGAACTGGGCGGCCGCTACCGCGCCCTCTACGATCTGCAGACCCGGCCCGGCGACGATCTGGAGGCAGCGGAATGAGCGTGGTGGACGACGACGAACGCGAAGTCGCGGCCTTTCCGGGCCAGCGGCCGCCCCGCGCCTCGGTGGGCAGCCACAAGATCGAGGAAGAGGTCTTCGGCAAGGCCTATGATCCGCAGACCGTGCGGCGCATCTGGGCCTATGTGCATCCCTATCGGCTCAAGATTTATCTCTCGGTCCTGGCCGTGCTGGTTTTCACCGGCACCCAGCTCGCCATCCCGCTCATTATCGGCAATGCCATCGATACCGGCATGGTGGCGGGCGGCAATCTCGAAAACCTCACCTGGGCCATAATCGCCTTCGCCATCGCCATCCTGGTCAATTTCGCCGCCTCCTGGGTGCAGGAAACGCAGGTGGGGCAGGTGGCCGAAAATGTGCTCTTCGACATGCGCCGCGCCATGTTCGCCCAGCTTCAGCGCGTCTCGCTGTCCTATATGGACAAGACCGAGGTGGGCCGGCTGATGAGCCGCCTCCAGGGCGACGTCAATTCCATGCAGGAATTCCTCGAAACCTCGGTGATCTCGGTCGGCGACCTGGTGTTGCTCTTCGGCATCGTCGTCGTCCTGCTCAGCCTCGATCCGTTCCTCGGCCTGCTGACGATGGCGACCATGCCCATCCTCTTCATCGTCCGCATCTTCTGGCTGCCCCCGGCCAAGCGCGCCTTCTGGGCCGCGCATGAAACCAATTCCCTTACCAATGGCGCCATGGCCGAGGGCATCAATGGCGTGCGCACCGTGCAGAACCTGGATCGCCAGAAGGTCAATTTCGACCTCTATGACGACAAGGCCTATCACAATCTGCGCACCCAGCTCACCGGCTCCAAATATGCCCAGGTCATGGTGCCCATCGTCGACAGCCTCACCGGCCTCTCCATGGCCACCGTGGTCATCGTGGGCGGCGCCATGGTGCTCAATGGCTCCATGCAGGTCGGCGTCATCGTGGCCTTCATCTTCTATATCCAGCGCTTCTTCGACCCGATCCGCTCGCTCACCATGCAATATTCGATCATGCAGCGCGCCATGACCTCGGGCCGCCGCATCACCGAAGTGCTCGATCTGCCCGTGGTGATCCAGGACAAGCCCGATGCGGTGGTGCTGACCGGCGACATGGACGGCTCGGTGGCCTTTCACGACGTGGTCTTCGGCTACGATCCCAAGCGCCCGGTGCTGAAAAACGTCTCCTTCCGCGTCAATCCCGGCGAAACCGTCGCCCTGGTCGGTCCCACCGGATCGGGCAAGACCAGCGCCATGGCCCTGGTCCACCGCTTCTATGAAGTGCAGGGCGGGGCCGTGCTGGTCGGCGGCCATGATGTGCGCAACGTCACCCAGGAAAGCCTGGGCGAGCAGGTGGCCATGGTGCTCCAGGAGCCCTTCCTGTTCACCGGCACGATCTTCGAGAACATCCGCTACAACAAGGCCTCGGCCAGCCGCGACGATGTCATCGCCGCCGCCAAGGCCGTGGGCGCGCATGAATTCATCTCGCGCTTCGCCAATGGCTACGACACCATGCTCGAGCAGCGCGGCTCCAACCTGTCGCTGGGCCAGCGCCAATTGCTGAGCTTCGCCCGGGCCCTGGTGGCCGATGCGAAAATCCTCGTCCTCGACGAGGCCACCGCCAATATCGATTCCTATACCGAGCGGCAGATCCAGAAGGCGCTCGAAGTGCTGCTGGAAGGCCGCACCGGCATGGTCATCGCCCACCGCCTCGCCACCATCCGCGGCGCCGACCGCATCATCGTGCTGCAGAACGGCGAGAAGATCGAGGAAGGCAATCACGACCAGCTCATGGAACTGGGCGGGCTCTATTCCAAGCTCTACAACATGAACTATGCCAGCTTCGACGACATCCCCGACGACCTGGTCGCCCAGGCCAACGCCAAGGCGGCGAGTACGTAGAGTTTGCCTTGAGCGAGGGGACGGCTTCTGCGCCCCCTCGCCCCTTAGGGGAGAGGGTAGCGGCGCCAGGAGCGCAGCGACTTACAAAGCTGGGGTGAGGGGTGAAAGTCCCGCCTATGCCGCGCCGCTGAACCCCTCATCCGGCCCTTTGGGCCACCTTCTCCCCTCAGGGGAGAAGGGAGAGCGGAGCCGCGCTACTCCGCCCCCAGCTCCGGATAGATCAGCGCCGAGCATTGCCGATTATTGGCATCGAGCTGCGCCTGTTCTTCCGGCGACACCACGCCCGAATAGATCGGCCCCCAGAGCTCGTCGCGGATCACCCCGTCGAGCCCGCATTGGCAATAGGTGGCGCAGAGCGCCGCACTCGTGCCGGTGGCTTCGCAGGTCACCTGGCAGGAATTGAGAAACTCGATCTCCCGCCCGGCATCCTGCGCGCCCGTCGCCATGGACAGCGGCGCGATCACCGCCAGCAGCAATGGCTGGTGCACGACATAGATGACGAGGCTCCACCGCCCCATCCAGCCCAGGGTCCTGGCCAGCCGATTGCCCGGCCGGATTTCGCCCAGGCGCGTCTCGACCCGCGATCCCCGCACCAGCCGCGCCACGACGATCCCGCCCAGCACCACGCCGAGCCAGGGAAAGACCGGCACCAGATCATTGGTCAGCGGCGGCACTTCCCAGAAACCGATCCAGGACAGCGGCACCGCATTGAACAGCGGATCGCGATAGAGGAAGTGCAGGGCGATGACCACCGCGCCCACCAACGCCGTCAGCCAGATCGGCGTGAACAGGAAAGGCAGGGCAAGCAGGCTGAACAGCGCGATGGCATGCAGCACCCCGAAATAGACAAAGCTCTCGGGGAAGGTCAGCCATGTGCCCAGGCTGATCAGCAGCGCCCCCGCCACCAGGAACAGCCAGCGCCGCCAGAAGCGTCTCCAGCGCATCCCGTCCCCATGCCCCAGAACCAGCCCGATGCCCACCAGGAACATGAACGCGAACAGGATCGAACGCGCAAAGAACACCCAGCCGGGATCGTAGCCGACGTCCACGGGGATGAAGCCGTAAAAGGACAGGTCCCAGCAGAGGTGATAGATCACCATCGCCACGATAGCGACGCCCCGGGCGATATCGATGACGGGAAGGCGGGGGCGTTTCTCGACTGCCTCGATCATCGCAAGGCCCCCTCACCCGGATTGCTGCGCAATCCGACCTCTCCCCCAAAGGGAGAGGTGAAGAGCGGCGCCGCGCAGCGGCACCTCTCCCTGGGGGGAGAGGTCGGCCGAAGGCCGGGTGAGGGGGCCTTCGACTGTCGTGCCATCATCTCACCCTTTGAAATTGGCGACCACCGCCAGAAACGCATCCCCATATCGATCCAGTTTCCCCTGGCCGACGCCCGGCAGGTTCAGCATATCGTGCGGGTGGGTCGGCTGGGCCAAGGCCATCGCCCTCAGCGTTGAATCGTGGAAAATCACGTATGGGGGCACGCCCTGGGACTTGGCCATCCGGAGCCGTTCCTCGCGCAAGGCATCGAAAAGTGGCCGCGCATGCTCGGGGACATCGACCGCTTTCGCCAGATTGCGTCTGATCTCTAGCGATTTTTTCGGTCTGTCCTTCCTGAGGGTAACAGTCTGCTCACGTTTGAACACGGGATGCGCACTCGCGGCTAACGCGAGAGCACCGTGATTGGCATGATCGACGACGATCAGGCCCATGGCCGTCAATTGCCGCAAGACCGATTGCCAGGCCTTGGCATCGAGCTCCTTGCCTTGGCCGAACACCTTCTGGTTCTGGTGGCCAAACCGTTGAACCTTCTCGGTTTCCTTGCCCACCAGCACATCGATCACATGCGCCGCGCCGAACCGTTGCCCGGTCCGGTAGATCGCCGCCAAAGCCTTGATCGCCGCCTCTGTGCCGTCCCAGGTCTCCACCGGCGACCGGCAGGTATCGCAATTGCCGCAGGGCTTGGGATAGGTCTCGCCGAAATGGCTGAGAATGGCCTGGCGCCGGCAGGAAGCGGTCTCGCAGACACCCAGTAAGGCATTGAGTTTGCTGTGTTCCAGCCGCTTGACCTCGTCGGGCGCATTGCCCTCGTCGATCATGCGGCGGCGCTGCACCACATCGGCCATGCCATAGCTCATCCAGGCATCGGCCGGCTGCCCGTCACGCCCGGCACGCCCGGTTTCCTGGTAATAAGCCTCGATGGATGCAGGCAAATCCATATGCGCCACATAGCGCACATCGGGCTTGTCGATCCCCATGCCGAAAGCCACGGTGGCGACCAGGCACAATCCCTCTTCCTTGAGAAAGGCGTCCTGATTGGCGCTGCGCAGCTGCGCGCTCATTCCGGCGTGATAGGGCAAGGCCTTGATTCCCTTGCCGTTTAGCCAGTCGGAGACGTCTTCGACCTTGGCGCGGCTGAGGCAGTAGACGATACCGCTCTCGCCCTTGTGGCTGCCGAGAAAATCCAGCAATTGCTCGCGCGGCTTGTCGCGCTCGACGATGGAATAGGAAATATTGGGCCGATCGAACGAGGTGGTGAAGACCTCGGCCTGTTCCAGCCCCAGCCGCTCGATAATGTCCTCGCGCGTCGTCGGATCGGCGGTCGCGGTCAGCGCAATGCGGGGCACGCCGGGAAAAAGCTCAACCAGATGAATGAGTTCGCGATATTCCGGGCGGAAATCGTGGCCCCATTGGCTCACGCAATGCGCTTCGTCGATGGCGAACAGCGCGATGTCGCAGCCGCCCAGCATATTGGCGAAACCCGGCGTGGCCACCCGTTCGGGCGCGACATAGAGCAGGTCCAACTCGCCCCGCCGCAATTGCCGGCGCACCTCGGCCGATTCTTCGGGCGACAGCGACGAATTCAGCGCCGCAGCGGCCACGCCGGCCTGCTTGAGCGCCTCGACCTGATCGCGCATCAGGGCAATGAGCGGCGAGACCACGATGCCGACGCCCGCCCGGCAGATGGCGGGAATCTGGTAGCACATGGACTTGCCGGCGCCGGTGGGAAACAGCACCACCGCATCGCCCCCGCCCACCACATGGTCCACCACGTCGGCCTGTTGTCCGCGAAACTGCCGGTGGCCAAAAATGTCGCGCAGAACGGCCAGCGGCTCGGGCCGCTGGTGGCGGTGGGGCGAAAACAGATCGTGAGACTCAAGGGCTTCCACACGCCTCTTGAATCATGGGGCGCCAGAGCTGGCAACCTGTATCCATGCTAGGCGCGGCTATAGGCCTCGGCGATATAGCGGCCGACCCGTGCGGCATCGATGTCCTCGGGGTGGATGAACTTGAGATGCCGGCGATATTCGCCATCGCCCAATAGTTCGCCATCGTCGAATTCGGCCCCACGGGAAAACTCCAGGGACACATGGCCCCTATAGGCATAGATGCCGCAGACGGGCTTGGCGCGACTATAGAAGATGCCGCCATATTTGACCTGCTCCTCGGCCTCCGGCGCATTCTCACGCACCAGAACACGCAGGCTTTCGGCCATGGCATGGAAGGTCGGGTTCTGAATCCCGATCCTGTCGAGAAGTGCGGCGACGGCTTGACTGGTCATGGCGCGGACCCTGGGTTCGATGGCCTTTGATACCCGTCGGTGCGGCGCCGGTCGAGGCTAGACGCTTTTCACCGGCTCCACCCGATTTTGCATATAGGCCTCGATCTTGTGGCTCAGCATGCGCTTGAAGCGGTCCTTTTCCGCCTCGGCATGGGTGACGATCTCGCGAACCCGCCAGAATTCCATGGCGCCGAAATTGGCCACATGCGGCCGGATATAGATATCGGGCGGATAGGCGGCCATCATATGGGCGGTCAGCGCATGCATCATGATCTGGGCGGAGCCGAACCAGAGATCGAGCGCCTTGTGGTCGGTCCGGGCCAGGGCGATGGACGGGTCGCCGACCACATCGATGCCGATGAGGAAATCGGTGTCGATATCGGCCTGGTCCAGCGGCAGCGGATTGACCACACCGCCATCGACCAGGACGTGATTGTTGTAGACCACGGGCTTGAACAGGCTGGGAATGGCAATGGACCCGGCAATGGCCGGTCGCAGCAGCCCGGAATTGAACACCACCTGATGCCAGGATTGAAAATCCGTCGCCACGACATGCAGCGGAATCTTGAGGTCCCCGAATTCCTGGGGGAAGGAGGGCGGGGTGAAGGCATCCACGATGCTGGCGGCGTCGAGCTGCATGGAAATGCCGTTGCGCAGCAACCCGCCCAGGCCGCGCACCTGGGTGGCCCAGAGCTTGCCGGCGATGATCCGCAATGTGCCCAGCACCTCGAAACTGTGCTCGCGCAATTCCTTGCCACTCATGCCCGCGGCCCAGCCGGCGCCGATCAGCGCCCCGATCGAGGTGCCGGAAATGACCGAGGGCTTGAGGCCCAGCTCGTCCATGGCCTCGATATAGGGAATATGCGTCAGCCCGCGCGCCGAGCCGCCGCCCAATGCCACGCCGATCCGCGGCCCATCGATCGCGCTCATCTGTCCACGCTCCGCACCCCTCATGCGCAGCTTTTCCGCCAGCGCCATGCCGCGCCGTTGCAATGGCGTCAGCGGACGTTGCGGCGGCGCCGCGTCGAAGACGGTTCTGAGGGAGGAGCCTAGACCAGCAAGATTGAGGAAAGGTTCAGCTTTGCTCTCGGGAAATTTCGCGCCATCCGATGTCTCGCCGGCAAAAGCCTTCCGGCCAATCAATCGCGTCAACGCCTCTGTAAGCACGTGCCTGCGCCTCTTTCACCGATGGCCCGAGCGCCGTGATGTTGAGTACGCGGCCGCCATTGGCAATCAAACGTTCGCCATCGCGCTTCGTTCCGGCGTGGAAGACGGTGAGGTCTTCTCTGTCCAGCCCGTCCGCCCCCCGGATTTCGCTGCCCTTGCCATAGGCGCCGGGATAGCCCTTGGTGGCCATGATGACGGTGAGCGCATAGGCGTCCTTCCACTGGACCTGCTGGCCGGCCAGGGTGCCGGTCGCCACGGCATGGAGCAGGGGCACGACATCGCTGTCCATGCGCATCATCATCACCTGCGCTTCGGGGTCGCCGAAGCGGGCATTGTATTCCACCAGCTTGGGGCCGTCCTCGGTCAGCATCAGCCCGGCATAGAGCACCCCGGCATAGGGCGTGCCGCGTTGGGCCATGCCGCGCACCGTGGGCTCGATGATGCGCGCCATGGCCGTTTCATAAAGGTCGGTGGTCATGACCGGCGCGGGAGAATAGGCGCCCATGCCGCCCGTATTGGGGCCCTGGTCGCCGTCGAAGGCGCGCTTGTGGTCCTGTGCGGTGGTCAGGGGCAGAATGGCCTTGCCGTCGCTCAGGACGAACAGGCTGACCTCCTCGCCCTCCATGAATTCCTCGATGACCACGGCCGCGCCCGACGCGCCGAACAGGCCCGAAAAGCAATCGATGATCGCCTCCTCGGCCTCCTCCACGCTCATCGCCACGGTGACGCCCTTGCCGGCCGCCAGGCCGTCGGCCTTGATGACGATGGGCGCGCCCTGGGTATAGAGATAGGCGAGGGCCGAGGCCTCGTCCTCGAACCGGCCATAGGCGGCGGTGGGAATATCGAATTCGTCGCACAGCGCCTTGGTGAAACTCTTGGAGCCTTCCAATTGTCCGGCCTGCTTGCTGGGGCAGAAGCAGGTGAAGCCGGCGGCGCGGAGGTCGTCACCGAGGCCGGCCACGACCTGCGCATCCGGGCCGACGACCACGAAGTCGATGTCCTGCGCCCGGGCCGCGGCGATCACCGCCGCATGATCGGTGATATCGACCGAGACATTGGTGGCGAGGCCCTCGGTGCCGCCATTGCCGGGGGCAACGAAAAGCGCCGTCACCAGCGGCGACTGCGCGATTTTCCAGGCCAGCGCATGTTCCCGCCCGCCCGAACCGATGACCATCACGCGCATATCTGCCTCCTGTCGCTTCGCGGGCGTGATGCACGAGAGCGGGCCATGAGGCAAGCCGGAAAGCCTAAAGCTCGGCCTCTTTGAAGATCGGCGTCACATCGCCGTTCCAGGGGCCGCGGAATTTTTCCAGCCAGCGCTCGGCCGGCGACTTGCCGGTGCGCACGGTTTCTTCGAGCGGAGCCAGATAGATGGTCTCGTCGCGCCCTTTTTCATCCAGGCGATTGCGACGCACCAGACCGGCTTCGGCAATACCGACGGCCTGGGCAGCCGCATCGAAGATGCTGGAGCGGTCGAAGGGGGTGGCCAGGCCCAGCCGCGGCACTTCGCGGCGGAGATAATCGCGGTCTTCCTGGGTCCAGTTCTTCACCAGTTCCCAGGCCGCTTCGAGCGAAATCTCGTCATAGAGCAGGCCGGTCCAGAAGGCGGAGAGCGCCACGACCTGGGCCGCGTCGCCCATATCGGCGCCGCGCATTTCGAGGAATTGCTTGAGCCGCACTTCGGGGAAGATGGTCGAAAGATGATCTTCCCAATCCTTGATCGTCGGTTTTTCGCCCGGCAATTGGGGCAGGTTGCCAGCGAGGAAATCGCGAAAGCTTTCACCGGCGACGTTGATATAGCGCTTGTCGCGGATGACGAAATACATCGGCACGTCCAGCGCATAATCGGCATAGCGCTCGAAGCCGAACCCGTCCTCGAAGACGAAAGGCAGCATGCCGGTGCGGGCATCGTCGGTATTGAGCCAGATATGGCTGCGGAAGCTGAGATAGCCGGTATCGCGGCCATCCGCGAAGGGCGAATTGGCAAAGAGCGCTGTGGCCACCGGCTGCAGGGCGAGCGATACGCGCAGCTTCCGGACCATGTCGGCTTCGCTGGAGAAATCGAGATTGGTCTGCACCGTGGCCGAGCGATACATCATCGAGGTGCCCAGCGTGCCGACCTTGCCCATGTAATCCGTCATGATCGCATAGCGCGACTTGGGCATGGACTTGATCTGGTCGACAGCCCAGAGCGGGGTGACGCCAAGGCCGAGGAAATGAATGTCGAGCGGCGCGGCGACCTTCTTGGAAACGCGCAGGTGCTCGGCCAGTTCGGCGGAGGTGCCGTGCAGGTCGGCCATGGGCGAGCCGGAAAGCTCGAACTGTCCGCCCGGCTCCAGCGAAATGCCGCCGGCAACTTCATTATTGCGCAACCCGATCGGGTTTTCGCCGTCATAGAAGGGATGCCAGCCGGTTTCCTTCTCGATGCCTTCGATCAGGGCGCGAATGCCGTTCTCGCCTTCATAGGCAACCGGCCGCAGTGGATCGGTGTGGAAGACGTGCTTTTCGTGCTCGGTGCCGATGCGCCATTGGTCGGCCGGCTTGGCGCCGCGTTCCATCGCCTCGATCAGGTCTGCCCGCGATTCGATAAGGGGCGATGAAGTGTCGGCGCCGGCCATGTAGTCCTCTTGGTTGAGGCGAGTAAGGTGCGGCGCGAAAATAACGAGCGCAAGGCGGAAAGCAATCGCCTTTTATCGCCAATCGCCGATGGTGGCCTGAATAATCGCCAAAGCGGCCACCGCCGCGGTGTCGGCACGCAGGATGCGTGGCCCCAGGCTTATGGGCACAACGAAGGGCAGGGCGCGAAGTTTCTCACGCTCGGCATCCGAAAATCCCCCTTCGGGGCCGATGAGCAGGCCCAGCTTTTCTCCCCGCAACGCTTCCAGCATGCCGAGGGGCGAGGCGGAAGCTTCTCCTTCGTCGGCGAAGATCAGCCTGCGGTCGCCGTGATTCTCGGACCAGCCATCGAGCAGCCGGTCGAGAGTGATTTCCGGGGCGACCTCCGGCACGCTCAGCACTTCGCATTGCTCGGCCGCCTCCACCGCATTGGCCGCGAGCCGCTCGGGCTTCAACCGGTGCAGCTGGGTATATTGCGTCATCACCGGCTGGATGATTCCGGCGCCCATTTCCACCGCCTTCTGCACCACATAGTCCAGCCGCTCGGTCTTGAGGGGCGCAAAGCCGTACCAGAGCCCGGAAGGCGGCGTCTGCGCCGCGATTCTCTCGATCGCCTCCAGCGTCACGGCTTTCTTGGCGTCGCCCGTCAACCGGCAGAGCCAGGCCCCGTCGCGTCCGTTGAACAGCACGACTTCATCGCCCACGCCCTTGCGCAGCACCGCGGCGAGATAGAGCGATTGATCTTTATCCAGGTGCAGAATGGCGCCCGGCGCCAGGTCCGGTTCGACGAAAAGACGCTGAAGACTGGAATGGGAACGGGGCATCGGCAATTCCTCGGCGCGGCACTGTGCCACGACCTCGCCCTGAGGCAGGCTCCGGATGAGGTCTACTTTGTCTTTCAACTTTAGAGTAGACCTCATGGCAAACTTGTCGAACCACGAGGCGTGGCAGATGTCAGATGTCAATCAGAGCCAGGCCGGCACCGTCGCCGATGCCCAGAAAGACAATTGGCTGGATCGCCATGCCCCCGAAAAGGTGAAGCCCTATGGCCGCCTGGCCCGGTGGGACCGGCCCATCGGCTTCTGGCTCCTGTTCTGGCCCTGCGCCTGGGGCGTCGGGCTCGCCGCCTTGGCGCAACCGCAGGTCGGGTTCGGCTGGTGGGCCGTGATTCTGATGTTTTTCGGAGCGGTCCTGATGCGCGGCGCCGGCTGTACTTTCAACGATATCGTCGACCGCGACATCGACATGCAGGTGGCCCGCACCCGCTCCCGGCCCATTCCGTCAGGCCAGGTGACGGCGCGGGACGCGCTCTATTTCCTCATCGCCCAGGCCCTGCTGGCCTCCGCCATTCTCTTCCAGTTCAATCGCTTCACCGTCTGGGCCGGCATTGCCTCGCTGGCGCTGGTGGCGATCTATCCCTTCATGAAGCGGATAACCTGGTGGCCGCAATTCTTCCTGGGCCTCGCCTTTTCCTATGGGGCGCTGGTCGGCTGGTCGAGCCAGACAGGGAGCCTGGGTTGGGCGCCGTTGCTGCTCTATGGCGGCACCATCCTCTGGGTCATCGGCTACGACACCATCTATGCGCTGCAGGATGTTGAGGACGACGCCCTGGTCGGCGTCAAATCCACGGCGCGCCTGTTCGGCGATAATGTGCGTCCGGCCGTGGCCGTCCTCTATTCGTGCGCCTTCGTCTTGTGGAACATGGCCTCGATTCTCGCCGGCGGTGGCCTGATCTTCGCCGCCCTGTCGCTGGTGGCCGCAGGGCTTTTGGCCTGGCAGCTCTGGACGCTGGATGCCGACGATGCGGAAAATGCCCTGTTCCGCTTCAAGAACAACCATTATGTCGGCATCGTCCTGACGCTCGCCCTCCTCGCCGACTGGGCCTGGTAGGCGAAAAAAAGCCGGGCACATGCGCTGCATGGCCCGGCAAGTCGTCAGGAAACGGAGCCGGCGGCAAAACCGGCCCGGGAGATGGTACGAGCACTCATCGTGTTCGAACCAACGCGTGGAGCGGCCGCCCTGGAAGATCTGGCGGTCGCGAAACTTCGGCTCAAGCGCGCGCGTTGCGCGCGCGGGCGGCGTTGAGCACCATGCCCGGGGTCCGGCCGTTGCGGGCCGTCATGGCCTCGGCGATATCGGAGCGTTCGATGCCGAGATCCTTGAGGCGGGCAGTGTCGAGATCGAGCAGGCCGCGCAGCGCGGTGCGGCGGGCGCGATTGGCTTTTACCTGGGCAATCCAGGCAAAAAGGCGCCGGATGGGGGTAACGTGCGAGCCAGCCGCAACTGACCGCTCGCCGGGCAGCGAGAGAGCCATTTCGAGTCTCCAAAAAGGGTTCTGCCGGAGGGAGGCCGGCAAGGGGACCGGCGCGGGAGAACGCCGATAATGATGACGTAGCGCGCTGGACTTCCATTCGTCCAACAAATAG
This sequence comes from Devosia elaeis, assembly GCF_001650025.1. Lineage (GTDB taxonomy): Bacteria > Pseudomonadota > Alphaproteobacteria > Rhizobiales > Devosiaceae > Devosia > Devosia elaeis. The sequence continues at coordinate 3,997 of NZ_LVVY01000122.1, read as the reverse complement.
ATTTCATCCTGATGATCAATTTGGGTGATGGACAGCCATGACCGCGCCGCTCGACCTCGATCAATTGCAGACCTTCTGCGCCATTGCCGATTGCGGCAGCTTCACCGAAGCGGCTCGTCGGGTGAACAAGACCCAATCCGCCGTGTCGATGCAGATCAAGCGACTCGAGGAACGTCTGGGCCACGCCCTGCTGACGCGCGACGGCCGCAGCGTGACCCTGACCCATCAGGGCGAGGTGCTCTATGAGCGCGCCCGCAAGATGCTGCGCACCAATGCCGAAATCCTCGATCATTTCAACGATGGGGACCTGGCGGGCTCGATCCGCTTCGGCGTGCCGGACGATTACGCCGTGCGGCTATTGCCGGTGATCCTGTCGAGCTTCCAGCGCACCCACCCCAAGATCGCCGTCGATGTTTCCTGCATGGCTTCCGAGCAATTGCTCGAAGGCATGCGCGCCGGCCGCTACGACCTCATCGTCTTTACCCAGGGCACCGACCAGAATTTCGGTGAATTGTTCCGCACCGAGAAGATGTTCTGGGTGGCTTCGCACGGGGGCAGGGCGCTGGCCACGCTGCCGCTGGCCATCGCCTGCGGCCCGCAATGCTGCATCTGGCGCAAGGATGCCATGGAGGCGCTGGAGCGCACCGGCAAGGATTATCGCGTCGCCTATACCTCTTCCAATGCCACCGCGATTTCCTCCGCCGTGCTCTCGGACCTGGCGGTTGGCTTTCTCCCCGAAAGCGCCTTGCAGCCGGGCATGCGGGTGATCGGGGACGACCAGGGCCTGCCCCGCCTGGCCGATGCGCAGATCGCGCTGATGCGCGCCAGCCACGCCTATGGCGGCATCTACGACGCGCTCGCCAATCACATCGTCCAGTCCATGGGCAATCTCGAACCACTGGCGCAGGCCGAAGCGGCGGAATAGTCCGTGTCCGGCTTGACCGGAATGGTGCTTTGGCGCACCAGAGGAACATGTCCCAGGTCCTGACCAACGCCACCGAGTTCACCGTTTCCGAAATCGCCCAGGCCGTGAAGCGGACGGTCGAGGACGAGTTCGGCCATGTCCGGGTGCGCGGCGAGATTTCCGGCTTTCGGGGCCAGCATTCTTCGGGTCACGCCTATTTCACGCTCAAGGACGATGCCGCTTCCATCGATGCGGTGGTCTGGAAGGGCAATTACGCGCGCCTGACCTTCAAGCCCGAGGAAGGGCTGGAAGTCATCGCCACCGGCCGGCTGACCACCTTTCCGCGCTCCTCCAAATATCAGATCGTCATCGACAATATCGAGCCGGCGGGCGCCGGCGCGCTGATGGCGCTGCTGGAGGAGCGGCGGAAAAAGCTGCTGGCGGAGGGCCTGTTCGCCCGGGAGCGCAAGCGGGCTCTGCCCTATCTGCCCCGCGTCATCGGCGTTGTGACCTCCCCCACCGGCGCCGTCATTCGCGATATCCTGCATCGCCTGGAGGATCGCTTTCCCAGCCATGTCCTAGTCTGGCCCGTCCGGGTGCAGGGCGATACCTGCGCTCCCGAGGTGGTCAATGCCATAGAGGGCTTCAATGCCCTGGCGGTGAATGGCCCCATTCCGCGGCCCGACCTGCTGATCGTGGCGCGGGGCGGCGGCTCCATCGAAGATCTCTGGGGCTTCAACGAGGAAGCCGTGGTGCGGGCCGTGGCGGCCTCCGACATTCCCGTCATCTCCGCGGTCGGGCACGAAACCGACACCACGCTGATCGATTATGTCGCCGATATGCGGGCGCCTACTCCGACCGCGGCCGCCGAGGCGGCGGTGCCGGTGCGGGCCGAACTGATCGCCTATGTCGAAGACCAGGGCATGCGCCAGCGCCAGGCGGCCCGGCGCAGCCTTGCCAGCCTGCGTGACCGCCTGCGCGCCGCTGCCGCCGGTCTGCCTCGGCCGGCCGACCTGGCGGCGACGCAGCGGCAGAGCCTCGACATGGCTGCCAGCCGGCTCACCGGGGCCTTGCGCCATTTCGTCCAGACCCGCCGCGTCGACTATTCCGGCCTCGCCGCCGCCCTGCAGCCGCGCCTCGTGCGCCAGCGCTATGCCGAGCTCCGGGAACGCCTGGCCAATATCGAGCGGCACGGCGCCGGCGGATTGATGAAGACGGTGGACCGGGCGCGTCTCAAATTCGATCCCTGTTCCAGGCAATTGCCCGTCGCCGTCGCCACCTCGCTCGAACGCAAGCAGACCATCCTCGGCCGGTTGGCGCCGCGCCTGTCCGCGCAGCCCTTGCGTGCCGAACTGCGCCACGCCCATGGCCAATTGGCGCCCCTTTCAGGCCGGCTCGCCCAGGTCGGCACGCAGATGACGACCGCGCGGCACCGGCGGCTCGAACAATTGGGCAAGCTGATGGACACGCTGAGCTATCGCAATGTGCTGGCGCGGGGCTATGCCATCGTGCAGGACGGCGCCGGCCAGGTGGTGACCAGCGCGGCCGATCTGGCGCCGGGCGATGCGCTGCACATCATCCTGGGCGAAGGTAGCGTCGATGCCGCCGTGGGCGGCGCGCCACTGCGCCGCAAGGCGGGCAAACCGGCGCCGGACGATGGATCGCAGGAAAGTCTCTTTTGACGAACGTTCCTCTCCGTTATATCGGGGGGAACGCGCAAGGAGCGGTCGCATGAACATCTTCGACAAGGGATTTACGCCTGCCGAGGCAAGTCTGCGTTATCTTGACGGCGATTACGTCGTGCTCAAGCCCGGCAGCTTTGTGCGCTGCGCCATAACCGGCAAGCCCATTCCGCTGGATGAACTGTTCTACTGGAGCGTCGACCGGCAGGAGGCCTATGCCGATGCGGTGACCGCCCATGTCGCCTTCGACCGCTTCGGCCGGGGCAATTGAGCATGGACGAGGCGGCGACGCGTCAGCGCTTCCTCATCATTTCCAACGGCCACGGCGAGGATGCGATCGCGGCCGAAATGGTGGCCAAATTCCCGCCCCAGGTTTCGGCCGAGGCCTTTCCGATGATCGGCAGCGGCAAGGCCTATAACGGCATCTGCCGGCTCGTGGGCCCCCGGGCCACGCTGGCCTCCGAAGGCTGGCGCAACGTCAAGGGCTCGCTGCGCCGCGATATCGTCAATGGCGGCCTGCTCACCATCCCGCCCATCATCCGTTTCCTCAGATCGATGCGGGGCCGCTACGACCGCGTGATCGTGGTCGGCGACATGGTGGGCGTCCTGGCCTGCCTCGTTTCCGGGCTCAAGGGGCTGGTCTATATCGATGTCTACAAGACCGGCGCGGCGCGCCTCTATTCGGGGCTGGAGCGCTGGGCCATAAGGCGGAGCTGCGATCTCGTCTTCTGCCGGGCGCAGAACCTAGCCGACATGCTGGCCGAGGATGGCGTCGATGCGCGCTGTGCCGGCAACCTGATGATGGACACGGTTCCCTATGGCCGTTACGAGGCGGCCGAACGGCGCAGCCAGCGTCTTGCCGTGACCCTGCTGCCGGGCAGCCGCGCCCTGACCAGCGAAAGCTTCGCCCTGCAGATCGCCGCCTTGCGGCTCCTGCCCGAGGCGGAGCGGCCGGACGTCTTCCTGGCCGTGGCGGGCAGCGTCTCAGTCGAGGACCTGGCCAAAAGCGCCGGGCTCAACCGCGCCAGCATCCTGAGCGGGGATCCCGACGATCTGGGCCAGTTGACCGATGGCAAGCTGGTCGTGCACATGGCGCGGGGCCGGGCCATGGGCAATCTGCTTGCCGCCTCCGACCTGGTGCTGAGCCAGGCGGGCACCGCGACGGTGCAGGCGCTGGGCCTGGGGCGGCCGGCCATCACCTTCCTCAATCCGCGCGACCGGCGCTCCCGGGTGGAGAACGAACAGCGCCTGTTCGGCGCCGCCCGGGTGCTGGTGGATGCGGATGCGGCGGCCCTCGCCAAGGCCCTGGCCGACCTGCTCGGGGACGATGCGGAGCGCGCGCGCCTCGGCGCTATCGGCCGCGAGCGCATCGGCGGGCCGGGCGCTCTCGCCGCCATATTGGCGGCGCTGG
>NZ_LVVY01000121.1 GCF_001650025.1 Devosia elaeis | reverse complement strand
CCGCCATTGGCGGGCGCTCGACCGGGTGCTGCTAGTGATCCTGGTCGTGTCGGGGTTGCACTATCTCGGCAAGCCGCTCCTCGCCCTCGCCATCGGCTCGGGCAGCTCGCCCCAAGCCTATCTCGGCACCACCTATGCAGCCTATTCGCAATCGCTGGCCGCCATCCTGCTGGTGTCCACGGGTCTCGTCCTGCTGCTGATCATGGTGCGCGACATGATGACCGACATGATCGCCCGCTCCGAAACCGATACCTTGTCCGGCCTCCTCAACCGCCGGGGCTTCGAGGATCGCGGCAACAAGGCGCTGATGCGGGCCGCCCTGGCCGGCGTGCCCGCCGTGATGATCGTCGCCGATCTCGATCACTTCAAGGCCATCAACGACAGCTATGGCCATGCCAGCGGCGACAGGGTGATCGAGCTCTTTGCCGGGACACTGCGCGACAGCGCTGAACAGCGCGGCATTGTAGGCCGGCTGGGCGGCGAGGAATTCGCCATCTTCCTGCCGGGCGCTAATCTGATGACCGGCCGCCTTTATGCCGAGACGGCGCGCAGCGCCTTTGCCGGCCTGCCGCCCGACGATCTGGGCGTGCCCATCGCCGTCACCGCCTCCTTCGGCATCGCCTCGCTGCGGCCCGGGGATACATTGTCCGACCTGCTGCGCCGCGCCGATGCGGCGCTCTACCAGGCCAAGACCGAAGGGCGGAACCGGGTGAGCCTGTTCATCGAGGAGCCGCCGCGCAGCCTCTGGCAGGAGCGCGGCCGAAGCGCCTGAACGGGCAGCAGGCTCAGTTCATGGTCTGGCGTGCAACCAGATCGCATTCGCCGCTGGGCTCTACCCTGAGCGCCAATTGCTGGCGGTCGAGTTCGGCGAGCCAGGCGGCCCAGGAACAGGGGCTCATGCCGCTGTCTTCCCGCCCCTCGTCCTGCCGTGCGAATCGCAGCCGGAGCTGGGACGTTTCCTCGCCGAACCGATTGCGCACCCGCGCGATCGCCGGCATGCCCTTGCGATCCGCCACCCAATTGCGGATGTCCCTGTGACTGGTCAGCATATGCGTTTGACTCATCTGGGCCTCCTCTCCCTTTTCGGCCAAACGGTCCGGTCCTCCGCCGGTTCCCGTTCAGCCCATCAACTTTCCACCCATTGTGTGACAAGCCGAAGATCGTCCATCTCCTCGGGCGTGAAATAATAGAGCCGGTCCGGCGGCGTCTCGAGCGCATGCAGCCATAGCGAAGGATCGACGCCGGACAGGCCCAGATGCCGCGTGATCTCGGCCGTCATCGATTGCGCATTGGCCATGGCCATGCCGGCGACGCCCAGCGCATCGACCGGGTCGGCGCCGAGGGCCGCCGCATAGATCTGGTGCACGCCGATCGCCGCCGCCCGCCCCGCCTGGCGCTCGGTGCCCGAAGCAAAGACGATGGGGCAGGACGAGGCACAGAGCCCGCCATCGGCGACCCTGGTCTTGAGCCCGCTTTCCCCGATCAGGCGCCCGATGGCCAGCGCATCCTCGACCGAGCCGCCGGGCGAATCGAGCAATATGGTTTCGACATATTCGCCCCGCGCCGCGATTTCGGCCGCGAAACGATCGGCAGCGCCCGGATCGATGGTGCCGGTGAGGCGCAGCACGCCTCCGCCTTCCAGCGCGATATCGAGCGGGGCGTCCAGCAGGTCCGGGCTGCTGGTCACGGCCGGCCGGGCGCCGCCGGTGCCATCCGGCGTGCTGGCTGGCGGCAGGATGGGCTGCGGCCGATGGGTCAGCGCCGCGGGCGCATTGGCGTCCAGCGCGCGAAAATCCACATAGAGCACGCTGATCGTCCCGGCCAGCAGCGCGAAAAAGGCGAAGCGCAGGATGGCGCCGTCCTCGATCCGCGCCAGCCGGGACACGAGCCTCGCCAGGAAAGGCCGCGCATCGGGCGCGGTGCGGACATCGGCCTGGCTGCTCATGCCGGGCGCGGTCCCTCGCCGCGTTTGCGGGGCGCCGAAGCGATGGGGGTGACCGTGTCGTCCTCCGCCACGATCGTCCGATCCGCCTCGCCGGGCGCCGGATCGGACCGTTCCCATTCCTCGACCGCCGGCGTCAGGGCCGCCGCCGCGCCCTCGGCCTCCATGCGCTTGTAGAGCGCCATGGCCCGCAGCATTTCGGCGGCGGTGATGGTCTCGGCCTCCTGGAGCGTTTCGGCCTCGCGCCGCATGGCGTCATTGACCACCATCAGCGTCAACACCAGTACCACCGGCAACAGGTCGATGGAGATCGCGCCGGCCCAGGAGGGGATGAAATCGCCCCAATAGCGGATGACCGCCTCGGCCGAGGACAGGGGCACGAAGCGGCGCTGCTCCACCGATTCCTGCGCCAGGATTTCGTCGGCCGCATCCGACAAGGCCGCCGATTGCGCCGCAACCGAGGCGCGCACCGTTTCCATCACCGCATCCTGCCGATTGGCGAGATCGGCCGAGCGACCATCGGCGACCGGGGCGATGAAGCCGGCCGAAAGGTCGGTCGCTGCCCGCTTGACCGAGGCGGCCACGTCGGTCTGCTGCAACGCGGCGATAATGGCCGAGAGCTGCACCGCCTCGGCCTGAAACGCATCCGAGCGCGGCTCGATGGCGCCGGGCGTGGACACCAGTTCGCGCATGGTGGCGAGGCGGGCCGAGCCCTGCTCGAACAGACCCGCTACTTCGGCGCGCGAACCGGTAATGGTGGCGGAAAGCTGGTTCATCTGCGTGCTCATCTGGCTGAGCAATTGCACGACGCTGCCGGCGCCCTGCGTGCCGGTCAGCGCGCCGCTGTCGCGCTCGTCCTGGGCCAGGGCGGCAAAGCGCGCGGCGGCGCGTTCCACATCGGGCAACAGGCTTTGCGTCGCCAGCGCCTTGGCATGGGCATTGTCGAGATCCTCGGCATAGCCCTGCAGCGTCACCGCCATGTGCTGCTCGAGCGCCGCCGAGCCGGCCAGGGCCGCCGCGTTGAGCCAGGAGCTCATGGCGATGATCATGCAGCAGCCCACCGCCATGGTGATGAAGAGCCCGATCCGCTGCACCCCGCTCACCACCAGGGGAATGAAGCGCATCATGTAGATCCAGAAGGCATAGATGGCGACCGAGACCGCCACCGAATAGATGATGGCGGCGAAGAACACGAAGCTCGCCGATCCGTCGAGCAGACCGCGCACCCCGAGATAGGTATAGACCCCGGAGGCCAGGGCGAGCACGGCCAGGGCGAAGCGGCTCATGGTTTCGACGGAACGCACCGTTTCGTGCAGGCGGAAGGCATTCGGCTTGAGCTGCATCTTTGGCCCCATCTTGCGGCCGCGCGGGGCCTTAAGCGGACGTTAACACGGGCAAACCGGCAAGAAATAGGCAGATTGCGCGCCGGCCCCATCCGCACCGATGATTTCTGCGTGAATCCGGCTGACCCGGTTCAGGCCCCGCGCAGCTCCGGCCGGAGCAGCCGGGCACAGAGCATCAGCTCGGCGACCAGCGCTTTCCGATGGCCGGAAGTCCCTTGGAGCACAAGCTGGTCTAGCCCCCGCGCGATCAAATCGAAGCGCTCGCCCCCTTGCCCTCGACGCCGATTTTGTCCATATACGCCCTCGGAATGGGGCTGTAGCTCAGTTGGGAGAGCGCGTCGTTCGCAATGACGAGGTCAGCGGTTCGATCCCGCTCAGCTCCACCACTTACCTTCCGACAAATTTAAATAAGCGTTTTCAACAGGTTACGGCATACACAAGGATTCGGCGTACCCCTGTACGTACCCCATGTCCGCACCCCGTAGAATAGCGCGCATAATTCTTGGGGATGATTGTCGGCCCGCGAGCGGTGCCGTCACGCCTCGAGACAAAGCACGATGAAGTCCGCCAACGTATTCCAGAGCATCTTGAGGTGCTCTGGAGATACGCTGAAGTTCGGCGAGTGCACGTAGCGGTTCAACGTGTCGATGGAGATGATCCCCTCGCTTTGTTGAAGCTTTCCGACGACACCGCGGTACTTGGCGTCGATCTTCCCGTTTGTCTCCAGATCAGCCGCAACTTTCCCTGCCTTGTTCGAGAGCTTGTCGTTCTCGTGCACCGACGACAGACCCGTTCTGCTGACGTAATTGGCGATCGAGAGTTCAAGAAGGACCCGGAAGAGGACCGAAATCGCGTTGGGTGCGTGTCCAATTTCAGGGCGTACTGGAGTTCTTCCCAGATCGCTCGATGCCGCTGCAGGTGAGCCGGCCAGCTCAAACCGTAGTCGACGTCGGGTATGAGACAAGGCCATGCCGGCGGAGGTGAGGGCTTGGATTTGGCGGGGCGACGGGTGCCCGATCCCGCCCTGTACGCCGGTGTGCCGACGGTAGAGGATCTCGTCGATGCGATCCCGATCGGTTTCTACACGGCATTCGATGGATTCGGGAAAGCTGCCGCGCCATTGCTCGCGCAAGCCGCCGAAGAACTCCTGCAACTCAACGGTCGGTGCACGCCGGGGGTTGGACAACAGCTTCAGGCAGGTGGTCCTTCGGTTACCATCCGCAACGACAAAGGCTTCACCCGATGGGAAAACGAGCGGCGGTTCGAACACCTCTTCCGTAACGACCAGGTCTTTTGCGAGATTGCGCATGTGCTGTTCTTGCGCGGCAAACAATTGAGCGATTGCGGCTGTCTCGTTCTCAAGTTCCCCATGCCGGTCGTTGGCCGAGTTGATCAAGAGCTGAGCAAGAGGCAAGTGACGATAGCTCATCGCAGACCTTTCTCAGATCGCACTCGGAAAGACGAGATCCGCTACAGCGGCCCTCTCGGCGAGCCGGGAGTTACGCAGCGCCATTGTCTCCCGGTATTCCTGTGCTTCGATGTCTCGAAAGAAGGCCGCTGCCGGTGCAAGTCTCTTTACCGCGGCTTCGACCTCTTCGATCGACACGCGGAAAAATTCCTTGCGCATGTTCGTGGCGTTGATGCGCTGGGCGGCAAACTCGGCATGCAGAGCACGCTCGAGTGCCGGAGCGTCATCGCTATAGATCATGGCGTGGGTGTCGAACAGGAAAGGCACGCTGGCGTCGCCCAGCTCTCTGATGCGATCGGCCGGCTCCAAACGCCGGGTAAGTCCGATCTTGACGCAATCGGCACCGAACGATCCGACATTCGAAATCACATACACGTAACCCGTTCTGGTCATCTCGGCCATCGCCCTGGCACGCTCGACCTTCGCATGCGCCTCCGCAAGATCACGTTCGAGGATCTCGATCTGCTGCGAGTAGGCATCGAGCTTGGGTCCGGCAACGCTCGCAGCTTCCGCGCGGGCTTTATCCAGCATTCGCTGGTACCTCGCCTCGTCCTCCTCCGCGCGCTCCATTTCCCGTATGAGTTTTTGCTCCTCGCGGGCGGCTTTCGCGTCCTCCGCACGCTCTTCCCGCTCCTGCTTGATTTTTTCGCGAAGCTCATGCGTAAGGCGGAGCTCTTCCAGCTTAAGTCGGAAGTACTGCTCGGTGATCTCTACACGGTTGGAAGCATTATGTTTGTCGATCTGGTTCCGAGCGTTTTCGATGCGCTTCTCCATCGCGTTGGCATTGTTCCAACGGGTGTTGGCGACCGCAGCATCGCATTCGCCATTGAAGGCTCTAAGGGTTAACCGGACATTCCGCTCGGTCATCGTCTTCCCTTTTGATGCGCTCCCGTCGACCGTCCACTGGATAGGGCAGACTACAGCGGTCTTGTTCGAGATCATCGCTTTCTGAAGATCGCGGACACGGTTGATCGCCGACTTGAAATCCTCGCTGGTGTCGAAATCGAAGTGAGGCTCATAAACGCCCATTTCCGCGAAGGCCAAACGTTCGTCAAACACGGCTACTTCAACGGCGAGACGGTCGAAGATCGTCTTCTTTTCAGCGTAGGATCGGCGGAGGTTCTCCAGGTCGACGGTCATTGCCGTAGCCTGTGCCGATAGGTTTGAGACCCGCACCTCCATTGCGCGTTCACGTTCTTCCGCCTCGGACTTGGCCTTTGTGGTCGTCTCGTGTGCATCATGTCTGGCGGCCTGGGTGATGCGGAGAGCTTCGGCATCCGCATCCACTATAGCCGCGAAACGCCTCTCCAGTGCCAGGCGTCTTGATTGCTCCGCATTCAAACGGGTGCTCCACTTGACGTGCGCTCTCCACATTATCAAGGCCATCAGGAGGAAAGCCGCGAACACGCAAGTGACGCTAGCGAAGAAGATAAGTTGATTGACGGTCATGAAAGTCCCCCCGCCTAACAATACATGCGAGCTGCCCCGTGTCGATGCTCAAGCACCGTTCGAAGACCATTCCCGACTTGTTGGCGAAAAAGCGTAATTTGCTATGGATCGCGTGGGACATCACTTCGGCACCTCGGAAAGACCGAGATCAAAAGGTGCCGAAGCGCCACTTGCGGCAGAAGCCGATCATCACCTTATCGATGCCGGGCGCATCCAGACGGATATCCTTTGAACGAGCCCATCGCCTGAAAGCATCCGCCACCAAGTCGACATCCGGGGTGGGTCCGGGCGCGTGGCGCCTCACCTTCTCTGCCCAATTCGTGAAATAGATCGAGCCCGTCTCGGGAAATGCTTCTGCTGCCGGCAAATCCGCTCGCGCGGCTCGAATGTCGGGAGCTATCCGTGTTTCAAGCAAGCCGAACAGCGAGCGAGACAAGTGAAGCTCGCCGTGCTCTCCCCTGCGCGCCAGACTTCGAAGATAAGCGGTAGGACGGAAAACCTTTCCGCTCCGTGCCTTTTCTGATGTGACGGCCAGCGCCGTGGCTGCCAGTTCCCATCCCAGTGTCGCAACGCTTCTGTCCCAGGTCTCGCGATCGATTTCGAGTGCTGCGGCAACTTCCGGTGCGGCCTGTTTGAAAGTTTTCCAGCTTGCGAGGGCGCCCGGTGCCATATGTCCGTATGACGGGCAGGCTCGTGCCACCAGTTCGAGCGAAATGCGCTGCAGGTCACTCGGTACACTGATCTTGAACGGGAGAACGGGAGGTCTCGCATCGTTCGACGCGCCGAAGGAGCCGGTACGGCCAATTCCTCGAGCGCTGACTCCGGTCGGGGGCGGATTACCTGAATCCGGTTCTGAAGTTTGAAGTGAAGTTAGTGGGTCATTTTTCGATACCGCGGAAACCGGATTTGCCTCGCGATAGGCCATGTCGTACGCCGCCTCGACTTCGAGGAGCAGCACCTCATAGCCGCCGATCAACTCTGACCGCGCAATGTTGTCCGATGCCCGCATCGCATTCATGGCTTCCAGGCGCTCCGTCAGTGAAGGCCAGGCGCCCGAGAGCCCGTCCCGCGCTGCAGCATCGATCACCGCTTTCACTTGTTTGCGGAGAACCGTCCGACGATGGGCAAGCTGCTGGGCTTGCTTCGCCGCAAGTTCAGCCTCGTCGACCAATGCGGTCAGCTCCTCGAAACGGACGGCTATCGGGGAGAGATCGATGCCTGCCGCCTCGACGATGTTGCCGTCTGCGTCGCGCCGACCGGATCTCTGATATGTCGAACCATCCCGGTAAGCCACCAGTCCAGCACGGACCAAGCCGTTGAGGTGGTGTTTCATGGTACTGACGGAAACACCCATGCCACGCGCCAGCCTGGCATTGGAAGGCCAAACGATGGGGGGAGCCACTCCCTGCCAATCGGCTGGCTTGGAACATGCGAACAACTGATCGATCATGGCGATCTTGGCGCTCTTGAGCCCCATCGCGGCAGCAGCCAGCTTTGACACGCGAAGTGCCGCCGTCCGCGTTATTCGAACGGCGCCGTCGTATTGGCGAGCGTACCGGGTTGCCGCCAACGTTTCGGGCGTAACGGACCTTAAGCCGGTTCTGCTGGCCGCCCGCAACGGAGCAGCCGAGTTCGTTCGCCGGCCATGAACCGACGTTTCAGGTAGTGCCATGTCTTTCGCCCAAAGCTTGGCAAAAGAGGTCCACCCGCCGAAATGGCGTCAACGACGCTTGACTGTGAAATCCGGAAGTGCGATTCTCTAGTCACCACAACCTGAGAAGGCCTTCGGAACTCCGTTTCGGGGGCTTTTTCTTTTACCGGTTGTGCTTCCTTTCCGAAGTTTCTTCTTGTCGGAAGTCGCGATAAAGCCCTTCCAATCGGTCGCTCAGGTAGCGACCGAAATCTGCCGCTTCACTCCCCTGTTTCGCTTTCAAGGCCAAGGTAAATCGGCGCTGAGCGACCGTTATCTCGGCCGCGAATGCCTTCGAGTCCGGTTGCCAGGCCGATTTGGTGGCTGCGGGAGTTGACGGCTTGCGCCGCGATTGCTTGAGCGCTTTCAGGACCGCTTCGAAACGCTGGTCCGGCGCCAGCTTGAGGAGGTCCGCATCTTGCACCAGTTCGCGCGCCAGTTTGAGCAGCGCGGGCCGGTCCAGTAACCGCTTGAGTTCATACCAGCGATTTCTCCCTGTCGACTTGGCGCCGCCCAGCATTTCGAGGACATCCGGAGGAAGCGCGGCAACGGACTGCAGGACGGATAGCGTTGAAGCGGTAATCGACAGCGCGGTCATGATCACCTTATTGTCGTATCGCTGCGCGGTTAGCGCTCCCGCGTAGAAAGCCTTCTCGATGAACGACAAGTTCGCGCGGACGGCATTCTCCTGCCCTTGAGCAATCACATGCTCTATATCTTCCAGCTTTCGGATCACTGCGCGAACGGGTCGTCCGAGCTCGCGAGCCGCGCGCACACGACGATGGCCGAAAACGATCATGAACCGTCCCGCCATTTCGGGATGCGGGCGGACCAGAACCGGAGAATGCTGTCCGCTGTGACGCATGGCTTCGAGGAGAGTTTCATAGCTCTCATGGTCTTCATGGAACCGATCCTTCACGAAGGACCCTTCCAGGGTAGCAGGATCCAAATCGACTATGGTTTCACCCGCGGTGAGCCGGTCAGCAGCATCGTGCAATTCCGCAATCGACTCGAACATGGCGCGTGAAGCTCCTGCCGCATACGCGGGCCGAATCTCGGATGTCTGGCTCCGTCCACCGGCAGTCGATGGTTCCATAAGAGTGACGAACGGGTTTCTCCTAGCCATCGTCGTGTCCGATCAAGGCACTGAAAATGCGCAAGAAATCTATCGTTTTTACCGCGGTGAAAGTCATGCTCTCCCCCACGCCGCATGAACGAGGTCGAGGATCGCGCCATTGACGCCGTTTACGGACGCGATGGCCCGATCGTAGGTTTCGCGACCGAAAGCAGCACGATCGATCTCGTAGAGCGTCTGCTTCGTTAGGCCCGCATCCGAAATGGCCGTGGACTTGAGCATCTGTACGGGAAGGATGTCGTCCGCCAGCATCGACTGCATGAACGCCAACATCTGGCTCTGCGGTATGTCGGTCGGTTCGTACCGGGTGATCAGGTACCGCAGCCAATCCATGCTGAGGTCGCCGCCGGCACTCTTCACGGTTCGGGCCAAGCTGCCCAGCATCTGCAGGAACTGGCTCATGGACATCAAGTCGAGCATCTGGGGATGCACCGTTACCAGTACCGCCGTCGCGGCCGTCATGGCGGATAGCGTCAGATATCCCAAGTGGGGCGGGCAATCCACGACTACGATATCGTAGCGATCCTGCACCTCCTTCAACGCCCCTCCGAAGCGCATGTAGAAGCGCTTGCCGTCGGTGCCGGATTGCATGGCGATCGGAGTGTCGTATTCGAACTCCTGAAGCTCGAGATTGGCAGGTACGACGTCGAGACCGAGGAAATTCGTCGGCGCCAGGATGTCGGCCAGAGGTACACGCTTACCGTCATACCGAATGGCATCATACATCGACCTGTTTCCGTCGAATTCCGGCTGATATCCGTACAGGGCCGACAAAGAGCCTTGCGGATCGAGGTCAACCGCCAATACCCGGTGTCCGCGTAGGGCCAGGTACTGTGCGAGATGGGCCGCAGTGGTGGTTTTGCCGCTGCCTCCCTTGAAATTGACGACGGCGATAACCTGAAGCTTCTCGCTCGCCTGCCTGTGAACCAAATATGGTTTCGAGCTGCCGCGCCGACTCCGATCCAAGAAGACCCGCAACTCCTGCATCTGCTCGGCGGAGTAATATCGCCTTCCGCCGCCACCCAATTGCGGCTTCGGCCCTCTAGCTTGCAAGTCCAGCTTCTTGAGGTAGCCGGGCGTCACGCCGAGGAAATACGAAACTTCCGACATCGTGAAAGTACGCAGCGATTTCTTGGCGTCCGGCGGAAATTTTTCCCGGCGGAGGCGGTCGAGCTTGAGCGATATCTCTTGCCCCTGTTGCAGGAGCTTTTCATCGAAATCGAAGTTGGGCAACGGCACTGGCAACGACCCGGATTGGTAACGGTAGTTCGGCGTTATTTGCCGATTGGCCGTCACTAAATCCGATTCTAATCTGCAAGCAAATAGCTTGAAGACAAGAATAATTCTCCGCCTAGGTCACCATCCGAATCAATAAAGGATAGTTCCGGTGCGGAAAGGATAGATTAGCTATTCGATTCCACACTGAAGGAATGCAATATCAATCCTTCCCGTACTATCCGTTCCGTCCGTTACCCAAAATCGGATAACATTCTGTATTGTCAGATACATGCCTTTATGCATTCTTGGCTGAGGCCAGCGATCAAACGTCTGGCTGCGAGCGATGGGTGGACGGACCCGTCAGGTCGCATTGGATGCGCAGCAACCCTGATGGAGAGGGAAAGTGATGATGCACGTTACACTCGGCGGCAGAACCGACGCAGGCACAACCGGCCGAAGGGCTCGGCGCTAGCAGGCGCAATCCGGCGACGGAGACGTGCCGGACGCGACGGGGAAACCCATCGCGTCACAAACTCCCGTTTCCGTCGCTTCCTCCGCACAGAGTCCACCATAGGGCGCGGCCGACAAACGGCAGCGCGTGAATTCATGCATCTAGACGTTCTGCAAACTCGTCTGTTGATGGCCGCCATGGGCACGGACGACCTGGACGACACGGTCCATACCGCCCCGACTGCCGATCGGATTGTCCCCGGAAGTGCCGCCGCTGCCTTTGCTCTGGCGCGGGCGTTGCAGCATATCGAGGCTTTGGAGGCCATTGGCACGAGCGCTGCCACGATGGTCAAGGTCCCCGGTCCCGCCTGGGTTACTCCGGTAGCTCAACTGTTGATCAAGGCTCTCGGGTCACCGGGTAACAGTGCGGATGCGGATGCGGAAGGCGGTTTGGCAGATACCGCCACCTGGACACCCGGACTGACGCTCCTTCTTGCTCCCAAAGCCAAGGACAGCGCCGAACGTGACCACCTGCGCGAGCGGAACATGCTTAGTGCGATGCGAGCGCGGGCCCCCATCGTTGCGGTTGCCGAAGGCGTAGAGGATGTCGTTCCTCAAACCCTCATCTACCAGTTTTTCGAAGTTACGCTGGCTGTCGAAATTACCCGGGATGTCATCGACGATTGCCTTCGGTTCTACACCGGGGCAGACACCCCACCGCCAGTCGAAAATCCGGGTCATCTCGAACCGCGCCACCTTGAGTTGGCGTTCGGCAGGTCAGATGTCTCGGCGGCTCATGTCGCGATGATCCTGCGCGGCAGCGCATCGCCTCGCACGACACCCGCCATCAGCCTCGAGCACTTGCACGGAATGGCTCCGCTGATCGCTTGGTCGATGGCTGCCGCCGAGGACTTGCATGCATTCCGCGATGGCACCATTCCGTGGTCGCAATGCTCCAAGGGTGTGCTGCTTTCGGGTCCTCCGGGGTGCGGCAAGACAAGAGCAGCCGAAGCTGTCGCCCATTACCTGGGCGTCGAGTTCATTCCGACGTCCGTTGCTCAATGGATGACGTTCAGGGACGGCGATCTCGGCGACTTCTGCAAGGCAGTGCGCGATACCTTTGACCAGGCACGCAGCCGCGCACCGGCCCTGCTCGTGATCGATGAATGCGACGCGCTCCCGTCACGTGGCGCCGGCGCCAACTATACCTGGTGGAACACGGCGGTGAACGCGGTGCTCGAACAGCTCGATGGCATAAACGGTCGCGAGGGCGTCCTAGTCATGGGCATGTGCAACCGACCGGACCTGTTGGACCCGGCGTTGCTACGCGCGGGCCGGCTGGAAACCCATCTGCACGTGACCCTTCCCACACTGAACGAACGGCTTGCCGTCCTGCGCTATTGCTTGGGGCAGGATCTAGCCGACATCGACCTTCATAGGTATGCGGCGCGTCTCGGGGGCACGACACAAGCGACGCTTGCGAAGATCGTCGCAGATGCGCGACGCGCTGCGAGGCTTTCCAGCCGTCCCCTCACGGAAACCGACCTGGAGGCAAGCATTGTGGCCTGACCCCATAGGGTGGTCCGGTTTCAGTCTTA
>NZ_LVVY01000120.1 GCF_001650025.1 Devosia elaeis | reverse complement strand
ATTGGTGGGTGGGGGGCAGCTGGTGGAGGTGACGGCGGGCGAAGAGACGGGAGCGGCTATTCGACGAAACGCACCTTGCCGATATGGGGGAGGTTGCGGTTTCTCTGTGCGTAGTCGATGCCGTAGCCGACGACGAATTCGTCGGGAATGTCGAAGCCGATCCAGCGGGCGGGGACTTCGGCCTCGCGGCGGGAGGGCTTGTTGAGGAGGGCGCAGACTTCCATGCGGCGGGGGTGGCGGGTCTCGAGGATTTCGAGCACGTGTTTGAGCGTGTGGCCGGTATCGATGATGTCCTCGACCACCAGCACGTCGCGCCCGGCGATCTCGCCGCGCAGGTCCTTGAGGATGCGCACTTCGCGGCTCGATTCCATGCCGTCGCCATAGGACGAGGCCTCGAGAAAATCGACTTCAACCGGCAGGTCGATTTCGCGCACCAGGTCAGCGATGAAGATGAAGGAGCCGCGCAAGAGGCCGACAACGACGAGCTTTTCGGTGTCCTTGAAGGTCTCGGTGATCTCGGCCGCCAGGGCCTCGACGCGGGCGGCGATGGCCTTGGCGGAGATGAGCTGGTCGACGATGTAGGGGACCTGGGGCACGCGAAAGCCTCTCAATGGCGTCATCACCCGGCTTGTCCGGGTGATCCAGTTCGGTTGAAGCATTCCTGGATGGCCCGGACAAGCCGGGCCATGACGTTTGCGGTAATTTCCGCTTCTAGCGCGGCAAATCCGTCCTGCCCATGAGATCGAAATCGATCGAGCGGGCGGCCTGGCGGCCTTCGCGGATGGCCCAGACGACGAGGGACTGGCCGCGGCGCATGTCGCCGGCGGCATAGACCTTGGGCTGGGTGGTCTTGTAGCTCATCGTATCGGCGAAGAGATTGCCGCGCTTGTCGAGATCGGCGCCGAGCTCGGTCAGCATGCCCTCCTGGACGGGGCCGGCAAAGCCGATGGCGAAGAGCACCAGATCGGCCTTGATGATGAATTCGGTGCCGGGAATGGGCTGGCGCTTGCGATCGACGCGGGCGCATTCGACGCCGGTGACGTGACCCTTGGCATTGCCCAGGATCTTCATGGTGCCGGCGGCGAATTCGCGAATGGCGCCTTCGGCCTGGGAGGAGGAGGTGCGCATCTTGACCGCCCAATTGGGCCAATTGGTCAGCTTGTTCTCCAGTTCGGGCGGCATGGGGCGCACGTCGAGCTGGGTGACGGCGATGGCGCCCTGGCGGAAGGCGGTGCCGACGCAGTCCGAAGCGGTGTCGCCGCCGCCCACCACCACGACATGCTTGCCGGCGGCGGTGAGCTGGAATTCGTTCGACACGTCCTCGCCGCCGACGCGGCGGTTCTGCTGCACGAGGAAGGGCATGGCGTAGTGAACGCCGGCGAACTGATTGCCCTCGACATCGACGGCGCGCGGCTTTTCGGCGCCGCCGGCGAGCAGGACGGCGTCGTGATCGCGCTGCAAATCCGAGAGAGGCGTGGTGACGCCGACATTGACGCCGTAATGGAAGGTGACGCCTTCGGCTTCCATCTGGGTGACGCGGAAGTCGATATGGTCCTTTTCCATCTTGAAGTCGGGAATGCCGTAGCGCATGAGGCCGCCCGCCTTGGGCTCGCGCTCATAGACATGGACATCATGGCCGGCGCGGGCCAGCTGCTGGGCGGCGGCCAGGCCGGCGGGGCCGGAGCCGACAATGGCGACGCGCTTGCCGGTCTTGACCGCCGGGATGGACGGCTTGACCCAGCCGGAGCGGATGGCCCGGTCGGCAATGGCCTGTTCCACCGTCTTGATGGCGACCGGCACGTCTTCCAGGTTCAGCGTGCAGGCTTCCTCGCAGGGGGCGGGGCAGATGCGGCCGGTGAATTCGGGGAAATTGTTGGTGGAGTGGAGGTTGCGCGCCGCCTCTTCCCAATCGCCGTTATAGACGAGGTCGTTCCAGTCCGGGATCTGGTTATGGACCGGACAGCCAGTGTCGCCATGGCAGAAGGGAATGCCGCAATCCATGCAGCGCGCGGCCTGGTCGGTGACCCGGCCCTCGCTCAGCGGAATGGTGAATTCGCCCCAATGGCGGATGCGGTCGGACGCCGGCTCGTAGCGCGGTTCCTCGCGGTCGATTTCGAGAAAGCCTGTTACCTTACCCATAATTCAGATCCTCTACGAAAGCTTCAGCCAAAAAATTCGGACAATAAAGCCCAGGTACATAATAAAGAATGCAAATTTGACGTATTCAATGCGTTCTTGAGTCATGTTTATCTGGGTTCTTAGTTCAGAACTTATTCGCCTTACCGCTTTCTTTGTTGTTCTGTGGCTTCCGTACTTCGCAAGGTCAGCAGTTGTGGGGATTATTATGCTGCTGATATCCCGCTTCGTCTGTGGCCATTTTGACCGAAGCCATCTCCAAAAAACTGTGCTCCCTCTGAGCACTATCGCAGATGCGCCAAACAGAGAGTAGAGAGCCCCGAGCGCTAGAGCCAAAAGGCTCAGGGTCTCTACATTCATCACTCGGCCGCCGCGTGAGCGCCCGAAGAGCGCTTCTTTTCCATTTCGAGGATGGCGCGGCGATATTCGACCGGCATGACCTTGACGAATTTCGGGCGCATCTCGACCCAGTTCTCCAGGATCTGCTTGGCCTTGGTGGAGCCGGTATAGTGCAGATGGTTGGAGATGAGCTGGTGCAGGCGCTCGTCGTCATGCTTGGTCATGTCGCCGGAAATGTCGACCCGGCCATGCCATTCGAGATCGCCGCCATGGTGGTGGAGCTTGCGCATCAGGTCTTCTTCTTCCTGGACCGGCTCGAGATCGACCATGGCGAGGTTGCAGCGGCTGCGGAAGGTGCCGTCTTCATCCAGCACATAGGCCACGCCACCAGACATGCCGGCGGCGAAGTTGCGGCCGGTGGGGCCGATGACGACGACGAGGCCGCCCGTCATGTATTCGCAACCATGATCGCCGGTGCCCTCGACCACCGCGATGGCGCCGGAATTGCGCACGGCGAAGCGTTCGCCGGCAATGCCGCGGAAATAGGCCTCGCCTTCGGTGGCGCCATAAAGGACCGTATTGCCGACGATGATCGACTTGTTGGGGTCGAACGAGACCTGGTCGGAAGGACGCACGACGATCCGGCCGCCGGCGAGGCCCTTGCCGACATAGTCGTTGGCGTCGCCGATCATGTCGATGGAAATGCCCTTGGCGAGGAAGGCGCCGAAGGCCTGGCCGGCCGTGCCGCGCAGGGTGATCGAGATCGTGTCCTCGTTGAGGCCCTCATGGCCATACTTCTTGGCGAGAGCGCCCGAGAGCATGGCGCCGGCCGAGCGGTCGCGGCTGCGGATGGGCAGCTCGATCTGCACGGGCGTGCCGCTTTCCAGCGCCGGGGTGGCGAGCTCGATCAGCTTGCGGTCGAGCACGTTTTCCAGGTGATGGTCCTGCCGCTCGGTATTGTAGAGGCTGTCGCCGCCGATGGGCTCGGGCTTGTAGAAAATCTTCGACAGGTCGATGCCATGGCTCTTCCAGTGGTCGTCGGCGCGGCGCTGGTCGAGCAGGTCGGACCGGCCGATCAGCTCGTTGAGCGTGCGGGCGCCGAGCTGCGCCATGAGGCCGCGCAGCTCCTCGGCGACATAGAAGAAATAGGTGATGACATGCTCGGGCGTGCCCTTGAAGCGCTTGCGCAAAACCGGGTCCTGGGTGGCGACGCCAACCGGGCAGGTGTTGAGATGGCACTTGCGCATCATGATGCAGCCGGCCGCGATCAGCGGGGCGGTTGAGAAGCCGAATTCGTCGGCACCGAGCAGGGCGCCGATCAGCACGTCGCGGCCGGTCTTGAGCCCGCCATCGACCTGCAGGACGACGCGGGAGCGCAGGCGATTGAGCACCAGGGTCTGGTGGGTTTCGGCCAAGCCGATTTCCCAGGGCCCGCCGGCATGCTTGAGCGAGGTCAGGGGCGAAGCCCCAGTGCCGCCGTCATAGCCGGAAATGGTGATGTGATCGGCGCGCGCCTTGGCGACGCCCGCCGCCACCGTGCCCACGCCGACCTCGGAGACCAGCTTGACCGAGATATCGGCGGCCTCGTTGACGTTCTTGAGGTCGTAGATGAGCTGGGCCAGATCTTCGATGGAATAGATGTCGTGATGCGGCGGGGGCGAGATGAGGCCCACGCCGGGCGTCGAATGGCGGGTCTTGGCGACGATCCAGTCGACCTTGTGGCCGGGCAATTGGCCGCCTTCGCCGGGCTTGGCGCCCTGCGCGACCTTGATCTGGATCTGGTCGGAATTGACCAGATATTCGGTGGTGACGCCGAAGCGGCCCGAGGCCACCTGCTTGATGGCGCTGCGCAACGGATTGCGCGAGCCATCGGGCAGGGGCTTGTAGCGATCGGGCTCCTCGCCGCCTTCGCCGGTATTGGACTTGCCGCCGATGCGGTTCATGGCGATGGCCAAAGTGGTATGGGCCTCGCGGCTGATCGAGCCGAAGCTCATGGCGCCGGTGACGAAGCGGCGCACGATATCGACGGCGGGCTCGACCTCGTCGATGCCGATCTGCGGGCCGATGGGCCGGATATCGAACAGATGGCGGATGGCCATGTAGCCGTTTTCGCCGGAATTGGCGCGGTGGGCGAAGCTGTCGTAACGCTCCTGCGCGGTTTCCGGGCTTTCCTCGGCGGTGCGCACGGCATGCTGGAGATCGGCGACGAGATCGGGCGACCAGGCATGCTTTTCGCCGCGGATGCGATAGGCATATTCGCCGCCGACATCGAGCGCCTTCTTGAGCACGGCATCGTCGCCGAAGGCCTCGGCATGGCGCCGCACGGTTTCCTCGGCGACTTCGCGCAGGCCCACGCCCTCGATGGAGGTGGCGGTGCCGAAGAAATACTTCTTCACGAAATCGGAATTGAGCCCGACCGCGTCGAAAATCTGCGCGCCGCAATAGGATTGGTAGGTCGAAATGCCCATCTTGGACATGACCTTGAGGAGGCCCTTACCCACCGACTTGATATAGCGGTAGACGACTTCGTCGGCCGAGACTTCCTCGGGATAGTTCCCTTCGGCGTGCAGGGCCTGCAAGGCCTCGAAGGCCAGATAGGGGTTGATGGCTTCGGCGCCGTAGCCGGCCAGCATGGCGAAGTGGTGGATTTCGCGAGCTTCGCCGGTTTCGACCACGAGGCCGGTCGAGGTGCGCAACCCCTTGCGGATCAGGTGGTGATGCACGGCCGCCAGCGCCAGCAGCGTGGGGATATCCAGCCGCTCGGCCGAGACCAGCCGGTCGGACAGGATGATGATGTTGTATTCACCGCGAACGGCGGCCTCGGCCTCCTCGCAGATGGCGGCGATGGCCGCTTCCATGCCTTCCGGGCCATTGGCGGCCGGATAGGTGATGTCGATGGTTTTGGTCTTGAACTGGTTGTCGGCGATGTCGCCGATGGCGCGGATCTTTTCCAAATCCTCATTGGTGAGGATGGGCTGGCGCACTTCCAGGCGCTTCTCCCGGGCCGAGCCGGCCAGGTCGAGGATATTGGGGCGCGGACCGATGAAGGACACCAGGCTCATCACCGATTCCTCGCGGATCGGGTCGATGGGCGGGTTGGTGACCTGGGCGAAGTTCTGCTTGAAATAGGTGTAGAGCAGCTTGGGCTTGTTGGAGAGCGCCGAAATGGGCGTGTCCGTGCCCATGGAGCCGACGGCTTCCTGGCCCGTGGTCGCCATGGGCGCCATCAAAAGCTTCACGTCTTCCTGGGTATAGCCGAAGACCTGGAGGCGATCGAGCAGGGCATCGGTCGGCTCGGGCGCCTTGGGGGGCACGGCGGGCAGGTCTTCCAGCACGATCTGGGTGCGGGCCAGCCATTCCTTGTAGGGATTCTTGGTGGCCAGGGCCTGCTTGATCTCCTCGTCGGAGATGATGCGGCCTTCCTCGAGATCGATCAGCAGCATGCGGCCGGGCTGGAGGCGCCAGCGTTCGACGATGTCCTCGTCGGGAATGTCGAGCACGCCGGATTCGGAGGCCAGGACGACATGGCCTTCCTTGGTGACGAGGTAGCGGGCGGGCCGCAGGCCGTTGCGGTCGAGCGTGGCCACGACATAGCGGCCATCGCTGAGCGACATGGCGGCGGGGCCGTCCCAGGGCTCCATCAGGGCAGCGTGATATTCATAGAAGGCGCGGCGCTGCTCATCCATCAGCGGATTGCCGGCCCAGGCTTCGGGGATCAGCATCATGGCGGCGTGGGGCAGGGAATAGCCGCCGCGCACCAGGAATTCGAGCGCGTTGTCGAAGCAGGCGGTGTCGGACTGGCCTTCATAGGAGATGGGCCAGATCTTGGTGATGTCGTCGCCGAACAGGGGCGAGGACACGGATGCCTGGCGGGCGGCCATCCAGTTGACGTTGCCGCGAATGGTGTTGATCTCACCATTATGGGTGGTCATGCGATAGGGATGGGCCAGCTTCCAGGAGGGGAAGGTATTGGTCGAGAAGCGCTGATGCACGAGCGCGATGGCGCTTTCGAAGGCCTCGTCATGCAGGTCGAGATAGAAGGCGCCAAGCTGGTCGGCCAGGAACATGCCCTTATAGACCAGGGTGCGCGCCGACATGGAGACGACATAGAAGCCGTTATCGGCATCGCTCTCGGGCACGTCCTTATAGACGGTGTTGGAAATGACCTTGCGCACGATGAGCAGCTTGCGCTCGAACTCGTCGAGCGAGAGGCCCTGGGGGCGGGCGACGACCATCTGCTCGATGATCGGCTGGGTCTCGATGACACCACGGCTGAGCCGGCCATTATTGGTGGGCACGACGCGCTCGCCGAGCAGGGTCAGGCCTTCCTGGGCGAGGCAGCGGCGCACGACTTCGGCGCAGCGGTCGCGCAGCGCCTCCACATTGGGGTAGAAGATCATCGCCACGGCATAGTGATGCTTCTCCGGCAGGGCGAAGGGCATGACCTTCTGGAAGAAGGCATGCGGGGTCTGCACCAGGATGCCGGCGCCATCGCCCATGAGCGGATCGGCACCCACGGCGCCGCGATGTTCGAGATTCTCGAGGATTTCGAGACCCTTCTCGACCACTTCGTGGCTGGGCTTGTTCTTGATATTGGCGATCATGCCGATGCCGCAGGCATCGTGCTCGTTGGCGGGGTCGTAAAGACCCTGCGCCGCGGGGCGGCCGGCGACGCGCTTGCCGTCGAGAATTAAGGTTTTGGTATTGGCCGTGCTCGACTGGGCGGGAATTCCGGTCCGTACGTTTGCCATGCTCAACCTCGTTCTGTTCGGCGCCCTTCGGGGGGCTATGCTAATCGCGTGCGCATCCTGTTGTTGCCGGTGGGGCCGGCCCGCTGGATGCATCTGGTCCTCAGGGGCGCGGCGTCCATTTCGGGTCGTACTTTGCGGGTACGGCTCGGATGAGCACTCGCGTCCATGTGTTGGGGAGCGGCACTGCATCCAAATGGCCGCTCGTAATTCGGGCTTGATTTTAGCCCCGCCTGTCCGTTTCCGCTATCGACTAGCGGTCCAGCCGGACCAGCGTGCGCGCTGGCCGCGGAGAGCGGGGCGGCGCGTCAGATAGGACAGATATGCTGCCCTAACGCCTGCACATTTGCATAATTCAAAATGCGGAGCAAGCGGCAAAGTTGGACTTTGCTGAAAAAGAATAGGAAAGGCAGGATTTAAGAATAGGAGTGATAGGACTTTATCGGCGTTATGGTGCCTGATATGCCTAAATCATGTGCGCATTGCGTGTGTTTTGTGCAAAATTCCTATTTTTGCCAATGAATGGCGCGCGTTTGCCTATGCTGATGCAAAAGATGTCATAGGGCTTATTCTCCGGGCAGCGCCGTGAAAAGCGGGGCAGGGCGCGATGGCCCTGCCCGCCTGCCTTATTCGAGATGGGATTTGATGAACCACAGATTCTTGTCGAGATCGCGGGAGAAGGCGGTGAGGATATCTGCGCTGTCGGCGTCTCCGGCTTCGTCCGTGGCGTCGATGTCCTCGCGTACCTGGTTGGCCAGATTGGCATAGCGGTCGGCCAGGGCGGCCAGATGGTCGGCGACCTTGCGGATATCGGTGGGGTAGGGATCGAGATTGGTGGCCTTGGCCACGACCTGGCTGGTGCCCAGGGCAATGCCGTCGAGCTGGGCGATGCGCTCGGCGATGGTGTCGACATGACTATCGAGCTGGGCGCGCATGGGATCGAGCATTTCGTGCACGGCGATAAAAGTGGGGCCCTTGAGATTCCAATGCGCCTGCTTGGTGATGAGCGCCAGGTCGATGGCATCGGCCAGCCGGGCGTTGAGCACCTCGATCACGGCGGATTTGGCATTGGACTTGAGGGCGATGGATGGGGTTTTCATGGATTGTCCTGACGCATGTTGAAGGGAGAGCCGGGCCTGCATCCCATCAACTGGCGGAGCGCCGGACTCGTTCCCTCAAGGTCCGCCCGGGGTAAGTGGACGATACGGCCAAACGAAAAGGCGCGGCCCCGGAGGACCGCGCCTTCGTCATTTCCGATGGACGTCGGAAAGGATTGCCATTCGAGCCGCCGCTCGAGCGTAGCTCTCATGGCCCAGTCACCTGAGATCGCTCCAACGGAGCGATCTTGCGCAAGCGCCGGCGCCTAGTTAACCGACTTGTCCTCGATGGCAGCGCTGCCGCCATTGATCTGGATGGTGCGCGCCTTCTTGCTTTCGGGCAATTCGCGCTTCAGTTCCAGATGCAGCAGGCCGTTCTCGAGATTGGCGCCGGTGACCTCGACATAATCGGCAAGCTGGAAGCGCAGCTCGAAGGCGCGCTCGGCAATGCCGCGATGGAGGAATTCGCGCTTGCTGTCCGCGTTGTCGGCGGGCTTGGCGCCCTTGACCACCAGGCTGTTCTCCTTGGTCTCCACGGCGATGTCGCCATTGGAGAAGCCGGCTACGGCGATGGAAATACGATAGGCATCATCGCCGGTGCGCTCGATATTGTAGGGCGGATAGGTCTTGGTTTCCTGCCCGACCAGGGAATCGAGGCGATTGAACAGCCGGTCGAAACCGACGGTGGAACGGTAGAAGGGGGAAAAATCGTAGGTCTGCATTTGTCACATTCTCCTTGAGCAACGTGTGATCTCGGCCCATGCCGTCTTGAACTCCCGAAAGCGGCGAGTCCGGTCTGCGACGAGGGCCGGGGTCCCCGGAACAACCGGCGGACAGCATAGATGTAGGTGGCGATTGGAGGGGTTCAAGAGGCGTTGCGAGTGGCCATGAGGGGCGCGGATGACCTAGTCTGGCGCCCATGGGAGGCCATCATGCAAGCTGACGATTTCATCGGCGAGGTGCGCACGGCCGCGCCTTCGTCCGGATTGTTCGATGCCCTGTTCCTGGGCGGGTCCTTCGGCAAGGGACAGGCCGATCAATGGAGCGACGTGGACCTCCTGGGCCTGGCGCCGGCCGAGCGCCACGCGGCCATCGAGGCCTGGTGGCGGGACTGGCTGGAGGGCGGGAGCCTCTCATCTATTTCAAGGTGTGGCAGCGGGGCGGCATGCTGATCAACGCCATCACCGAAAGCTGGCTGCGGGTCGACCTGCACCTGCCCGAGGACGGACGATTGGGCCGGCAGGCCCAGGACGGGATCAAGCCGTTGCACGATCCGCAGAACCTTTATGCACAATTGGCGCCCAGCCTGCCGGCGCATCGTCCCGATCCGCAGCGGATCGAAGCCATGATCCTCGAATTCATCCGCATTCTGGGGCTGACGCCGGTGACGCTGGGCCGGCGCGAATATGTGACCATGGTGACGGGCACCGGGATGCTGCGCGACATGCTGGTGCAATTGATGCAGGAGCAATTGCCGCTGGCCGACCGGGGCGGGATGCTGCATCTCAACAGGCTGCTGGCGCCGGCCGATATCGCGGCGCTGGAAAATCTGCCCTATCCGCGCGCGGAGCCGGCTTCGCTGATCGCGGCGCAATTGGCGCTGGCCCGGCTGTTCCTGCCGCGGGCGCGGGCAATGGCCGCCACGCTGGGCCTTGCCTGGCCGGAAGCCTTCGAAGCGGCAGCGCGGGCGCATCTGGCGCAGGCCATCGGCCGGGCGCCGGAGGAACTCTGGCCGCTGGGATGAACGGCAGATGAACGGGACGCTCCGGCAATGTTCAGGGTGGGGGCTATAGAACGGGGCATGTGGACGAGGCCGGAATGAGCCGGTTCGGGTTCACGCATCCTGTCGGTTCCTTCATCCGCCCCCCGCATGGAGCCGTACAGACAGAAAAGCCAGCACCCTCCCGGTTGCTGGCTTTTCTTTTTACCGCTGCCCGATATGGTCCAGGCCCAGACATCTCTGCGAGGCCGAATGTGAGCGCCCAAGTCGATCCCAACGGACCCAAACTGACCGTGATCCCGACCAATCCGGTGCCGGAGGGGGCGCGGGTGGGCTATTTCACCACCTCGGACAAGGTGCGGCTGCGCTATGCGCTCTGGCCCAAGGGCAGGGGCGCGCCGAAAGGCACGATCTGCCTCGTGCAGGGGCGGACCGAATATATCGAGAAATATTTCGAGACCATCGAGGATTTCCGCCAGCGCGGCTTTGCGGTGGCCACGTTCGACTGGCGCGGGCAGGGTGGCTCCGACCGGCTGATCGGCAATCGCATGCTGGGCTATGTGGACCGCTTCGACGATTACTGGACCGACCTGCGCTCTTTCCACGCCGATATCCTGCTGCCCGATTGCCCGCTGCCCTTCTATCTGGTGGGCCATTCCATGGGCGGGCTGGCCAGCCTTTATGCGGCGAGCCGCGACCGGATGATGTTCGACCGGGTGTTTCTCTCCACGCCCATGGTGGGCCTGTATGGCATGGAGGACAGCCTGGCGCGCTGGGCCCTGTTCGCCGAGGCGGCGAGTTTCGTCGGGCTGGGCCGCCTGCCGATGGCGCGCCGGGGCGACAAAAGGCCCGATGAAGCCATGTATCCGGATAATCCGCTGACCTCGGACATGCTGCGCTATACGCGCATGGTGGAGACGGTCCGCGCCAATGACGCGCTCTATCTGGGGTCGCCCACCTTCCGCTGGCTGGCCGCGGCCATGCGCGCCATGGTCGATGCGGGCAAGGACAGCTTTCCGGGCCAGATCAAGATTCCGCTGCTGATGCTGGCGGCGGCGCGGGACCGGATCGTTTCGACGCCGGCCATCGAAAGCCTGGGCCTGCGCCTGCGCACCGGGCGGCACATGGTGATCCCCGGGGCGCGGCACGAATTGTTCATGGAAAACGACGCCATTCGCGGGCAGGTGCTGGCCGCGTTCGATGCGTTCATCACCGAGCAGAGCCTGTGAGCGAGGGTTCCCCGCTTGTCATTGCTGCCGCACAAAGCTTGGTCTCGTCCGACATTGCGGCCAATGGAGCTGCGATCAGGCAGTTGATTGCCGGAGCGGCGACTAGCGGCGCGCGCCTCGTGGTTTTCTGTGAGGGCGCCCTGTCGGGTTATGCCAAGAACCAGATTGCATCGCCGCAGAGCTGGAGGAACTACGATTGGGCGGGGCAGGACGCCGAGCTGGCGGAAATTGGCCTTCTCTGCGGGAGCCTCGGTATTGCCGCGATCGTAGGGGGTGCGCACCGTTTCTCGGACGTCTATCCGCCGCATAATAGCCTTTACGTTCTGGACGCGTCTGGCAGCCTAGTGGGCCGTTACGACAAGCGGTTCCTCTCGAATACCGAGCTGCAATCCTGGTACACGCCGGGCACCGAACCGTTGGTCTTCGACCTGGATGGATACCGGTTGGGGTGTGCGATCTGCATCGAATCGCAGTTCGTTGAAGTGTTTCGCGAATACGAGACGCTGGGAGTCGATGCCGTGCTATTCGGATCGTATGGCGTGCCTGAACACTTTCAAATCGCTCTGCGCGCTCATGCCGGGCTCAATAATTTATGGATCGCAGCGGCAACGCCGTCCCAAGAGGCCGACAAAGGTGCCGCCGGTATTGTCGGGCCGGATGGCCGCTGGTGCGCCAGGGTTGAAGGGCCGGGGGCCGGGTTGGCGCTGGCGTCACTCGACAGGCTCGACCCAGCCTACGACATTGCGCTTAACAAGGCCCGGCCATGGCGCGCACGAGCCCGGCAAGGCGATATCTACCGTGAAAAGCTGCCTAAGGACCGGTAGCGCCATGCGCATAGGGTCCCGACGA